>JBJEGV010000012.1:0-81218 GCA_051875395.1 Alistipes sp. | reverse complement strand
GCCAGCCCCTGCCAAGCACCGGAATAGATGTAATCCTCCAAATATTGGTTGTAGCGGCTGCCTTCCGTCGTGTCGTATCGCTCTGCTGCCGCTTCGTTCGATTTGGTTTGGCGTTTGCTGTGGTTGTCCTTGTAGTTGAAGCGACCGTCTATCGTCATCGTTCGACCCGCTTTACCGAGTTTTACGCGATATTGCAGGAACTCCGTAACATTTACGCCGTAGTAGTCGTTGTGCGAATAGTCGTCCTTAAAGAGCAGACCGCTTTGGCCGTATTGGTAACCCATGGTCGTTTTGGTAGGGTCGTAGCCTTGATAACTGAACGAGGTACGCGACATAATCGACTGATTGCGCGAGATTTTCCAATCCAAACGCGCATTCAGACGGTGGTTGTTGTTGATGATTCTCGACCGGCCTTCGGTGTAGAGCGTATCTATCGGCGACGGATCTTCGTACCAAGTGTTGTCGGTCGTAAGGTTTTTGGTAGTGGTATTGTTGAAGAAATAACTGCCTTGGAACTTGACGTTGTCCTTGCGACCCCATTGGTCGGAGTAGTTCAGACCAATCGAATTGACCAATGCCACACCGTCCTGCTGGCGTACCATGTAGTCGCCTACGCCACCACCTCCGCGACCTCCTCCGTTGCCCGTGCTGCCGCTGACACCCAAAATGTCCTCGAACGAGAAATTTTGTTGGTTGATGTTGTTGAACAGTCCGATTACCGACACACGGCTGTCGCCGTTGAATACGTTTACATTACCGCCGACCATATATTTGTGGTGCGAGGTTATTTCGTCGGTTTTCGGCTGATAGCCGTAGCCCGCATACATCTTACCGAACTGACCCTGCCGCATGTTGCTTTTGGTAACGATGTTCAATGCCTTGTAGCCCTCGCCGTCGTCTATGCCCGAAAATTCGGCTTGGTCGCTCAATTTGTTGAATACCTCTATGCGGTCCACAGCCTCGGCAGGCAACGACTTTATGGCCGTATTTACATCCTCGCCGAAGAACTCTTTGCCATCGACAAAGACCTTCTGTATCGTTTCGCCCTGTGCCTCCACCGAGCCGTTGTTGAGCGTGATACCCGGCATTTTCTTCAACAGACCCTCCACATCGGCATCGCTGGCCACCTTGAACGCGCCTGCATTGTAACTCAAAGTATCGCCGTTCTGCGAGGCACGCAAAGCCTTTGCCGCCTTTACCACCGTTTCGATGCGGGTTGCGCTCTCCTTCATGGAGATTTTGCCGAGATTCTTCGTGGCTTGTCCGAGCGTAAACTCCTTTGTGGTATCCTCGTATCCGAGAAATGTCGCCACCAAAGTATAGGAGCCGTAAGCCAAGCCCGAAATCTCGACCGCTCCGTTCATTCCCGATGTGTAGTAATGCTTGTTGTCGGGTTTGGCGGTAGGGTAAACCTCCACCACTGCACCCATCACGCCCGCACCGCTGACGGCATCGTTAAGCGAAAAGACCACTTTGCCCTTCTGCTGCGCGAACAGCGGCATCGTAGCCAACACTGCAAATAGAAGTACAAAAATACGTTTCATTATATATTGTAATATTTTTTACGCACAAGTTGCACAAATGTAGCCTTTTTATTGCAAAACAGAGTTGTTGCAACCGTGAAACGACCAAAAATAGGGGTGAAACGACCTATTCCACCCCCGAATCGGTAAGCCATGCCTTGAATTCCGGCACACGGGCTTTCGAGATGATTATTTTCTCCGGCGTCTCCGTCGTCAGATTGAGCGCGAGGCGGCTGCCGAACCAAACCGAAATATCCTTGACTGCGCCTCGCGCAACTATGAACTGACGGTTGGCTCGATAGAATTTGTTTTCGGGCAGCATGCCGGAGAGAGCCTCCAAGGTATGCTCAATCGGATAGCGTTCGCCCTTGTAGTCGAATGCCGAGACCTTTTCGTTCGAGGTATAGAAGAACGAGACATCGTCGCTCGCAAGCGGCACGATTTTGTCCCGCACATGCACGAGGAATATATGTTTGTCCTGCCGTTGGCTGCGTGCCATGTCGTTTACGCGCGAGGCATATTCGCTGCTGTCGGAGGCGGTAAGCAGCCGCAATTTGTCCAAAGCCCTCTTTACGTCGGCTTCGGTAATGGGTTTGAGCAGATAGTCGATGCTGTTTACTTTGAATGCTTCGAGAGCATATTGGTCGTATGCGGTCGTGAATATGATGGGCGTGGTTATCTCGACGCTGTCGAATATCCTGAACGAATCGCCGTCCGACAGATGGATGTCCATGAATACCACGTCGGGTGCAGGATTTCGTCGGAACCACTCCACGCTGTCCACAACGGTATCTATCGTATCTATAATCTCCGTGTGTTCGTCCACCTCCCGCAAAATCGCTGCAAGATTTTGCGCGGCAGCAGTCTCGTCTTCTATTATCAGTACCTTCATCGTCCGTTATTTGGAGGGTTTCACAAGCGGCAGCCACACGACAAATCGCTTGTCGTCGTTCGTAATCTCTATGTCGCGCCCGACAATCAGTTTGTAACGGCTGCTCAAATTTTTCAATCCCGTACCCGTGCCTATCTGCGCCTCCAACATAGGCCTGTGCTCGTTCTCCACCACAAGCCCGTCATCGACAGCATGGATTTTGACTCGGAACGGATGTTTGGATGTTATGGCATTGTGCTTTACGGCATTGCCTATCAGCGGTTGCAACGACAGAGCAGGCAGTTGCCAATTCATCAATTCGTCGCCGACATCGATGTCGAAAAATATCTTGTCGGCATATCTTATCTTGAACAGATAGCAATATGCCCGTGCAAACTCCAATTCGTCCCGTATCGTTACCAACGTATTGCTGCCGTTCTGCGTAATGTATCGGAAGGTGTAGGAGAGTTGGTTGATATACTCCAATGCCCTGCGTTCGTCCTTCTCGCGCACCAGCATCGCAAGCGAGTTGAGCGAATTGAAGAAGAAATGAGGATTTATCTGGCTGACCAACATGTTGTAGCGCGTGGTCAGATTCTCGTTTTTGAGTTGTTCGTTCTCCAACACCATCTGCTGCCGTTGCGAAGTAAGCACATAAATCTGCGAATAGAGCAACACTGTGACCAACATGAACAGGCACTTCATTATTACCACGAAATCGACGATATGCGGACTTTGATAGACCAACACCGTCTCGCCCGAGAAGCGCAACGTTACGGGTGCCAGAAAATAGACGGCAACGGTAATTATCGTACATACCACTCCGCGTTCGGCAAATACCCGCCAATCGGCACGTCTGTGCCGCATGTTCATCACGAACATCAGCACGAACGACACCAAGAAATAGAACAATATCTGATACGTCATCTCCGCCACGCGCGAGGCAGCACTATATACCGCTCCGTAGTCGAACGGCTCGCCGTTGCGGTTTATCACTTTGGTCATTATCGGATGCGCACCGTCGTAACGAGCCTGTTCGCCCGTCTCCACGTCCAACTCGTCGCCCGCTTTGAGATAGAGTCGTCTGACCGACCCTCTGTCCACATAAATACTGTCGCCGCTCTCGGTAAGTATGTAACCGAAACCGTCCACGCTGAGCGACAATCTGCCTGAAGCCTGTTCGACGATGCTCGTCTCCTGTTTTATGCCTCGTTCCTGCGCAGTGCGGCGCGAATAGTTGTCCTCCTGATTGACTACCAGCAGCAACAAATAGGAGAAATTCACCACCAGACTGATGATGGCTGCCACCAATATATAGGCGGTTATCGATGAGTTGCGATTGATGTTCATGCGCTCGATATTGTTATGTAACGGCCTCGTGCTACTGCTCTTCGTACCACGAAGCGTAAAGTCTGTAATCGCGGGCTGTACGGGCGATTATCTCTTCGCGTTGTTCGGGCGTTACCTCTTTGACCTTCTTCGCAGGCACTCCCGCATATACCGAATTCGGTTCCAACTTGGCATTCGACAGCACAAGCGCATTGGCCGCTATTATGCAGCCCGATGCCACTACGGCGTTGTCCAATATGGTCGCACCCATGCCAATCAGACACTTGTCCTCTATGATTGCGCCGTGAATGGTGGCGTTGTGGCCTATCGATACGTCGTTGCCTATATGCGTTTGCGACGGATGCTTCGCGCCGTCGAAAATGGTGTGGATGACCGTGCCGTCCTGAATGTTGGTACGGTCGCCGATGGTAATGGTGTTCACATCGCCACGCAATACCGTGTTGTACCATATCGAGCAGTCCCGACCTATCGTAACATCGCCCAACAATACCGCAGTCTCGGCCACGAAAGTTCCCTCTCCGACCTTCGGCGTGTGATTTCTTACAGTTTTGATATATGCCATGATATTTGTTTGTTTTCGTGTTCGCTATGTCGATTTGCCGACCGTCAATCGGCGTTTTTGGTCTCCTGCCAATACTCTTCCAACTCGTCGAGCGGCACCTCGTTCATCATTTTGTCCTGCTCTGCCACACGTTTTTCGACATGCGCAAAGCGACGCATGAATTTGCCGTTGGTGCGCTCCAAGGCATTCTCGGGGTCTATGCCGTACAGCCGGCAGGCATTGACGAGTGCGAACAGCAAATCGCCGAACTCGCCCTCCAAACGTTCCTTGTCGCCACTTTGCATCTCCGTTTCGACCTCTGCAATCTCCTCTTTGACCTTATCCCATACGTCCTCTTTTTTCTGCCAATCGAAGCCTGCGGCAGATGCCTTTTCGCTCATTCGATAGGCCTTGACCATCGAAGGCAGGCTTCTCGGCACTCCGCCCAATATGCCGCTTTTACGCGCTTTTTTGCGCAGTTTCAGTGCCTCCCAATTCTGCTTTACCTCTGCCGGCGTCGCAGCGAGTACGTCGCCATAGACGTGCGGATGCCGGTATATCAGTTTGTCGCAAACCCCGTTAGCCACATCCGCAAAGTCGAATGCGCCCTGCTCCTTGCCCAATTTGGAATAGAATATCACATGCAGCAGCAAATCGCCCAACTCCTCGCGGATTCCCTCCATGTTGTCGTCGGTTATGGCATCGACGAGTTCGAATATCTCCTCGATGGTGGAGTTGCGCAAAGTGTGGAAAGTCTGCGCTCTGTCCCACGGGCATTTTTCGCGAAGCGTATCCATAATCTCCAACAGCCGAGAGGTCGCTTCCAAATTTTTATCCATAATGAAATGTTGATGAAACGTTGCTACAAAGATACGATTTATTTATCTTTGTAACAATAAACACAAACCCAATGCGACCGAAACTTTTGATTTTTTCTCTGCTCGCCGTGTTGCAAACGGCAACGGCATCCGCAATTCTCCCCAATCCGAGCCGTTTTACGCATTGTTCGGGCGAATTTGTCATCGATGCCAATACGACGCTGTTGTGGGATGAGGAGTTGCGCGATGCGGCGATTTATCTGTTGGAATATCTGCCTTTGCGCCGTTTCGCATCGACGGACAATGCTGCCAACAGCATCCGTTTGAGTATCGATGCCTCCCTGCCTGCCGAAGGCTGCGCATTGCGCATCGACACCGACCGCATCACGCTTGCCGGCGGCTCCTACGGAGGCGTATTCAACGGCATACAGACCTTGTTGCAACTGCTTCCGTCGCAAGTCTATGCCAAATCGCTGCATCTGCCCGTGTCGGTCGGTTGTTGCGAGGTCGTCGATGCTCCGCGCTTCGATTATCGCGGCCTTTTGCTCGATGTGGCGCGTACATGGATTCCGGCCGACCGCGTCAAGCGTTATATCGATTTGCTTGCCTACCACAAAATCAACAAACTCCATTTCCACCTGACCGACGACGAAGGGTGGCGCATCGAACTCAAATCGCATCCCGAATTTGCACGCACGGGCGGATTCAGAGGCGGCGATTCGCCCGTTCATCCGCGTTATGCCAAATTCGACGAAAAGTGGGGTGGTTACTATACTCAACGCGAATTGCGCGACATAGTCGAATATGCCCGTATTCGCAACATCGAGGTAATCCCCGAGATAGATATGCCGGGACACAGCAAGGCATTGGGCGCAATACACTACGATATTTTGTGCGATTTTACGCCCGATACGGCACGCACCAACGGATTGGATATCCGCAACGTGTGGTGTGCCGCCAAAGAGAGCAATTACGCGCTAATCGACGATATTATCTGCGAGGTCAGCACGATATTCGCCTCCAAATACATTCATATAGGCGGCGACGAGGTCGATATGTCGCAGTGGCGCAAATGTCCTGCCTGCCAACGTCTCAAACGGGAGAAGGGATTGACCGGCGAGAAACAGATAGAGGATTATTTTATTGCCCGCGTTACGGCGATTTTGGCAAAATACGGCAAAGTGCCGGCTGTATGGAACGAGGCTGTCGAAGGCGGAACATTGCCGAACGATACCCGTGTACACGGCTGGCAAAGCATCAAACATTGTCTGCGTTCCGTCGAAAAGGGCTATCCGACTATCGTTATGCCGGGCGAATATTTCTATTTCGATATGAAGCAGTCCGACACGGAGGCAGGGCATACTTGGGCAGCCATATTCGATGCGAAAAAGGTGCTGTCGTTCGATTTCGGACGCAGCGGTTTTACGAAACGCCACCTTGCGAACGTGGCAGGTATAGAGGCATCGTTTTTCAGTGAAATCTATATCGAGCATTCGCCCGAGAGCAACGACTATCTCGACTATATGCTGTTTCCGCGATTGTGTGCCTTTGCCGAAGTGGCATGGAGCAGCCAAAAACGGAATTGGAACGATTTCCACGCTGCGCTTGTTGCCGGACACTACGACCGCATGCAGGCTATGGGCATCGCTTTCCGGCTCTCTGCGCCGAGTGTGGAATATGCCGACGGCAAACTATCTGCCTCGACCGACGACGGAGCCGTTATCTGTTATACCGACGAACGCAACGGCAATCGGGTGCGCTACACCGCTCCGTTCAGTTGCGATGCACCCGAATACTTCGCCTTTCGCAGCGAGTACGGTACTGCCGTCAGTTGCACGAGGGGCAGTGCGGAATACTCCCGCGTTTTGAAGCCGCAGGTTACGGTTACCTCGTCGATGTCGTGTTCAGCCAAAAATCCTATCGAAAATGCGGCGACATACACCAACAAAATAGCCCGAACGACACGAGCGGCACACGCGGGCGATTGGATTGCCTATTCGTTTGCCGAGCCTCTTTCGTGCCGTAAAATCGAGGTGCAGACGGGGCATATACATCTGCGACGCTGTCTCTTTTTGTCGGGGCATGTCGAGATTAGCGAGGATGGCGAAACGTTTGTCCGCGCCGCCGAACTTTACAACGGCGGTGCAGTAATCTGTCCCGACAAACCTTTGGCGGCAATCCGAATAGTCGCCGATGGCAACAGCGATGCCGAGGATAATGTGGTTATCCATTCGTTGAAAATAAAATAGAGGAATACGACCAAAACAAAATCGGTGTAGAACAATCGCTCTACACCGATTTTACGATAGTTGTTGCTCTATCGTATCTGCGCACCCGTCTGCTTCTCGAAAGCACTCTGCAAAGCCGCCATTACGCGCTCGATGGTCTTGTCGTTGAGCGTCTGGTTCTTGTCTTCGAGAATGAAACTCAAAGCGTACGACTTTTTGCCCTCCGGCAATTTGTCGCCCTCGTAAACATCGAACAGGGCAACGCTCTTCAACAACTTGCGTTCGGTAGCGAATGCTATGTCGCGCAACTGCGAGAACGATACCGACTTGTCGAGCAACAGAGCCAAATCGCGCTTGACCTCCGGATATTTCGACAACTCCTCGACCGTAATTTTGTGCTTGCGCGTTGCCTTCATCAACAAGTCGAAGTCCAACTCTGCAAAGAATACCGATTGTTTCAAATCGAACGCTTTGCAAATCTTTGTATTGACTTGTCCCAACTGAATCAACGGTTTATTATTGACATATATCTCGACCGCATCGCCGAACAGGTCGCTTTTCAGAGTTTCGCATTTTAGGGCGTACATATCCAGACCGAAGCGTTTAAGTATCAACTCGACAACGGCACGCAGCGTGTAGAACGATGCCTGTTGCGCTTTGGCATTCCACGATTGAGGTATCGCCGTACCTGTTACCGCGATGCCCAAACGATAATTTTCGCTGTATGCCGCAAGCGAATTGTCCGGCTCGGCATTGGCGGCATTGTAGTAATAGCAGTTGCCGAACTCGTATGTCAGCAGGTCGCCGTTTCGGCGGTTGGCATTGAGTTGCACGGCCTCCATCGTGTTGAACAGCAGCGTTTGACGCATCACGTTCAAATCCGCGCTGAGCGGATTGAGGATGCGCACGCAGTTTTCGGCCTTATAGGCATTCAACCCATCGTAATACGCCGATTTCGTCAGCGAGTTCGACATAATCTCCGTAAAACCGCGAGCGGTCAAAAAGTCGGAGACCATATTGGTAAGTTTCGTGCGGTCGGGCTTCGGAGCATACGACAGGGTGGAATTGACGTGCGACGGAATCTCGACGTTGTTGTAGCCGTAGATTCGCAAAATGTCCTCGACCAAATCGGCCTCGCGCTGTACATCGACGCGATACGGCGGTACGGCAACCGACAAAATGCCGTCGTGTTCGCTCTCAATGCGCACCTCCAAAGCCTCCAAAACCGTATGTATCGTTTCGGTAGGTATCTCCTTGCCGATAAGCGATTTGGCGCGTGCAATCGAAAAATCGAAACGGAAATCCTCTGCCGGTTTCGGGCAAACGTCGATTATCTCGCTTGCAATCTCGCCGCCCGCCAACTCCTTAAAGAGCAGTGCGGCACGTTTGAGTGCATAGACCTGAATGTTCGGGTCGATGCCTCGCTCGAAGCGGAACGACGCATCGGTATTCAGACCGAAACGTTTTGCCGTTTTGCGCACGGATACGGGGTTGAAATATGCGCTTTCGAGGAATACGTCGGTGGTCGAATCGCTGATACCCGATTCCAAACCGCCGAACACGCCGGCGATACACATCGGCTCGGTGGCGGAGCAAATCATCAAATCGTCTTTGTTCAATTTGCGCTCCACGCCGTCCAACGTTACGAACGGAGTGCCTTCGGCGCAATTCTTTACCACGATTTTGCCTCCGTCAATCTTTGCGGCATCGAAAGCATGCAGCGGCTGACCCAACTCGAAGAGTATGAAGTTGGTTATATCGACCAGATTGTTTTTCGGATTCAGACCCGCCGCACGCAGATAGTTCTGCATCCACTCGGGCGAAGGTGCCACTTTGCACCCTTTTATCGTAACACCCGCATAGCGCGGACAAGCCGCAACGTTTTCGACCTCGACATCTATTTTGAGGTCGTGGTTATCGACTGCGAATGCCTCTACCGACGGCCATTTTAACGATGCGTTGTCTCCTCGGCTGCGCAGATAGGCAACCAAATCCCTTGCAACGCCTATGTGCGAAGCGGCATCGACGCGGTTGGGGGTCAGACCGATGCCTATCAGATAGTCGTCGGCGATGTGGTAATACTCCTTGGCAGGCGTACCGACAACGGCATCGGCAGGCAATTCGATGATGCCGGCATGGTCGGTGCCTATGCCGAGTTCGTCTTCGGCACAGAGCATGCCGAGCGACTCGACGCCCCGAATTTTGCTGCGTTTGATTTTGAACTCCTCGTTGCCGCCGTTAGGGTAGAGTACACTGCCCACGGTAGCGCACATCACTTTCAGTCCTGCCCGACAATTAGGCGCACCGCAAACAATTTGGAGCGGCTCGGCTTCGCCGACATCGACAGTCGTGATGTGCAGATGGTCGGAGTCGGGATGGTCGATGCAGGTTTTAACCTCGCCTACAACCACGCCCGCCAATCCTCCGCGTATGGTCTCGACCTTCTCAAACTCCTCGACTTCAAGACCTATGTCGGTCAAGATTGTCGCAATTTGTTCCGCCGACAAATCGGTGTCCACATAGTTTTTCAACCAATTGAATGAGATATTCATAACAGTTATATTGTTTATTTTGTAGTCTTTGTACCGATAATCAACTTGCAAAGTTACAAATTTTGCACGAACAAGCAAAGCCGATGCGGGTAAAAAGTGGGGCAGCCGACCGACAGAAACGCATTTTTTCATTCCGCTCCCGCTTGCAGTGCACGCCGCTTCGGCAGCGGCCGTCCGTAATCTATAAAACCCATGTCGAGTGCGGTGTGGTAAAATTTAGTATCTTTGCCCCCGAAAAAAAGACGAAAATTCATGTGGGTTATTCCGGCATTCGTATCGGCATTGCTGTTGGGATTCTACGATGTGGCAAAGAAGCGGGCGTTGGCAGATAATGCAGTACTGTCGGTGCTGCTACTAAATACTCTGTTTTCGAGCCTGATATTCTTACCTGTCATAATTGCTTCGGCAGCGGGCGCAGAATGGCTCGACGGCACTCCGTTCGCTATCGGGGCAGGCTCCTTGAACGACCATGTTTTGGTTGCGGGCAAGGCGGTTTTGGTGCTGTCGTCGTGGATATTCGGCTACATAGGGCTGAAACATCTGCCGATAACCATTGCAGGCCCGATAAATGCCACCCGACCCGTCATGACCCTTGTCGGTGCAATGCTCATATTCGGCGAGCGACTGAACGGTTGGCAATGGGCAGGTGTCGTTTTCGCCATCTTTTCGCTGTTTCTGTTGAGCCGTTCGAGCCGCAAAGAGGGTGTCGATTTCGTCCGTAACAAGTGGATTCTCTGCATCGCCATTGCCGCCATGCTCGGTGCATGCAGCGGATTGTACGACCGCCATTTGATGCACTCCCTGCAACCGATGTTCGTGCAGGGCTGGTACACGCTGTATCAAGCCGTACTGATGAGTGCGACGGTTGCCGTATTGTGGCTGCCCAAGCGGGGCAAAGAGAACAAGAAGTTCCGTTGGTCGTGGGCGATTCCGTTGATTTCCGTATTCCTCTCCTGTGCCGACGTGGCATACCTATATGCTTTAAGCAACCCCGAAGCGATGATTTCGGTGGTGTCGATGATTCGCCGCTCCTCGGTGATAGTGTCGTTTTCGTGCGGAGCGATGCTCTTTCACGAGAAGAATCTGCGTGCCAAAGCCGTCGATTTGGCACTGATATTCGTGGGAATGATATTCCTCTACATCGGCTCGCGACAATAGCCGCCGACGGCTTGATGCCGGCACGGATAATTTTTGCGAAATTTTTACTATCTTCGCGCCGTTATGAAGAGAATCAGAAATTTTTGCATCATTGCACATATCGACCACGGCAAGTCCACGCTTGCCGACCGTCTGCTCGAAAAGACGCACACGCTCAATCAGCGCGAAATGCAGGCGCAGGTACTCGACGACATGGACTTGGAGCGCGAGAAGGGCATTACCATAAAGAGCCATGCAATTCAGATGGAGTATGTCGCCAATGACGGCAACCGCTATACGCTCAACCTTATCGACACTCCGGGACATGTCGATTTCTCGTACGAAGTCTCGCGGGCAATAGCATCGTGCGAAGGCGCGCTGTTGGTGGTCGATGCCACGCAGGGCATTCAGGCGCAGACGATATCCAATCTGTACCTCGCTCTCGACCACGACCTCGAAATCATCCCCGTATTGAACAAAATCGACATGGAATCGGCGATGGTCGATGAGGTAAAAGACCAAGTGGTCGATTTGCTCGGATGCCGGCACGAGGATATTTTGTGCGCATCGGGCAAAACGGGCGAAGGTGTCGATGATATTTTGGAGGCCATCATCAGCCGCATCCCTGCACCGAAAGGCGACGAAAATGCACCTTTGCAGGCATTGATATTCGATTCCGTATTCAATCCGTTCCGCGGCATCATCGCATATTTCCGCATCTTCAACGGCAAAATACACAAAGGCGAACTCGTAAAATTCTTCAACACGGGCAGCGAGTACGATGCCGACGAGATTGGCGTACTGAAACTGAAACTCTCGCCTCGCGACGAGATTGCGGCAGGCGATGTGGGGTATATCTGTTCGGGCATCAAAAGTTCGAAAGATGTAAAGGTCGGCGATACGATTACGAGCGTTGCCACGCCTTGTACGGAGTCGATTGCGGGTTTCGAGGATGTCAAACCGATGGTTTTCGCCGGCGTCTATCCCGTCGAGGCCGACCAATACGAGGATTTGCGTGCATCGCTCGAAAAATTGCAACTCAACGACGCATCGCTCACCTTCGAGCCGGAGAGTTCGCTGGCTCTCGGATTCGGTTTCCGCTGCGGATTTCTCGGTCTGCTGCACATGGAGATTATACAGGAACGACTGTACCGCGAATTCGACATGGATGTCATTACGACGGTGCCTAACGTATCCTACCGCATAACCACCACATCGGGCGACACTGTCGAGGTGCACAATCCGTCGGGACTGCCGGAGATAACCAAAATAGCCAAAATCGAGGAGCCGTATATCTTGGCGCAAATCATCACAAAAGCCGACTTTTTGGGCAACGTACTGAAATTGTGCATCGACAAGCGCGGAGTAATGCGAAATCAGACCTACATCACCACCGACCGTGTGGAGGTCAATTTCGAGATGCCGTTGTCGGAGATAGTGTTCGATTTTTACGACAAACTCAAAAGCATATCGAAGGGGTATGCCTCGTTCGATTATCATCGCACGGGCTACGAACAGAGCAAATTGGCGAAGTTGGACATATTGCTCAACGGCGAGCCTGTCGATGCGCTGTCGTCGCTCATATATGCCGACCATGCCTACGATTTCGGTCGCAAAATGTGCGAAAAACTCAAAGAGTTGATACCGCGTCAGCAGTTCGACATAGCGATTCAGGCCGCCATCGGCTCGAAAATCATCGCGCGAGAGACAGTCAAGGCCGTGCGCAAGGATGTAACGGCAAAGTGCTACGGAGGCGACATCTCGCGTAAACGCAAACTGCTCGAAAAGCAGAAGGCGGGCAAGAAGCGCATGCGTCAGATAGGGCAGGTGCAGGTGCCTCAATCGGCATTCCTCGCCGTACTGAAAATGGACTAACAACAACTATTATAACCAATGAAAAAAACAATTATCGACCTGTTTGAACGTTCGGTCGAGCAATATGGCGACCGCACGTTCCTGCTCGAAAAAACCGACAAGGTTTTCGAGCCTACCACATACAACCAAACGAAAGAGCAGGCTTTGCGCGTCGGTGCAGGATTGGCCGCCATAGGCGTACAACCGAAACAGACCGTATCGATTTTGGCAGAGGGATGCAACAATTGGATTATCTCGGAACTCGGACTGCTCTATGCCGGTGCAATCAGCGTGCCTCTCTCCATCAAATTGGAAGAGGCCAACGACCTACTGTTCCGTCTCAACCATGCAGAGGTAAATACGATTTTCGTGTCGAAATATCAGTTGCCCAAAATCCGCCGCATACGCGAGCAACTGCCTGCGCTCAAAACGGTCATAGTCTTCGGCGATGCCGATTTGCAGGAGGACGAAATATCGCTCGACACTCTCAAATGCAAGGGCGACGACTATCTGCAACATCATCGCGACGAGTTCCTCGCCATAGGTCGGGCGATTCAGAACGACGACTATGCGACAATCACCTACACATCGGGTACGACTGCCGACCCGAAAGGCGTGGTGCTGACGCATCGCAACTATACGGCAAATGTCGAACAGTCGCTTTCGCGCATCCAGATTCCGCCGACATTCCGCACGTTGATTATTTTGCCGCTCGACCACTGTTTCGCTCACGTCGTCGGCTTCTATATCATGATTGCATGCGGAGCATCGGTCGCAACGGTACAGGTCGGAAAAACGCCTATGGATACATTGCGCAACATTCCGTTGAACATTCGCGAGGTCAAGCCCGATTTTCTGTTGTCGGTACCGGCATTGGCCAAGAATTTCCGCAAGAACATCGAAGCGTCGATTCATGCCAAAGGCAAAACTACCGAACGACTGTTCCGCTTGGCATTGGTAACGGCTTACGAATACAACCAAGACGGCTACCACAAGGGATGCGGTTGGCGTTTTGTGCTGAAACCTCTGGTTGCGCTGTTCGATAAGATACTCTTTTCGAAGGTGCGCCTTGCATTCGGCGGCAATCTGAAATTCTTTGTCGGTGGCGGTGCGTTGCTCGATTCGGAGTTGCAGCGATTTTTCTATGCCATAGGTATCCCGATGTATCAGGGATACGGTTTGTCGGAGGCCACTCCCGTAATCTCGACCAATGCCAACCGCGAAAAAGAACACCGTTTCGGCTCGTCGGGCATACCGGTACAGCCGCTCGAAATAAAGATTCTCGATGCCGACGGCAACGAAGTTCCGACCGAAGAGAAGGGCGAAATCGTAATCAAGGGCGAGAATGTTATGGCAGGATACTGGAAAAATCCTGCTGCAACAGCCGATACGGTCAAAGACGGATGGCTGCACACGGGCGATATGGGTTATATGGCCAAGGACGGATTTTTGTATGTTCTCGGGCGTTTCAAGAGCCTGCTGATTGCGAGCGATGGCGAGAAATACAGTCCGGAGGGCATGGAGGAGGCCATTGTGGACAAATCGCCGTATATCGACCAGATTATGATTTACAACAATCAAAGCCCATACACCATTGCCGTCATCGTTCCGAATAAAGCGGCTCTGCGCGACAAACTCTCCGATTGCAAAGGCGACAAGGCGGAAGCGGCTGCCAAACTGATTGGCGGCGAGATAGACAAATATCGCACAGGCGGCGTGTTCGCAAGCGAATTTCCGGACCGTTGGCTGCCGGTCGCATTTGCCATCGTGGACGAGCCGTTCTCGGAGAAAAACGGTTTGGTGAACAGTACGATGAAGGTGGTGCGCAACAAAGTGGAGGCCCATTTCAAGGAGAGAATCGATTACTGCTATACGCAAGAGGGCAAGAAACTGCTCAACGAACGCAATATCGAATCGTTGCGGAAACTGATAGGGTAGCGGCAGACCGATATTTCGGATGCCGCCGCAAAAGAGACGGCAACAAATTTGGTTGCAAAATTATTTTGCAATACCTTTGTAACGCTTTTGGGCAAAGTCTCCGATGCACATTCGTTGCAAGAGGCTTTGCTTCTGCGGGAGTAGCTCAGTGGTAGAGCATCGGCTTCCCAAGCCGAGGGTCGCGGGTTCGAACCCCGTTTCCCGCTCAAAGACAAATATTCTCCCCTTATTGCTTTTTTTACTTAATAATCTAAATTTACAATGAAACAGTCTGTTATCACAAAATGGATTATGGCAGTAAGGCCGAGAACATTGCCGGCATCTGCCTGTCCCGTCATTGCGGCAGGAGCCTATGGCTGGTATTTCGGGTCGTTCAATCTGCCTATTGTCGTTATTTGCCTGATATTTGCGCTGCTGGCTCAATCGGCAGCCAATATGGCCAACGACTATTTCGATTTCAAAAGCGGAGCGGACAACGATGACCGCGTCGGTCCTCGCCGCATGGTTGCATCGGGCGACATCGCGCCGCGACAGATACTTGTGGCGACTATCGGCGTATTGGCGGTTGCCTGCGCCATAGGTTGCATATTGATATATCTGCGCGGTTGGGAGTTGTTGCCGATAGGCATCATAATCGCCCTCTTTGCCGTTGCATACTCGGCAGGTCCCTATCCGCTGGCATATCACGGATTGGGCGATATTGCGGTAGTCCTCTTTTTCGGTTTTGCCGCCGTGGGTTTGACCTATTATGTAATGGCAGGCGATGTCAACGGCTATGTATGGTTCGGCTGCTTGGCATTCGGCGGGTTGATTGAGAATATCCTGCTGGTAAATAACTATCGCGATGCGGACAACGATGCACAGGTCGGCAAAAGGACAACGGTTGTCATGTTCGGTCGCCGTTGGGTAATACCTCTCTATTTCGCTCACGGATTGATTGCAACAGCATGCGTGGCGACAATCGATTGGCGGCTGCTCGTGTTTTTTGTGCCGTATCTGTTGCTGCATATAGCGACCACCCGCAAGATGACACTACGCAGCGGAGCGGAACTCAATCCCGTACTCGGCGAAACTGCCCGCAATCTGCTGCTGTTTACCCTGACGCTCGTCGCAGGATTGGTAGTTCTAAAATAGAGACAACCTCTGTATAATGCAACACCCGACATCTTTGGATGTCGGGTGTTGCATTTACCGTTGCGGCACTCCCTATTCGCCGTATATCTCGTTCAATAGTCGTGCAAGGCGCAGACCGGCTGCAAGAAAACGCCGCTCTATGGTCGGCGTGTAATATGCCACATAACCGAACGAAACATCTGTTTTGGCAGGCGTATTGATATAGATGTCGGTCGCAATCTCGGCACTCTCCGTCAGCCAATCGACCGGCTCGCCCTGTGCGATACGTTCCTTTTCCTCGTCCGACGTGTATTTATCCAACTGCTGCTGCCACTCGGTATAACTCCATTTGTGGCAGAACTCGACGAGATTGGTATCCCAAATCGCATGGAGTTTGTATTCGCGACCGAAGAACTTTATCATCACCTTGTTGCCGCCCAAATCGCTCAAATGACCCGCGTGCATCGGTGCATGGATGTCGCCGACCAGATGAATCAGAAAGCGCAGATTGATATTCTCCTGCTCGGGTGTCAGTCTGCCGCTTTTGAGTTTGGCAACGATTTCGTTGATGGCCACGACCACATCGCCGTTCTCGTTTTTCTGCATGGTCTCGTAGGTAAATCCCTTGTCGATATTTGCATAGTGCCAACTCTTCGTATAGCGGTATTTGGGCGTATGGCTGGCATTGTCCATCCAGTTGGCATAATAGACCAACGAATGGTTGCCCAAAGCCTTGACCACTTTGGAATAGACTGCGGGTGTCAGATTGCATTCCGCGATATACGCAATCACGTCGTGTCCCTTTTGTCCCCAACCGAAGGCTGTCAGGCACGAGCAGAGCAGACAACCCAAAATAAGCGACTTTTTCATGGCGTTCGGTCTGTTTTATTGATTCATGGTTGCCAAAAACTCCTCGTTGGTCGATGTGAGATTCATCTGCTTTTGCAGGAACTCCATCGCTTCGACGGTTGTCATGTCCGACAGATATTTGCGCAATATCCAAGTGCGGTTCATCACCTCCTTGGAGAGCAACAAATCCTCGCGACGAGTACCCGATGCAATCACATCGACGGCAGGGTAGATGCGTTTGTTGGCAAGTTTGCGGTCGAGTTGCAACTCCATATTGCCGGTACCTTTGAACTCCTCGAAGATGACCTCGTCCATCTTTGAGCCGGTGTCAATCAATGCGGTTGCGATTATTGTCAGCGAGCCTTTCTCCTCGGTGTTGCGTGCAGCACCGAAAAAACGTTTCGGTTTGTGGAGCGCATTGGCATCCACACCGCCCGAAAGCACCTTGCCCGAAGCCGGTTGCACCGAGTTGTAGGCACGCGCCAGACGGGTTATCGAATCCAACAAAATCACTACGTCGTGTCCGCATTCCACCATGCGCTTCGCCTTTTCGAGTACCATTTCCGCAACCTTGACATGGCGTGTAGCCTGCTCGTCGAAGGTGGATGCGACCACTTCGGCCTTTACGTTGCGTGCCATTTCGGTAACCTCTTCGGGACGCTCGTCAATCAGCAACACAATCATATATACTTCGGGATGATTGTCGGCGATGGCATTGGCGATTCCCTGCAAAAGCATCGTTTTACCCGTCTTCGGCTGTGCGACAATCAACGCACGCTGCCCCTTGCCGATTGGCGAGAATAAATCTACCACACGATTCGACAGCGTGTTGTGGCCGTTGCCTGTCAGATTGAATTTTTCGCTCGGGAACAGAGGAGTCATAAACTCGAACTGAACGCGGTCGCGGATAAATTCCGGCTCCAAACCGTTGATTTCGGTAACCCTTACAAGCGGGAAATACTTTTCGCCCTCTTTCGGCGGACGGATTACACCCCGCACGGTATCGCCCGATTTGAGACCGAACAGTTTGATTTGTGCAGGCGAAACATAGATGTCGTCGGGCGAATTGAGGTAGTTGTAGTCTGCCGAACGCAAAAAACCGTAACCGTCCGGTATCAACTCCAATACGCCTTCTCCCACGACCTCTGCCGCAAAATCGTCTTTGGTGATAACCTTCTCCTCTGCCGATTTTTCCTCTTTCGGCTCTGCGGCAACGGCATCGGGTTGTTTGGCGGCAGTGTTGTCGCCGTTCTCCGCCTTCGCAACCACAGCAGGCTCCTGCACGGGTGCTGGTGTTGCATTTTTAGGCTTGCGACCGCGACGCTTCGGCATTGCGACAGGCTCCGCCGCACTTTCGGCAACGGGAGCCGTTTCTGTCAGCTGTTTCTCTGTCGCTGCCGCATCTGCCGATACGGTTTCGGCGCGTTGATCTTGTTGAACGACCGGCGTACTATCGCCACCGACTTTTACGCCTGCCATACGCGGACGACGGCCTCGTTTCGGACGCTCTGAAACCGGTGCTGTATTCTCGGACACCTCTGCGGTCGAGGTCTCCTCATCCGAGCTGGCCAATCGCGCTATAATCTCTTTTCGAGACAAATTCTTGTCTTGGATGCCGAATGCCTTTGCAATTTCGCGCAATTCGGCAACCGATTTGCCTTTCAGGGCTTCTAAATCCTGCATATTCGATTGTTTGGTTGTATAATAATCTGATTGTTGCCGACCGGAGAGTCGGCGTTGTCAAGTTGTACTCGGAGCCGGGGTCGAACCGGCACGAACATTTCTGTTCACAGGATTTTAAGTCCGGCGTGTCTACCTATTCCACCATCCGAGCATCAGCACCATGCCTCATGGAGCAAATGCGGTGCAAATTTATGATTTTATATCGGATTCTCCAAATCGGGAATCGATATAATTCACGATTTCATCGACCTGCAAAGGGTCGAACCACCGTATCTCCCTATCGCGTCCGAACCATGTCATCTGACGCTTGGCATATCGCCGCGAATTGCGTTTGATTAACTCCACCGCTTCATCGCGCGAAATTTTGCCGTCGAAGCAGTCGAACAACTCGCGGTAACCGACCGTATTCAGTGCATTGTTATTGCGATAGGGCAGCATAGCCCTTGCCTCCGCCTCCAAACCCTCTGCCATCATCGCATCGACACGGCGATTGATGCGATTGTACAACTCCTCTCGCGGACGCTCCACACCTATCTTTACAATCTCGAAATCGCGTTGCGCCCTCTCGCCTTTGCGCATGGCGGAATAGGGCATGCCCGTAGCGCGACAAACCTCGATGGCACGCAAAACACGGGCGGGATTCGAGCGATCGACCTGCTCGTAATATGCAGGGTCGCGCTCCCGCAACTCCTCGACCAAAGGAGCCAAACCGCCTTCGGCATATTCGCGGGCTATTTGGTTGCGCAGTTGCTCATCGGCCTCCGGCAAATCGTCCATCCCTTCGCACAACGCCTTTATGTACAATCCAGACCCGCCGACAACGATAACCGTCGGATGTTCGACGAACAGTTTATCCAACAGAGCCAAAGCCTGCTGTGCAAATGCGCCGCAGTTGAAGGTTTGCGAGACGTCGTGCGAGGCCATAAAATGGTGTTCTGCCGATTGGAGTTGCTCGGGCGTCGGCTGTGCCGTACCTATGGCCATGCCGCGATATATTTGTCGCGAATCAGCGGATATTATGGGCGCATCGTAGCGACGCGCAAGCGTTATGCTCAAATCGGTTTTGCCCGAGCCCGTTGCGCCGACAATGACAATAATGCGATGTTGTTTAGTATTCGTCATCGTAACTGTCGTCTCCGTCGAAATCATCGAAATCGCCCATCATCTCCTCGAAAATCGAACCTTCGTCCGGATTTACGGCATCGGGGTCGTATTGGTCTGGCACAGGGGCATTCTCAAACGCCACACGCGGATATTCCAACGACGGCAGAGGTTGGTGCGCATCGACAAATTCGAGATAATATGCACGGTCGGAGAAGATGTCGAATTGATAAATCAGCCGTTTGCAATCGGCCACAATCAACTCTGCCAACGTAACGGTATCCATCGGTGCAGGTGCTTCGCCGTCGCCCGCGACATCTCCGCCCATATCCATCAGCGTATATTCGCGCAGACGATTCCAACAATCGTCCGACACGAAAAACGACGTCATGCAATCGTCGTAACCGAGCGACCGGATAATGAAAGAGTGAAATTGCGAAAGCGTCATCTCCGGCAGTACCTCGAAATCGCGAACGAAATTGTCGTTTTCGTCGCTGAGCATTCTGTATTTAAGAATCATGACAAATGGTTTTCTTGTACGACAAAGATATAAATAATCCGTAAGATTGCAATAAGGCTGTACAAAATGCGATACCGATGTTGTAAAGTCAATCATGTTTATAGCGGGTATTATCGGTACCAAACGATAAATTTGCTCGTGTCAAAGAATTGTACTATTTCTGCATTACCTGCGCAGGCAGGTGTACATACAAAAGCGTTTCGTGCTTTATCCTTTACGGGAAATCGCCAATTTTCAAACAGAGAAGGATAAAAGCAGTCGGATAACGCTCATGCTTGTCGATATCCGCTCCCATGCTATCGGGGTTGATATCCGATAAGGCGTGGGAGTGGACTGTTTATTCCTCTGTAAGGCGTTTGGCGATGCCTATTGTAAGATAAACGAGAACATCATTCCACGCTTTTCGTATAACAACCAAATGTCGAATCGGGAATGGATGAGACAACGAAGAACATGAAAGAATTTGAAATGTATTGCGTGTTTGTTCCTCTGTCGCCAACCACGCCGTCAGGCGAAAGCGATGACAACAAACCAGCCAATCCGAACGATGGCGAGTCGCCGATATACTCCGACACGGGAGACTCCGCGGTATCATTGATGAAGACTTCCGACGATTACTCGCTCGATTTGTTTTGTAAACTCGAAGACAGATTCTATTTCGGAAACAGCGCGTATAACCAACGATACCGTCCCAAAATCGTCTATTTGGGTCCCGAGACGGATTTAAGTCTGATAACCGTTGTGCCGTTGGAGGGCTGGACAACCGAAACGCCTGCGAAAGAGGGTAGTTATGCAGTCTCCTATATAGCCCGCGGACGCCAATATTTTTTGCGTCTTATCATCTCGTTCAACCACGACATAACCGGTGTCCGTATAGGATTTAATGTCAAATATCAGTATTTCGTTCCGGCCAATTACAAGAATTAAACTGCATTTTCCGTCTTATCGATATTGCACAGCCTCCCGATGTTCGGATGGGAGGCTGTGCAATATCTTTTTTTACGGCTGATGACAAGGAGAGTTTCGCAGGGAAAATTTATGCGTTTTGCCACGCTTAACCGGTCATTCTTTACTGCTTTTTTGTATCTTTGTTGCGTATTCAACAGATTGGCAACCGCGATGAACAAACTTCTATTTACTGCATTTCTTTCAATCTGCACAACGCTTTGTGCAGCAGGGCAGACTCTGACCGACAGCATACTGAGAAGCGAAATGGCTACCATGCTTACGAGAATCGCCGAGCGGGAAATCAGGCGGTGTCCCGTATCGGTCTCGTCGATATCGCTCCGTCGCAATACCGTCGAGATACAGACATCCGTTGCCATGTCCTACTATCCAGTGCGCGAGGATAATTTGCAGGCGTTGTACGATTCGGTGCGCACGCTGCTGCCGAAAGAGTATCGCAACCGCAAAATCGCAATCATTTCCGACCAACTCCCGCTCGACGAACTGATACCGCTGTGTTATCGCCATACAACCCGCGAAAAGCGATTTACCAACTCGTCCGACGGTCGGCAGTTGGTACGCGACGAATCGCGACCATTCGCGATAACGCAGGGATTGAGCAATCGCCATATAGCATTGTGGCAGAGCCATGGCCGCTATTTCAGCACCAAAAAGAACGAATGGTGTTGGCAGCGTTCGTTGCTTTGGCAAACGGTCGAGGATTTGTACACGCAGAGTTATGTGCTGCCGTATCTCGTGCCGATGCTCGAAAATGCGGGAGCCACGGTGCTGTTGCCTCGCGAACGCGATTTTCAAAGCGTCGAAATTATTGCCGACAACAACGAAGGCATCGATGCCGGCTCCCGATATGCGGAGACGAACGGAACGCAGACATGGAGCGACCATGCCGAAGGTTTCGCCCATAAAAAAGACATCTATCTTTCGGGAGAGAATCCTTTTGCCGACGGCACGAGCCGCATTGTCAAGACCGTGCGCGGCGAACTGCACAAAAGCACGGCGCAATGGAGTGCCGCGATACCCGAAGAGGGCGAATATGCCGTATATGTCTCTTATCGTTCGTTGCCGACAAGCAGCGACGATGCCCGATACGAGGTAATACATGCCGGCGGGACAAGCCGCTTCCGTGTCAATCAGCGCATGGGCGGCGGTACTTGGATATATCTCGGCACATTCCGCTTCAAGGGGAGCGCGATTGTTACGCTGTCGAACATCTCGGACAAGGCAGGGCAAACCGTTTGCGCCGATGCCGTCAAAATAGGCGGAGGAATGGGCAACATAGCCCGTACGGTGTGCGATTCGTTGCAAACGGACGGTTGGGACTTCCGACCTTGCACGAGCGACATGCCGCGTTATTGCGAAGGCTCCCGCTATTGGTTGCAATGGGCGGGTTTCGGCGCAAACATATATAATCCGAATCACGATGCCGACGACTACAAGGACGACTATATGTCGCGAGGCGCATGGGTAAATACGTTGATGGGTGGCAGCAAGAAGTTGCCGAAAGAGAGCGGATTGGGTATTCCGATAGATATGTCGCTGGCATTTCACACCGACGCCGGCATTACCGACAACGACAACACAATCGGAACGCTCGGCATCTTTTTTACCCGCTTCAACAAGGGCAGATTTACCGACAAAGTGAGCCGTTATCGTTCGCGCGATTTGACCGATGCGGTAATGTCGCAAATATGCAGCGATGTGCGCCGCACGTTCGATGCCGAATGGACACGGCGCGGCATGTGGAATCGTTCCTATTTCGAGGCGCGTGTACCGTCGGTACCAGCCATGTTGTTGGAGTTGCTCTCGCACCAGAATTTGGCGGATATGCGATACGGACACGACCCGAATTTCAAGTTTACGGTCGCTCGGGCAATATACAAAGGCATATTGCGCCACATCTCCGAGCAATACGGTACGGATTACGTCGTAGCACCTCTGCCCGTAGAGGGATTTGCCGCCAAAATCATCGGCACAGACGAGGTCGCGCTCTCTTGGTCGCCCGTGTGTGATTCGTTGGAATCGACCGCAAACGCCACGGCATACAGACTATATACGCGCATAGGCGACAACGGTTTCGACAACGGCATCGTATTGAAAGATACGACCGTTGTGGTCAAACAGGAGGCGGGCAAAATATACTCCTACCGCGTTGCGGCAATCAATGCGGGAGGCGAGAGTTTCCCGAGCGAAACATTGGCCGCCTGCATCGTGCCGAATGGCAGAGCAAAGGTTTTAATCGTAAACGGCTTCAATCGCGTTGCCGCTCCCGCAAGCGACAAATGCGGTTTTCACAACGATTTCGACAGCGGTTGCGCATATATGCGCGATGTGGCGTTTATCGGCGAACAGCGCATATTCGACACCCTGCATCGTCGCGACAAAAACGAATTGCAGGCACTCGGAGCATCGTATTGCGACAGGGAAGGAGGTATTGTCGGCGGCAACACTTTCGACTATCCGTATCTCTATGGCGTCAGCCTTGCCAAAGCGGGTTATTCGTTTGCATCCGCAAGCCGCAAGGCGGTCGAAGCGGGTAATGTCGGCTTGTCGGAGTACGATGCAGTCAATCTGATACTCGGCAAACAGCGCACCACCGAAACGGGCAAAGGGCTGTCGGGTCTGCGTTATCGTTGTTTCACGAGAGAGTTGCAACACGCCATTGCCGATTATGTCGATGGCGGTGGTGCGCTATTCGTGTCGGGCGCATATATCGGTTACGACCTGTTCAAAGGCAAGGGCAGCGATGCGACCGAGCGCGATTTTGCACGCAACACGCTCCATTTCGATTTTGCGACAGAACGAGCCACACGCTCGGGACAAGCGACTCCGGTATTGCGCAATGTGGCGCATCCTTTGACGGCCGGAGAGTACCGATTTTGCACCGACTACACGAGCGAATGTTATACCGTCAATTCGACCGACGCATTTTTGCCGGCGGACGACAGTGCATGCGCCCTGATGCGTTATGCAGATACCAATCTGCCTGCCGCAATCGGATGGCACGGAGCAGGCAACGGCGCAACATTCGTCATGGGCTTCCCGTTCGAGACCATTACCGATGCCGAATCGCGCGATGTGTTGATAAACGACATAATGAAATTTTTGAAAGCAAACAGACAATAAAACTTACCTCAATGAAAAGATTGGTGTTTTTGATTGCATCGCTGCTTGTCATGGCGAATGCGCATGCCGCAAACCGCAGCATAGATATAATTCCCAAACCTGCATCGGTAAAGGTCGGTGCAGGCTCGTTTGTAGTTAGTGCCGATACTCCGATAGTCGTCGAAAGCGACGACTTGGCAGCCGCTGCCGGCATATTTGCCGAAGAGATGCAGTCGGATTTCGGCAAATCGCTCGAAATAACGAAAGCCGACAGGCGGAAATCTATACGTCTCGCATTGTCGGCGTCGTTGAAAGATGAGGAATACTCGCTGAATATCGACAAATCGGGCATAGCCATCTCCGGAGGCTCGCCGAAAGCCGTGTTCTACGGATTACAGAGTTTGAAACAGTTGGCAATAGCGGGGCAGCACACGGGCAAAGGCATAAAATTGCCCGCCGTCTCAATTAACGATGCGCCGTTTTTCGGTTATCGCGGCGCGATGCTCGACGTTTGCCGCCACATATTCTCGGTAGCCGACATCAAAAAATATATCGACATACTTGCACTCCACAAAATCAACCGATTCCATTGGCATCTCACCGATGACCAAGGCTGGCGCATCGAGATAAAGCGATATCCCGAACTCTCCCGCATCGGTGCCATGCGCAAAGAGACCGTTGTAGGCAGGTATAGGCACACGGCCGAATACGACGGCAAACCTTACGGAGGCATATTCTCGCAGGATGAAGTGCGCGAAATCGTCAAATATGCGGCGGACAGATACATCGAGATAATTCCCGAAATCGAAATGCCGGGGCACGGTGTCGCCGCATTATCGACCTATCCGTGGCTCGGATGCTCGGGCGGACCATACGAAGTCCGCACGACATGGGGAGTGAGTGAAGAGGTATTTTGCGCAGGAAAGGAGAGTACGTTCGAATTTTTGGAAAATGTTTTGGCGGAGGTTATCGAACTCTTCCCGTCCGAGTACATACATATCGGCGGCGATGAATGCCCCAAAAAGGCTTGGAAAGCGTGCGAATTATGCCAAAAGCGTATTGCCGACGAAGGGCTCAAAGACGAAGCGGAGTTGCAAAGTTATTTTATGGAGCGCATAGAGCGGTGGCTCAATGCGCACGGTCGCCGCATAATAGGTTGGGATGAGATTTTACAGGGCGGTATTACGAAAAGCGCGACCATAATGTCGTGGCGTGGAACGAAAGGCGGCATTGCGGCAGCCAAACTCGGCAACAAGGTCATAATGGCACCCAATTCGCACTGCTATATCGATTATTATCAGACATCCGACCCGACAGCGAACGGAGAGCCGCTTGCCAACGGACACAATCCCGTTACGGTAGCGACGCTCTATTCGCTCGACCCTTATGCGGGGCTGAACGCCGAAGAGCAGCAATACATAATGGGCGTACAGGTAAATCTGTGGACGGAATACATATCCGATTTCGACCATGTCCAGCACATGCTGCTGCCGCGCTTGGCTGCACTTGCCGAGGTCGGTTGGTCGTACGACCGCAAGGATTACGACGATTTCAAAGCGCGTCTCGGAGCGTTGCGTAAGGTATATGACCGCAACGGTTACAAATATGCGCCTTACTTCTTCAAAGGAATTGAATAACAATCATCAAACACGCAAGGATATGTCATTGGAAAAAGAGATTTCAAAGGGCATCATGGATGCCATGAAGGCAAAAGACACCGTAAGACTCAGCGCATTGCGCAACATAAAGAAATTCATAATCGAGGCCAAAACGGCAGGTACCTCTGTCGATGAACTGCCGGATGCCGACGTAATCCGAATCATCTCCAAACTCGCCAAGCAGGGTACCGATTCGGCCGAACTGTACAAGTCGCAAAATCGGCAGGATTTGGCCGACGAGGAACTCGGTCAGGTAGCCGTCATGCAGGAGTATCTGCCAAAGCAGTTGAGCGATGCCGAATTGACCGAAGCAGTCAAGGCCATTATCGAACGCACGGGTGCGACGTCGATGAAAGAGATGGGCAAAGTGATGGGCATCGCATCGAAGGAGTTGGCCGGCAAAGCGGATGGCAAGGCGGTTGCCGACAAGGTTAAGCAGTTGCTTGCATAGACGATGAAACACATCTCGGCGCACTCGTTTCGCACGGCATCGATGCCTCTCGGAATGGTAATCGGAGTATTGTTATGCCGACAAATTGCGGCATTCGACGCATGGAGCGGTCATATCGTAACGCCGCTGCTCATATTTTTCATGCTCTTTTTTACCTTTTGTCGGGTCGATGTCCGCAAAATGCGATTGAGCATGATGCACCTGTGGTTGCTCGTCGTTCAGATGGTCGGCTCTTTGGCGGTATATTTTGCACTGCTTCCTGCCGGCGAAATCATCGCCCAAGGTGCGATGATTTGCACCCTTGCACCTATCGCCATGGCTGCTGTTGTAATCGGAGGTATGCTCGGCGCGAATATCGAGACCATGGCGGCTTACAGTCTGGTCTGCAATCTTGCAACGGCTCTGCTTGCGCCGGTCATAATCTCGTTTACGGGCAACGGCGAATGCTCGATGTGGCAGATTTTGGCAAAAGTCGCTCCGCTGTTGATTGCTCCGTTTGCGGTCGGGCAATTATGCCGATTCGGGCTGCGTCCTGTCGGACGATGGATAACCGAGCACAACCACATATCGTTCTATTTGTGGCTTGTGTCGCTTAGCGTAATCGTCGGCCGAACTACATCGTTCATCATCGACAGCGGCACCGAAAACAGCCGAACCGAAATTTGGCTTGCAGCAACGGCATTGGTCATCTGCATAGCGCAATTCGCGCTCGGACGCTTCATCGGCGCACGCTACGGCGACAAAGCGGCAGGAGGTCAATCGCTCGGACAGAAAAATACGGTATTGGCGGTGTGGATGGCACAATCGTTCCTGCATCCGCTTTCGAGCGTTGCTCCGACGGCATACATCGTTTGGCAGAATGTGGTCAATTCGTATCAAATCTGGAAGCATAAATAGATAATGGTCACTTATGCCCAAACATTTATGGTTGTGTAAACGGCAACATTTTGCTACCTTTGCCGACGATTAAACGCGACCCATGAAAATCGGAGATATAGATTTCGGCAGCAGGGCAGTCTTCCTTGCACCAATGGAGGATGTAACCGACCCTTCGTTTCGCTATATGTGCAAGCGATTCGGTGCCGACATGGTATATACCGAGTTCATATCATCGGACGGACTGATTCGGGACGCATGGAAATCCCGTGCGAAACTCAACATTTGCGACTACGAACGGCCTGTCGGCATTCAAATCTACGGCAATCAAATCGAGCCGATGGTCGAGGCCGCACGCATTGCCGAGAGTGCCAATCCCGACATTATCGACATAAATTTCGGTTGTCCGATGAAAAAGATTGCGGGACGAGGTGCAGGCTCGGGCATGATGCGCGATGTACCGCTGATGGTCGAGATGACCGACCGCATAGTCCGAGCGGTCAATAAGCCCGTAACCGTCAAAACGCGCTTGGGTTGGGACGACGAGTCGAAAAACATCGAAGAGATTGCTTTGCGATTGCAGGATGTCGGCATTGCCGCTTTGACAATCCACGGACGTACACGGGCGCAACTCTACCGCGGCGAAGCGGATTGGACGCTTATCGGCAAGGTAAAGAACAACCCCGCCATACATATCCCGATTATAGGCAACGGCGACATCGATTCGGGCGCAAAGGCCGAAGCGATGTTCGACAACTATGGCGTGGATGCCGTGATGGTCGGTCGGGCGACCTATGGCAGGCCTTGGATATTCCGCGAGATAAAACACTATTTATCCACCGGCGAGGTACTGCCGCAACCGACGGTCGTCGAACGGGTCGCCATAGCCAAAGAACATCTTGCAAAATCGATAGAGATTAAGGGCGAAAGGGTAGGAGTGCTTGAAATGCGCCGCCATTTGACCAACTATTTCAAAGGCTTGCCCAATTTCAAGGAGACCCGCATGAGGCTCGTTACGACGGACAATCCCGACGAGTTGAAGGAGGTAATCTCCTCCATAGCCGAGCGTTGGGGCGATTTCGATGCCGCCGCATGTATCCCGCCATCACTCTCGCACGATATTTAGATAACAACAGAGCGAAATCTTTGCGGATTTCGCTCTGTATCGTAAAGAACATTGGACAGAGATTATTTTTTCTCCGGCTTCGAGATGCTCTCGCGCATTTGGGTATCGGCCATAATGTTCTTCATCTTGTAGTAGTCCATTATGCCGAGATTGCCGTTGCGGAATGCCTCTGCCATTGCAAGCGGCACTTCCGCCTCAGCCAAAATCACTTTTGCGCGTGCATCCTGAGCCTTGGCCTTGTTCTCCTGTTCGAGTGCGACAGCCATGGCACGACGCTCCTCGGCTTTGGCCTGTGCGATATTTTTATCGGCATCTGCTTGGTCCATTTGGAGTTGTGCGCCGATGTTCTTGCCGACATCTATATCGGCGATGTCAATCGAAAGTATCTCGAATGCAGTACCTGCATCCAAGCCCTTTTCAAGTACCACACGCGAAATCGAATCGGGATTTTCGAGTACGATTTTATGCGTGGCAGCCGAGCCGATTGACGACACGATGCCTTCGCCGACACGAGCCAAAACAGTCTCTTCGCCTGCACCGCCGACAAGTTGCTTGATGTTGGCACGCACCGTAACACGCGCCTTGGCGATAAGTTGAATACCGTCTTTGGCGACAGCGGCAACGGGAGGAGTGTTGATGACTTTCGGATTGACCGACATCTGCACCGCTTCAAACACATCGCGACCCGCGAGGTCGATGGCTGTTGCCATATTGAAATCGAGCATGATGCTTGCTTTCTGTGCCGAAACGAGCGCGTGAACGACATTGCGCACGTTGCCACCGGCCAAATAGTGTGCCTCCAATTCGTTCGGATTGAGTTTCAGTCCCGCTTTCGTTCCCTCAATCATCGACGATACGATAACGGTAGGCGGTACTTTGCGCCAACGCATCAGTACGAGTTGCAGCAGCGAGATATGCACTCCCGAAACAAGTGCCGAGAACCACAATCCGACAGGAATAAAGTAGAAAATCAGCCAAATGGCTATCAGTCCCAAAACAGAGACTAATACGATAAGAATCGGTGCTTCCATAATTTTATAAGGTTTTAATGTTTGTTATCGATAAGTTGTGCCTTCAAGCGTGCTATAAAATCGTCCGACAGACATTTTTTATCTATCAAAACAGGGATGAATTTGTCGATGTTTTGGTTGTATCTGTCGAGCCATTTGCCGATTTCGGCAGGGTATTCGGTAATGAAATTAGGAGTCTGCGATACGTTCAGATACTCGTCCGGCAGCATTTGGTAAGCGTCGTAGTTGGCAGCAAAATCCTGTTTGAATTCCGGTGTCAGCACGACCAAACGGTTGAAAATGCCCTGTTTGCCATACAGACAAGGTTGTGCAGCCATGTCCGCCTCGTCGAATACGAGTTCTACGACACACTCCTTGTCGCAAGCCGCATCGCACGTCTTTACGATTGGAGCAAGCGTATAACCGTCGTATGTCCATTCGCCTGCCTTTGCATAGCGGGCATAGGCAATCGGTGCGCCATCGATTTTTACGCTTTTCGGCGGGTAGCAGGCAGGGAATCGCAATTCGTAGTTACGCGATGCGGGAGCATTGTCGTACGAGCCTTGACGCGGCGCAATCACGACCCGAACGGTATTGCCGTCGATGCTTTTCGAGATGTGCGTCGTGGCATATTTCTCGGCATACTCTTTGGATATGCCGTCATCCTCGTACAGCGACAACGAGCCGTCGGCACCCGGAATGAATGTAAGCACAAGCGTATTGCAAACCTCTTGGAGATTACGAACGTTCGACGGATTCATCGGAATAATCGCGCCCGCTTTGGCATAATAAGGATTCTCGGCAATGGTGTAGTCGCGCACCACATAGTTGCCGCCTTCCAACAATTCGCCGGTTGCGCAATCGTACCAAGTACCCTCGGGCAGCCACACCTTGCGCGAAGCAAGTCCCGTAACCTTATCGACGGGCGATGTTATGGCCGTAATCAGCAAATCGTCGCCGAACATATATTGTTCTTTTGCTTCGTATGCCTCGTTCTGCTCCGGATAATAGTAGTACATCGGGCGACACATCGACACACCCGTATCGTAGGTCTGCCGTGCGGCATTGTAGATGTACGGAGCCAGCGTGTAGCGCAATCGAATGGCATCGCGCATATAGAACATGTGGTCAGGGAATTGCCAAACTCTGCGCTCTATGCTGCGGTCTTTGGTGCAATGGGTCTTGAAAATCGGAGTAAAGACAGCATATTGCAACCAACGAGTGTAGAGTTCCGGCTCGGTCGGTTTACCTCGTTCACCCGGACGATTCATGTGTCCGCCTATGTCGTGTCCCCAATAGCCGTAGCCGACATTAGAGGCCGTTGATGTAAACCAAGGCAAAAATCCGAGCGTCTCCCACGAGATATAAGTATCGCCCGAGAACCCGACCTGATAACGATGCGAGCCGAGTCCGCCCCAACGATGATGAATAATCGGGCGGTTGGTGCCGGATTGTTCCATGTGGCGGGTAAACGTGTGATTCAACCAAAAAGTATTGCTCAACCCTTTGGTATATTTGCTTTGTTTCCACTGCTGCCAATCGAGCCACCAAAAATCGACACCATCTCGCTCCATAGGAGTAAGAACGGTATCGAAATAGGCATCGGCCCACTTTTGCTCGTCGATATGGAAAGGCACGCTTTTGCCCGTCTCCGTCCAACCGTATGCCTTGACAAAATCGGCATAAGGTTTCTCGTAAGGCTGAATGCCGGATGCAGGGTGGAGGTTGAGCGATGTTTTGATATGGTTGTCGTGGCACCAAGTCATCAGATTTTTCGGTGCAGGGAAGAGTTGTTCTTTCCAAGTGTAACCCGTCCAACCGATACGCTGCCCGTATTCATCTTTTGCTGGATTCTCGCGACGAATGCCCCAAGTGTCGTGCCAATCCATGTCGATTATAAGCACGTCAATCGGAATATCCATGCTGCGCATCTGCGAAACCAAATCGCGGAGTTCGTTGTCGGAATACTGCCAAAAACGGCTCCACCAATAACCGAACGCATATTTCGGCGGCAACGGTATGCGACCTGCCACGGCGACGTAATCGTGCAATGCCTGCCGGTAATCGTGGCCGTAAGCGAACAGATAGAGGTCTTGGCGATTGCCCGACGGACGACATTCGACCCACTCGCCCCAATGCGAATCGGTTTTGGTCAATACATGGCGCGACGAATCATCGACCACACTCCAACCGCCACGCGACAAAACGCCGGGTTCCATCGGGTCTTTTTTGTTCAGATTCCAACCGTCGGCCTTGTCGAGGGTGCGCGTCGTACCCATCAGATTCAGCGAATCCTTATCACCATAATGCCAAACGACCTTTTTGCCGTTAAGCACAAACTCGGCACTCAAATTATCCGGCGCGAATTGACCCTGTTTGTTATAGGTCAGCGTAACTGCCGAGGTCTTTATCACAATGCGGGAACGGCTGTTGCTGACCTTGAACGGCACGGCCGGCATCAATCGGTTTACGAAGGTAAGAGTGGCACGGTCCTCGAATACGCCGTCCTCGCTCCACTCCATTCGGATAAGTTGCGGTGTCAATACCGTAAAGCGAACATTGCCGTCGATAACCGTCATCGAGGCATCGGCTTTCGGCTCGTTTTGCACCGGTGCGGCACAGATTGTCAATGCAGACAATGCCGACAACAATGCACACAAACTTTTTCTAACAAGATTCATTGGTTAAGGTTTTAAGGTTTCTGTTTACTCTGCTTTTTTGACGATAACCGAGAAATTGTCGAAACCGACAACCTCCACCGTCTGCTTTTGGTCGATATAGACATCTGCCGACTTGGCTTCGTACACTTTGCCGGCGATATCTATTTTGCCCATAGGCGAGAGGCGCGATACCGACACGCCGTGCGTACCTATTGCAATCTCTTTCTCGGGCAGGCAGTTGCTGGTGGAGTCAATCTCCTGTTGCAACGACAAACGACGCCATGTCTTGGCGCGTAACGACAATACGGTGGCTATCAACGACAGCACAAGCACGACGATTAACGTTACGACGCCCGCCATCGTTCCGAAATCCACGAAAGCGATATACACTGCACAGCCATAACAAACCAATGCCAATATGGCACCGACCGAAACACCCGGAAGCAACAGCAGTTCTGCAACCAAAAACAGCAGACCGAGCAGGATTAAAAGAATAATGTAGAACATAATCGATATAAGGTTTTAAGGTTATTCGCATTTGACCACTTTGACATTTACCGCCGCTTTGGTTGCCAAAATCGTTGCTGCCACATCCTCGGCCTCCGCTTTGCCGGCGAACTTGCCGACAATGAATATCGCGCCTGCCTTCGAGAAGGCTGCATCGGATTTGCGGGCAAGGATTGCAGATTTGACGGTTTCCGGTATGACAGCCGTACCCGATATCTCTATATTGTATTTGTCGATATGCTCGGCAGCCCATTTGGCTGGGTCGGAAACATACTCGCCATCGACCCACATTACCACCACAGGGTCGCGGAATCCTATCCGTTTCAGATATTTTACGCCGTCGTCGGCTTCCTGCTCCGTGCGGAATCCTCCGACGAAATAGGCCTTCAACCCATTGTTGTAGGCATCGGAATAGGATAGCGGCGTAATGCCCCGCCAAGCCGACATATTCGGGGTCATGCGGAATATGCCGATACGGATACGGTAGATGGTACCATGTTCGTACACTTTTGTACGCGGTATCGGATTTTTTGCATTATACAACGACGGGCGCACGACTTTCAGAGGCTCGTACTCTATGAAATACCGCTTCTGCAAATTTATGGCAGGCTGCAAAAAGTCGGCTTGCCGCAAAGCGGCACCGACTGCCGCAAGCGAATCTTTGGCCTTACCCAAATCGAGCGATGCCGCTATTTTGGTTTCGTAATCGACCAAGCAACGTTTTTGATGATAGTACTGCATCAAAGCCTCAGACGAACAGCCGCCCGCATCTTTGCCTATGTTCTCCGCTGCATTGGCGGCAATCTGTTCCGAATAGGCCAACATGTTGTCATGGCCGCTTTTTTCCATCAGAAGGTTGTAGCAGTACAATTTGTTGTCGTATATCTGCGGCCATTCGGCGGTGATTGCACGCTCCGCGCCATCGGCTTCGGTGCGCAGTTGCGCAAAGCAGGTCATCAGGCTGTCTGCCACCTGCTCCGCATCGGTTTGCATATATGCGGCCTGTACCGATGCCATGTTTTTATACAGCCCAATATATTTTGCGACGTTGCTTGCGACACTCCGTTCGGTAGATTGAGCCGTTTGCAACGCCTTGTAATCTTCGGCAGGGAGGTTGCGCACAAAAAATTCGTTGGCGACCAAATCGGCGACAGAGCTGTCGGCCGATACGGTCTCGCTCGGCGTATCGGCAGTCGATTTGTCGTCGGGCTGTACGACGATAGCGGTTCCGTTTTTCTGTTCGTACTCGGCAACGGCGGCGACAATGCGGTCGTATTGCGCCTTCGCCGCATAGGACTCCTGTTCGAGTGCAACTATACGGCTGCCTATGGCATCGCGGTCGGAGGTGTTCGACACATATTTTTCGCGCAATTCGGCCATGGCGGTTGCAAGCGAATCCCTATGTATGGCAGCCTGTTCCATCTTGCGCACCAACGCCCGATACTCATCGGTACCGTTTTGCGCCGCTACGGTCGAGACCGTCAGAAGCAACGTTGCCAATAAGATATGTTTTATCGCCACCATTTTATAAAGAGTAACTGAATGAATCCGAATATCTCCAAACGACCCATAAGCATCAGCAGCGTATCCTGCAATTTCAATACCGTAGGCAACTGCGAATATGTATCGAGCGAGCCGACCTCGCCAAATCCAGGACCTACATTGCCTATGCAGGCTGCTGCCGAAGAGAATGCGGTCATCATATCCAAACCGAACATGGTATTGAACAGGGTGCCTATCAACATAAAGCAGAGATAGGAGACGATAAATACCATAACCGCATCGAGTTGCGACTCCTCCTGCACTATGCCGTCAACACGTATCCGGACTACTGCGTTCGGGTGCCGTTGCAGTCGCAAGCGGGCAAAGAACACCTTGACGAACAGCAACAGACGGTCTAGTTTTAATCCGCCCGATGTCGAACCCGCACATGCACAGACAATCGATGCCACAATGAGAATCATGATTGCAAACGGCGTCCACAGATTGGTATCCGTAGTGGCGAATCCCGTTGTCGAGATAATCGATACGAACTGGAATACCGACTCGCGCACCGCTTGGCCGAAAGTAGGGTACAGACCTGCAAGATAGATACTCAAAGCAATGGAAAGCGCACCGATTGCAATCACTATTCCGTAGGTACGGACTACCTCCGACCTGAACATGTTGTTTGCCTTGCGGGTAAATGTTGCATAAATAAGACCGAAATGGATACTTGCCAACAACATCGCCGCAATCAAAATAATCTCGATAATCGGGTTGTCGTAAAAACCGATGCTGGCATTTTTCGTACTGAATCCGCCAGTTGCGCATGCCGACATGGCGTGGTTTAGCGCATCGAACCAACGCATACCCGCCACACGAAGCAGCAGGGTAGTTATAAGCGTAATGCCGACATAGACCATAAGCAGAATGCGGACGATGATTTGCGTGCGGTAGCGATAGTTGTCCTTTGCCAATGACGACAGTTCGACGCTCGACAATGCCATCTTGTTTGTACCCATCGACGGTAAAATGACCAATGCGAACATCACTACACCCGCACCGCCAATCCAACAGGTGGACGAACGCCAAAACAGCAATCCTTGCGGTAAAGCCTCGATATTGTCCAAAATGGTGGCACCCGTTGTGGTAAAGCCCGATACGCTCTCGAACCAAGCGTCAATCAGCGAGAACTCTCCGCCCCAAATCAAATAGGGGAACATGCCGACGACACAAGCCAATACCCACGACCCGACCACAATCAAAAAGCCCTCTTTGGTACTAATTGTATCGGCCTTCTGTACGAACAACATCGGGAATGCGCCCAACAACAAGGTCAATAACGCCGATAGCAACAGAGGGTAGTAGCCGGAGTCGTTGCCCATATAGGATATGCCCGCAGCAACCGCCATAAATGCAGCCACGCAGAGCATTACCGTTCCGATATATCTTAATATCACGCTGAACCGCATAATCGAAGGGTCGTTTATTGCTTGGTTTGTTTGGAAATGTTTACGAGAGTATCGATGTTGTCGTGGAGTTCTTTCAACTCGTCGAGCAGTTCGGCTTTGACGCGGAAGGGTAGTTTGAAGGTCAAATAATTACTCAAAGCCGTATTGATTCGCACAATCGGATGGACGCAATATACATTGACGAAGTAGAAGAACATCAGCACGATTGCAATCATCACAAGCAGAGAGATGAATACGGGAGTTACCGACCGATAGGCATTGCGGTTGAGTTGTGCGGCACGCGGAGCAAGCGAGGAGTGGGTGAGTTGCATAAAGTGTTTTATCTGTCCCAACAGTCGCGTATAGACGGTTTGATATTTGGTTTCGTACCATATCTTGCCCGTTACCGAGCCCTCTGCCAACGCGAAGTCGTCGGCAATCGACGGTTCCACCGATTTGGCATTCGGCTCTGCCGCTGCCGGCGCAAGATATGCGTCGGACAACGTGCGCAACTCTTTGACGGTAATTGCGAGCGAGTCGAGACATTCGGCATTGAACGATTCGCTGCGTGCCGATGCAATGCGTTCCTCCAAGGCGTTGAGCGAACTGCGGCACAACGAGTCGTAGCCGTGGTCGTGAAAGATTGCCATATTGATAATGGCCCGCGAGTGGTCGTGAGCCGAATTGAGCATATCCTTCGCAAGTTCCATATTCCGTTTGCCGGTGGAGAGGATATTCTCGGTATCGTTGCTGAGATTGCTCAATTCGAACAACGAAATCATGCCCGAAATAAACAGCAACGCCACAATACTCATAAATCCTATCGCGACACGTTTACTTATGCCTTTCATACCTATATGAATAAAAAGTTTATTTTTGCAAAAATAACAAAAATAGCTGACTTATTCAACAATCTGTCCGCAAATATCGCCCGACGGCTCGATGCTTACCAATTCGACAGGCACAATCCGATTGACCAACACGCGCCGATAAGGCACTTTCACTTTGATATAGTTGCCCGTAAATCCGGACATCATACCTCCGCGCACGGTGCTTTCGAACAGCACATCGGCAGTAGTGCCGACATATTTTTTGCAGAAATCGTAGTGCAAACGGCCGCACAATCGTTCCAATTCGGCAACACGCTTCGTCGCAACCGAAGCCTGCACTTTGCCCGCAAACCCGACAGCGGGAGTGTTGGCTCGCTCCGAGAACGGGAATACATGCAGAAAGGCCGGCGCAATACTCTCCAAAAAATCGTAACTCTTGCGAAACTCCTCGTCCGTCTCCCCGGGGAAACCGACTATGACATCTATGCCGATAAAGGCATCGGGCATAGCCCTGCGAACGGCAGCAATACGCTCCGCGAATTTGGCCGTCGTATAACGACGACGCATCGATGCAAGTATCGTATCCGACCCGCACTGCAACGGAATATGAAAGTGATGTTGAAATTTATGTGATGATGCACAAAATTCTATTATTTCGTCAGTTAGCAAATTCGGCTCTATCGACGATATTCGGTAACGCTCTATGCCATCCACCTTATCCAACGCTTTCAGCAAATCGATGAATTTTTCGCCGGTAGTACGGCCGAAATCGCCGGTATTGACACCCGTAATCACCACCTCTTTTTGACCGTTTGCCGCAATACGCTGCGCCAACGGGATTATGTCCGATATCGGTATGTTGCGACTCGCTCCGCGTGCATTATGAATCGTACAATACGAACAGCAGTAATCGCACCCATCCTGCACCTTCAAAAAAGCACGGGTCCGGTCGCCGCCAGAAAAGGAGGCGAAGAAGTCGGTTATCTCGTCCGTTTCGCACGAATAGATATGCGTGCGTCCGCGCTCCGACAACTCAACCACACGTTTATATGTATCGCCTTTATTATTGTTGCCCAGAACTATATCGACGCCCTCTATATCTGCAATCTCCGTCGGTTTGAGTTGGGCATAACAGCCTGTTACCGCAATAATCGCATTCGGATTTCGACGGTGCAGTTTGCGTATGATGTTGCGGCATTTTTTGTCGGCATGTTCCGTAACGGAGCAACTGTTGATGATACATATATCGGCCTCTTCGTCGGGTGCGACACGCACGAATCCGCCATCCTCGAATTGGCGGGCAATGGTGGAAGTCTCCGAAAAATTGAGTTTGCAACCCAATGTATGGAAATTAACTCTGCGCGGCATATTCTCAATCCGAATTTATTGTGCGAATATATACAAAAAGTGGCGCAAATCGGTCGGTTTCCAATAAAAAAGTGTAATTTTACGCGCTTAAAAATTATAACGGATGGATTTCATTGGCGACATTCTTCAATACAACTATTTGCGAAACGCCATAATCGCCTGCCTGCTGTCGGGCATAATCTGCGGCATAATCGGCACCTATACGGTTGCCCGCCGTACCGTCTTTTTGAGCGGCGGCATCACGCACGCCTCATTCGGCGGTTTGGGAATAGCCTTTTACGCCGGCATCAATCCGATATTGGGCGCAATGGTGTTTGCCGTTGCATCGGCACTCGGAATCGAATATGTGAGTTCGCGCGGCAGGATACGCGAAGACTCCGCAATCGGCCTGATTTGGGGAGTAGGCATGGCAGTCGGTGCGATGTTTATGAGTCTGCGCCCGGGTTATACATCGGGTGATTTGTCGAGTTTCCTCTTCGGCAACATCATCACCGTAACCGATACCGACGTAATCGCTCTGGCCGTAACGACCGCCGTTTTGCTTATCATGACGGCATTATGGCTGCGACCGATAATGTATGTGGCATTCGACCGCAATTTCGCGCAAGCGGCAGGCATACACACCAAAATAGTTTCATACGCCATGTCGGTCATAACGGCAATTACGATAGTGTTATCGATAAGGGTTATGGGAATAGTCTTGCTGATTTCGCTGTTCACAATGCCCGTCGTGTGCGTAAATTTCTTCTCCAAATCCTACAAAACAATCACATTATGGTCTGCCGTGGTAGCCATCGCAGCGGGTTTTATCGGCATAATATTGAGTTATTATGTCGAAATTCCGTCGGGTCCGGCCATAATATTCGTCCTTACTTTTGCGCTTATTGTTGCAAAACCTCTATCTTTGCACATGGTTAAATCGGCTCGGCGTTAATGAAGACCATACACAAACTCGTTCTCAAAGCCTATCTGGGTCCTATGTTCATGACCTTTTTCATCGTACTGTTCGTACTGATGATGAATTTCGTATGGCGATATATCGACGAATTGGTCGGCAAAGGTCTCGATGCAGGTGTCATAATCGAGTTGATTATGTACGCTACCGCCAATATGATTCCGATGGGATTGCCGTTGGCCATATTGCTTGCTACGATTATGACGATGGGCAATTTGGGCGAAAACTACGAGTTGCTGGCAATGAAATCGGCAGGCATGTCGTTGCCCAAAATAATGAAGCCGCTGACAATCGTCGTCGGTATCATCGCTATAGGCAGTTTCTTTGTGGTCAATAACCTCGTGCCTTATGCCAACAAAAAGATGTTGAGCATAATTTACGACATCCGGCAGCAAAATCAGGCTTTGGAGTTCCAAGACGGGTTGTTTTTCAACGGCATAGACAACATGAGCATCCGCGTCGAGAAGCAGGAGCCGGAGACCAAGTTGCTGCGCAAAATACTCATTTACGACAACCGTGCCTACAACGGCAACATGACCACGACCATTGCCGATTCGGGATACATACGGCTTACGGACGACAAGAAATACCTGATGGTAACGCTCTACAACGGAGAGACATACGAGCAGACACGCAACAACCAATGGTACACTTCCAATACGTTGCGACACCACAAATTCGAGCGTCAGGAGGGTAAAATCCCGATGTCGGGATTCGATTTCGAGCGCACGGACGAGAATCTGTTCAGCAACAACAGCCAAACCAAAAACATCAACGAGTTGCAACAGGCCATAGATTCGTTGGACAGAATGGTCGGCAATATCACCACGACCGCATACAGCCCGCTTTTGCGCGAGCAGATTTTCGAAAAGGACCCCGACGCCGTGGCTCCGCCCGATTCCGTAAAAATCGACCGTTCCTCCAAACACATATCGGCCAACCTGTTGGATTCGGTAATCAAAGCCGATGTGCGTTCACGCAACAAAATATGGAACAAGGCGCGACAGTCGGCCAAAAACTCGCGAAACATGTTCTCGTTCGACGAATCGACATCGAAAGAGGCGCTCAACCAATTATACAGAAGCAAAAACGAATGGCATCGCAAATTGGCCTTGCCCGTCTCCATCATGATATTTTTCTTGGTGGGAGCACCGCTCGGCGCAATCATCCGCAAGGGAGGATTGGGAATGCCAATCGTCATATCGGTCATATTCTTTGTAATCTACTATATCATCAGCATATCGGGCGAGAAACTCGCAAAAGAGGGAACATGGGATTCGCTGCTCGGAATGTGGATTTCATCCATCATATTGGCACCGATAGCGGTCTATCTGACATACAAGGCGACCAACGACTCGGCATTGCTCGACATAGATTGGTATATAGGCAGATACAAACATTACAAAGAGATTTTGCTTGCCCGTCTGCCCGAAAAATGGCGTACTAAATTGGAACGCAAGCATGCTCCATCCGTAAAACGCAAATAGTTATGAATGCCAAACATCTCCGCATAGTATTTATGGGTACGCCCGAATTCGCCGTACCGTCGCTCAAAGCACTAATCGACGGCGGATATAATGTCGTCGGCGTGGTTACCGCGCCCGACCGCCCTGCGGGACGTGGGTTGAAAACACAGGAGAGTGCGGTAAAAATTGCGGCTCGCGAGGCCGGCATAACGACCATCCTGCAACCGGAAAAGTTGAAAGACGATGCTTTCGTAGAGGCCATGCGTGATTTGCGCCCCGACTTGGGCATAGTTATCGCATTCCGCATGTTGCCCGAAATAATATGGGCGATGCCGCGTTTCGGCACGTTCAATCTGCACGCCTCGCTCCTGCCTCAATATCGCGGCGCAGCACCCATAAATTGGGCTGTTATCAACGGTGAAACCAAAACGGGCGTTACGACCTTTTTGCTTAACCACGAGATAGATAAAGGTGCCATTATCGGACAACTGCGTGTCCGCATCGACGACAACGATACCGTCGGCACCCTCTATGACAAATTGATGACCATAGGCACATCGTTGGTCGTGGATAGCGTCGAAAAGATTGCGGCAGGCGACATACAGCCGATTGAACAACCGCAGTCCGACAGCAATCTGCACCCTGCACCCAGAATTTTCAAAGAGGATTGTATCGTAGATTGGAACAAATCGGGACGCGATATTATCAATTTCATTCGCGGTCTGTCGCCATATCCCGCCGCATGGACGCGATTGTATAAAGACAATGCGGAGGTCGGGTCTGCAAAAATTTTCTCCGCACATTTCGAGCCGATGCAGAATGCGGGGGCAATCGGCAGCATTCACACACACGGCAACACCGTATTGGCCGTTGCCTGCGCCGATGGCAGGGTAGTGATAGACGAGATTCAAATGGCAGGCAAACGCCGTATGTCGGCACACGATTTACTGCTCGGCTTCCGCAATGCCGAGGATTTTCTGCTGCAATAGCCATATCGGGCAGAACATATTGAAATCTTAAAAACGAGAGGCTTTGTCCGGCTCGTGGTTTGTCGTTGGAAAATGTTAATAAATATATCAATGTTTTGCCAAAATATTCTTTGTTTTTTGTAATCATTCTTACTATCTTTGCGACTGGTATAGAGTGAACTTAACGCCTGTACCCGACTCACGGTTTCTGCCACGGATGCGCGGCATACCGAATATCGGATGCGCAAAGTCGCATAGCGATAGAGTTTTTTCGTGCTGCGGGGCATTATTTTGTTAATGCAACGAGAGAGGGGAAGGTGTGCAATTTTCGGAGATATTTTATGGTCGGCAGCGATTGTGGCGAACTGCATTGGTATGCCTACAAAATCTATCACAACAAAATGAAAGATTTTAAGGAGTTGGTCTCCTCGTGCGGGTTCGAATACTATACTCCGATGCGCAATGTCTCGAACAAAGGGTTGTACGAGACAGACGAGAAACCGAAACAGGTACCGGTAATTCCCTCGTTGATATTCATCAGGGCGACCGATGCGTTTGTGCAGAACGTCCGCAAAAATCCGGCAAGCCATGCCGGAGTATATTGCCTACCCGGCACATCCGAGCCTGCAATTATCAGAGACAGCGATATGGATACTTTCATATTCGTAACCTCGCGAGAATTGCAAACGATGGAGGCGATAGCAACCGATTTTACGAAGGGAGACAAAGTCCGCATAACCGACGGCATCCTCAAAGGCGCAGTGGGCTATATAACCCGAGTTCACGGCACAAAACGCTTCGTCGTAACAATCGAGGGCGTAGCCGCAGTAGCCACCACCTTTATTCCAAAACAATTCATAGAGAAAATAGAGTAACAGATCTGTTAAAGACCGTCGTTGCAATTCGAGGCGGGCATAGAAAAGACCGTACAATGGTATATCGACAACCAAGAATGGTTGAACGACATCACCTCCGGCAAATATCGGTCATAGTGCCACATGGCGCATGACAGCAGGCAACAGCACATTTAACAGCAAACAATAAAAGCAATAAAAATATGGGACTTCGTACCGATTACTCCGACATGCACTTTCAAAACAACGGCAAGATTAAATTGCTTATCATTGTAGGAACACGTCCGGAGATTATACGGCTTGCGGCCGTCATCAACAAATGTCGCACATATTTCGATGTAATACTTGCACACACGGGGCAGAACTACGATTACAATCTCAACGGAGTGTTTTTTAAGGACTTGAAGTTGAAAGATCCGGAAGTTTATATGGATGCCGTAGGCGATGACCTCGGCGCTACGTGCGGAAATATCATAAACGCCTCTTACAAACTCATGGTCGCAACCAATCCCGATGCAGTTCTCGTACTCGGAGACACCAACTCTTGTCTGAGTGTTATAGGTGCAAAACGTCTGCATATCCCTATCTTCCACATGGAGGCCGGCAACCGTTGCAAAGATGAGTGTCTGCCGGAAGAGACCAATCGTCGTATCGTCGATATCATTTCCGATGTCAATATGGCATACTCAGAACACGCACGACGGTATCTCGCCGAATGCGGGCTTCCGCGTGAACGCACATACGTTACGGGGTCGCCAATGGCCGAAGTACTGCATCAAAACCTTGCCGAAATCGAAGCAAGCGATGTACACAAACGGTTGGGCTTGGAGAAGGGCAAATATATTCTTCTCTCCGCACATCGGGAGGAGAATATAGATACCGAAAAAAACTTCCTGTCGTTATTTACCGCCATCAACAAAATGGCAGAGAAATATGATATGCCGATACTGTACAGTTGTCATCCGAGAAGCCGCAACAGACTTGCTGCCAGCGGATTCGAACTCGACAAACGGGTTATTCGACACGAGCCTCTCGGTTTCCACGACTACAACTGCTTACAGATGAATGCCTTTGCCGTAGTCAGCGACTCGGGCACACTTCCGGAAGAGAGCAGTTTCTTTACGAGTGTCGGCCATCCGTTCCCTGCCGTCTGCATCCGAACATCGACCGAACGACCGGAGGCTATCGACAAGGGTGATTTCATTATTGCAGGCATCGATGAAAAATCGTTGCTCCAAGCCGTAGATACAGCAGTTGGACTATGCCACGACAACCAACACGGAATTCCTGTACCCGATTACGTTGACGAGAATGTTTCGACCAAAGTTGTGAAGATTATCCAGAGTTACGTCGGCATCGTAAACAAAATGGTGTGGAGGAAATTCTAAACAGGCGCGCGATGAAGATACTTGTTACCGGAGCCAAAGGTTTTGTTGGCAGGAACCTTTGTTCACAACTGAACAATATCAAGGATGGCAAAGCACGCTGGTATGGCGATGTGCAGATTGACGCCGTCTATGAATACGACATCGATTCGACACTTGAACAATTGGACGAATGGTGCAAGGAGTGCGACTTTGTATTCAATTTGGCCGGAGTAAATCGTCCGCAAGACCCGAAAGAGTTTATGGAGGGTAATTTCGGATTTGCAACGACGCTGCTCAATACACTAAAAAAGCACGGAAACAACTGCCCTGTAATGATAAGCAGCAGTATTCAGGCCACCCTTGCAGGACGATTCGGAACATCAGAATACGGCAAGAGCAAAAAAGCCGGCGAGGAACTGATGTTTCAATATGGCAAAGAGACCGGTTCGAAGGTGTTGGTATATCGCTTTCCGAATCTGTTCGGCAAGTGGTGCCGACCGAATTACAACAGTGCCATAGCGACATTCTGCCACAACATTGCCCACGATATGCCGATTCAGGTCAATGATCGCAGCGTCGAGATGGAACTGCTATACATCGATGACCTCGTAGATGAAATGATTGGAGCATTGACTGGTAAGGAGCATCGTTGCGAGTTCGAGGGTGTCGAAGCAGTACCAAACGACAATGGCAGATATTGCTACGTGCCGATTACCCACAAGGCAACGCTTGGCAAAATTGTGGATATCATTCATCAATGCGCCCAAACAGCCGCCAATATCGATGGTATAAATATGATTGAATTGCCGCAGGGTAGTCTTCGTTACAAATTGATGAGTACCTATCTCAGTTATCTGCCGAAAGAGAAAGCCGTTTACGACTTAAAGATGAATGTAGATGCAAGAGGCTCTTTTACCGAATTGCTGCACACTCTCGAATGCGGACAGGTGAGCATCAACATCTCCAAACCCGGTATTACCAAAGGCGAACATTGGCATCACTCAAAATGGGAAACATTCATCGTCGTCAGCGGACACGGACTGATACAGATGAGACGTGAAGGAACAGACGAGATTTGGAACTATGAAGTCGGTGGCGACAAAATACAGGCCGTTCAAATGCTTCCTGGCTACACACACAACATTATTAACCTGAGCGACCACGAAGACCTCGTAACAGTCATGTACTGCAACGAGACCTTCAATCCCAATCGTCCTGACACCTATTTCGACAAGGTTGTCAAGGAATAACATACAGTATAAACCATAAACAACAATAAAATGTCCATTTTTGCAGGCAAAACCCTAATGATTACCGGAGGAACAGGCTCCTTCGGCAACGCAGTACTGAACCGTTTTTTGAAGACAGATATTGCCGAGATACGCATCTTTTCGCGCGATGAAAAAAAGCAGGATGATATGCGCCATGAGTATCAAGCGAAATATCCCGACTACGCGCATAAAATAAAGTTCTTCATCGGCGATGTCCGCAATTTGCAATCTTGCAAGAACGCCATGCCGGGAGTCGATTACATATTCCATGCGGCAGCCCTCAAACAGGTACCATCCTGCGAGTTCTTCCCGATGGAAGCCGTCAAAACAAACGTTATCGGCACCGATAACGTCCTCACTGCTGCCATAGAAGCAGGCGTTAAAGCAGTTATATGCCTCTCTACCGACAAGGCTGCATATCCCATCAATGCCATGGGTATCACCAAGGCCATCGAAGAGAAAATTGCCGTAGCGAAATCGCGCTATTCGGGCAACACCAAAATATGCTGCACCCGATATGGCAATGTCATGTGCAGTCGAGGTTCCGTCATTCCGCTTTGGATTGACCAAATCCGCAATGGCAATCCCATTACGGTAACCGAGCCAAATATGACACGTTTCATCATGTCGCTGGAAGAGGCGGTAGATCTCGTACTCTTTGCATTCGAGCACGGGCATAATGGCGATATACTCGTTCAGAAAGCGCCGGCATGTACCATTCGGACGCAGGCCGAAGCCGTTTGCGAACTGTTCGGCGGCAAAAAAGAAGACATAAAGGTTATTGGCATCCGCCATGGCGAAAAGATGTACGAAACGCTTCTAACCAACGAGGAGTGTGCCAAAGCCGAGGATATGGGCAATTTCTATCGCGTTCCTGCGGATAATCGGGGATTAAATTACGACAAGTTCTTCAAAGATGGGGAAACCGAGCGCAATACGCTCTCCGAATTTAATTCCAACAACACCCGAATACTGACCGTTGAAGAGACCAAGGCCAAAATTGCCGCATTGGAGTATATTCAAAAAGAACTAAACGGTGAAGGGAACTTTGTACAGTAATACAAACAATAATCGAAAGTCGTAAAAGCATGAAAGGTATAGTACTCGCGGGAGGAAGCGGCACACGTCTGTATCCTATTACCAAAGGAATCAGCAAACAACTGATGCCTATTTATGATAAGCCAATGGTTTACTATCCAATATCCGTCCTGATGTTGGCAGGCATAAGGGAAATCCTCATTATCTCGACACCTTACGACCTTCCGGGTTTCAAGCGTCTATTGGGAGATGGTAGCGACTATGGTGTCAAATTCGAATATGCCGAGCAACCTTCACCGGACGGACTTGCTCAAGCGTTCACCATTGGCAAAGATTTTATCGGCAATGATAGTGCATGTCTCGTGCTTGGCGATAATATATTTTATGGCGCAGGCTTTACCAAAATGCTCAAAGAAGCAGTCCGTACGGCAGAAGTGGAGAACAAGGCAACTGTATTTGGCTATTGGGTGAATGATCCCGAACGATATGGTGTGGCAGAGTTTGACAAAGAGGGCAATTGTCTCAGTATAGAAGAAAAACCGGCAAAACCAAAGAGCAACTATGCTGTAGTAGGGCTCTATTTCTATCCGAACAAAGTAGTGGATGTGGCAAGTCGGATACAGCCTTCTGCACGTGGCGAGTATGAAATTACAACAGTAAATCAATGGTTTCTCAATGACGGCGAATTGAAGGTACAAACCCTCACGCGCGGATTTGCGTGGTTGGATACGGGAACACATGATTCGTTGGCCGAGGCCTCGACGTTTATCGAAGTTATCGAAAAACGTCAGGGGTTGAAAATCGCATGTCTCGAAGGCATTGCTTACCGACAAGGTTGGATTACCGAGGAGCGCATGCGCGAATTGGCGAAGCCGATGTTGAAGAACCAATACGGGCAATATTTGCTGAAAGTAATCGAAGAGGTACAAGAGACCGGGAACTCCAATTTGGACTAACACTATGAATATATTGGTAACGGGAGCCAATGGCCAATTGGGCAACGAGATGCGAATCATTGCTGCCACTGCAAACGATAAATATATTTTTACCGATATTGATCAGGCAGAGGGCAAGGATACGGTTTATCTTGATATTACAGATTTGGAAGCCATTCGTAAGATTGTGGCCAAGAATAATGTCAAGGCGATTGTAAATTGTGCAGCCTGGACCAATGTGGATGCATGCGAAACCGATGACAAGTTGGCGGCATTGGCCGAGAAACTCAATGCGGAGGCACCAAAGAATCTCGCCATTGCGATGAAAGAGGTCGATGGCATTCTCTTTCATATTTCGACAGATTATGTATTCGGTCAGGAGCTATACAACACCCCTTGCAATCCTCATCAGAAAGGCACACCTACAGGGGTATATGGAGCAACAAAGAAACGCGGAGAGGATAATATCATTGCAAGTGGCTGTAATTATATCATACTGCGAACGGCTTGGCTCTATTCAGAGTTTGGAAAGAATTTCTGTAAAACTATGTTGCATCTAACCGCAACCAAGCCTGCATTAAATGTCGTATTCGATCAATGCGGTACTCCGACGTATGCTTACGATCTTGCTGCCGCCATTTACGATATTATCAGCAATCGGAAATATGCAGGCCATACAGGCATCTATCATTATAGTAACGAAGGTGTGACGAGTTGGTACGATTTTGCTAAAATGATTGCGCGTATTGCCGGTAATCAAAATTGCGACATTCGACCTTGCCATAGTTCGGAATATCCTTCTCCCGTAACACGTCCATCTTATTCCGTCCTCGACAAGACAACATTTAAGGACACTTTCGGAATTTCGATACCTTATTGGATTGACTCACTTGAAACGTGCATTCAACATTTACTGAACAATGAATGTAATTAATACCAACATAGATGGGGTAGTAATCATCGAGCCCAAAATATTTGGCGATGCTCGCGGATATTTCTTCGAGGGTTTTTCGCAGCGAGAGTTCGATGAAAAAGTGCGCAAAGTCCGTTTTGTGCAGGACAACGAGAGTATGTCGAGATATGGAGTTATGAGGGGATTGCATTTTCAGCGGCCTCCTTTCGCTCAGAGCAAACTTGTTCGATGCGTAAAAGGTTCGGTATTAGATGTAGCCGTAGATATTCGGAAAGGCTCGCCTACTTACGGGCAGCATGTTGCAGTAGAACTTTCAGAAGAGAATCATCGTCAGTTGTTTATTCCTCGTGGATTTGCACATGGCTTTGCCGTATTAAGTGAAACGGCGGTATTCCAATACAAGTGTGATAATTTTTATGCTCCGCAAGCCGATGGCGGAATATCTATCATAGATGGAAATCTGGGGATTGATTGGATGATTCCTTCCGACAAGGTCCTTCTCTCCGAAAAAGACACCATGCATCAATGTCTGAAAGACTTTGACAGTCCATTCGCATACGGGATGGATTTATATCCTGAACTTTCAAAACAATAAAAATACGCGAACAATGAAGAATATCGTTATTACCGGTGGGGCAGGCTTTATTGGAAGCCATGTGGTGCGTCTATTTGTCAATAAATATCCGGGGTACAAAATCATCAACCTGGACAAATTGACATATGCCGGCAATCTTGCGAATCTAAAGGATATTGAGGGAAAGCCCAACTACAAGTTTGTCAAAATGGATATATGCGATTTTGAGGCTTTATACAAACTCATGCAGGACGAACAGATTGATGGCATCATCCACCTTGCTGCGGAATCGCATGTAGATCGCTCGATTAAGGATCCTTTTACCTTCGCTCGAACCAACGTAATGGGTACTTTGTCTTTGCTTCAGGCTACAAAACTCTACTGGGAGTCTCTCCCAGAGAAGTACGAAGGCAAGCGTTTCTACCACATCTCTACTGATGAGGTATATGGTGCATTGGAGATGACCAATCCGGAAGGCATCGAGCCTCCATTCACCACCAAGGCTTCGTCTGGTGAACACCATTTGGCATACGGAAAGGATTTCTTTTCTGAAACCACAAAATATAATCCGCACAGTCCCTATTCAGCATCTAAGGCAAGTTCAGATCATTTCGTTCGTGCTTTCCATGACACTTATGGCATGCCGACCATTGTTACAAACTGCTCCAACAATTATGGGCCATACCAATTTCCGGAGAAATTGATACCGCTTTTTATAAACAATATCCGTCATCGCAAACCCCTCCCTGTATATGGCAAAGGCGAAAATGTTCGCGATTGGCTATATGTAGAGGACCATGCACGCGCAATCGACCTGATTTTCCACGAGGGGCGTGTCGCAGAGACCTACAATATCGGCGGTTTTAACGAATGGAAAAATATCGACATTATCAAAACTGTTATCAAGACTGTTGACCGCATTCTCGGCCGTCCGGAAGGTGCAGACTTCGATCTGATTACATTCGTTACCGACCGACTCGGACATGATGCTCGTTATGCTATTGATTCTACTAAGCTTCAGAAGGAGTTGGGTTGGGAGCCTTCATTGCAGTTTGAAGAAGGAATCGAAAAAACAGTTAAGTGGTACTTGGAGAATGAGGCATGGATGGATAACATTACAAGTGGCGAGTACGAGAAATATTACGAAGACATGTATAAAAGTTTATCATGAGAAATAATGTTGTTACCAGTAATCAGTTGTGCGACCATCCTCACATTGACAATATTTTGCCTACGAACCAATTAGATGACACGGTCAAATAATACGATAATCCACATATAGGCAATCATACTTTGCCTATACCAACCTGTCATTGGTTAGTAACCAATGTTATATTATCAAACCTTAAAGTTGTGTATTAGGAGTATTGGCATTCCCCCCTCCTGCATTCTGCCAAACAAGTATCAATCCTCAGTATGACCTATGTGGTTATAGGCATAACCGACGCATTTTGCATTAATATTATTATGAATAACATTCAACGCTCAATTATCCGTCTCTTTCGCAATACTAAATCGCATATAGGATTTAAGTTGGATGGTAACCATAGTAGGTGGAGCAATGTTTTGTCCAAAATTAATTTATATATTTTTCATTACAAATTAAGGTATCAAAAAAAATGCTATGGGCCACACAATCCTGATAAAACGTTTTATGTAATTCGTCCGACAAGTGAGGCAGAAGGATTATTATCTCTTTTCTTTACGGTCATACGCAATATTGAGTTTGCAGAACGCAATAACATGATACCTGTTGTTGACTTTCAGAATTTTAAGACTCAATATAATAAAGAAGAATTTGTAAATGGCTCTGTAAATGCGTGGGAATACTATTTTAAGCCTGTATCAAATTATAGTTTAGAAGAAGTATATAAGAGTAAAAATGTCTATATGTTTGGTTGGGGACGTCCCCAATTAAAAGATGGCACTTTTCAAAATGATTATAATGAAGAACTCAACAAAAAAAGGCATACTTTTATCAATAAATATACAGGTGTTTCAAAATCGGTTCAGGACCAAGTGTCCTCTTATAAGCACCTCTTTGAAGATAATAATGTTTTGGGTGTATTTCTTCGAGGAACTGATTATTTGAGATTAAAGCCATCGGGTCACCCGATACAACCTGACACTCGAGACGTTATAAACAAAACGCATGAATTTATTGATAAATATGACATTAATAAAATATTCATTGTAACAGAGGATCAGAGACTGTATAATATGTTCCGTGATGAATTTGGAAATATGCTCTTCTCCATTGATAACAACTATATTTCTAACTACCAAGAGGGTTATGTTTATTCATGTATGGCAAATATGGATCCTTACCAGAAAGGATTGACTTATCTGACCAAAATGATGTTACTTAATGAATGTGACTATTTAGTTAGTACTTTAACGAATGGATCGTTATTCTCTTTGGCTATGAAGGAAGGCGATTTTAAAGATAAGTATATTTTTAATTTAGGGAAGTACTGACAACCTAATTGTCAATCCACAAACCACTATTTGACATATAATACATGCAGAATAGTAACGCCAACAAAGTCGCCTCATCTCTTTTGTGGAAATTTCTTGAACGTGGGGGTGTTCAGGTTGTGCAGTTTATTGTAGCTATATTGATTGCTCGAATTTTAGCGCCTCGCGATTATGGGTCAGTTGCACTGCTTACTATATTTATTTCCATTGCAACAGTTTTTGTACACTCTGGACTCGGTACAGCCCTGATCCAAAAGAAAGATGCAGATAAGATTGATTACTCATCGGTTTTATACTATAGCCTAGGTTTGGCCACCATTGTTTATATCCTACTTTTTTTTTCCGCAGGATGGATAGCCGACTTTTATGCTATGCCCGACCTAATACCAATATTGAGGGTAATGTCTATTACATTGTTTCCCGGTGCCCTCAATGCATTGCAGATTGCAATACTGTCTAAACAGATGCAGTTCAAGAAACAATTCTACAGCAGTCTTACAGCTGCCATAATCTCAGGGGGCATTGGGTTAAGTCTTGCTGTTTTAAATTATGGGCCATGGGCTTTGGTATATCAACAATTATCCTATCAGTTTACAATCTGTATTGTATTGTTTTTTTTAATTAAGTGGAGGCCGTCATGTGCGTTCTCTTTCAGCAGGACAAAGGCTCTTCTTTCATATGGATTACGTCTATTAATGGCTCGCTTAATAGATACGGTATATCACAACTTAGAAAGTTTAATTATTGGCAAATGGTACTCCGCAGAGGCCCTCGCATATTGCAACAAGGGCAAGATGTTTCCAATGACTTTGATCGACAACATTGACGGATCTATCCAATCAGTTATGCTGCCAGCCTATGCTGCTAAACAAGACGACAAACAAGCCGTAAAGGAAATGCTGCGCAAGACCGTTTCAATGTGTACATATCTATCATTCCCGGCAATGATTGCACTAGCTGCCATGAGTAAACCGATTATTGGTTTAGTACTGGGGATACAGTGGCTTGAGGCAGTACCATATATGCAGTTATTTTGTATTGTTTCCATGCTCTTCCCTATACAGACCGCCAATTGGCAGGCAATAAATGCATTGGGCAGGAGCGACATTTATCTGAAGTTAATGACAATGAAACGAATTATAGGCGTATGTATTATACTTGCCTCTGTCTTTATATATGATTCTCCTTTTGCTGTTGTCATTGCTGCTATTATTATTGAAGTTGTAGCAATTATCATTAATATTCCATCAAACGTCAAACTTATTAATTATAACATCAAAGAACAAATGACTGATATATATCATAATCTGATTATTTCATCAATAACAGGTATTTGCGTTTATTGTGTCATATTTTTAGAACTAGATTATTTTTTAACCATAATATGTCAATTATTTGTTCTATTTGTAATGTATTATAGTTTATCAAGATTAACATCCAATAAGAACTTATATTACGCAACTATTTTATGGCATAAAATAAAACATAAATCATATGCATAAAATTATTCTAATCATGGCCAGTCAAGATTATGAGTCAGCCAATCACAAATTTTTATGGGACAGTCTTTCTCAACAGAAGGGCTATGATGTTATTGTTGCCAACATCCCTGCAGATCAGGTAGTATGTAGATTAAAGAACAAAAAAGATAGGATTAGAGATGCAAAAAATGGCCCCAAAATAGTCAATGGACATTTAACCGTTTTTAGACCGTTGTTAACAATAAGGGCAGAAATCGCCCCTTCTTGGGCATATTCAATCATTGCGCATCAGATATGGGATTCTATCAAGCGATTTCATCCGACTATCATGGAGGCTCATGTATATTTGCTCGTTTATAATGCCTTTTGGGTTCCAATCCTCAAAGATACTCATCCAGATATGAAGATTGGTTATTACCTATTCGATGAGGTTAGAAACAATGGAGCAGATAACACCATTGATAAAAAACGCTATTATTTTGATGAACTTGCGTGCAAACAAAGTGATGCGATTTTTACAATGACAAAGATGTTGGCAGACTCGCGTTCTGAATATAACTCAAATATTAAGGTTGTAGGCAACGGAGCCCTTATACCAGTTGCATTTGAAAAACCTGATGTCTCGTTCCCTAAATCAATAGCATTTATTGGAAATTTAAGAGATTGGTTTGACAATGAGTTGTTTGAACAGCTGGTGGCAAAACGTCCAGATATAACATTCGTATTTGTAGGACCTGTTGAGGACAACATGAAGCAATACCTTAAAGGTTTGCTTAATAAGTATCTCAATGTTGTTTATTTCGGTAAGGTTAAGAAAGAATATATGCCAACTGTATATCGCATGTTTTCAGGAGTAATCATACCATATCGTAAAAATCCTTTTGTCCAAGCATCTCGACCTATTAAAATCGTTGAGTCTGTTATGTCAGGAACGCCTGTGGTCACAATTCCTGTGAATGGCTATCAAGAGGGTAAATTTATTCGCTTTGCAAATACAGTTGATGAATTTAGCGAACAGCTTGATTGGATTATGAATAATCCAATATCATACGATTCTGAGGATTATAAAATATTTGCCACAGCTAATTCCTGGAGTCACATTGCTGATGCTATTGTTAAAACAATTAATCTTATTTAATTTTTCATATAATCTGTGATGCATTACGATTATCTCATAGTTGGTTCCGGACTCTTCGGAGCTACATTCGCATTCAAAGCCAAACAAGCAGGTAAAAAGGTACTTGTAATTGACAAACGGCCTCACCTAGGTGGCAATATCTACTGTAAAGAGGTGGAGGGTATCAACGTGCACGAATATGGCGCTCACATCTTCCATACAAACAACAAGGAGGTGTGGGACTTTGTTAATTCTATCGTGGAGTTCAACCGCTACACCAACTGCCCTGTAGCCAACTACAAGGGCGAGTTGTACAATCTGCCTTTCAACATGAACACCTTCAACCGTATGTGGCCAGAGGTACATACACCTGCTGAAGCACAGGCAAAGATTGATGAACAGAAAGCAGAGGCTATTGTTGCACTGGGAGGACGCGAACCTCAGAACCTTGAGGAGCAGGCTCTTTGTTTGGTGGGAAAAGATATCTTCTATAAACTCATTAAAGAATATACTGAGAAGCAATGGGGGAGAGACTGCAAAGAGCTTCCTGCATTCATCATCAAGCGTCTGCCAATTCGCATGATCTTCGATAATAATTATTTTAACGATCGCTATCAGGGTATCCCGATAGGTGGCTATAACAAGTTGATCAATGGATTGCTCGAAGGTGTTGACTGCAAGACAAACATTGATTTCTTTACTTCGACTCCCAAAGATCTAGGCTTGGAAGATTTCGCCCCACCTCTCACCTTCAACCTAATTTGGAGGCAAATAGCCGACAAACTTGTATACACAGGCGCTGTTGATGAGTATTTCGACTACAAGTTGGGAAAGCTTGATTGGCGTACTGTCAGCTTCAAGACACGCATTGTAGACACCCCTAACTACCAAGGTAATGCTGTAGTAAACTACACCAGCCATAATGAGCCTTTCACTCGTGTAATTGAACATAAACACTTCGAGATGTTTGGTCAGCAGGTATATGATTGTCCAAAAACAGTTGTCTCAGAGGAATATTCAACCGAGTACGCAAATGGTATGGAACCGTATTATCCTGTAAATGATTACAGCAACAACAAGCTTGCTAAAAAATATGCACAGCTGGCAGCAAAGGAGAAGGGCGTACTCTTCGGTGGTCGCCTTGGTCAGTATAAGTACTTTGATATGGCACCAGTGATTGAGGAGGTATTAAAAATTGAAAATATTTAATATTATGAACGGCAAAGAAATTGCAGCGATAATTGTGACTTATAATCGTTTAGATTTGCTGAAACGTTGTGTTGAAGCTTTAAAAAGTCAAACATATCAGAATTTTGATATAATAATTATTAACAATGGTAGTAGTGATGGAAGTAAAGAATGGTTAGATGAACAGGATGATAGAATTATAGCCATCCATCAAGATAATGTTGGTGGTGCCGGAGGTTTTTATTCTGGGCAAAAATATGCTTTTGATAATGGATACGAGTGGGTGTGGATGATGGATGATGATGGCGTTGCAGATCACAAACAACTTGAAGAGTTATGGTCTGTTGCTCACAAATATAATCTAAAATATCTTAATGCTTTGGTATGTGATATTGAGCACAAGGACTCTTTAGCATTTGGTTTTGGGGCATATACTTTAGTTAGCGAAACGAAAGGCTGTGAGATATTACCAGGAGGTAATCCCTTTAATGGCACTTTTGCCCATAGATCTGTTATGGAGAATATTGGTTTTGTTAAGAAAGAAATGTTTATATGGGGGGATGAAAACGAATATTCGAATAGAGCAAAAGTTGCAGGTTATCCATTAACTACAGTTACTTCAGCTTTGCATTACCATCCTAGATTCAGGGGAACAGGGTTCAACGTGATTCCTTTTATTAATAGATATAAGGTGTATATGAAACCTTTTGGTCTTTCTAATATCTATTATCGCAATATGGGTTACATATATCACACATACCGTTCAAGCAAAGATATATATAAAATAAAATTGTTATATAGTATATATTTTTTAAGGACTCTTAAGTTAAGAGAGTATGCAAAATTCATTACATACTTTAATAAGGGCGCGAAAGGGGATTTTTCAAATAGTTAATAATGGCATTTATTATTGCTTTTTGTTGTTATTTTGAGAGGGTCTTATTGGGTTGTAGAGATAATTTATGTTATTCAGTCATAAAAAGAGATTCTTATAACGATTATTTCCATATTATATAATTAAAATGAAGAAAGTTATTTTTTGCACAAACCTACCCTCTCCATACCGTGTGGATTTTTTTAATGAGTTTGGCAAATATTGCGATCTGACTGTTCTGTATGAGCGGCACTCGTCCTCGGAACGTAATAATGCCTGGAAAGGTGGCTCAGCCCAAAATTTTAACGAGGTATATTTAGACTTAACACTGGTAGGAGTAGATCGAGCTAAAGGGTCTGCTCTCAAGAACTATATAAAAACTCACTTGTGTGATGTTTTGATTTTTACCAATTATGTATCGCCTGCGACAATGGAAGCAATTGTATGGTGTCGCATCCATGGTAGAAAGTATTATATTGAGTATGATGGAGGATTCAATAAAAAAGATGGTTTATTGAAGGGCTTACTGAAAAAGTTTTTGTTAAAGGGTGCTATAGGGCACTTTACTACCGCAAATGAACATATTCAATATCTGAAATCACTTGGGATCAACGAAATGAGTATTTTCAAGTACCCTTTCACATCAATCAGCGAAGATGATATTGCAACGGCAAATGTACTGACATCCAAAGGTAGAGATTTCTATAAAAACAAGTTGGGAATATCAGAAAAAACAATGATTCTAACCGTAGGCAGATTTTCCTATGATAATGGATATGGCAAGGGATTTGATATTTTGATGAAACTCGCAGAATATCTGGACCCATCGGTAGGTATATATATAGTTGGTGATAAGCCAACGGCGGAATTCGTACAATGGAAAAACAGCAAGAATCTTGAACATGTTCATTTTGTTGGGTTTAAAAACAAGACAGATTTGGCAGAGTATTATGCAGCTGCAAATATCTTTACAATTCTTTCCCGTGGCGATATATGGGGATTAGTTGTCAATGAAGCAATGTCTTATGGGCTGCCCATTATTACATCCAATAAATGCATTGCCGGAGTAGAACTGGTTCAAGATGGCATAAATGGCTATATAGTTAATCTCGATGATTTTAATTATTTAAAACGCAAATTTGAACAACTTTTATCCAATGAGAATCAAATGGAGAGTTTTGGGAGAAATAGTTTTTTAAGCATATTGTCATATACATATAAACACATGACAGACAACCACTTGATGGTTATCATGGGGGGGGGTAGAGCATGTATAAAAGAACATGCACGTTCTGTGCTTGGACTGACTGAAAAAAAGATCGTGATTGCCGTAGGACAGTTCATTCATCGAAAGGGGTTTGATGTGCTGCTAAATGCTGCATCTTTATTACCACCAGATGTAGGCGTCTATATTATAGGGGGTACTCCAACAGCAGAATATATAAAACTGAAACACAGAATGCAGTTGACAAATGTGCATTTTATAGAATTTATGTCCAAAAATGAACTAGCCAACTATTATAAAGCTGCAGATTGCACAGCATTCCCAACCCGTGAAGATATTTGGGGTTTAATTACCAACGAATCAATGGCATACGGAGTACCAGTAGTCGCTACAGATAGATGTATATCCGCATTAGAAATGATTGATGATAATATCAATGGATATATAGTGTCTGTGAATGATTATGTCGCATTGGCTAATACAATCAAGAAGGCTATAAAGACCGACTGCTATGTCAAATGCATACAAACAGCCCAGCAATATACAATCGAGATGATGGCAAAAGGACACTTGTCTCTTATTAAGAACTAATTATGATTACCTCATCAATACATACAACACCATTGGAAGTTAAAGTTGCCAAACTCTATCTATTTTTTCTGCCATTTCGAATGATTATGCCATTCGCTTGGTTGAAAGATATAATAGGTCCATTAGGTGGTTCGTTGGATATACTGTTCCATATTTATGGTTTAATATTATGGTTACGCAACGAAGGAAGTTGGCGCTTTTCTGCACAGAATCAAGGTTTATTTAATACAATCAGAAACTCTATTTTTATATTAAATATATCATCTGTTATAATGTCTATTGTGATGTATGTATCGTACGGAGAGTTGCATGGTAAAAGTCCCTTTATCGCAATTCTACCAATGATATTATTTTATTTTCAATATTTGTTGATATTCTTATATAACATACGAGTATTTTCAATATTAAATTATAATACTATCGTCGTACAATTACGTAAAGTGTGTCTAATATTATTATGTCTTGCATATATACAAATAGCCGTCATGCATGGAGTTGGAGTAGGGATCTATGATGCCATTGTTAGCGCCATTGGAGGTATTAATACATCGGACAGATTACCAAAACTTTGCCTTACGGTTTCTGAAGGAGCTGCCGCAGGTTCTTTAATGGGAGTTTTTGTCTTCCCATTTTTATTTGGACGTTATATTCACGGTGATAAAAAAGCTCAATGGGAGATTCTTTTATGGTTGATACCTCTTTATTTTACTCATAGTTCGACTGCAATGATTCTTTTCTTTTGTAGTGTTCTCATTTTTTTGTTCGAGGTAACAAAGAAGGGTAGAAATTTAGCAGGACTTGGAATCCTTATTGCAATATTTGGTTTGATCCTTATGTATACTGGCGTGTTAGGTGATGAGGTGTTGAAAAATGTAAACTATCTGCTCTTTGAGAAAGCAACAGATCAAGATAATGGCTCTACCATATCAAGAAGTGTTCCAATTATATTAAACTGGGGATGTTTTACTGAAATGCCATTATTGGGCGTCGGTAATGGGCTACAGGGATATTTTTTCAACAAATACTTTCCAAGAGATTATTTATTTGTGCAAGGATCTGATGCTGAGATGTTCTACGATATCGCCCAAACAGGCATTGCAAATGGCGGCTGTTTTTGGCCAGGATATTTGTCGGGTTACGGCATTTTGGGATTATTGGTGCTATTTAACTTGGTTACAAAACTAATAAAGCAGAGAAGGTTAAGAAGTCAGAATCTTGGATTATTTAATGAGATGTTCATAATTGGGGCTATATGTTTCATACCGCTAGGTATGCAAGGAGAGGCGTATAGTATATATTATGCTTGGTTTGTATTAACCATCCCATTTATGTTTTTCAGCAAAGAAGAAATAAGTCATGAATAAGCAAAGAGTGCTATTGCAAATAGGAGCTGCTTGCAATTGTGGAGCACCTGGTAAAATAGCAGAACAAATTGGTGTTCTAGCGATGGATAATGGGTGGGATGTTTATATGGCTCATGGGCATAGGCATTCCAATCCCAGTCAACTTAAATCCATCGAAATGGCAACCCCAATACTCGAAAGGATACACGCGTTATACAGTATATTACTAGATAAACACGGATTGGGACCAAATGGGAAAACAGAAGAACTTGTAGGTTGGATTAAAACAAATAAACCCGATATTATTCACATACATAACCTACATGGGTATTTCATAAATTACAAAACATTATTTGAATACTTGTCTACTGTAAATATTCCCATTGTTTGGACATTCCATGATTTTTGGTCAATAACAGGGCATTGTGCATATTTTGATAATATAGGTTGTCAACAATGGACAACAGCGTGTATTAAGTGTCCGCAAAACAGCTCGTATCCGCAAACGATTCTGTGGCACAGAACATCCAAAAATTACGACTTAAAGAAAAAACTATTTACAGGGATACAACGCATGACTATAGTTCCTGTATCGCAATGGGCAGGGACTTTATTAAAGAAGTCGTTCTTATGTAACTATCCTATTCAACCAATATATAATGGTGTAGATACCAACGTATTTAAGCCAAGGGCATCGAGTGTAAGAAAAATCCTAGGGCTTGAGACAAAAACAATTTTGTTAGGTGTAGCCTATCCTTGGTCCGAGCGCAAGGGGTATTCGCTCTATTTTAAATTACGAGAGCGATTACCTAACGAGTTTGTCATTATAATGGTTGGCGTTAACGATAAAGAGCGGGCAGAGTTACCTACGGGAATTATTGGCATACCGCGAACCAATAATCAAATTGAATTAGCAGAATATTATTCTGTAGCCGATATGGTTTTAAATCTATCTACGCAAGAAACTTTTGGCATGACAACCGTAGAAGGTATGGCATGCGGCACTCCTGTTGTAGTAATGAATAAAACAGCATCTCCTGAACTGGTTACACCAACAACCGGGGTCATCGCAGAGGTTGGTGATATTAATAATATTATTCAGGCTATACTTGAGATTAAACGTAACGGAAAAGATTTTTATAGTACAAACTGTAGATTCAGAGCTATTAATATGTTTGATAAAAATAAGTGTTTTCAAAAATATATCAATTTATATAATCAACTACTAATACAGAAATGAATGTCCATAGTCATCAACTGGCCAATCGCCTAATTTGGATAGATTCATTAAAAGGTTGGCTGATTCTACTTGTTATAATGGGACATTGCATAGCAAGTACGATAGGTAATGATGTTGCCAATACGAACTATTGGTGGTGCCTGATTTACTCATTCCATATGCCTGCATTTATCGCTATTAGCGGTTATGTGAGTTACAGAGGAACTAACCGCACGAATGTGAGGGGGGGGGTAAGTCGCAGGTTTCAGCAGTTAATGGTTCCGTTTTTGGTGTGGTCTGTTATCAAATATGCTGTTAATGGCAAACTCCCGTATTGTTACCACAGCATCTTGCACCCGACAAATACATTTTGGTTCCTATGGGCTCTATTCTTCATTGTCGTTTTGTTTTCTATCTTTGATTGGCTTTCCCACAAAATTGAGATTAGACAAGAAGTTATAATGAGTTTGGCGTGCCTCTGGTGTGCGGGAACTATGGTAGCATTCAAAGATATCAGAATTTTTGGAATTCAGTATATATTATACTATTTCATATTTTATTGTCTAGGGTATTATATCAACAAGTATCAGTTATTGACAAAAAATATGTGGTTGATTGCGATTTTACTCTTTATATGGTTTATTATGGGTAGTTTCTGGAGACCTCACGAATTGCCAGAATTTATTTCTCTGACCGGAGAATTGTCTACTATGTGCCGCTATATATATAAATTCGCTGTTGCCTTGGTAGCAATATTTGCCATGTTCAGTTTAGCACCTTTGGTTCTAAATCGAAAAAATCGACTGAATAACATTATATGTCAATTAGGATCTATTAGTCTTGGCATTTATACTTTCCATTTAACCTTTATAAATAAAATATGTGAATTGGCACGTTTGGTATGCAGTGAAAGTATTTTGGTAGTATGGATCAGTTTTATACTCATTACCACATTGTCATACTTTGTAGTAATGCTGATTGGCAGGTATAAATTACCGGCAAGATTCTTATTAGGTAAATTATAGTCTCCATGCGAAATGAAAATATTGATTATATCTCAATATTATTATCCCGAGCAGTTTCAAATAAATGAAATCGCTCCCGAATTGGTACGGCGTGGACATGAAGTAATTGTACTTTGTGGATTGCCGAATTATCCCAAAGGTGCTATTTTTGAAGGTTATGAAAATCAAAATAGCGTGGCAAGCAAAGAAAAAGAGTATTTTGCAGAAACGGGTGTAAAAGTAGTACATGTAAAGCAGATTATGCGTGGTAACAATCCATTCACTCGTATGGGTAATTACTTCTCTTTTGCAAGGAATAGCAGGAGAATGGTGCGTCTATTGGATAATAATTTCGATATTATTCTTGGATATCAATTATCACCCATAACAAGCATGGAGGCTGCTGTAGAATACAAGCGTCTGCATGGAACACCTCTTGTATTTTACACTTTAGACATCTGGCCTGTATCTGCCCAAAGTATGCTAAAATTTGACAAAAATCCGCTCATGATACCAATCAAGCGCATAAGTAAACGCATATATCAAAGTGCTGATAAGATCATTGTTACAAGTCGTCCATTCATAGATTACCTGCATCAAACCAATGAAATACCTTTAGATAAAATGTCATATCTGCCACAACATGCTGGGGCAGACATGATGAATCTGAACCTATGTGCAAAGGAGAATGGCATTGTCGATTTCCTATTCGCAGGCAACATAGGTAAGGGGCAACGTGTAGATGTTATTATAGAGGCTGCTAGACTATTGGGCAAACGCAAGGATTACAAAATTCATATAGTTGGTGATGGAAGCATGCGCCAAAGTCTAGAAAAGTTAGTGTGTTCATTGGAATTGGATGAGAATGTATTATTCTATGGCAACCAAAAGCGTGAAGTTATGCCACATTTTTATCAAATAGCGGATGTTCTGTTGATTACGCTACGTGGCAATAACGAAGTGGGCAACACCATGCCAGGCAAACTTCAAATGTACATGACCACAGGAAAACCCATATTAGGCGCCATTAATGGTGCCGCTCATGAGGTAATTGAAGATGCTAAATGTGGTAGTTGTGTGAACGCAGGTGATAGCAAAGGACTGGCAGAATTGATGCAGCTATACATTGAACGCCCAAATCTTTTTGTAGAATGTGGCCAGAATGCTCGTGATTATTTCAAGCAACATTTCACTTTGGGACGTTACATGGACGGTCTCGAAAGGGAACTAAACGCTGTCATAAAAAGAGCCCAACACAATATATGATACAATTTAAGAAGTTAATGAATGGCAGAGCTCTGTATCAAGAGCCTGATAAAATATGGGTAGCAACAGGCATGACATTTTTTGCCATCAACTACTCGGGTAAACGTGTCACTAAGAAATACTGCATTAGCGGACTAAAAAATCGGCTGCTAAGTTGCCATCGGCTATCAAGACAATTGCTACGCATAGGAATTCACCATTTGCTACCGTTAAACAATGGTAATCTGTTGGTAGTGGTAAAGAAACAACTATATGTGATTGCCGGCAAAGAAAGCACAGAAGGGAATGAGGGTACTGTGTTGCATACATGGAGTGCTTTTCAAGGCAATAAGCCCGTACATCAAGGTGCATGTGTAACGCCGAATGGTGCTATTTTTGTTGGTGAATATGTGCTAAACCCGAATCGAGATATGGAGATAAAATTGTGGCGTTCGACAGATAATGGCGCAACATTCGAAGTAGTAAAGACATTTGCACCTGGAGAAATACGACATATACACTTCATTAAATGGGACTTGTATGAGAAGTGCCTATGGATGGGTACAGGTGATTATGGACATGACAATCATGAATGCTGTCTGTATCGTAGCGACGATAATGGCACAACTTGGTCACTTATTGGCCAAGGTAGTCAGGATTGGAGAGCCATTGGTGTATGCTTCACAAAGGATGCACTGCTTTGGGGAACAGATGCCGGTAGTTGTCCTGACACGGTTCACTTTATCCGAATGGACAGAACGACTAGACAACTAACTGTGGTAGCAGACTTTGAGGGTCCTTGTCACGGTTGCGCTTCGTACAAAGACGGGAGAGTTTTCTTCTCGACAGGAGTAGAAGGTGGTGAGAATGAGAAAGATAGATACTCCCGTATGAAACAATTAGAGAATGGCTATCCACAAAATGTATGGAAACTGAAAAAGGATATATGGCCTCTTATTTTACAGTATGGTGTGATGCGATTCCCATTGGGAAGTGAGAATTGTAGCCAAGTGGTCTTTACATGCATGGGGCTCAAAGGACATGGCGAAACCATTATGATTGAGCAGAGATAAAATATTTGCATTCATGAAAGACTATAACGATATCAAAGTTCTATTGATTGAGGGGCGTGCACGACAAGTTTTACCTATGAGTAAGGCTTTGCGTGAACTTGGTTGCGAAGTAACCACATATAACAGCAGCAAGTTAGATCCTGGATATGCCTCCAAATATCCGCACAGAAAGTTGTTGGCATATTGCAATGCACACGATCCCGAAGGATCATATCAAGCAATTCAATCGGAACTTAAAAAATATCACTATGACATTGTCATTCCAATGAATGATGATGTGGCTATAATTCTTTCAAACCACAAAACCGAACTGGAACAGTGGACCACAATACATGTTAATAATCGAGAACTCTTTTCCATGGCAAGCGACAAACTCAAAACGATGGTCGCATGTATGGAGAATGGTTTACCTTGTCCAAAAACGTACATAAGTCTGGATGCTTTCGACCAAGATGCGCACAACGTAAAGTATCCTATTGTATGCAAACCTCGAACCGGCTGTGCTGCTGTGGGATTTTACGTGGCTAAGGATAAGCAAGATCTGATAGATTACTATGCAAAAGCAGAATCAAAATATGGTCCTTGTTTAATACAGGAGTATATTCCGCAAGATGGCTTGCAATACAAAGCCGAATTATATATAGATCGCAATGGAGATTTGAAGGCCGCATGTGTATTTGCCAAAGTAAGATGGTATCCGATAGATGGAGGCTCGAGTACCTTAAACGAAACCGTAGAACGTCCGGACATTATCTCAGACTGCACAACATTATTACAAACCATTGGATGGAGAGGGTATGCCGACATAGATTTGATTGAGGACACGCGAGACGGTAAGACAAAAATCATGGAAATAAATCCTCGTATTACCGGTAGCGTTAAAATATGCTTTGAGGCCGGCGTAAACTTTGCACAGATGATAGTAGATGACTATCTACAAAAAAATATCTCCCCGCAGTTTGAGGTGAAGCATAAATTTTTACGTTATATGCACACAGATATATTGTGGTTCTTAAAATCAAAAAATCGTTTCCGATGCAAACCTTCATGGTTTAGTTTCAAAAATACTACAGACCAAATATTTTCATGGACAGATTTATGGGTCTTTTTTGCATTTACTTTGCAAGGATTTGCCAAATTAAAACATGATAAAAAGAAAAGAACTCTTTGATGTTTTGGCAGTTAGTTATATTTCGTCAAGGTAAACACAAACTCTGCAAACAGATAGTAGTTACAAATAAACGATAATTAATTTATTAATATACCATGAAGTATCTTTTAGTCGTGGCTCATCCTGATGATGAGACTCTTGGTGCTGGTGCATCAATCTGGAAATGGACGCATAGTGGCGATACTGTAGATGTATGCATTATGTGTACTGAAGCGAAAGCGAGAGCGTTCAGACCTAATGATAGCGAATTGGAGGCTGACACAAATGCTTCCAATAAATTTTTAGGTGTAAAAAGAATATACGAAGGGACGTTCCCAAATATCGAGATGAATACTGTACCACACCTAAAATTGGTACAGTTTATAGAATCGGCCATTAAAGACTCCGAGCCGGACATCGTCATTACACATCATCCAGCAGATACCAATAACGACCACTTGCAAACATCTATGGCTTGCCAAGAGGCAATCCGTTTGTTCCAACGAAAGCCTGATGTAAAACGAATCAAAGAGTTTTGGTATATGGAGGTACCTTCATGTACAGAATGGAAAATCAATAATGGAATGAATACCTTTAACCCCAATTGTTTTGTAGAGGTAGGAAAGGAGGGAATAGATGCAAAATTGAAAGCGTTATCCATGTATCGAAGCGTTATGCGGCCTTACCCTCATCCTCGGAGTTCAGAATACATCACAGGGTTGGCTGCCATACGTGGAGGTCAGTGGGGCCAAATATATGCAGAAGCGTTTGAGGTTGTACTACGAGCATACTAATCATTATGGTTTATAGCATAACAAAAAGGCTGTTTGATATTATTTGCGCCTTCATCGGTATCGTTGGAACAAGTCCTATATGGATTATCTCTATTATTCTGATATTGATTTCCGATTGGGGTCCGTTATTCTACTTTGCCAATCGCATAGGTAAGGATAATAAACAATTCAAGATGTGGAAATTTCGCTCGATGCGGGTACTTCATGCGCCCAAAGAAGGGGCTGAAATCTCGTTACGTCCCGAACAAGACAGAATATTCGGGTGGGGTAGGATTATGCGTCGATTGAAAATCGATGAGTTGCCACAATTGCTAAATATTCTGAATGGGACCATGTCGATTGTCGGACCTCGTCCGGCCGCTGTGGATCAAATCGCAATTACTCGCGGCGGCGAAAACGCCATTGCATCAACCGTTCCTTGTGGTTTGACCAGTCAGTCCAGTCTTTGGGATTATATTTACGGAGATAAATTTGAGGACGAGGTCGAATATAATCAAAAAGTATTGCCTATACGTCTAAAATTGGATGTGTATTACGTTAAAACGGCATCATTCCTCGGCGACATAAAGTTAATTATTTGGACTGTATTGGCTATTCTATATACCGTCATAGGCAAGTACCCTCAATGGATGCATGACAAACTGGTGGCATATTCCCATGAAGTGTAATTAGCCCAATCGATCGACGGCATTTATTAGGAGTTTACACACTATCTATAACACACCACATATACTCGCAAATGTTAAAAATAGATAAACGATTACTGCAAGAACTGCTTGTCAAGGCTGAAAGTGCAGACCGTAACCGCACCAATTTCGATTTGCGGACCTCTGCCGATGATACAAGTCAGCGCATGCTAAACGCGCTTATACCCGGGACGATAGTGCCTATTCATCGCCACGAAGACACCACCGAGACTGTCATCTGCCTATGCGGTAAGTTGGACGAAATAATTTATGATGAACATATCGCCGAAGATGGGCAGATGGTTTACAAAGAGTGCCAACGAATACGTTTGTGTCCATCGCAAGGCGACTACGGTTGCCAAGTTCCCAAAGGGGCATGGCACACAGTCGAAGTATTGGAGCCATCGGTTATTTTCGAGGCCAAAGACGGAGCATATAAATAATCCTCGGCGCATACAAACATTACTTATCACAATCAACAGGGTAGCCATAGGCAGGTACATACCAACAAAACGATTGACAAGTCCCCAAAATATCAGCCAACAGCAAACTATAAAAACGAGGATCCAGCCTATCCTACAAAACCAATCCGGCCGGCATTAGAAATGCCGGCCGGATTGCCTATATATATAATCGCGTTATTATTGTATCTCCCATGCTCCGCCTTTGCCGAATACGCGGTCAACGAGCGTATCGTAAATCTCGGCACGTTTGGCAAGGTCGAGCAGATTGATGCGGCGACGCATAAGTTGCGTAAACGGCACCATATCGCGCAAATGTTGGCGAGTAACACCGATGTGCGACGGGTCGGTAGGAGCGCCTGCCAGTGTGAACAAATGCTGCATTTTCTCGAAAGTATAGCATTGCTTCTGCAACTTTGCCTTTATTTCGTTCCAGTTCTCCTTGACATTGGTTAATTGCGCACGCACGGCATCCTTATCCTGCCACTTTGCGGTAATCTCGGTATAGCCCAATTTCGGTGCAGGGAAATCTTTGAACAACTCCAAAGCGCGAGCCTGCTCCGATTCGAGCGACGGCCAATCGGCGACGCACTTATCCACATCGAGTTTGGACAAATCCAACTTAAAGAATTCGTCGAAGAATGCACACATCGTAAGCGTACCAACAGCCACTTGGAAACCGTGCGACTGCAACTTGCCGTTGAAGCGGTGGTGCGTCATATCAAGAATGTGGTTGAACAGGTGGTCGGTGCACGATGCGGGACGGCTCGAATTTGCAATCTGCATCGCAATACCCGACAATGTCAATCCGTCGAACAGAGCGGCAATCGCACTCGGCTTACCTTCGGCAATACCCTGAGGATCGGAGAGCATATCGTCTAAAACATCCTGCAACACATGCCATGCGTCAGGAATGATAGGCTCCGTACCGAACAAATCGGCAATCATCCACTCCGCACCGGCAGGAATCTTGGCAGCCAAATCGGCATAACCCGCGGCAGTCATCTCCTTTGGAGCAGCAGCCAAAACATTCACATCGGCAACCAGCACGAGCGGTGCAGGGCACTCAAAGGTCTGCTTGGCATTCTGATATACAATCGACGCGCCGAACGACGAATAACCATCGACCGAAGCGGCAGTTGCAACCGACAGATAACGACGATTCTGATGATGCGACGAGAGTTTGCATATATCGTTGATAACGCCTGCGCCAACCGATACGGCAATCGCTCCGGTTGATTTGAGCACCTCGTCAATCATCTCGATATATTTCCACTCGGCATGAAACTCCTCATCAGGAATGATGAATTTCGCGCAATTTATACCGGCATCGTTCATGTGCTTGTACACCTCCTCGCCGGCGGCTTTCCAAGTGTTGTTATCGGCGATTATAATCGCTTTCTCGTTAGGGAAGAACTGCTTAAAGAGTTCCGGAACGCGGTTCAGAATGCCGACTCCCGTCTCTACAGCCTTCGTTTGTTTGGCCAATGCCAATGCCTTGGTCATAAGTTCTTGACGTGTCATAATGATTTTGTGTTTAATATTGTTTGTTTGCTTTTTTCTGCTGTTTGGGTTTCCTTTTATCTCTTTTTTGGAGCAAAAGTCAAAAATCCGAAACAAAGATAGTGTTTTTTATACACAATCTCACTCAAAATTAAAATTTTGTTTCTGCCGAAAGCAGGGTAGTGGCAATAGGGCCGAAACGGCAAGCCACGTCAGACAAAAGAATAGTATCGTACAAAAATGCAAAATGTCATCAACCACTTGAAGGTGTGCAAGAAGCGAGCGAAATGCAAGGCTTTGAAAAAGAGGGCAACAGGAGTTTACTCGACGTAAACGACTGCACCCTCTTTTCGATAATAATGCGGCAGGCCGTAATCAGACACACCGCCTATGCAAATCGCACGGGAAACTTATTCGGCAAAGGAGTGAATAACGATACCCGAACGAAGTTTCGGCTCGAACCAAGTGGTCTTTGGCGGCATGATATTGCCCGTGTCGGCAATATCGATGAGTTGCCGCATCGAGACAGGGTATAGTGCAAATGCCACCTTCATCTCGCCGCTATCGACACGACGACGGAGTTCGTCCAAACCGCGTATTCCTCCCACGAAATCGATACGCTTCGAGGTACGCAAATCGCCGATACCCAAAATCTCGTTCAACACCAAATCGGATAGTACCGTAACATCGAGCACACCGATAGGGTCGGCATCGTTGTATGTACCCTGTTTCGCTGTCAAACTGTACCACTCTCCGCCGAGATACATGGAGAAGTTGTGCAGAGCGGTCGGTTTGTAAATCGCCGCACCTTTCCGCTCGACCACAAAATTCCGCTCCAACGCCTTCAAAAATTCGGCATCGCTCAAACCGTTCAAATCCTTTACTACCCGATTGTAGTCGATTATGCGCAACTGCGATTCGGGGAATGTAACCGCAAGGAAATAGCAATACTCCTCATCGCCACGGTGGTTCGGATTCTTCGCCATCATCTCCTGTCCCACACGAGCGGCAGCGGCTGTCCGATGATGTCCGTCGGCAACATAGAGCGCAGGTATGGATGCAAATATCTCTGTTATGCGTCGAATATCGGCATCGTCGTCGATAACCCACATTTTATGCCCGAAACCATCTTCCGCCACAAAATCGTACTCGGCAGGGCGAGCGATGGCAGCAGCGACAATGGCATCTATCTCGGCATTGTCGGGATAGGCGAAAAATACGGGCTCTATATTTGCTCGTTGGTTGCGGACATGTTTCATTCGGTCCTCCTCCTTGTCTGGACGAGTAAGTTCGTGCTTTTTGATTGCTCCGCACAGATAATCCTCGAAATGACAGCACATCGCCAAGCCATACTGCGTGCGACCGTTCATAGTCTGTGCATAAACATAATAACACTCCTTGTCGTCCTGCCGTAACCAACCGCGTTCACGCCACAGGCGGAAATTCTCGACAGCCTTGTCGTAAACCTCTTGCGAATGTTCGTCAGCAATCGGGTCGAAATCGATTTCCGGTTTGATTATGTGCAACAACGAACGCTCGGTTGCTTCGGCTTTTGCCTCTTCGGAATTGAGAACATCATACGGGCGCGATGCTACTTCGGCAGCATACTCGCGCGGCGGACGGATTGCACGGAAAGGTTTGATTCTTACCATATTCATCAAAAAAGCGCGGGTGCGTGTCCAAAAACGGCGCACCCGCAGATTATACACTATTTATTCACTTGAAAACGTGTCGTGCCGTTGACAAAATAATCGACAATCTGACGAGCGGCAGCCAATCCTGCATTCATATTTGCTTCGGCAGTCTCGGCACCCATCTTTTTCGGCGTTGCGAAATATCGTTTGCCGAATCGCTCTGCCATCTCTTCATTGGCATCCGGCGCGATGTCGGTAATATATTTCAAATCCTCGCGCTCGGTCAGAGCAGCGATAAGCCCCTCCTCGTCGATAACCTCTTTGCGGGCTGTATTGACGAGCGTTGCGCCCTTCGGCATCGATTTCAGCAGGTCGTAGCCGATTGATTTGCGGGTTTGGTCGGTTGCGGGAATATGCAACGACAGAAAATCGGCACGCGAATAGAGTTCGGCAATCGAGCCTGCCTGCTCGACACCGTCTGCGGCAAATACTTGCGCATCGGTAATGAACGGGTCGTAAGCGATAACGTTCATACCCAAAGCCTTGCCTTTGCGGGCAACCAATCGTCCAACATTGCCGTAAGCGTGAATGGCGAGGGTTTTGCCCTGAATTTCCGCACCCGTACCTGCCGTAAACTTGTTGCGCGAGATGTAAATCATCAGTGCAATGGCGAGTTCGGCGACAGCGTTCGAATTCTGACCCGGGGTATTCATTACAACAATCCCGCGGGCCTTTGCAGTAGCCGTATCGACGTTGTCGTATCCTGCACCCGCACGCACTACTATTTTCAGATTCGGCGCAGCCTCCATGACCTCTGCCGTAATTTTGTCGCTGCGGACGATAAGCGCATCGGCATCATGCACCGCATCGAGCAGTTGCGCACGGTCGGTATATTTTTCGAGCAGGGCGACCTCGTAATGCGCAGCCTCCAAAATGCTCTTTATTCCCTCGACAGCCGCTTTTGCGAACGGCTTTTCGGTTGCTATCAATACTTTCATGCTTTCAATCAATGAAGTAAAATAAATTGCTTGTTCCTCTTTTTTCTCGAATGTATAAGGCACAATCGTAGGCATATCCGTTACTTTTTAAGTGCTTCGAAATCACGCATGCAGGCAATCAAAGCCTCGACAGCCTCTTTCGGGCAGGCGTTGTAGCACGATGCGCGGAAACCGCCGACCAAACGATGTCCCTTTATGCCGACCATACCGCGCGATTTGGCAAATTCGAGGAACTCGGGAGCCAAATCCTCGTTGCCCTCCGTCATTACGAAACAGATATTCATCAACGAGCGGTCTTCGCGGGCGACGGTCGGGCGGAAGAGCGAATTTCTATCGATTTCGTTGTACAGCAACTCGGCTTTTTCGACGTTGCGGCGATGAATCTCCTCGACCCCTCCGATGCCTTTGAGCCATTTCAGCACCTCGTTCATCACATAAATCGGGAATACGGGCGGCGTGTTGAACATCGAATCGTTTTCGACATGCGTATTCACGTTCATCATCGTAGGCAGCGGTCTTACGACGCGCTCCAACATATCGTCGCGCACGATTACGAACGTAACTCCGGCAGGTGCGAGATTTTTCTGTGCGCCACCGTAAATCAGCGCATATTTCGACACATCGACAGGGCGGCTCAAAATATCCGAACTCATATCGGCTATGAGCGGCACGGGCGAATCGATATCGGTTTTGTACTCGGTGCCGTAGATTGTGTTATTGGCGCAAATATAGAGGTAGTCCAAATCGGTCGGTATGTCGAAACCTTTCGGGATATATGTAAAATTTTTGTCTTCCGACGATGCCAACACCTCGACCTCGCCGAACAATTTGGCCTCTTTTATTGCCTTTTTGGTCCAAACTCCCGTATGCACATAACCGGCTTTTGTTTTGAGGAAATTGGCAGGGATATGGAAAAATTGCGTACTTGCGCCGCCACCCACAAAGAAAATTTTGTAGTTGTCGGGTATGTGCAGCAACTCGCGGAACAGCGATTTTGTCGAAGCGAGCACCTCCTCGAACTCTTTGGTACGATGCGATATTGAGAGTATCGACAGGCCGGTACCGTTGAAATCGATAATCGCTTTTGCCGCATTTTCGAGAGCCTGTTCGGGCAACACCGACGGTCCTGCATTGAAATTGTACTTTTTCATTGTTTCGATATGTTTTCGTTAAAAAAATTCATCCTTGCGGGCGGTTGCTCGACGCAACGCAGCCCATATTATTGCAAAGATAGCAAATATAATCACTCCGTACACCTGTCTGCATGTTTTTTTTCGACATTTCGCATCCGGCCGTGCGACAGCGGCGCGGCGCATCGGCCGCCGAGTGCCGATGCGGCGGGCGAAGAGGGTAGTGCAGGGCGCAGGGCGGGCGGCAGCAAAGTCCGATTTCTCCGACCGAATCCGCACCATTTTCGCCCGAATCTGCCTCATTTTTGCCGAAAATGATGCAGATTTCCGCGCCATGATGCAGAAAATAACGAAAAATTCTTTACCTTTGCCGCAGATTAACGCTACCCGTATGCACACATTCGATTACAAAGAGGCTCCCAAAAAATTATTGACCCCCGACATCGTCAATATGCTGTCGGCATTGCACGAATTTCGCGGGCAACACGAATTGTACATCGAAGCGGAATCCGATGTTTTGACGGCGTTGTTGGACATTGCCAAAATCCAAAGTACCAAGGCCTCCAACCAAATCGAGGGTGTCTATACATCGGACGAGCGTTTGAAAGCCTTGGTGGTCGAGAAGGCTCAACCGCGCAACCGTTCCGAAGAGGAGATTGCGGGTTATCGCGAGGTTTTGGCGACGATACACAGCGACTATGCCTACATCGCCGTTCGTCCGAACACCATTTTGCAACTTCATCGCGACCTTTACGGTTTCAGCAGCAGCGACATGGGCGGCAAATTCAAAAACACCGACAACGTCATCGCCGAATCCGACCGCGAGGGTCATCGGCGGGTGCGTTTTGTGCCTGTGCCTGCGTTTCGAACGCCGGACGCTGTCGCCGACCTGTGCGCCGCATTCAACGAAGCCGTCGAGCGTAAGGAATACGACCCGTTGTTGCTTATACCGATGTTTATTCTCGATTTTTTGTGCATCCACCCGTTCAACGACGGCAATGGGCGCATAAGCCGACTGCTTACCTTGTTGTTGCTATATCGCAGCGGTTACATGGTCGGGAAGTATATCAGTATGGAGATGCTGATTGAAAAGTCGAAAGAGACCTATTACGAATCGTTGCAAAGCAGTTCTGCCGCGTGGGACGACGACCGCAACGACTACTCGCCGTTCGTCAAATACAGTTTGGGCATCCTCTTGAAGGGCTGCAACGAGTTTCAAGACCGCATCTCGCATCTGCGGCATCGCAAATTCTCCAAGACCGACCGCGTCAAAGCGGTATTCGACAAAAAAATCGGCATCGTCCGCAAATCCGACATCGCGGCACTCTGTCCCGACATCAGCGGCACGACCATCGAACGCGCATTGAAAGAGTTGCTGCGTGCCGGCATCATCGCCAAGGTCGGCAGCGGACGGGCAACGGGCTACGTGGTGCGATAGCGCGTTGCGACAACGGCGCACCAATTTTCCTCGCGCCGACCGATTTTGCATGCGGCAAGATGTTTGAAAAGCAGCGTGTTATACCCATAAAAGACATTTTGTTCATTATTTGTTAATTTTTTTTTACTAAATATAGTTGTTTACTATATAAAGATACCCTATATTTGCACTTTGGATTACGAGGCATTCGTCCGACGCGGCGTGCGCAAACACCCCCCCCCTCGTAATTGATTGATAATCAATAGGGGTGCGGGGTTCCACAAAGCCAACGTCCTTCGTATGGTTGCCTGCCGTAGCCGCAAACCGCAACAGCGACAACACAAACACATCAAAAACATATTATTATGCGTATGACACACAATTACCTTAAACAGCAGTTCGGGGGGGGGTATTCGGCACCTGACCTCGAAATCTATTCGGTGCCTGTCGATAGAGGCTTCGGCGACAGCGTAAACTTCGGCGAAGAAGGCGGCACGGGCAACATCAACTATGGCGAAGGCAACGACATCGACATCTAACAATCAAATCAGAGGAGGAAAAAACAATGAGAAAATCAATTATTTTTACTCTCGGCTTGATGTTGGGAGTGTTCGGAATGACGGGTTGCTCGAAAGATGCAACCAACGAGCATATTAACGGCGACGTAGACGTAAAAGAGTTTACGCTCATCAGCCACGCCGCTGCACCCGATACCCGTATGGTTATCGAGGGTGATAAGACCAACGGTTTCAATACCGTTTGGGAAGAGGGCGATCAAATCGGCATATATGCGACGGACTATGTTGCCGGTGAGGAAGCAACAAACAATTTGCTGTACACTTGCAACTACTATCAGACTGCCACTGTTGGCAGCGATGGCAAAGCGACATTTACCGGAAAAATTCGCTCGACAGATAGCAACGAATTCAATTTGTTTGCCTACTATCCTTACACCAGCGGAAGCACCTATGCCGACACAGACTACCAAACAGGTGTGAATTGCGCTATTGCCGCCACTCAAACCATGAACGACAAGTCGTTCGACAAGAGTTGTGCATACATGGTTGCAAAGACGGGTTTAACTGTTAAGATATCAGCAGACAGCACTGCTTATGATATTGGCAACTGGCAATTCCGCCATGTAAATGCGTTCATCAACCTCGGCACAAAGGCGATTACCGCAGATGGTGTCAGTGGCGAAGAGATTGTAAAAAGCGCAACGATAGAGGCTGTCGGCAGCAGCGAGACCAATCCGACTTTGGCGGGTTCGTTCCAATTCAACCTCGAAAATGGCGAAATGACATTTACAGACGAAACCCCGCAAAATGCGGTTACGGTCAACGTACCCGACGGCACGACATTGGCAGACCTCTCGGCATGGTTTGTTACCAATCCGTTTACACTTACCGCAGACGACAAATTGGAAATCGTCATCAATACCAAGACGCATGTAATTAAAAAGAATGTTACCATCGCCAAGAGTTTCGAGGCAGCAAATGCATATACGCTTAATCTTACCATTGACAACAACTGCGAGGTAAGCGATGCACCGGAAGAGGATTACTCGGGTACATACTTGATTTTGGCGAAAGTAACAGCTGGCAACTATTGGTATCTAATGCCAAAAGAAACATCTAAGAGATTAGATGCCGAGGATACCGGAATATCCAATATAACAAATTACGAATCGTCCGCAAAAGATTTTCCTACCACAGGAAACGGTTATGCATGGGTAATTGAGAAAAACGCAGAAGGTGATACATATACCATAAAGTCATTATCGACAAATATGTATATTTACGGAGCAAATGCAAGTAATAATTACGCACAATTATCGGATACCTCGAAAGAAGTTGTTTCAATTGTTAAAACTGATGACGAGAATGGCTGCACATATAACATACAAGCGACATCTGTTACAGATACAAATAAGTATCTCAGCAGAAATGCAACTGCAACCAATAATTATTTTGCATTCTATAAAACAGGCCAGATTAAGGACCTTCTTTTGATTCCGTATGTTGCAACACCGCATATTGTACCGAACACAACAAGTGTGGATGTTGAGGCAGCAGGTGGCGATTTCGCCGACATTACTTATAAACTCGAGAACTTTGAGACCACTCCGACCGTTACAGTAACATGCGATGGTAGCGTAGTAACTGAAGCCATAGATGTAGATGGTACTATTATGTACACCGTATCGGAGAATACGACCAGTTCAGTGCACAACGGTTGGATTCAATTGTCGGCAGAAGGAGCAAAAGATGCCAAGATAACCGTAACGCAGAAGGAAGGCATTGTAAAATTGGTCGCACCGAGCGCAACAATGTCATCGTTTGATGCATCGAAGTTGGTTGTAACATGGACTGCAGTAGACAATGCCTCTTCGTACAGTTATAGATTGACACAAAACGACGCATCTGTGGATGTTACATATACTCTTACAACCGACGGCAATACAGTTACGCTGACACTGTCCGGAACATTCACTGCCGATACCGAATATGTGCTTTATGTTAAGTCGGTAGGCGATGGCACAAATTATTTGGATTCGGACGAAGCATCGCTAAATGTATCGTTCAGCGAAGGTGGCGGACAAGAATACAGTGTGGCATATACATTTACAGCATCCGGTATAGGTTCAGGATATTCGGCTCATACCGGAGTGTGTGCAAACAACGGCATAACATGGACGGTTACCTTTGGACAGCAAACTTATATTGGAACAAATAGTACCAAAAAAGATAATTGCAAACTTGGCGACGATTATGCAAAAGTCGGTACGCCAATGGGCTATACAAGCACAACAACCCAAGTTGCTGCAATTATCAGCGAAAGCACCATGTCAAATATAAGCAAGATTGTAGTATCTGGAGACACAGATAGCAAAAATCCGGAGAATATTTCATTAGTCTATTCTACAGATGGGAATACATACACTTTAATCGAAACCCAAACATATAGTAATACCAATGGAAATACTTGGGAATTTTCGCCTATTGAATCCGCTTATTACGCAATAGTCTTGCAATACGGAGGAACAAGTTATATGAGAACGAACAATCTTAAAATTGAGTACTCTGCTTTACAATAATAGTAATAACGGGACACTAAAACATAATCGGCAACCAATTTGGTTGCCGATTATGTTTGAATTATTATGCCTCAATCAGATTATTTCTTGTAAATCTGTACGTCTTGTTGACCGGAACTGTAACACGAGAATAATTGACCACCACTAGTAGCAGAATTATATCGTAATATATTTCGTGTATAAGTTCCCTGTGCCGTAATAGTTGCAGCATCGGATGCTATGGTTATGGTCCAACTACCATTATCGTCCAAAGTAGTTTTTGTTCGCAAATAGTTTTTGGATGAACTTGCTGCATGTATATAGCCGCTGCCTGTGTTGAATGCAAACGTACCGGTCTTTGTTCCTTCTTCCAAAGTAAATATCTGGGTATCTTTATCGGTAATATCTATTGTATTGCCATTCTTTGTTATACTTACTTGACCGCGATTATTGCTATTTTGGGTAGTACTCATTGCAACGTCATAATCTTTTGCTACAATTATAACTTTATCGCCGACCGCCAAAGTCGAAGCATCCGTAACAAGCGTATAAATATCGCCTTCTTCGCTGAACGATACATTTATCGACGCTTCGTCCGAATCCAAATAATTTGTGCCATCGCCTACCGACTTAACATAAAGCACATATTGCATCTAAAATTCGCCGCAAAAAGAGTATATTTGCAATATGAAACAGACAAAATCCGACGGCATGAAACGATTTGCCATAGCAATTACGGGCATTTGCGCCATGGTCGCATTGGTCGGTTGTGCCGAACGGCACTCCCGCACGGGCAGCGTCGGGCAGTCGGCACCGACATACCGTTTCCGCATGGTACAGCCGCCACCCGCAGCCACGCCGGAGGACAAGGCGGCATATATGGCGGAGCATTATTGGGACAATTTCGATTTTGCCGACACGCTGTTCATCGCCCATGCCGATACTGCCGAAATGGCGCGAGCCTTGGCGATATACACCGCCAATTTTGTCGTGCCGACCGACCACGCACCGATTCGCGCACTGATGCAGCGGGCATCGACCTCGAAGCGGATGTTCGACTATTTCGTCATGCTTGCCGAGAAGGTGTTGCACGACCCCAATTCGCCCGTCCGCAACGAAGAGTTGTATATTCCCGTACTCGAAGCGCAGATTGCGACACCGCTATACGACGAATACGAGCGTATAGCCCCGCGCTACGACCTGCAACTCGCCATGCAAAACCGCATCGGCCATCGTGCCAACGATTTCGCATACACGCTCGGCTCGGGTCGCTCGGCAAGGCTCTATGCGCTGCAAGCCGATTATGTACTGCTGTTCATCAACAACCCGGGGTGTCCGATGTGCAAGCAGATTCAGACGGCAATAGCCGAATCGCCGCTGCTCGGCGAATTGCAGGCAGAAGGGTCGCTGAAAGTGTTGGCAATATATCCCGACAGCGACATCGACGCTTGGCGCGAATATGCCCCGACGATGCCCAAAGAGTGGATAAACGCATACGACAAAGGGTGCATAATCGACAACCGACGACTGTACGACCTGCGTGCCATACCCGCGATGTATCTGTTGGATGCCGACAAAACGGTATTGGTGCGCGACTCGACATCGGTCGCCGAGATAGAGTATGCCATAGCGGTACGACAAACATAGATTGCGCTTATAGTTTTATAAAAAATTATTATTTTCATCTTTGCAAAGACGATATTATATTTGCGATATAGAACGAACAAACCAAGTAAAACAACTTAAAAAACACTGAAATTATGGCAAAAAAATGGCGTTGTACCGTTTGCGGGTACATTCACGAGGGAGACGAGGCACCCGAAAGATGCCCGATGTGCAAAGTTCCGAAGGAAAAATTCGTAGAGATAGAGGAGCAGGACGGTAATCTCGATTTCGTTACCGAACACAAACTCGGCGATGCAAAAGGCGCAAGCGCAGAGTTGATGGAGGGCTTGCAGAACCACTTTGCAGGCGAATGCTCGGAGGTCGGAATGTATTTGGCCATGAGCCGCCAAGCCGACCGCGAAGGTTATCCCGAAATCGCCGAAGCATTCAAACGCTACGCTCTCGAAGAGGCAGAACACGCTGCAAAATTCGCAGAGTTGCTCGGCGAGGTGGTTTGGGACACCAAAACCAACCTTTACAAACGCATGAATGCCGAGTGCGGCGCATGCGACGACAAAATGCGTCTGGCCCGTATGGCAAAGGAACAAAACCTCGATGCCGTACACGACACGGTGCATGAAATGGCAAAAGACGAGGCTCGCCACGGTTCGGGATTCCAAGGCCTATACAATCGTTATTTCAAATAGCGTTCGCCCCGAAACGAAAGGCTTGCGATTATGGCACAAAATGCGGTCGTCCGACAGATTGTCGGATGCCGCATTTTGCTTTTTCGCGCTTTTTGCGTTACTTTGTATTGACTTTGAAGCAAAACAACCTAAAACACCATAAAATGAAACGAAAAGAGATTCTCGGACTGTCGCTCGCCCTGCCGCTCGCAGCGTGCAACACCCAAACACAACGACCCAACATCGTATTTTTCCTCGTCGATGACATGGGTTGGGTCGATTCGTCGGTCGCTTACGGCGAAGAGGTCTATCCCAACAACACGCGATTCAATACGCCGAACATGCAGGCTCTCGCCGAATCGGGCGTAATAATGACCAACGCCTATGCCTGCCCCGTATCGACCCCGACACGCACAAGCCTGCTGACGGGAATGAACGCCGCGCACATGGGCATAACGAATTGGACATCGACCATGCGCGACAAGCCGAGCGATGCCTCGGGTGGTGCTGTCGCCGCAATGACAGGCACATGGATAGACGATGACAAGGCCATAGAACGACCCGATTGGAACATCAACGGTGTAAGCCCCGTCGAAGGCATCGCCCACACTGCCTACGCCACGCCGCTGCCGAAATTGTTGCGCGATGCGGGATATTTCACAATCCATGTCGGCAAAGCGCATTGGGCATCGGCAGGTACCCCCGGCGCAAGCCCGTACAACATGGGATTTACGGTAAACGTATCGGGTAACGTCGCCGGTATGCCTTGTTCGTATCTCAGCGAAGACCATTATGGCAACACGCCCGAAAAATGGAACTACCTCGCCGTGCAGAACATGACCGAGTATTACGATACCGGCATACATCTGACCGAGGCTCTGACCCGCGAAGCACTGAAAACGCTCGAATATCCGATTGCACACAAAGAGCCGTTTTATCTCTACATGGCGCACTACGCAACGCACACGCCGATTCAGCCCGACGACAGATTCGTGCAGAAATATCGCGATGCCGGAATGGACGAAGGACAGGCACGTTACGCCTCGATGGTCGAAGGCGTGGATAAAAGCCTCGGCGATATAGTCGCTTATCTCAAAGAGAAGGGAGTGTATGACAATACCGTCATAATATTCATGACCGACAACGGCGGCAACAGCGAGAACAAGCAGAAAGGCGGTGTGCCGCACACGCACAACAAACCGCTCCGAGAGGGTAAAGGCTCGTGCTACGAAGGCGGAATACGCGTACCGTTGGCATTCTATTGGAAAGGGCATATAACGCCTGCCACGCGCATCAACACGCCCGTTATTGCCGAGGATTTATTCCCGACGATTTTGGAGATAGCCGGTGCGCAGAATCAAAAATATGTACAGCAAACCGACGGACAGAGCCTCGTGCGCCTTATCACAGACGGCTCGAAAATAGTCGCCGATGCTGCCAAAAACGGCGACATCACGACCCAAAAGGAGGTCAACGCATACATCATCGACGAGGCAGTCTCTGGAATATCGCCGGAACGCGCCATAGTATTGCACTATCCGCACAAATGGAAACCGTACGATTTGGCAGATATCGACTATTTGAGTGCCGTGCGCAAAGGCGATTGGAAACTCGTATATCGCATGCGAACGAGAGAACTCGAACTCTACAATCTGCGCAATGACATAGGCGAACAGACCAATCTCGCCGCCGAAAATCCGGAAAAGACTGCCGAACTCGCAACGGAGTTGGGCAACCGACTGCGCGAATGGAATGCCCCGATGCCGAAATCGCGCATCACGGGCAAACCTGTACCGATGCCTGACAAAATTTAGTGCATCAGAAGACGACCCGAACGCCAACCTGCATGTGCCAACGCGACAGAAGGTCGTTTTTGGAAATGACTGCTCCCCGATAGCGATAGTGCGGGGTCTTGTTACCCGCACCGTCGTCGTCGAGGGCGTAAACCTCGACCGGAGAGAGTTTCCAGTTGGACAGATAGTAGGATGCACCCCATGAACGGGAAAGCAAATTGCCGAAATTCATCACATCCAAAGTAAGTTGCAATTTGCGACCCGACTGCGACCCGAAATAGAAATCCTGCGCGATGTGCAAATCCAAATGGTGTTCAAACGGCGTCTGCATCGCATTGCGTGCCGCATAACGACCGCGATGAGTACGCAAATAGCCATCGCTCTCGATATAGGCATCGAACGCTTCGCGTTGGGCGTCGGTCTCGAACTGCATCAGCGCAAGTTCGTCGCGTGTCGGAATATACATCGGCGTATTGCCACGATACGAGTCGCCATTGACATCGATGCCGTTTTGATAGTAGGTCAAAGAGTAACGCGACCCCGAATATGCCTGATACACCAACGATACGGTAGTCCCAAAATAACGCGCATAACGACGAGAGTAGGAGAGTGTTGCCGACAACTTGTGTGGCACATCGAAAAGCGAATAGGTCAATGCGGCATTATTGGACTCTGCGGCATAGTTTTTACCCCAAATACTTGCAGCCTGCGACGAGATGCCGTCCATCACACTAAACGAATGGCCGAAGGTGTAGGCGGCCGACAATCCCAAACCGAAATCGAACTGCTTTGCCACGGATGCACTGACTGAGTAGGAGTAGCCCTTATTGGTATTGCGCAAATAGTATATGGCCGAATTTTGCGCCGTTAAGGAGGAGTCGTAGAAAATGGTTGTATTGCGCTCGTTGGCGGCTTCGGAGGATACGGCATAAAGACGTTTGCCGGTATCCTGCGCCACAAGATTATCGACGCAAATGTTGTTGTAGGTCTTTGAGAATATGCCCTCTACGACAAATTTCCAGCCGTACAGATGTTGTTCGAACGCAAGATTGGCACGCAGCACCTGAGGATAACGGAATTTTTTGTCCACAACATTGATTGCCGGATTCGACACGGTAGCACCGCTCGGCTCCTCGCCAAAAGCAGGCGTTTGGTCGTTATACAAAGCATAACCGCGCTGGGTCATGCCGGTATTCGAGAAGCAGTTGGTAATCCATACGAACGGAATTTTGCCCGTAAACAATCCCACTCCGCCACGCAAAACAGATTGCGCATGACGATTCTCGGCCATATTCCAACGAAAACCGATACGAGGAGACAAAATTATATCGGTACGCGGTTTGCTGTCGGTACGGACACCGTATTTCATGGCTATTTCGCTCGCATTAAAATCGGGGTTCTCACGCGGGGTGTTGAAAACCACAGGAATATCGATACGCAAACCGTATGTGAGTTTTATATTGCGTGCCATCTGCCACTCCTCTTGGGCATAAAGTCCGAATTGCGCCATGGAGGTACGGATAGCCGAATCGCCGATAGGG
>JBJEGV010000011.1:0-22418 GCA_051875395.1 Alistipes sp. | reverse complement strand
CCACTAGCCACTAGCCACTAGCCACTAGCCACTAGCCACTAGCCACTAGCCACTAGCCACCAGCCACCAGCCACTAGCCGTAAACCACCATTTTTACCTTGTCGTACGAGCAGTCGAATTCGTGTGCCACACTCTCCATTGCCCTGCATTTTTGTTCGCCCGAGCGGACATGGCGGGCGACTGCCCGTCGTATGGCGCGGTATTCGATGTTGCGGACATCGAGCAATCCTTCGCGCCACAGCACTTCCAAAGCCTCGTCTGCCGAGAGGCTGCGCAATTCTATGACCAGCGGCACAAAGAGCCGGCGACGGTCGCGTGTGCCGTTATTCGTCATCGTTCAGCCTTTCGAATACGCACTCCGTCGAACACTTTTCGGCATCGTAATCGGCGATGCTCCGCAACCGGTAGATGCTGCTCTGACCTCCCACAGTAAGGCGGAATCTGCTTCGGAACGAAGGCACCGCAGCATCATATAGCACGAGATGTTCGCGCTCCTCGGGCGCAAGGAGCAACGACGCATGCAGCAACGAGCGGTTGCGTTCGCGTGCCAGAGCATCGTCGTAGTAGCGGTGCAACCCTTGTGCGCCGTCGCGATTTTCGAATCCGAGCGTAAACTCTTCGCCTGCCGTCGTGCCGAAAAATGCCGCATAGGGGTATGTCGGTGCATCGTGCGGAAATCCCCACCGCTCCCCTTCGGGCAGAGGTTGCAATCCGCAATAACGCACGATACGCATCGGCACGCCGCCATCTGCACTCTCTCCGTCGGTCGCGGCATCGGAAAACCGCATCAGCGAGGCACTCGGAGCGGTAACGACCGCTCCGTCGCGGTTTACGGTCGGAGCGAACAGGTCTATGCGCATCTGCTCGCTCTTGGGCAGAGTGCCGTAGAGCGGATTTTCGGTGTTCCATTCGCCCAATACGGTATCGTTGTCGGCATTGAATTCGGCAACAGCCTCGTCGCCCGCGCCGTATCCGAACACACGCCACTGCGGAGCATCGATTGCTGCATCGACCATCCATAACGGTTGCGAAAAGTCGATGCGGCTGCTCCAATCGACGGTCGGAGTATCGGCATAAAACTCCTCTTCGGGTTCGACAAAGACCTTCCGCTCGTGCAGGTCGGTGAAGATGCGCAGATTGAACATCCGCGCCACGCCATCGACCAAATCGAGCATCGAAACATTGTCGGGCAGTATGTCTGCCGTCGTCAGTCGCGAGCCGTAACCCGCTTCTGTCGAAAATATCGGACGCAACGAGGTACGCGGCGAGAGAGTCAGCGACATACCGGCATCGGCACCTTCGAAACAGACGGTATCCAATCGCTGCTTCGAGCCTGCCGACATCTTGCAGGCAGGGATGCGCACATCGACCTCGACCATCGCGCTGCCGCTCTCGACAACATATCCGTCGTACATCGCCCAATCGCCGCCGTATTCGGTATAGGCGATTGACGACGAATCGCGGAAGAGGAGGCTGCACTCGGTCGAAACGGCATCGTCAGGAATCGTTATCGTCGTCGAGGAGTCGGAAAAGGATGCGAGATACTTCGCTCCGCACTTGAACAGATACCCGCGACCCTCCGTGTGGCCGAATACGACCACGCGATAGCGAATACCCGCGACAATCGCACCGCGACGGTCCGTAAACGGATTGGCAAGGGCGAATTTCGCCTTTACCCCGTTCATCGCCGTTACGGTATCGAAACCCGCCAGCCGTGTTCGCGAGAGGATGCGGTAGTCGGTCTCGTATTCCAAATGGAGCAGAAATCCGACCGTGGCAGTCATCGCCGGCACAAAGCATGCGAATCCGTCGTCATCGACCATAAAACAATCGCCTTTGGTAAAGGTGTCGGTCATCGTCTTGCCCTCGTCGTCCACAGCCGTCGCATCCGCCGTATCGACCACATTGCCGAGCGAGTGGAGAGCAACGGCAGGCGAAGCATAGACGCGACCGAGAGCATCGGCATCCGCCGACACCGCACCTTTGCGCCGTGCGAGAAAGTCCATCCGCTCCTTCTGTCGCGAAGCATCGACCGCGCGATACACGCCGCCGACATAGAGCGACCGTGCCAAATCGCTCCCGAAAAAGCGGCTCTGCAAGGTGTAGCCCGCACTCTCGAAAACATCGCGCACCAACGCCGCAACCGAAACGAACGGATGATAATCGTCCGTCAGCATGACCTTCTGCACCGGCACGAGCGACGACGAAACCTCCGCAACGGAGTCATCGTGGCAGACGGGCAGAAAACGCACCGCATGTTCGCCCTCCCATGTTGCGACTATGTCGGTCGGCGTGAGCGTCATATCGAAATCGATACCCGATGCCGAGAGCGGAGTGTGTGCCGCCTGTTCCGCCCATTGTGCCGCACCTCCCGTGATGCGCACCTCGTAACCCGAATCCTCCTGTCCGAATCGGGTTGCGACCAGCACCGCACGCCCCTCCATGAGGGTTGCCGTACCGACCTCGATGCGTGCGGGATGCAGCGAGGCATTGAAGCGTTCTGCCGCATAGATGTCGTGCGAACAACCGAAAACGGCATCGTTGGCAGGCGTACTCGGAAGCGAGAGCGACAGCGTGCTGCCCGTGCGCCACGAAGCGGCATCGGCAAGGGTAGCCGCATCGAAACCGCACGGCACGACCACAGACTCTTCGGCAAGGTCGCACGGTCGGCCGTCGATATACAGACGCATCATAGACGCACCTCCCCGCAACCTGTGCGCAAATCGACCTCGACGCAATCGGGACGACCGAATTCGTAAAAGGTCATCGACGAGGCAAGCACCTCCGTTTCGCTGTCCACCGCCTTACCCTCTATCCACACTCAGGGCGAAGCGGCAATCTCCGCCACAGCCCGAGCCACGGCGTGCGGCTCGTATGCCGACACCAACCGCACGGTCTCGTCGGTAATGCACTCGGCAGTCCGGCACGCTCCGTCGGCGGCAACGATACGGCGATGCACGGTGTTGCGCGTCATGCTGCGCACCACGGGGAAGGTATAACGCTCGACGGTACCTGCCGACGATACCCACACCAACCGCAAATCCTTGCCGCAACGCTCCGACACGGTGTAGCACAACGAGGGAATTTCGCGCCCGTCGCACTCGATGCACACCTCGGCGGTGCGCGTGTCGCGGGAAAAGTCGGAGGTATCGACCGTCAAAACCACCGCACCCGAAGCAGAGGTGTGGTGCAGAGCGATTTCGTCGCCGCCCGAGGTGCGAATCGTAACGTCGAACGTCGCACCGCGACCGCCGAACAGACGCAATTCGTCGCGCTCGCCGAAGGCGATTTTGCGATGGCGCGTCATAGTGGTAAGCGATGTCTTTTCGCCGACCTCAACCCTGTTGTCGGCAACGGTTACCGGCTCGGTTTCGACGCCCTCCGCCGCAACCTTATAGCGACGGCACGGAGCATCGCACAGAGCCGAACCGTCGGTACGCATCGGAATCGGTGCATCGGCGGCAATGCGGACATAGGGGGCAATATCGACCGCTCCCGTCGTAACGCCATAGAGCGTTTTGCGGCCGACCACGACCGACGTGTCGGCATCGACGATATCGAACTGCACGCTGCACGGCTCACTGCTTTGGGTGTCGAAGCCGTAGAGCAACCCCTCGTTCACAGGGGCGAAATCGGAAGGTTGAAAGGTAAAAATCATTGGTTGTCGGATATGACGGCGGCATGGCTGATGCCGCAGGTTTTACAAAAAATCGGGCAAAATTGGCGGAGAGAGGGTCGGACCGTTGCGGCGGCAACGGACGGAGAGGCAAAAAACGGAAAATGTCGGGAGGTTGCGGGCGAGATGCGGAGAATCGCGCCCGACGAGGGTCAGAATTCGGTTACGACATCGGCCGTAACGGTCATCGACACGTCGCCCCGTGCGGTAAGGGGCAATGCGGCGGGAGTGAGGGTGAGATTCTCGACGGCAAGAATCCGTCGGCAGGAGGCAATCGACGAGAATATCGTCAGAGCGTCGGTTTCGAGCCTGTCAAGCAGCGTGTCGCGGGTTGCGGGAGCCCTTTTTGCACCCCTGCTCATCAGATGCAGAGTGATGCGGTAGGTAAGTTTGCCGTTGTTGCGCCCCTCGACCGAGCAACAGGAGGGAGTGAGCAGAAAAACGGCAGGAAACGAGGCAATCTGCGTCGGCAGGTAATCTTTGGTCGCGGAGGCGAATGCGTAGCCTGCCGATTGAGCGGCTCTCTCGAAGGAACGGGTCAAATAGGAAAGGTTCATAACAAACTATTGAATTGTTGATAGTTTTGTTCATTGCTGTCGATAACGACAGCGAACGTTTTGATTGAAAATTTGTTAAGAGTGTTAAAAATGTTTTCGACAGCAGACGTCATATTGTTGAAAACATCCATCGCCCGTTTCGGAACGACGGAGCAAATATAGTGTCGGAGATACCCCCTTGTCAAGAGTTCGACCCGAAAATTTTGCACCGAAATCGGGCATCGGCGGGTAACTTTATCAATGTGAATCGGTTGTCGCGACCAAAAAATCGAAAATTTTCCGAACTTTTTACCAAACTGCGGCACATCGTAAGCGAAACTTTTTTACCTTTGCGTTGCGAAGTCGCCGTCCGAAACCGCCAGCATGGCAAAAAAAAGCGGCAGAAAGCGCAAGAAAACAGAAGTCTTACCAAAACGACAACAATATGGACGATGGCCATCTACCCGAAAATAGCGGTCGTATCGCAACCCGATACGGTACCATTCGTCTATGGTATCCGGCACGAAGGTAATTTTCGCGCCGAGTTGCTCGCGTTGTCATCCCCGACCGACTGCACAGAATTGTTCCGACAAGGCAAAGCCGACATCGCGCTGTTGCCTGCCGCCGTCGTGCCGTCGTTGCGGGGTTGCGAAATCATCACCGATTACTGCATCGGTGCCGCAGGCGCATCGCGTTCGGCTGTCGTGGCATGCAACACCCCGATAAACAAGGTACGGCGCATCGGCGTTGCACCGACGGCAGGTACGGCATCGCAAGTTGCCGCATGGCTCTCGCAGCATCGTTGGCACATCGCGCCCGAGTGGATTGCCGTCGGCAGCGACCGCACGGAGGCAGCCGAGGGCGAGGCACTGTTGCTGACGGGTCGCGCCGCACTCGAAGCCGCTGCACGCCACGCATTCGTTTACGATATTGCGGGCGAATGGGTCGAGGCCACCGGCCAACCTTTGGCATTCGACGTATGGGTCGGCCACAAAGGCATCTCCTACCAAACGCACGACGAATTGCAGAAGGCTCTGACCTTCGGCTTGGAACATACGTTCGAGGCTGTTGCAGCAAGCGATTATGCCGCTGCCCCATCCGCCTACGACCACCTTGCACGGGAGGTCGATTTCCTGTTCGACATCGAAAAACACAAGGCTCTCCAACGACTTTGGGAGTGCGGTTTGAAAGTCGCGCCCAAGGTCAATCCCGGTTGAAGGTAACCGCTCGTCCGCAATCCGCAAGGACGACACCTAACGCGCCCGTGTGCCGCAATGTATTGTGCGGCGACACCGAACAACCGATTGTCTTACCTGTAAACATAGGGAGGGGAGAAAATGATAACCATCTATCTCAAACAATACAACAAAATCATCCGCAACGCCGACACCGACCTGTTCGACGACTTGGGCTACGACGACATCCTCTGGATAGACATGGTGCAGCCCACAATCAAGGAGCAGAAGGCTGTGGAGAACTTTATGGAGATAAGCCTGCAAACCAAACAGCAGGTGGAGGAAATTGAATCGACCTCGAAATACTCCGAAACCGAGAACTCCATAATCTCCAACTGCAACTTCTTCGTACCCGTCGGCAGCGATTCGTTCGAAGTCGAGCCGGTGTCGTTCACGCTCTCGAACGAAGGCGTACTCGTTTCGGTGCGCCAAGCCGACATGCGCACGTTCCGCGAAGCGGAAAAGCGGTTGCAGATGAACTACCGCTCCTTCTCGACGGGCTACCACATTCTGATTTCGCTCTTGGAGGTACGCATCGACTTCGATGCCGACCTCGTGGAGTTGGTCGGTCGGCAAGTCTCGACATTGAGCAAGGACATCAACAGCGAAGATACCATCGACAAGGATGTAATCCACCGTATCAACACGTTGCAGGAACGTACCATGACCCTGCGCGAAAACATCTTCGACCGGCAGCGCGTACTCTCGGGCATACTGCGCAGCGAACGCTTCCCGAACGATATCTATCCGCGTCTGCAACTGATGATTAAGGATGTCAATTCGCTGATTCTGCACACCGATTTTTCGTTCCAGCGTCTCGACTATATTCAGGATGCGGCACTCGGCCTCATCAACATCGAGCAGAACGAAATAGTCAAGATTTTCTCGGTCGCAGCCGTGGTGTTCATGCCCGCGACGCTCATCGCCAGCATGTACGGCATGAATTTCCGCTTCATGCCCGAATTGGAGTGGGTCATAACGCTTTCCAATGGCTGTACCATACCGCTCGGCTACCTCTTCGCCATCGGACTGATGCTGCTCGCTTCGGGCATCACGGTAGGCTTCTTCCGCTATAAAAAATGGCTGTGATGGTTTAGTGGATAGTGATTAGTGGCTAGTGGATAGAATTTTTAGAGATTAGGGGATTGCGGGGCTGTTGCTCCGCAAAAAACTATCCGCTATCCACTGTTTTTTTTCTAATCACTCGCCACTAGCCACTAGCCACTAAAAATTTACTATCTTTGTACCCAAATACACGTTATCATGTCAAAAGAGTACAAACGTTATCTGATTACTTCGGCGTTGCCGTATGCCAACGGACCTGTGCATATCGGCCATTTGGCGGGTGTATATATTCCGTCGGACATATATACGCGCTATCTGCGTCTGCGCGGTCGCGATGTGATTCACATCTGCGGCAGCGATGAACACGGCGTGCCGATTACCATAAAGGCAAAAAAGGAGGGCATCACACCGCAACAGGTCGTCGATCGCTACCATGCAATCATAAAGAAGTCGTTTGCCGACCTCGGCATCTCGTTCGACATCTATTCGCGCACCACTTCGCCCGTACACACCGCAACGGCATCGGAATTTTTCCGCAAACTGTACGATGACGGCAAGTTCATCGAGCGCACGAGCGAGCAGTATTACGACGAGGAAGCGCAATCGTTCCTTGCCGACCGCTACATCGTCGGCACCTGTCCGCGATGCGGCAACGAACGCGCCTATGGCGACCAATGCGAGGCGTGCGGAGCGACCCTCTCGCCCGACGAACTCATCAATCCGCATTCGGCCATATCGGGTTCGCCGCTCGTAAAGCGCGAGACCAAGCATTGGTATCTGCCGTTGAACGACTACGAGCCGTTCCTGCACAAATGGATTTTGGAGGGACATCGCGAATGGAAATCGAACGTCTATGGTCAATGCAAAAGTTGGCTCGACGGCGGGTTGCAACCTCGTGCCGTGAGCCGCGACCTCGATTGGGGCATACCCGTACCCGTCGAGGGTGCAGAAGGCAAGGTGTTGTATGTGTGGTTCGATGCGCCGATAGGGTATATCTCTGCAACAAAGGAACTTACACCCGATTGGGAGCAGTATTGGAAGAGCGACGACACCAAACTCGTCCACTTCATCGGCAAGGACAACATCGTCTTCCACTGCATCGTCTTTCCGGCGATGCTCCAAGCGCATGGCGGTTACATACTGCCCGACAATGTGCCGTCGAACGAGTTTCTCAACCTCGAAGGCGACAAAATTTCGACCTCGCGGAATTGGGCTATCTGGCTCCACGAGTATTTGGATGAGTTCCCCGGCAAGGAGGATGTTTTGCGCTATGTGCTGTGCGCCAATGCGCCCGAGACGAAGGACAACGATTTCACATGGAAGGACTATCAGGCACGCAACAACAACGAGTTGGTGGCTGTGCTCGGCAACTTCGTAAATCGTGCTTTGGTGCTGACACACAAGTATTTCGACGGCAAAGCACCTGCTTGCGGCGAGTTGAACGACTACGACCGCGAGACCATCGCCGAGTTGAGCCAAATCAAGGGGTCGCTCGAAAACAACATCGAGGGTTACCGTTTCCGCGAAGCGTTGAAGGATGCGATGTCGTTTGCCCGCATCGGCAACAAATACCTCGCCGACACCGAGCCGTGGAAACTCATCAAAACCGATGCGAAGCGTGTCGAGACCATTCTCAACATCGCATTGCAGATTACGGCCGACATAGCCATAGCCTGCGAGCCGTTTATGCCGTTTACCGCTGCCAAGATACTGAAAATGTTGAACATAGACCATTTCGGTTGGGAACAGTTGGGTCGCACCGACCTGATACCGGCAGGCCACGAGATAGGCGAAGCATCGTTGTTGTTCGAGAAAATCGAGGACGATGTCGTACAGCGTCAGTTGGACAAATTGGCTGCAATCAAGGCGGCGAACATGGCTGCCGAGGTCAAGGCTGCACCGCAGAAAGAGGAGTGTTCGTTCGACGATTTCGGCAAGATGGACATCCGCGTTTCGACCGTTTTGGCAGCCGAAAAGGTCGCAAAGACCAAAAAACTGCTCAAACTGACCATCGACACGGGCATCGACCATCGCACCATCGTATCGGGCATTGCCGAGCATTACACGCCCGAACAACTTGTCGGACGGCAGGTATTGGTGCTTGTAAACCTCGCACCGAAGGAGGTCAAGGGCATTCTGTCGCAGGGTATGATACTCATGGCGGAGGATGCTTCGGGCAAATTGCGTCTGTTGCAGCCCGACGAACAGACAAATTCGGGAGCAGTCGTGGGATAGAGTAGTTCAAATATGGTGATGTTCTTGCGCGATGTTCCACGTAGAACATCGCGCATAATATAAGTAATAATATGAATTGGAAGGAGTTAGGTTTTAATTATACACGCACCAACGAGAATGTCCGCATCGTTTTCCGCAACGGCGAATGGAGCGAACCGGTCTATACGACCGACGAATACATCCCGCTGCATATCTCGGCAGCGTGTCTGAATTACGGATTGGAGTGCTTCGAGGGATTGAAGGTGTTTCGCGGCATCGACGACAAAGTCCGCCTGTTCCGCGTCGATGAGAATGCCCGACGCATGCAGGCTTCGGCACGCAAACTGTGCCTGCCCGTACCGCCGCAGGAGTTGTTCATTGCGGCATGCAAGGAGATTGTCCGCCGCAACATCGAGTTCGTACCGCCATACGGGACAGGTGCGACGCTCTATTTGCGCCCGATTCTGCTCGGCTCGCAGCCTTGTTTGGGTGTTCGTGCCGTGCAGGAGGCCACGCTGATAATCTACGCATCGCCCGTCGGACCCTATTTCAAAGAGGGCATCCACCCTATCTCCGTCGTCATCGACCGCAGCCAAGACCGCTCTGCTCCACGCGGAACAGGCGATGTGAAGGCAGGCGGCAACTATGCGTCGAGCATGCTCTCAAACGAACATGCCCACGATGCAGGCTACTCGGCAGTCATCTATTCCGACTCGGTCGAACACCGCTACATCGAGGAGTGCGGAGCAGCCAACTTCTTTGCAATCAAGGACAACCGCTATATAACGCCCAAATCACCGTCGATTTTGCCGTCGATAACCAACAACTCGCTCCGTCGATTGGCAGCCGACATGGGGCTGGTGGTCGAGGAGCGCACGGTCGAGTTGGCAGAGTTGCCGACATTCGACGAGGCCGCATCGTGCGGAACGGGCGTGGCAGTATCGCCGATAGGCTCGATTACCGACTTGCAGACGGGCGAACGCATCGACTACGGCGCAGTCGGCAAATACACCCTCGCGCTATACAACGCCTTGCAGGACATACAATACGGTCGGGCAGAGGATAAATACGGCTGGTGCGAAGAGGTAAGCGATTAGTGGCTAGTGATTAGTGACTAGTGTTTTGCGGGGCTGTTGCCCCGCAAATTTTATATATATATACATCCGCCATTCTGAACGACAGCAAAGAATCTGTTACGGATGAATGCGCAGTTTATACATTTCTCCTTTTGTTTCTGCCCGAGATTTTCACTCCGCTCGCTCCATTCGATAATAACGGACAGAATAGCAGAGGCTATCCACTAGCCACTAGCCACTATCCACTGTCCTGCCGTTCCACGTGGAACATTATCTGCCGAAGCGTACCAACAGCACATTGACATCGGCAGGCGAGACCCCCGGGATGCGCGAGGCTTGTGCAATGGTGGCAGGGCGAATGCGCATGAGTTTCTGCCGAGCCTCGATGGTCAGCGACTGCATCGACGCATAGTCGAAATCGGCAGGAATGGCGATATTTTCCAGACGATGCAGTTTGTCGGCAACCAACCGTTCGCGTTCGATATAACCGCTGTATTTGATTTCAATCTCCGCCTCCTCGATTTCGCACTCGCCGATTCCGTTTTCTTCGACGAATTTTGCAAGGCGCGGCAATGCGCCAATCACTCCCGCAAGGGTAACGCCATTGCGCAAAACGAGGTCGAATATCTTACAACCCTGCGCCAAAGGAGGCAAATCGAGAGAAATCAAATAATTTTGAATTTCGCATATTTTCACGCTGTGCGAGCGGACATATTGCAGAAGCGATTCTACGCGCAATTTTTTTTCGACGAATTTTTGCCAACGGGCAGTACCGATAAGACCCAATTCGCGACCGTAAGGAGTAAGCCGCAAATCGGCATTGTCCTGTCGGAGCAGGATGCGATACTCCGCCCGCGAAGTGAACATGCGGTACGGCTCATCGACACCCTTCGTTACGAGGTCGTCAATCAGCACGCCGATATATGCCTCGTCGCGTTGCAGCACAAACGGCTCGCGACCCTGTACCCGCAACGCAGCATTCACTCCTGCCACAAGTCCCTGCGCGGCAGCCTCTTCATAACCCGTCGTGCCGTTCACTTGACCCGCAAGATACAGATTATCAACCACTTTACTCTCCAAAGTATGGAGCAGTTGCGTCGGCGGGAAATAGTCGTACTCGATGGCATAGCCCGCACGGAAGGCATGCACGTCCTCCAACCCTTCGATGCGGTGCAACGCCCTCATCTGCACGTCGTAAGGCAGCGACGACGAAAAGCCGTTCAGGTAGTATTCGTTGGTGTTTTCGCCTTCGGGTTCGAGGAACAGTTGGTGCTGCTCCTTGTCGGCAAAGGTGCGCAATTTGTCCTCGATGCTCGGGCAGTAGCGGGGGCCTATACCCTTTATCGTGCCGTTGAACAGCGGCGAATCGGCAAAGCCTTCGCGCAATATATCGTGTACCTCTTTCGACGTATATACCAGAAAACAAGGTAGTTGCCGCTGTACGGGTTGCGTGGCGTCCGAGAACGAGAACTTTGCGGGATGCTCGTCGCCGTACTGCGGTTCGAGAGCCTCGAAATCGATGGTGCGTGCATCCAAACGCGCGGGTGTGCCTGTCTTCATGCGCCCCGTCTCCATACCGACAGCCGCAAGCGATTCGGTGATGCCCGTCGAAGCCGCATCGCCAGCCCGTCCGCCTGTCGCGTTGGCTCGGCCGCAGTGCATCAGACCCGAAAGGAACGTGCCGGCAGTCAGCACCACCGACTGCGCCCCGAACTCCACTCCCATTCGCGTTTTAACGCCCCTTACGCGAGGTTTCTCGCCCGAATGGTCGAAGAGTATCTCCACCGCCGAATCCTGCCAAATATAGAGGTTTTCGGTGTTTTCCAAACGGTGTCGCCACTCCTGCGAGAAACGCGCCTTGTCGCATTGCGCACGAGGGCTCCACATGGCCGCGCCCTTCGAGCGGTTGAGCATACGGAACTGTATGGTAGTCAAATCCGTTACCTCGCCCATCTGCCCGCCGAGAGCGTCTATCTCGCGGACAATCTGACCTTTGGCGACTCCTCCCACGGCAGGATTGCACGACATCGCCGCCATCTTGGTCATGTCCATCGTCAGCAACAGGGTGCGTGCGCCCATGCGTGCGGCAGCCGAAGCCGCCTCGCATCCCGCATGACCTGCACCTATGACTATTATATCGTAATGCTCCATTTTTTTCAGTGGCTAGTGGCTAGTGGCTAGTGATATTAGTGGTTAGTGGCTAGTGGCTAGTGGCTAGTATTTGGTTATTATTATCAATTATCAATTATAAATCATCAATCAATATACACATTATGGCACACCGAGCGACCGCAAAAAGTATCGATACCATATAAACCTATTCTAGCCACTAATCACTAATCACTAGTCACTAGCCACTAATAACTCCCTCTCCCTCAGTGCTTCCAAATACTTGTCCTCCAACTCGTGCATCGTGCGTTCGGTATCGGGGGTTTTGTCGCCCTGCCCGCACAGATGCAGCACGCCGTGTACCATCACGCGGTGCATCTCGTCGAGCGGCGAAGAGCCGTAGCGTGCGGCATTGTCGGCCACCGTTTCGACATCGATATAGATGTCGCCCGCGATGATGCCTGCCTCCGAATCGCTGTCGTCGAAGGTAATGATGTCGGTAAAGTAGTCGTGGCCGAGGTAGCGGCGATTCATCTCCAACTCGCGTGCCGACGAACAAAATACATAGTTGATATGCCCGATGCGGAAAGGTCGCGCCCCGTCGGTACGCGCCAAACCTTCGCAACGCGCCACCTCGCGAAGCCATCGGCGCAAGCGTCGCTTATCGCGCAAACGGTAGTTGCAATCGTCGGTAAAGTATTCTATATCCATCGGTTATCACTTTTTGAAGCAGTTGGCAGCCGACATCTTCACACTCGGCGAAGGGGCGTAGATGCCGAACACCAATTTGTACTCTATCTCCATCGTCGTCAGGTTTACCGACGCGCCAATCGTACCTATCCGTTGGTCGCGTGCGACGGTCTGACCCTTGGTAACATTGACTGCCGAGAGGTTGGCATACGACGAGATGTATTCGCCGTGGGCTATATAGATGTCGTACTTGTTGTTCACCTTGTTGCGCTTGACATCGACCACCTTACCCTCGTATATCGCCGTAATGCGGGCACCCTCGCTGCCGACGATTTCCGCCATGTTGCCGTTGTAGCGACGCACCCTGCCGCCTGCCACAGGCAGATGCAGCCCCCGCGTCTGCGACGAGAACGACGCGCCCGACTTGTTGCCCTTCGTAAGTCGGCGCAATTGCGCCACTGCCTTTTCGAGTTGCTGTTCCTGTGCCGTTTTTGTACGCAGCACCTCCTGCTCCTTCTTGGACATGAGGCTGACTGTCTGGCGGGCTGTTTTGGCATCGGCACGCATCCGCTCGCGCTGTTTGTCCAATTTGCGTTTGCTTGCGGCAAGTTCCTCGCGCTTCTTGTCCAACACCTCGCGTTCGCGCCGTACATCCTCGCGCAACGATGTTATCTCGCGCATCTGCTCGCCGCGTCGTTCGGTGGCGGTGCGCAACGCGGCTATGCGTCGAGCCGTCTCGGCAAACGAATCGGACGACAGCACATACGCCCAAACCGTATTGTAGCGATAGTTGCGATAGGCGGCACGAATCATCTCGCCGCACGAGGCTTCGAGTGCGGAAAGTTGCCCGCTCAACTCCTCGATACGGCGAGACGAGGCCTTGACCTCTGCCGTCAGCGCATCGATACGGCGCGATGTGGCCGAAATGAGTGCCGAACGCTTCTCGATTTGGGCGGTAAGCAGCCGCACCCGCTTTTGGGCCGAAGCCTTATCCTTTTTGAGCGATGCCAACTGCTGCTCCTCCTGCGCAATCGATTTTTCGAGATTGGCTATTATCCGACGCTGCTCTTCCGCCTTTTTCGCGTCGTCGCTCTGTGCGAAACAGCACGCGGCAATCGCCGTGAGCGACACAAGAAGTATGTTGCGCAACATTTTCATCGTTTTTTGCTCTTTTTACCCGTTGAAGATTCCGTGCGGTAGGTGCCGTTCAGTCGGCTTTCGATGGCTTCGGCATCGGCACCTCGCTCCAAAGCCTTGCGCCAATAGGTTTGCGCCATGAATTTTTCGCCGAGCGCATCGAGTATGTCGCCATAGTGCAACGCCATGTCTGCCGACGATGACCTGTCGAGCGACATGGCCTGTTGCTGTATCTTTTTCGCCTCGTCGTAACGCCCCATATGGTAGAGTACCCACGCCTGAGTATCGAGGAAAGTCGGGTTGTTCTGCGACAGCGACGTGGCACGGGTGGCAAATGCCAGCGCACGTTCCAAATCGCGGCCTTCGAGGCTCAAAAAGTAGGCATAGTTGTTGAGTGTCGAGGCGTTGTCGGCATAGCAGGCAAGCGATTTCTCGAATGCCGCATAGCAGCGACGCATATCGCCCCGCAGATGTTCGGCATCGCCTATATGCCCCCACAAAGCACCGCGCAGAGAGTCGGTCGGCGCATATTTCAACGCCTCGTTGTAGGCAGCGACAGCCTCGTTGTAACGCTCGGCGACAAGGTGCAGATGTCCGCGCGTCGTATGCAGGTCGGCATTGCGCGGAAAACGGTACAATGCCCGTGCAAGGTAATGCTCCACCGAATCGGCATGTTTCAGATAGTGTTCCATCTCGATTATGCGGAGATACTCGTCGATTGCGGCACTCTGCTCGTTCAAATTCTGTTTGTAGAGCGCAAGAGCCTGTTCGACCTCGCCCGAAGCAATCAGATGCTCTGCATAGAGGTCCACCACGCGACTGTCGTCGGAGTGGCGAATCATCAGTTTTCCCGCCAAAGCGTTGAGTTGCGGATAGTAGTTGCGATAGAAGGCCCTGCTGGATGTCAGATTGCGGAATTGCGCAATTTTCATATCGACCGACACCGCCGGACTGTCGAATACGCGGCCGAGAATTTGAAGATAAAGGTCGTACCGCCGCCTGTTGTAGGCATATTCGCCCATGTCCATCCACACGTCGATTCTGTCGGGTGCCGCCTCCACCGCTTTGTAGTAGGAGCGCATGGCCAACGAATCATCCCCCATGGCGGCATAAGTGTTCGCCAAGTCGATATATCCGTCGGGCAGATACGGCATTGCGTCGATGGTCTGCCGCGCCTCGCGCTCGGCACGGTCGAATTGGCGCGTGGAGAGCAGCAACTGTTGCCGCATGCGCGCCAAATAGGGATTGCGGCCTATGCGCACCTCGGCCGAATCGAGCGTGGCAATGGCGGAAAAAGGCTTATCGTTGCTTTGATAGAGCAGGGCGAGGATGCGGAACCACTCCGGCTCGCGGCCTCGCTGCACCAACAGCGAATAGTAATCGACAGCCTCGTCGTAACGCCTTGCATGCACTGCCGCGTCCGCCAGCAATTCGAGGTAGGAGATATTGGTCGTATCGGCCTCGTAAGCCTTGCGGGCAAGCCGCAGAGCCTCGTTGCGGTCGCTGCCGCTCATCCGCGACGCAACGTATGCGGCAGGAGCATAGAGCGAATCGACGGCCAAAGCGCGTCGTGCCGCGACGAGTGCCTTTGCGCTGTCGCCATGGATTGCCGACTGCTTGACCGCCTCGGTGTAGTGCCACAATGCGCACGTCGTATCCTGCCGCAACAACCCCTCGCGCGGAGCCTTGTGAACGGAGGCGGCGCGGTGCGATGCCGTATGCCGTGCAGGCGAAAACCCGCAAAGCAACAGACAGAGCAGTATGAGGATGAAGGACTTGCGCATGGTGTGGCGGATAGCGATTGGTGGATGGTATTTTTAGTTATTGTGTTTTTAGGTGTTATGTCTCGTAAAATCCGTAATCGTCATTCTGAGCGACAGCGAAGAATCTGTTGTGGTAGAAGGTGTTGTTCTCTGCACGTTCGTCCTTTGCTTCTGCCCGAGATTCTTCACTGCACTTCGTTTCGTTCGAGAATGACGGGCAGAATAGCCACTGCCACTGTTCGCCCTCTTGTAAAGTCCCCCTCACAGGAGGGGGATTCAGGGGGTGGGTAACACACCGGCAGCAAGTTGTAAACGCGCGCGTTTACAACTTGCTCTCGAACTGTCGCAGGAAGCGCACGTCGTTTTCGAAGTAGAGGCGCAGGTCTTTGACACCGAATTTGAGCATCGCGATACGCTCCACGCCCATACCGAACGCGAAACCCGAATACTCGTGCGAATCTATGCCGTTAGCCTCCAACACGTTCGGATCGACCATGCCGCAACCCAAAATTTCGAGCCAGCCCGTACCCTTGCAGACGTTGCAGCCTTTGCCGCCGCAGAGGTTGCACGAAACATCGACCTCTGCCGATGGCTCGGTAAACGGGAAGTAGGACGGACGCATGCGTATCCGCGTCTGTTCGCCGAACATCTCCTTGGCAAAATAGAGCAGCGACTGCTTCAAATCGGCAAACGACACCCCTTTGTCGATATACAGACCCTCGACCTGATGGAAAATGCAGTGGGCGCGGTAGGAGATGGCCTCGTTGCGGAACACGCGACCCGGGCAGATGACGCGGATAGGCGGCTTCTGACGCTCCATCGTGCGCACCTGAATCGACGAGGTGTGCGTGCGCAGCAGGATGTCGGGCGTTTTCTCGATGAAGAAGGTGTCCTGCATATCGCGGGCAGGATGCTCCGGCGGGAAGTTCAACGCCGAGAACACATGCCAATCGTCCTCGATTTCGGGACCCTCGGCAACGGTATAGCCGAGACGGGAAAATATGTCGATAATTTCGTTTTTGACAATCGAAATAGGGTGGCGCGAGCCGAGTGTTTCGGCTGTACCGGGACGCGACATATCCTCGATTGCGGGAGTGGATGCAACTGCTTCGGCAAACTCCTCTTTGAGTGCGGCTATTTTGGCGAGAGCCGCCTGTTTGAGGGCGTTAAGGCTCTGACCGAGTTCGCGTTTGCGTTCGGGAGCCACCGATTTGAACTCCTCCATGAGGGCAGTCAGTTCGCCCTTTTTGCCGAGAATGCGGATACGGAAATCCTCGATTTCGGCAGCCGCTTTCGGATGAAATTCCTGCACGCGGGCGAGCAGGTCGTTGATTTTGCTGTTCATATTTTGCGATTTTGTACTTTTGCCGTATCTTTATGCCGTATAGGCATAGTCGGGTTACAAAGTTACAACAATTTTGAGAAAAATGAGCCGTTTCGCTTTCACATTTTGCATGCTCCTCGTCGCACTTGCCGCACATACCGCCGCATCGGGGCAGGAGGCATCGACGCCGAACGACGCCGAACGGCAATCGGGCACCCGCAAAGTGGGGTTGGTGTTGAGCGGAGGAGGAGCCAAGGGGCTTTACCACATCGGCGTCATCAAGGCGTTGGAGGAGAACAACGTGCCGATAGACTATGTCGCGGGAACATCGATGGGGTCGATTATCGCGGGACTGTATGCGGCAGGCTATTCGCCCGACCAGATGTGCGAAATCGTCGCTTCGGGCGATGTCAAGCGGTGGGTATCGGGACACATCGACGACAAGCACCGCCATTACTACCGCGAGCAGGATGCTCCGCCCGCATTCCTCAACCTGCGTTTCGATGCCGACAAGGAGCGTATCCGCGCCCGTCGCGAGGCACGCAGGGCAGGGCGCAAAACGGGACAGAACGGCGTGTTGAAAATCCCTGCCGACATCATCTCGTCGGCTCAGGTGGATTTGGCGTTGAACGAACTCTTTTTGCAGGCTTCGGTCGCTTGCGAAGGCGATTTCGATAGGTTGATGGTGCCGTTTTTCTGTGTGGCGAGCGACATGACTTCGCGCCGTGCGGTGATGTTCCGCAACGGCGACATGGGCAAGGCCATACGCGCCTCGATGTCCATCCCGCTCGTGTTCCGACCGCTGAAATACCGCGACATGCTGCTATACGACGGCGGTCTGTTCGACAATTTCCCGTGGAAGAGCATGGAGAGCGAATACGCGCCCGACCATATCATAGGAGTCAAATGCACCTTCGGCAACAAGCCCGTCGATGAGAGCAGCAACCTTATCGACCAAGCGTTGATGCTGATGCAGAGCGAGACCGACTACAATCTGCCCAAAGAGCGCAACATAATGATAGACCGTGCCGTCGATGCCGGAATGTTGGATTTCGACCGCGGCGAGGAGATTATACGGCAGGGTTACGACGACACGATGGAGCGCATGGACGAGATACTCGCCATGATTACCGAGCGACGCACGCCCGACGAGGTTGCCGAACGCCGCCGACAGTTTTTGGCGAAAGAGCCGCAGTTGCTCGTCAAAATGCCGGAAATAACGGGTTTGAGCCGCCGTCAGGAGCAATATGCCAGAGCCGTGATGTTCTCGCGCAAGGAACTCGTGCGCGATACTCTGTTGTCGTTCGGCGCATTCCGCTCGAAGGTCTGCGACCTGCTTGCCGAGAACGACTTTGCAATGGATTATCCGCTGCTGCGCTACGATGCCGAACGCAAGGCCTTCGATGCTTCGCTTGCCTTGCGCATGCAGCCGTCGTTGAAGTTGTCCGTAGGCGGCAACATCTCCTCGACGGCATACAACCAAGCACGCATAGCACTCTCTTACGGCCGTATCGGACGCATCGCGCTGAATGTCTCGGCAGGGTTGTATCTCGGTCCCATTTACAATGCAGGTTTTATCGGAGGACGCATAGCCGTATCGCCGCACAGACCCGTATTTTTCGATTTGTCTTATACCTTTTCGGTGCGCAATACGCTGTACGGCAATTTCGGCAACCTGACCGCAATCGACAACACCGTTCGCAAAAAGCACAAGGAGAGTTATTTCTCGTTGGGTGCGGGATTGGCTGCCACAAAACGGAGCGTGTTGCAGGCGACGCTGAATTTGGGCGAAAATTACTACCGTTTTCAGGGCGATGCCGCACCGTCGCGTTTTGAATTTCTCGGAGTGAGGTTGCAGGTGCGTCGCAGCACTCTCGACAATCCTCTCGTTCCCGTGCGCGGCACAAGGGTATCGCTTTCGGGCATATTCATCGACGGTCGCGACCGACAGACTATATTCGGCACTGCTCCCGACGGCAGCAATGCGTCATACAGGCTCGTGCAGCATCGCAGTTGGTTGGGGGCGAAGGCGGAGTGGCAGCACTACATCGAATTGCCGCGTTGCCGTTGGTTTTCGCTCGGTTATCGGTTGGAGGCTGTCTATACCGACCATCCGCGATTCGGCGACGACAAGGCGACCGAAGTATCGTTGCCTCAATATGCCCCGACAACCCATTCGCAGATGATATACATGCCGCAATTCCACGCCTCGCGCTATGCTGCGGCAGGTATCATGCCGACATTCACAATCATCGACAATCTGCACATTCGGGCAGGATTCCATGCCATGTGGCGCGACGGACGCTACGACAATTCGCATTGGCAGTACATGGCCGATTTGTCGGTGGTCTATCGGTCGGTCGTGGGACCCGTAAGTCTGACACTCTCGAAATACGGCATCCGAAACACGAACAACCTCTATTTGTCGTTCAATTTCGGCTACCTGATATTCGCACCGAAAGGAACTTTTTATTAACTGCAAAACATCTGCAAGCATGGCTCAATCGACCGATATATGGCAGCGGACACTTGCGGCATACCGCACTTACATAAAGTTGGAGAAACACCTCTCCGACAACACCGTACAGGCATATATGCGCGATTTGGACGAGTTCGGCCACTTCGTCATGCGGTGGTTCGACGTGCCGCCCGCCGATGTCGAATCGGAGATTATAGAGAGGTTTATGACCTATCTGTTCGAGCGCGACAAGGAAAAGACCACGCAGGCACGAGTGTTGAGCGGCATAAAGAGTTTTTACAACTATTTGCTGTTGAACGACGTCATCGAATCGTCGCCGACAGAATTCATCGTATCGCCCAAATGCGGACGACATCTGCCCGATACCCTTTCGGTCGAGGAAATCGACCGCCTCATCAACTCGATAGACCCGCAAACCACCAAGGGACGACGCGACAGAGCCATATTGGAGTTGTTGTATTCGTGCGGTTTGCGCGTATCGGAACTTACTTCTTTGCGGCTGTGCGACCTCTTTTTCGGCGAAGGTTACATCCGCGTCGAGGGCAAGGGCAACAAACAGAGGCTCGTGCCAATCGGCAATACCGCACGCGAACGCATCTGCATCTATCTGGACGACCGCAAGGAGAAGCAGTGGGGCAGCAAGGAGATTGTCTTTCTCAACAATCGGGGCAAGGCACTTACGCGAGTGATGATTTTTCAAATCATCCGCCAGGCTTGTCTTCGTGCGGGAATAACCAAAAGCGTCAGTCCCCATACATTCCGCCACTCCTTCGCCACGCATCTGCTTGCGGGAGGTGCCAGCATACGGCAGGTGCAGGCAATGTTGGGACACGAAAGCATAGCGACAACGGAAATATATACCCACCTCGACACCCAACGATTGCGCGATACGGTGGAAAAACTCGACGTATAGTGCCATGAAGAGTTACAAAGCACGCGGCATAGTCCTCAATACAGTAAAATACGGCGACAACGCAATGGTAGCCCATCTGCTGACCGACATACACGGCCGACAGAGTTACATGGTGCAGGGTGTCCGTTCGTCGCGCGGACACGGCTCGCGCATGGCACTGATGCAGCCGCTGTTCGCATTGGAGTTCGAAGGATTGCAATCGACGCGGATGGAGATGCACCGCATGCGCGATGTCCACAACGCCATCATACTGCACACCATACCTTACGATGTCCGCAAATCGACCATAGCCCTCTTTATGGCAGAGGTGCTGTATCGTTTGGTGGGTGAGAGCGAAGCCAACGAGCGGTTGTTCGATTTCGTATGGGGCAGCATCGAGGCTTTGGATGCGTTGCAGGAGGGCGTGGCTAATTTTCATCTGTGGTTTTTGGCCAACATAAGCCGTTTTCTCGGTTTCAGTCCTACCGACAACTATACGGCGGGAGCGTCGTTCGACATGCGCGAAGGTATCTTTACGCCCTTTCCGCCGCTGCACAACGACATCATGAACGGCGACTGCGCCGCAATACTGCATGCGCTGCTCGAAGGCGATGTGCGCTCGATAGGCGAATTGGCCCTCAACCGCCATCAACGGGTCGAAATACTCAATCTGCTCGTCAAATACTACACACTCCACCTCGACTCGATACGCAACGTCAAGTCGATAAACATTTTGCAGGAAGTGTTTTGAAGGTAAGTGGCTAGTGATTAGTGAATAGTGGCTAGAAATTTAGTGACTAGTGGCTAGAAATTTTGAGTCGGGTATGACGACGAGGTTATTGCGTGCCGACGATTCTATGAGAACTAGGAGAACTAGGAGTTCTAAGAGGGCAGGGAACGGATAGAAAAAACAAACAACCTTGCTGCTATATCCTAGTTCTCCCAGAACTCCCAGAACTCTTAGAAAAAGCCGCACATGATAAGTTACCCGTTATACCCTCCAACCTCCCACGTCATTCTCCGCTTCGCTCGTAACGACGGAGGGGTATATAAAATTTGCGGGGCAAATCTACCCCGCAAAAAACTCATCACTCAAAATTTCTAGCCACTATTCACTAATCACTATTCACTATCCACTATCCACTATCCACTATCCACTATCCACTAATCACTATTCACTAATCACTATTCACTAACCACCCTGTCTGCTATACGGCAACAAGGGTTATGTCGGCTCGACATAACCCTTGTATTAAAAGCGGATGCCCGCAACAGTTGTGCGGTTACTCCTGCTCCTGTTTGCTCAACCACTTTTCGTACCCTTCGAGGATTTCGGCACGCTGGTCGCGCTTTTCGAGACACCATCTGGCATCCCGTTTCTCCTTGCCGTTCGATGTGGTTACAGTCCATATATGACCACAGAATGGACCGTCGCAAACGAAATACCCGTCTTTCGTTATGTATAAATTGCAACTGTATGTTTCTCCCAATGAACCATCCTTGCCAATTAACACCGTCGTAATCACGCCCGTTGAATAATCAAAAGAAATGGAGTGCTTCGCAAATGTGTATGGTTGGAATGGCACCGTATTGTCTTGCGGATTCGAATTTATGTTCTCCCATCTGCACAAAAGCGTATGTTCATCGAGCAGAGTATAACTCGGAATCGAAGCACCCAACAGATTGTTGCTAAATTGCCATTTTTCGTCGGCGTCCTTGAAATACAAACCATTTTGCAACAGACAACCTTCGGTCAAAATCTCTATAAATGCTGTGACATTCTCCTCGTTTTCACCTTCGGTGCATGCGATAATATCATCATTGAGGAACGGGTCATCATAATTATTATCGCCAAACGGGTCTCCGTCGTTACACGACACGACAAATATAGATGCCGCCAATAACAAAACATTACGTAACTTTTTCATAACAATATAAGTTTTATTGTTCAACATTAACTGTAAAATACTTCAAATTAGTATCAAAATCGTAGCCGGCTGTTCCGGATGAATCTCCGGCAGAACTTTCAATCCACTCTGAACTCAAATTGGTAGTTGTATCAAATACTCCATACGAATAGTATCCGTCGCATGTGCCACCCCATCCATAATTGCAATGCAGTCTGCCAACGGATTTGTGATAAAATTTCTTAATAATTGTATAAGTCATTGAGGTTAATAGCATAATATTCAATATACAAATATAATATGATAATCGTGTCG
>JBJEGV010000010.1:0-23033 GCA_051875395.1 Alistipes sp. | reverse complement strand
ATCCCGAAGAAACTTGCAAGCGATTAAAATGATTTAAGATATTGTTCCCAACGAACAAACTTCAAAAAGTGCTGTATAACAATGGTTTTATTTTCTCTTGTTATGCTTTTGTTTTCATTTCGCGGCAAAAACAAGCTTATAAATTTCATAGATTTAGGTTCCACGCTTTCTTTATTAGGGTAATCTGTTACATGCTGTTGCGGTGCGGACAGTTTTGGGTTTGATAAATAAGCCTAATAATAATGATTACTAATGTATATTTGCCTATGGAAAAATTCTAATCTATGAAAAAAGATGCCCACAAATGGCTACTGCGTTTCTTGCTCGCATACGTTCCGACGCAAAACGTAGTGTATATATTTATCCTTGCGTGTTCTACCGACATTTACGGAGAACTTACAAGTTGGGCGTATATCTATTATATGGTATCGCTCCCACTCATATTCTCGTTCGCAAATGCCCTGCAACTATGCCGATTGTATAAAATAGGTGTTGTTAATCCTCTCATAGCCCCGTTGTTGATGCTCATAACGCCCCGCACTTGGGACGCTACAATCGCAACGCTCGGCGCATATATAACCTCCGTGTTGGTAGTTTTGCTTTTGATACGGTGGGTACGGAATAAATACCACCCTTGCCAACGCGAGGGATAAAATAATGGTTTATGAACATTTAACTAATTTGATTATGGAAATTACAATTGCAATTATAGTCTATGTAGTCTTGGCGATAGTTGTCGGGGTCGTAGCAGATAATATCGGGCGTAGTGGCTTCGGTTTCGGTCTCCTTGCGCTCTTAATGTCGCCGATTTTGGCGTTGCTCATATTGGCAGTTATCGGACGCTCGGAAAAGAGTATAATGCTGTCCGAATACACGAAAGAGGGCATACGGCGCGGTCTATCTTACGAGGACGCACAAGTAGATGCGAAAAAGCGATTAGCGGGCGTAAATCCCTACCCAACAACAGACGCGACAGACACAAAAGGCGACGAACCAAGCACTTTTATTCTGCTCGTAGCATTTGTGTCTATAATAATATTTATTGTTTATATGCGCTTTTGCGTTTAGTTAGACGTCTATTTTCGCAATAATGTCCTTTTTGGTCTTCTCCTCGACGATATAATAGCGAGACATTGCCTTGCTGTTTGGGGCGTATTGCAAATATGTAACTGCTTATAAGCCGTTACATATTTGTATATAGAGTTGTGGATTTTGAAAAAAATAGTCCCTAAAAAGTCTAAAGTTTTTCGAAAATTTGTTATGTAATAATAAAGAGAAAAACCGGAGGTTGAAAATCAGTGCAGTAAATAAGCACAACATGCCATGTGTTACAGTATCATTTATATAGAAAGGGGATAAGTTATGATTAAGGTTAAAACATTTACAATGAACAACAGCAAGAATGTTTCGAGACACGAGATTCTGGACAACGACATCAACAAGTGGCTGGAAGAGCATGCGGTGGAGGTGGTAGATATAAAATATTCTATCGGCTATTATAAAAACGCGATGGGTTCGGGCTGTTGGTATGCGTCGGCTATGTTGATTTATAAAGAGAAATAATAATCACCAATACTGAATAATTATGAGCCTGTTGGATGACGAAGAGACGTTGATGAGCGACTCAATGGCAGCGATGATAAACTACGTCAACGACAAAAAAAGTTTGGAAAAGTTCCAAAACGAAGTGTTGAAGCCTAATATAAAAAGGTTGCAGCAAGGTACGCTTTCCGATAAATTTGCTGTGGGTGTATATACGCCAAATGATTTTGATTGGAATTCTGAGACATTGTTATATGACCTATGTCATGCGCAGGGTGTGCCGTTCTTGCACTTTGACTGCGGACCTCAAACTAGTGGGAATTATCTGTCTCATCTTCTCCAATTTGTGGAGACAGTAACTTGCTCGCCTTTCTCGGTCATTTTGCTTAAAAACTTTGATAAAATCCCCGATAACATTCGATTGGAGAAGGAGTATATCGAGAATATCTTTATTCGTAGTTGGGAGAGTAATTTATTGACTTGTCGCCAACGTTTCTTTGTGGTGTTCGAAACATCGGAGGATTATGGCGACGAAACTCCTGCTCAACTGAAAAAGATTGCAGGTTTGGAGTGGTATGGTTCTATTCGCAAGGAGATAATAAAGGATTTATCGGAGTTGTCGCAATCGGAGTTGTCGAGACTGTGCAACCAATAGATTGCCATGCACCGATATGCGTTTGACAATTTCGCATAAATCTGCACAGTCCGACATTTGTTCAACGGATATGGCAGAATTGCCCAATTATTTTGGCAACTATCCTACAAGATAAAGTGGATAGTTGCCAAAGTATTTATTTGACGTTGGCAATTCTGCACTATCGCTACCCTTCATAATTAAAATCGATGCCGCCATATACCTGTTTCCTTATGCTTACACCGCCAATGCCGACACTATCACGGGCGAAAGTAAGGAGAGTGTCATCTATCTTTTCAATCTGCTTATGTAGTATGTACAAGTCGTCAAGTGGAAATTTGCAATTGAATTTATCGTATAATGGCAGAGAAACTATTACATAATTACAATGCTGTATAGTCTGGCATTGGTATTTCAATTGGCAATTTTCTATTAGAATTATTTTTCTTCCAAGTTGCAACAAGATATTTCCAGTGGGTAATACCTAACTCTGTTTCAGATTGAAGAAATTTAATCAACTCTTTCCTCAATTTAGAATTAAGAATATTCTCTTTCCCTGTATGATGGAAATATTCTGCTTTCTCAATCTTTATACAAGTATGAAATTTATTACCATTAGAGTTTGTATCTTTAATATGAAAGTGAGGAATATAACCACCATCATTAGTATTGATAGATATTGTATATTCATCTACATTACCTATCAATGCCATTTCAAGCAACTCATTTGTTGCTTGATTACTATTTGATTTCTTTTTTCTTAACTTTATTGTCTTTGTCATATCTTGGATTGCTTATTTATATATAACAATTTTTAGAAATTATTTTATATGCAATTGCCAACTATGTATTTTTTTTCAAAAGCGATATGTCGCTGTTATTTTAGTATTGCACAGATAAACGCCGCATGCGCCATAAGATGGAACAAGCCACAAATGATGTGATTATTGTACAATATTGAGGTAGATGGTTGCCAAGCAGTGCCAAAATCGGGCACAGCCTAATTATTCCCCGAACAAAATTGCGATAACTTCTGCCAAAGAATATGCCTCGTAGAGTTGTTTGGCTTCGGTGTAGTGAGAATTGACCTCTATAAACGAACCCCGTACATTGCTAAACGAATCGACTGATATCGAGCAACTATTGCCCTCGGGACCAATATAGGCACACGCATTGCGACCGCTAAACGGGCTGCCGGCAATATCATAAATCGGCTGCAACTCCCCGAACTTATCCTTTGTCCACGCACACCTGTTATTACGCCACCACTCGATATAGACGCCCAAAGTGGGGTTGTTTAGCCCTGAAGTACCCGTATATGCCAGGCCGTTGCGGATAGGCAGCGGAGCGAGGAACATGCGGCTGTCCGACATAATTCTGTCGCTCTCGCCAATCAGTCGATGGGCATTCTGCAAAAAGAGTTTTAGTTCCTCCTTATCGATACAAGTTGCAATTTCTCTGTGGCGTTTTCGTCCTCCGCCAACCTGCAAAAACTCGCCCGTAGTGTCGAGTGCGAGGTCGTCTTCCATAATGTTTTCAGCCTGTTCTGCCTTCGGAAACGCCTCAACGCATATTCCGTCCGTAAGTTCCAGATAGTGTTTCATCGGTTATTCAATTATTGGCGTTTCCAAACTCTCTTTTTCGTTGTAGTACACATCATCCAGATCGAAACGCTCATCACGCATAACGGCATTGTAGGCTCGTTTGGGTAACAATTCGCCAAGTCTCTCGGCTCCGACAAGATGTCGCAAGGCCGTTCGTCCCTGCACATTGTCTATCGCCATAACAGCACATATTTCACCCTCTTTTTTGAGTGCTGCGGCAAGAACAATATCTCCAAAACCTGCCACCGAGATAGTATCATACTCGGCAAGCACCTGCTCCTCATCGAGTGATTGGTGTTCGAGATTGTAAAGACGATTGAAATACTCGACACCTCTTGCTATGCGAACGATATTTTGCTTGCGGGCATCGCCTTCGAGATGTTTGATTTGCAATATCTCCTCCCAGGCATTGTTGCCGAAAGGGTGGATAAAATCGTGTTGCGATAGGTAAAAATCACTCTCAACATCTATTTTGTCGAGTTCCTGATTGATATCGCTATTGTAACTGCGGATATTATCCATGTAGTCTTCGTCAGGATATTGCCTCTGTATCGAACGGACTAAATTATTGTAAGCCTTCAACTCCATCTCTCCGGCATTCAGCCTTCGTCTTGCCTCTTTGCGCCTATCCTCGTTATCGGCACTGCAACGAGCGATATATGCCTCTCGTTCAAACCACAATGGCAGGACTTTTGTACGTAGCAGGGTCTCGTTGTCGCGAATCTTTTGCTTGCGGCGAGCCTTGCGGCGGTAATCGACCATAAGAGTCAACTGCTCTGCAAAATTTGCAATGTCGCTCGAATCGGCAAATGGCTCGGTAGTCTCGATAGTGATTGTTTCGAGGTAGGGATGAGTGAGTTCGACCGTAATTTGGTGTTTCACTTTGAAAGCCCCTTCGAGGTGTGTGCCACATCTATTCACATTCAACTTGCGCCAACCATCACCAAGGCGACGAGTAGTGACTTGCGTTTTGATAAACCAATCCATAATCATACTTTGTTTTTGTTTTATGGCACAAAAATATATCAACGTTGTGCCAAAATATGGCATTTTGGCGTTTGTCTCAAAATTTACCATTTGTACCATTTTGGGGCAATGTTTGAATATATTTGTATCATCAAAATCAAAACATTCATTTGAACAAGATGGCAACTATCTGTGTATCTATCCTAAACTATGGAAAAGTTAATTCGGGACAGAATTATACAATTTTCGGGACATTTGGCACTCTGTTTGTCCCGTATTTTCAAAGAAAATAACTAAATTTGTCCCTAATAATATAAAATGCGTATGACAGTACAGGTTGAAATACTCCAATTCTTGCACTACAACCCCTCTTCGAGCAGGGTTGAGATTGCTGCCGGATTAACCAATGTCCCCAATGAACGCACTCTAAAAAGACTGATTGCCGATGGTGTACAGCGTGGGGATATTGTTGTGGAGGGCAAGGGTAAGGCAACGCGTTATTCGCTCTCTGCGCAGGCGCAACTTATGATGCCGCTCGACATCGACACCTACTTCCTCAAAGATATTGACGAGCGCAAGGTGCGGGAATCGTTTAATTTTAATCTCATTGGCAACATCCTACCACAAGTTGTTGTTTTTACGGACGAGGAACTGCAACGCCTTGACAAAGTACATCGGCAGTTTTTGGCAAATATGCAGACTCTTTCCGAAATGGAGTATCGCAAAGAGATGGAACGTTTAGGCGTTGATTTGTCATGGAAATCATCGCAGATAGAGGGCAATACATACTCGTTGCTTGAAACCGAGCGACTGCTGAAAGAGAAGCAGACTGCCCAAGGCAAGACAAAAGACGAGGCCGTGATGTTGCTCAATCATAAAGATGCACTCGATTTTGTATTGGATAATCCCGATTACTTCAAGGAGATAACCCCAAGACGAATAGAGGAGATTCACGCCATACTGACAAAGGAGTTGGGTGTCGGAGGAGGTATTCGTACACGAAGAGTTGGTATTACAGGTACAAACTATCGACCATTGGATAACGAATTCCAAATTCGTGAGGCATTGGAGGATAGTTGCTCACTTATAAATGGAAAGGCAAATGTCTTTGAGAAGGCACTGCTTGCATTGGTATTGTTGTCGTACATTCAGGCATTCTCCGATGGCAATAAACGGACTGCACGCATTACAAGCAATGCAATACTTATGGCGTGGGGGTATTGTCCGTTGTCGTTCAGAACTGTCGATTCTGTCGATTACAAAAAGGCGATGCTGATGTTCTATGAGCAGAATAATATAGCGGCATTCAAGCAGATTTTCATCGAGCAATACGAGTTTGCGACAAGCAATTATTTTTAATCGAATCCGCCATACATAAAAAACAGAAGGGCCTGCAGGTCCTTCTGTTTTGAGCTGTTGACGAGGCTTGAACTCGTGACCTCTTCCTTACCAAGGAAGTGCTCTACCACTGAGCTACAACAGCAATCTCGTTATTTGAGTGGTGCAAAAATAGTATAAAAAAAACATTTCTCAAATTTTTATCGCATTTTTTGTGCGCAAAAATCCAAAATCCGCCGCTGTGCGACATTCCGAGCGGGACAAATGCGGCAGCGGGGCAGAATATCGGCAACCGCATCGGTGCGGCAGATGCGGATGCGGCCGGTGCGGCAAATTCGGTCGATTGGGCGTGCGACGGTACACAACGAAAGGCGGAATCGATTCGGCAGATGCGGCGTGCGGCTGTAAATGCTGTAAAATATCGGGGCGTTGCGGAGCAATTTTTTGCATAATGGTCGGATGCGGGCGCGTATATCGGCAAAAAATATTATTTTTGTACATTATTAGGCCTGCAAACGCCTTGTGGCGCGAGTCTGCCGCAATACCGGAATATGAAACTGCGCCATGTCATAGTCATCGCATTGTTGTCGCTGCCGTTTTTGGTCAGGGACTATACCGTTGCCAACGAACTGAAATACATCAGTATTGCAGAGGAGGCTCTCGACAACGGGACATGGTTTACGTTTTACAACCACGGCGAGGTCTATGCCGACAAACCGCCGTTGTATTTGTGGGTTGTGATGCTCTCGAAGTTGCTGTTCGGCGATTTCAACATGTGGTTTATCGGGCTGTTCAGTCTGTTGCCTATGGCGGGCATCATGGCGATTATGAATCGTTGGCTCCGCATGGAGTGCGACCATCCGAACACCTATGCGGCAGATATGATGCTCGCAACTACGGGAATGTTCGTCGGAGCAGGCGTCGTGTTGCGTATGGATATGCTGATGACCTTCTTTATCGTCCTTGCGCTGTACACTTTTTTCCGCATGTACAAAGGCGTGGCACATCGTCGCGAAAGATGGTTGTTGCCCGTGTGGATATTCATGGCGTTGTTCACCAAAGGCCCTTACGGCGTTATGATTCCGTTGGCTGCAATGGCTGCATTCCTTGCGTGGAAACGCGGGTTGCGCTCGTTCGGCCGCTATTTCGGCTGGAAGCAGTTGGGCATATTGCTTGCCTTGTGCATGGTGTGGTGGGCGGCTGTCTATGCCGAAGGCGGCAGGGAGTATATCTCCGATTTGCTTTTCCGGCAGACGGTGGGCAGAGGCGTCAATTCGTTCCACCACAAGGCTCCGATGTGGTTTTACATCGTCCGTTTGCCTTTGGTTATGATGCCGTGGGCATTGGTTTATATCGTGGCGTTCTGTTTGGGCGTGCATCATCGAGCCGTTCGCACCGATACCGAGCGGTTTTTTATCGCCACAATCGTTGCGACTACCGTCATGCTATCGTTGGTGAGCGCGAAATTGGACATCTATCTTATTCCGATGTATCCGTTCCTCGCCTATCTGTGTGCCATGTGGCTCCGTAAAATCGAAAGCAGCGCAGTGGTCAAGGTCGCCGGCGCGATACCGATGATTATCTTTGCGCTGACTATTGTGGCAGTGCCGATAGTGTTGCACTGCGTCGATTTCGGCGAGGTACCGGCATGGACGAAGGGGTGCATATACGTTGCCGCTGCCGTATTGTCGGTCGGAAGCGTGTGCGGATTGGTCGAGATATTGCGCAATCGTCTGTCGCACGGTGTGGTAACGGCATCGTGGGCAATAGTTGCGACCGTGGCCATGGCAACGACAGCCATACCGTATTTCAACCCGTTGCTGGGTTACGAATCGCTGTGCGAGGAGGCGAAAAAAATCGAGGCGGACAACTATGCTTATTACAAATTCAAATATGCCGAGAATATGGATGTGTTCCTCGGCAAGTCGCCGCAACGCATGGAGAGTGTCGGGCAGTTGAATGCCGTCGAAGAGCCGACGGTATTGTTCGTCGATAAGCGCGAGCCTCGTCGCGACAAGGAGTTCGCCGCATGGCTTGCCGACAAGGAGCCGGTGGCGCAGGTGGGCGAATACCGCATATTTGTTATAGGAGAAAAACAACAATTACAAGATGAATAAGACCGAAAATTACGATTTGACCATAATCGTTCCCGTATATAACGAGGAGCAGAGTCTGCCGCGAGTGGAGAAGACCATGCTCGAATATATGTCGCACAGTTCGCTGCGAACGTGCGTGCTGTTTGTGAATGACGGCTCGAAAGACGGCTCGTTGGCATTGATACGCGAAGCGTGCGGGCGCAACGAAGCCATGTTCTATCTCTCGTTTGTGCAGAATCGCGGATTGAGTGCCGCCATCAAAGCGGGATTCGATGCCGTTGGTTCGCGTTATGTGGGATATATCGATGCCGATTTGCAGACCACGCCCGAGGATTTCGAACTGCTTATTCCGCATCTCGACAAATATCCTCTGTCGATGGGTATCCGTGCGGGTCGCAAGGATAGCGCATTCAAGCGCATGCAGTCGCGTATAGCCAATTCGTTCCGCCGCATGTTCACTCACGACGGCGTGGACGATACGGGTTGCCCGCTCAAAATCCTTTGGAGCGATTATGCCAAGCGAATACCTATGTTCAACGGCATGCACCGTTTTTTGCCGGCCCTGATTCTGTTGCAGGACGGCGGAGCGGTACACCAAACGCCGGTGCGCCATTTTCCGCGTATCGAGGGCGTGTCGAAATATCATCTGTGGAATCGTCTGGTGGGTCCGTTTAACGACTGCTTCGGCTATCGGTGGATTGCCAAACGATACATCAATTATCAAATCGGCGAGAGTAATCTCGACAAGTAGGACGCGCAATGGAACGGTTGGCTGTTGAGGCGATAGGTCTGTTGGCGCAGGCTCTGTTTTCGGGTCGGATGATTGTGCAGTGGGTCATGTCGGAACGCGCCCACAAAGTCGTTTCGCCGGTCATCTTTTGGCAGATGAGCATGGTTGCGTCGTTCCTGCTCTGCATATACGGCTGGCTCGGCAACGATTTCGTCATCATTATTGGACAGGCAGTCGCTTACTATATTTACATCTGGAATCTTTACGCCAAAGGCTCGTGGCAGAAGATGCATTGGTTGTTGCGAGTCGTATTCTTTTTCGTGCCGATTGTGGCGGGCGTTTGGCTGCTCGTATTCCGTTGGGACGAGACGCAGGCACGCCTCTTTACCGATGCGGGGATTCCCGTGTGGCTCTTTGTTTACGGCATCGTGGGGCAGGCGGTATTCTCGGTCAGATTCATCTATCAATGGCTCTATTCGAGCCACAGGCACGAATCGGTGCTGCCTATCGGTTTTTGGATAATCAGTCTTGTCGGGTCGTTGCTCATCGTGCCGTATGCAGTCGTGCGTTGCAAGTGGGCATATCTTTTGGGACAACTCACGGGGGCATTCGTCTATACCCGCAATATCGTAATCGCGCTTAACGAACGCAAGCGATAACGGATTGCACAGCCGATTATGTCGGCTGTTTTTTGTCTGTTGTCAAGTGTTGCTGCCGGAATACGGCGGGTGTCGAGTGGAATCGCTGTTTGAATAGTTTGATAAAGTGCGAGATGTTGGTAAATGCGCACTCCGTACCGATTTCCGCAATGGTTTTGTTCGTCGATATCAGCAACATGCGCGAACGGTCGAGCCGTCGGTCGATAAACCACTTGTGCGGCGAGGTGTTGAACTGCCGACGAAACTCCTTCTTGAACGATGTGAGCGAACGGTTGGTCGTTGCAGCCAGCGATTCGAGCGAAATCTCGTTGAATATGTTGGTATAGACAGCCGCAGAAAACAGATGGCTTGTCGCGTCGGTGTTGTTGAGAATCTTCGCTTTCAGGCAACAATCGTCGCCCGACAGAATCATATACAGCAGTTCGCCGAGTTTTATGCGGTGATTCGTTGCATCGTGGCGCAGATAGGTGTCGGACAACGAACGGTTGATGCTGCCGAAAAATTCGCGTACCACATAATTGGCATGTTCGACGATAAAGTTTTGCGATTGGCAACGTTCGCATGAGTGGTTGTTCGAGTAGTCGGTGCCGTAGTAGGTGTGTTGTCCGAGAATCATTGTCTGCAACATGGCGGGCGAGACGTAGAATGTCAGTTGCTCGAAAGTACCGTGTTCGGCTGCCGTATTCTCCTCGTAATGAATACCCGTATCATACAGCAACACGTCGCCTTCGTCGATTTGGGTGCAGAGGTCGCCGCAATAGACCTGCTTGCGGCCTTTCAGTATGTAATTGATTGCTATGCGATGGAGCATTATCGAGGTCATGCCGCGATTGGCTGTCTCGACAAATTTGACCAATGACGGGTCGGAAAGCCGTTCAAAATTCTCCTTTTTCATAATATATGGGGTTATTGTGTTATCTTTGCATTGGTGTCGTAAACATAAATTATGAAAATGCCTGCTCTCGAATCAATCGGAACGCTGTGGCAGTTCGGGAGCCGATGGTTGGCGATATACGATATATCGTGTTAAGGCAAATATATAATTTTATTTTGAGTAATCCAATTCTGCGGCAAAATAAGCCGGCAAATCCGCGCGTTTTGTGCGGTGGAGGGGTGAGGCAGAAATTCGAGAACGTGCCTGCAAAGGCGTGTGTGCCGTTTTTGGGAGGGCGGAATGTGAAACGATAACGTAAAAAGACGCATTTATGACAAAAAAGGAAAACCGCATGATTCGAAAGGGCGGATTGAGATTCTCGGTGCTGTTGGTTGCGATGGCTGCAACGCTGTTTTCTGTCTCGGCGCAAAACTCTTTGAGGTCGTTGCGCAAGGATGGCGTGCAGAGTGAGAACAACAATTTGGAACGGCAGCCCGATTGGGGTCCTGTGGGCTATCCGCTTGCCGAATTTTATTATATTCCCGCTTTGGATGTCTATTACGATGTCGAACAGGCTGTCTTCTATGTCGAGGAGGAGGGGCGATGGCGTGCTTCCGCCACTCTGCCTGAAAAGTTGAGCGGCAGCGACCTCTATGCCTGCTACAAGGTGGTGATGAACGGAGCCGAGCCTTGGCTCAATCATCGCAACCACACATTCGTCTATGACGACTACCGCAACAAGCGGTTTCGACAACAGACCATATTTGCAAGCCGGCATCCCGACGGCAAAGACAAAGGCATCCACAATCCCCGCAAGGAGCGCAAACGTCGGGAACGCGAACAACGTTGATTGTGCGCTACACTCCTAAAATCATTCTTTGTTCGATTTTTTGCTGTTGCATGCGCGACATAACAGTTGCGCATTCGACAATTCGGTGCGTCCTCCTTTGCTCCAAGGTTTGATATGATCGACCGTTAGTTCATCCTCTGCAAACCGTTGCCCACAAACCTTACATTGCCATTTGCCGTCTTGTGAGGGAGTGCGTGCACATAATTCGTGCTTATCATCCTTGGAAAACAAGCGTTTTTCGTCAACGCTTATGCCACCAACGACCGCCTGTATTATATCCTCGATTTCGCGAGCCTTGTTGTCGATGAGTTTTGCATCATCGCTTTTGAGAAAGCGGGTTATGCGTCGGTTGATTTCTGCCCGATTTTGTTTCCACAACACAGCATCGTTGATATACTTGACGGCAAGTGCAAAGTAGATATCCAAGTTGTTGGGCTTGTCGAATATGTCGCCTATGAATTTTAGGTAGCGAGCCACCATGCGTTGGTCTGTTTCAAACGATTCGTCTTTATGCTTGGATACATAGTCGTTGATACCGTCTTTCCTGTAATTGCGCAGTGTGCCGAGCAATTGCAACAACTTGTATTGGCTGTCGCCGCGAGTCTTTGCTCCTAAAACCTTTTTGGCTGCCGCGTCCTGCATGACATATTGGGTCAGCCCGCGCAGATACTCGCCGTTGAACAGTCCATTAAGCACCTCGAAGTTGGAGAGTGGCACGCCCAATGTGTTGATACGGCGGAATATCTCGCGTTTTTTCGCTTCGTCGCCTGTGCATACGATTGTCGTCAGTTCTGTTGCATCGAATTGCTCCTGTATGTCCCGACTTGCACGCCATATACGCCCTTTGTATTCCAAATCGTTCTGCTTGAATTTCTTGATGGCTTCGATGCGCTGTTTGCCGTCGAGTACTTCGAGAATGCCGTCGTCGTTGAGCCAAAGGTAGAAGGCGGGCAGAGGAATGCCGCAGATGATGCTGTCGATGACCAACGATTGTTTGTCGGGACTGTAAACGATGGCGCGTTGCAGGGCGATGTCGCTCACGATACGCCCATCGCGCACCTGCTCGTAGAGTTCTTTTATTGTCATAGCGTTTCGGTTTTTTGGGGATTGAGGTTTCTAATAATTATACGTCGATATTTAGTATTCCCATTAAGGCTCGGTCCTTTGCCTCGCCAATCAGGATATATAAGCCTGTGGTCGTCCAATCCCAAAATCTCGAATTGTTGCGGGTTGTACTTTTGCAGAAATGTTATGGGTACACCCATAATGCCGGCATAATCGTATGGTATAAGTTTTGTTTTGCTGACCTCGATTGCCTCATAGTCGTCGTATTGCGGATATTTGTCGGGCGAATACTCCTCGGTGAGAATCATTTTGTCGCAACGGTAACTCACATCGAGATTGGTGAACCAACAGCACGAGCGCGGCAGATTGTCGTTCTTGGGAATCACTGTGCCATCGGGCATCATAAAGCCCGAGAGGTGGTAGTGGCAACCGAGCCAAAGGCGGTTGCTCTTTATGTATTGGAATACATTTTTGTAGGTAATCGCATTCTGCGGTCCGATGACCAAAAACTGTTTGTTGTTGTCCATCAGAACGTCGATAAATTCGCGGAATTGGCTGAAAGGAGGGTTGGTGATGACGAGGTCGTACTTGGAGTAGTCGATGTCCTGAAAACGTACGCCTTCGCCAGTGGCGGGATTGTAGCCGCTGACCGACACCGACGCGATGCCATAGTCTTCGGCATGCGAGACGAGAAATTTTATGAAATTGCACTTGATGCGGTCGAAACTCTTTTCGAAATGTGCGCGTGTGGCGGCTATGTCGATGTTTTTGACGCTGCCTGCGAGCGGAAATAGTTCGGTTTGAGTGGCAGTCGATTCGTCATAATATACCGACTCCTCGTTGTAACTTTCGTCCCAATCGCACGGACAGATGATACGTTTGCCTCGCAGTTGTTCGCGATACTCGGGCAGTTCGGCAGCGATGTCTTCGTACAGAGTATAATACTCGTCGTCTTTTGCTCGCTTGGATTTGTTTAATGTGGTACTGTCGTTTCCCATGGATTGATAGTTTTTTGCACAAACCATCAATCACTTTCGGAACATGCACGAAAAAGCGCGGGCTTTTCTTGCACATTCACCAAGGCAGCCTCGGATTGGAGCCTCTTCCCTGTCCAAGATAACCCACGCCGAGCAGTTCGACGTGAGCATTACCTATGCAGACAGGGAAAGACACCAATACGGTGCTTCGTAAATATCGTTTTGCGAGTTCTATTCCAATTAAAAGTTTCCGAGGCTTTTCGGGTGAACGTGAAACGATAGTTAATGCTTAATCTTTAATATGTTTGTTATTGGTAATTTCTGTTTATTGCAATATGTTTTAATCGGTAAAAGTCGTTTGTGCAAATATAGCATAAAATATCGGACGGGCAAAATCATCCGAAAACAATACGAGGTTGAATCGACCGATTCAACCTCGTATTGTGTAACACACGGGTTGCGCTATGCCACTATCGGTTTGATAACGCCGAAGAGCAGGTAGGCGACTGCGAGCGTTACGATGATATTCAGACCTTGTGCCGAGAGGAACGCATAAAGCACGTTGCGATTCTCCTTCGAGACGATATCTTTCAGGCGCGTGTCCAATCCGATGCAGACGAACGCGAGCGAGAAGAAGAATGTCGAGAAGGTCTTTGCAAGGTCGGTCTCGTAGAGTTTGATGGCTCCCGTAGTCTCGGTTACCTTGTAAGGCTCGAATACGTCGTAAGATTGGCACAGACTGAATACGAGCGATGCAACGACGAAGCCGAGAATGAATTTCGGGAATTTCTCCCACACGATACCTATCGAAGGGCGTTGCGATTGACCGTTTTCGCCTTTGGTCGAGAGGTAGAGGGCGATGAAGAATGCCACGACACCTATCAGCACGTTCTGCGTAGCCTTGACGATGACGGCAGTGTTCTGTACGGCATCGTTGTTCTCGAACAAGCCCGACGAAGCAGTTACGCCGCTGGTGGTGTCGATTGTACCGCCAATCCATGCGCCTATTATCTCGTTCTGCACTGCCACGTTGTCGGTCAGCAGCGGCACGATAAGACGGGCAAGGAACGGCATGAGGTAAATCATCGGTACGACGATAATCAGCACGATGGAAACGATGTAGGACAACTTTTTGTCGTCGGTATTGGCAACGCGGGCTGCCGTGATACATGCCGATACTCCGCATATCGACACACCGCTTGCGAGCGTCATTGCCGAACGGTCATCGACCTTCATGCGGCGTGCGATGAAGAATGCGGTCAGCCAAACGATTGTAACCACTATGATTGCCTGCAACAAACCCATGCTGCCCGAACGCATGACATCGCGGAACAGAATGGTCGCACCGAGACATACCACACCGATTTTGATGAAGAACTCGCCCTGAATGGCAGGCTTCAACCAATCCGGAATGCGGAAACAGTTGCGGACGACGAGTCCGAGAATAACCGAGAAAAATACCGCTTCGAAACCGAATGCCTTGATGATTTGGATTTTTGCAATCCACTGTGCCAGCAACGCGATGATGAATATGACGGTAAACGATGCGAGCAATCCGCGCAAAGGTCGCGAGAGCAGACGGTTGCCGATGTAGAGGATAACGATTGCTATAACGAACAGTACGCCGATATTTATCCATGCTTCGCCCGTAAGCAGATTGGACGGCACTTTCGGCCCGTGTCCCGGCAGATATGCTGCCACACCCGCCAAAATGAGCAACGGAATACTCATGACGGTAACAACCCAATCCTCGACAAGAAACTTTTTAAGAAAATTTTTCATTGTTTTATCTTTGTTTTGTTTGGTTTTAGAATATGGCCGATGCCATTATGCTGATGGTATTGGCGTTTTTGTTGATGTAGTTGCAGTATTGGTTGTACGAGTAGTTGAGTTGCAACAGCAGGTGCGAAATCGGCTTGTAGTTCAAACCTACGGTGTACATCATTTCGTATGCGTTGTCGGATTTGTCGGTATCGAAATACTCGATGCGTGCCACAGCAGCACCCTTGCCGCAAAAACGGTAGCCGCCTGCCAAATATGCACCTTCCGATTTGAGCGCGATGGTCTTGCCGCCTACATACTCGCTGCGGACAAAGAACGCAGGGCAGTCGTAGCAGACACCTCCTCCGTAACGGTGCAGTCCGCCATAGTTCGTAACACCCTTTTTGACGAACTCGCCGTACATGTAATAGCCCGCAATGTCGAGATATTTGTGAGGCTTGACAATCAGTCGGCCGATGAAATCCTTGCTCTTGTTGTTGTCCTTGCTGTTGATGACGTTGCCGTTAAGCACCGCAAGGTTGTAGTTGATGATGCTGAATCCCTTTTTCTTGATGAATCCTCCGTAGAGTTGCGCTCCGAGGTTGCGGCCCGACGAGGAGATACCTGCCAAATCGCTGCTACCCATGTGGACGAATCGCTGGATGGTCAGCGAATTGTTGATAAACTCGTGCTTCATGCCCGCATAATTGGTATTTTCGATTGTCAGCGGAATCAGGAACTGACCCAACTGCAAGCCGAGTTCGTTGAACGGACGATAGCGGATGTACAAATCGACGATTTTCGGTGTTCCTGCAAAATCGACCTGCAACTTATAGTCGATTTTGTCCTGCAATGCGCTGCCGCTCAACGACAAACGGGCGCGTTTGATAAAGAATGTCGATGCTCCCGTGGAGGTGCTTACGCCTTCGTCGTTGTATGTGTGCATATCGCTCCACTCGTAGCCCGCCTGAATGAATCCAGCGATTTTGAAATGTTGTTTGATTTTGTCCCATGTCGCAGCACGTTTTTCGAGACGGGATATGCGTATCTGCAACGAGTCGATTTGCGCTTGCGATGCCGTATCGTTTTGGCCGAATGCCGAAACGGCGACAAAAGCGAACATTGCAAGTGTCGAAATAAATACTTTCTTTTTCATTATTTTTATCGAAAAATATGTAAAACCTCTGCAAAAATAGAATATCCCGTTAATTTTTACATAGGTATAAATACCTAAAAAATACGGAATTTCGGGTATTTACACTCGAAATTCCGTATATTGGACTGTTGTGCAACTATTTTTGTTTGTCGCACCACTCCTTGTAATAATCTATGCGGAAGGCATCGGCCTGCGTGCGATATTTTTCGATATTCGACGAGGATAACCATGTCGTATATCCTCCTGTCAGTCCTGCATCGAACAATCCCCGAATCTCCTTTTCGACATTCTCGGCATCGTATGCTATGCCGTTGCGATCGACATGGCGCATGACATTGTATGCCTGTACCCATGTACGCACTTTGGCAGGTGTCGGAGTAACTGCCTGACGGTCTTGAACGCGCTGGCCCCATGCGTGCAGAATCCTGTACGGATTGTTCCAAGGCTTCTCGATGCCGTAGTAGTGGTTGGAGAAGTGGTCGGGATAAGGCATGCCGCACATGACGTCCGCCACATTGGATAGTGCCGGCCAATACTGCCCGTATGCTGTCGTGTACCCCGGGTTTGCCGATTCGCCGAATACGTCAATCGACACATAGGCCCCGAGTGCATGAATCTCGTCGCAGGCATACATCACAAATCGCTGAATCGCCTGTACCTTCGATTCGTTGTAACGGTTGTGGTAGTCGATAATGCTCTCCACCTTGGTCATGCGGTCGGGAAAACGGACATAGTCGAAATTGATTTCGTTGAAACCGAATTTGCGGACAGCCTCTTTCGCCAACTCCACATTGAACTGCCATACACGGCGGTCGTAGGCACTCGGCCAGAAGGCTTTGTTGTGTTTGAACGGCAAGCCCGTAGCGAGTTCGGTAATGGCTGCGTCGGGATGGTCTTTGACGAAATAGGAGTCCTTGAAGCAGGTGATTCGGCCGACGACATAAAAGCCCTCCTCGTGCAGACGGCGTACCGCTTTGGCATACATCTTCTCTTTGTTGGCTCCTGCTCGTGCATGGTTGGTCGGCGAATAGCGTTTCATCGCTTCGGCCTTGTAACCGGGGCATTCGTTGTCTTTGATGTCGATGACGAATGTGTTGATTTTGGTGCTTTTGGCGAGCGCGATATATGCCTCGATGTTGGACAAAACCGATGGCGAGATGTTCAGATAGAGCGAATAGCACGATGCCGGCATCGGATTGTCGGCAAACTCGGTGCGCTCTGTGGGATAGAAATCGCACCCTTTCGCAGCACCGCCTCCGAAAGGATTTTTGATGGCGGAGTGTATGGGGTCGTACTTCTCGGCCTTGTATCGTTTTTGTGCCTCGATGCTGTCCGGAACGAGATATTTGCCGTAAACATAGCCCTCTGTATCGCCCTGCTTCACTCTGTATCTCACAACGCTTCCGTCGGCACGCAACGAGTCGAAATCGAGAATTTCCAGCGCCGTGCCTTTGTCGGCAAGTCCCACTATCTCGGAGGTCTCGCGGTTGCCGATGACGGATGCCGGCGTGCGGACGAACATCTTTTTCTCCATGACGGCCTCGCGACGCGAGCCGACAAGTGCGGATGCTTCGACATACAACGGTTTGTCCTCCGACTCTATGGCCACGAATGTAAGGCCATCCTGTCGGATGATACTGTTCAAATCTGCCTGCACTCGGCTTCCGCGCACAATGGTCTCGGACGCGGCATGGAGTTTGCCCTCTTTGTCGGGCGAATAGAGTGCCGCGGTGGTAACGTCCGACCCTATGTAGCGGATTTCGATGCGTGGCGATTGCCGGCAGCATGTAAATATCAGCACGATGGCCGACAATACGAGTAAACGGGATTTCTTCATGTCATATTCAGGTTAACAGGGTGCAAAGGTAACACAATTATTATTATCTTCGTGCTGTAAACGGAATATAATTCCAATATGTTTAAGCGATGAAAAGGAATATGAAAGCGGGAACGATGATTTATCCGATTCCTGCCGTTATGGTAAGTTGCGGAGCGACTGCCGAGGAGTATAATATACTGACCGTGGCATGGACAGGCACAATCTGCTCCGAACCTCCGATGTGTTATGTTTCGATTCGTCCCGAGCGACACTCCTACGACATCATAAAGCGCACGGGCGAGTTCGTGATAAATCTTACGACCGTGCCGCTTGCCGATGCAACGGATTGGTGCGGAGTGCGGTCGGGTCGCGATTTCGACAAATTTGCGCATTGTGGGCTGACTCCCGAGAAATCGGCTGTCGTTGCGGCTCCGTCGATTGGCGAAGCACCCGTTGCGATAGAGTGTCGGGTCAGAGAGATTTTGCCGCTCGGCTCGCACGATATGTTTGTCGCCGATGTGGTAAATGTGGCTGTCGATGAATCGCTCATAGATGCCGAAACGGGCAAATTGGATTTGCAGCGTGCCGAACTGTTGTGCTATTCGCACGGCGAGTATTTCGGTTTGGGTGCATTGGTCGGCACTTTCGGTTATTCGGTCAAAGGCTCGACGATAAAGAAGGAGAAGCGTGCTGGCGGCAGAAAAGCCTCACGATGATTCAGACGGTTCGCTTCGGTGCTTCGGCCGAACGCGAAACGGCAATCTCCATGCTTGCGCCCGACCATTGGTTTATCTTGCGCTTTTCGTGCAGGACGACACGACCGGCATAGGCGACCTTGACCGACAAATCGAAAGGCTTGCATTCGCCCGTATGTTTTGCCGTCGGCAGTGTGTGGGGAATAATATATATGTACATCAGCAGATGGTCGCAGTCGGCTGCGGTAAACGACAGACGGCGATGTGCCGGCATGTCGGACGGGCATCGGTCCAAATTGCTTCCGACGGGAGCGACGGTACTCTCGGCGGGAACGAAACCGATTTGACGGTCGGTCTCGTCGAACAATCCGCAGGTTACGGCGATGTTGTATCGCCAAAACCCTGCAAATCCGCTTTCGATTTCCACTCCGTATGTTTTGTTTTCGCCCATATCCGTCGGCAAATATAAGAATTTTTCTTTAAGAGGGCGGTCTGCAATCGAAAACCACTTGTGCATAAGGCAAAAAGAACGGCTAAAATCAACTTTAAGCAGAAAACTTTGCACAATTTGCGAAATTGTCGTACATTTGCAACCTAAATGCGCGTAATGGATGTTGAAAGCAAATATGCGATAGATTGCCGTTCGCTTGCGGACGGTCATCATGCTTTCGATTTCAAGGTCGATGATTCGCTGTTTGAGGCGATGCAGTCGAATGAGATAAAGGGCGGAGCGTGCGATGTGCATGTCGAGGCTCTGAAATCCGAGTCGATGCTCTCTCTCGACATCTCCATTTCGGGCAAGGCTGTTGTGGAGTGCGACAGATGTTTGGAGGATTGCGATGTGCCGATACGCTTCGACGGACAACTTACGGTACGATTCTCGGACACTTTGCAGGAGTACGACGGCGAACAGATGTGGGTGGCTTACGGCGAGAGCGTGTCGTTGGCACAATACATCTACGAAAGCATCGTGATATCGTTGCCTTATCGGCGGGTGCATGCCGACGGCGGGTGCAATCCCGACATGTTGGCGCGTTTTACGCCGGCATCGGACGACGAAGCGGAGCAGGAAATAGATTAACTCGTAAAGAGCGAAACGAATATAAAAACTTAAATATTAACAACAGTTATGGCACATCCAAAACACAAAGTCTCGTCCACACGACGCGACAAGCGCAGAACTCACTACAAGGCAGCAGTACCTACGGTGGTGATTTGTTCTAATTGCGGTGCTTCCGTTCTCTATCACAGAGTTTGTCCAGAGTGCGGATATTATCGCGGAAAACTCGCAATCGAAAAGAAAGTTGCAGAGTAATTCGAAAAGCACTACTCGGCGTAGTGCTTTTTTTTGTGGAATAAATTTTTAATTGTATGGTAAAGATTGGTTTGGATGCGATGGGCGGCGATTTTGCCCCCGAAGCGGCAGTCAAAGGTGCGGTTTTGGCATTGTCGGAGATAGGTGCGGATAGTCGCATCACACTATTCGGCGACGAAAAGCGCATCGGGGAGTTGTTGGCGGCAGAGGGTTGCGATGCGACCCGATTCGACATCGTTCCCACGAGCGAGGTTATCGAAATGGGCGACCATCCTGCCAAGGCCTTTCAGCAGAAATCGGCATCGAGCATAACGGTCGGCTTCGGCTATTTGGCAAAGGGGCTGATTGACGGTTTCGCGAGTGCCGGTTCGACGGGCGCGATGATGGTCGGCTCGATGGTTGTAGTAAAGCCGATTGAGGGTGTGATTCGTCCGACAATCGCGACAGCCATTCCGACTGTTGCGGGTACTCCCGTGATGATTCTCGACATCGGTCTGAACGTTGATTGCAAGCCCGAGGTACTCGAACAATACGCACTGATAGGCTCGGTTTATGCTTCGTCGGTGCTGGGCGTGGAGAATCCGCGCGTGGCTCTGCTGAACATCGGCGAAGAGGAGGCGAAAGGCAATGTGCAATCGAAAGCGGCGCACGAGTTGATGAAGGCGGGCCGCGAGGCCGGTCGTTACAACTTCGTCGGGAATGTCGAAGGCTCGTATATCTTTACGGGCAAAACGGCCGATGTGGTGGTGTGCGACGGCTTTACGGGCAATACCATTCTCAAACTTACCGAAGGTTTCTACGGCATCAACTGCAAGATGGGTATCGAAAACCGCTTTTGGGAGGGTATGAATTACGAACTCGCGGGCGGAACTCCCGTACTCGGCATCAATGCACCCGTAACCATAGGGCATGGCAAATCGACGCCGCTGGCCATAAAGAATATGATTCTTTCGACCGAAAACACCATTCGCACAGGATTGGTCGCCAAGTTGCAAAAGGCGTTCGCAACAGCGGAATCCAAGGCATAACGCAAGGCTTGTGCGGGCAAGATATTCGGAGATTGCGACTCGAAAGGGTTGCAATCTCCGTTATTTTTCGTATCTTTGTTGATAGATGGGCGGCAATCCCGAAAAAAATGCAGCGGGTGTAAGCCGTCTTACCGAAAAACCTTAAAACCAAATAACAGATGAGAAAAACGATTTTTACATTGCTCGTCGTGTTGTCGTCAATCGGCATTGCCTCGGCGACGACACCGAACAAAATTGTAATTCCCGACATCGAGGGTTACAAGACGTTGAAATGCGACTTCCACATTCACACGGTCTTCTCCGATGCTTCCGTATGGCCGACCACTCGCGTTCAGGAGGCAATTTGGGAGGGATTGGATGTAATCGCCATTACCGACCATGTCGATTCGCGTCTGCAAACGCAGATTAAGAACGGTCTGTTCGATGCCGAAAAGTGCGACCGCGACCGCTCGTTCAAAATCGCGAAGAAAGCGGCAGGCAAGGATTTGCTCGTGATTCACGGAGGCGAAATCTCGCGTGGTATGCCGCCGGGACATTGGAACTGCCTGTTCGTTAGCGATTGCAACAAAATCTGCACCGCTGCCGAGCAGTTCGATGACGACGATTTCAAGGCTGCACAAGCGGGCTTGAAAGAGGCGCACGCACAGGGTGGATTCACCATGTGGAATCATCCGAATTGGGAGAAACAGGCTCCGAATGAGACCGTTTGGTGGAAGGAACACGACAAACTCTGCAAAGCCGGCTATATGCAGGGCATAGAGGTTTACAACAAATTCTGCGGTTACTCGCCCGAGGCGCACAAATGGGCATTGGAGCGCAATATAACCATGTTCGCCAACTCGGATTGCCACACGCCGTTTTTCTATATGATTGATTATTTGAACGGCCAGCATCGTCCCGTAACTTTGGTGTTCGCCAAAGAGCGCACGGAGGAGGCTGTCCGCGATGCGTTGGAGCATGGCCGCACGGCTGCCTGTGCCGAGGAGATGGTCTATGGCCGCGAGGATATGTTGCGACCGCTGTTCGAGGCTTGCGTAAAGGTCGAGAATGTCAAATTTACCGATAAGCAGATTTCGTTTACGCTTGTCAATAAGTCGTGCATTCCTATCCGTCTGCGCAAGGCGGCCGGCTCGGAGAAGTACTACTATGTGCGCAACTACGAATTGCGTCCGTTCGAGACCATCAAAATTACGGTACGCCCTCTTCTCGTGAACAACAAGAGCCAAAAATTCGATACCGATTCCGTCTATGTCAATTTTATTGCCGAGACATTCCAAATCGGTCCCGATACTCCGCTACCGGTGGTACTTCATTTCAATAAATAGCGGGTGCTGCCAATCGCGTGGTTGCACGGCAACCGAATAGCCAATCGACCGAATGACTGCGTGTCATTCGGCCGATTTTTTGCTTGGGTTGCATCTGCCCGTCATTCTCGAACGCAATATATAATAAATCGTCATGGCACCACACTGCCCGTCATTCTCGAACGGAGCGCAGCGGAGTGAAGAATCTCGGGCAGAATCTCGGGCAGAATCGAGCGCAGAGAACATAGAGCAGAGAACGACGGGCGAAAAAACCTCGCTTGCGTCCACAACAGATTCTTCGCTTCGCTCAGAATGACGGAGTGGCATATAAAATTTGCGGGGCAAACGCCCCGCAAATTCATAATCCACTGTTCGCTCAAACATAGCGACAGCCCGATTTAGAAATCGTAACCGACAATTGTGGAGGAGTAGTTGCTCCAACCGCTCGCCGTCTTATATGTATCTACCGATTCTGTCGGAACATAGATTGTTGCTGACTTGATTAGTGCGTTGTTTCCCAAAGTCGGCGGTGTGGTCGGTTTGCAATAGATGCTTGTCAGTGAGTTGCATTTGAAGAATGTCTGCTTGCCGATTGATGTAATGCAGGCAGGAAGAGTTAC
>JBJEGV010000009.1:0-86668 GCA_051875395.1 Alistipes sp. | reverse complement strand
CTCCGTCATTCTGAGCGAAGCGAAGAATCTGTTTTGGACGGATGCGCGGTTGTTGCCCTTTGCGTACTTGCGACCGATGCTGCCCGAGATTCTTCACTGCGCTGCGCTCCGTTCGAGAATGACGGGCATATGAAAACGATAAATGAAACCAGCAACTCAAAACAACAACCTCTTAAACCTCTTGAACTCTTAAACCCCTTAAACCCTTCGTAAGAATCCCGTTATACCCACCAACCGGCAACACAAAACCGACCATATTCCGCAGAATATGGTCGGTTAATGTTACGGTGCGGAGGCGATTACTCCTGCGCTGCCGGTTGATTGTCGGTCGCGGTATCGGCGGCAGGAATCTCGACCTGCGGCATTGTTTGCTGCGGCTCCGGCACGGCGATTTTCTCTATCAGCGCACCCGCATCCTTTGCAGCCGACGAATTGCTCTGCGAAACGAGGTGGCTGTCCATGGCCAAAGTAGCCACAAGGCTCAATACCAATATGGCAACAGCCATACCCCAAGTGAATTTTTCGAGGAAATCGGCCGTCTGGCGCACGCCCATAACCTGATTCGATGCGCCGAAATTGGCAGCCATACCGCTTTTCGGACTCTGCACGAGAACAGCAAGCACGATAAGCACGCTGGCAATCAAAATCAATACGATACAAAGTGTGTATAACATAATCTATCTGTTTTTAATTATTATTCGTCAGTTTTTCGATTTTCTCGGCAAAGTAAATACTTTTTTCCGTATTTAGCAAACTTAATTTACGATATATTTCAATCGCCTCCGCATTCATGCCCTGCGCCGCATAGACCTCGGCAAGTTCCTCCGACACCAAATCGTCGGCCTCGTCCAAGTGCGCGGTGGTGCAAATATCGTCGGCCTCCCCCTCCTCGTCTGCCACGATGCGGTAGTCGTCCATCAGCAGGAACCGGTCTATCAATTCGCCCTCCGTAACCGCCGCAAGGCGTTCTGCATCAATCGCTTTGAGATACAGCGACGACACCGCGCGGCTGCATTGCAGCGTTGCCGACAGCGCATCTGCCGAATCTGCCGCTTTTGCCCGCACCGCACGCGCCACGGTAAACCAATCATATACGGCAGGCACCTCTTCGGGCAGAAGGGCATCGGCCGCACGGGAACGGACATCGGAACGCAAATAATTTTTCAGCCTCTCCATAATTCTCTACCAATTCGATGCCGAAGCCTGAAAAATATCGGTTACGAGTTGATTTACAATCTCGGTTATCAATTCGTCCTGCACCTCTGTCAGCAGTCGCGTCGAGTCGTAATCGGCGTATGCCGAGAAGGTTTTGTTGAACGACATCTTCTCGTCGATTACATTCGTAAACTTGACCTTTACGGTAATTGTCAATCGGTTTTGCAACGCATAATCGCCGCTCGACACCGACGAGGTCGTGGAGGTATAGCCTATAATCTCGCCCTCGAACGCGAAATCGCCGCCATCCGGCACCTGTGTCAGGCGTGTCGAGGTGGCGAATTTCTGGGTCAGTTCGTCGGTAATCGTAGCACTCAACGTCGGAGCGACCATCGGCGCATTGTTGGGAAAATAGGCGACGCTGAACGTCTTGGCATCCGGCGGAATCGACGCGCCCGAAAGCGAGTATTTGACGGTACATCCCGTCATCATCGCGACCATAGGCGCAAGTATGGACAACAGTACGATACGCTTCATAAATTCATCAGTCGGTAATGCCCAACTCCTTGATTTTTCTGTACAATGTACGTTCCGACATAAACAACTCGGCAGCAGCGGCACGCCGACTGCCTCCATGCCGACGCAATGCCTTGACGATTTGGTCGCGCTGCATATCCGCCTTGCTCATCTCGCGAGGCTGTTCATCGACAATCTCTTCGCTCTCGGCATAGGCTGGTTCCGCACTGCGCTGCGTCTGGGCAGGCAGCAGACCGAGTATGTCCTTGTGTTCGACAGGCTGTACGCCCGCAGAGCCTGCATAACCGCCGCGCATCTCCATCAACAGCCTTTTCAAATCGTTGATGTCGTTGCGCATATCGAACAGAATTTTGTAGAGCAACTCCCGCTCCGAGTTCATCTCGTCGATGTGCGACGACGATGTAAGGCTCGGCGCAGCATCCAACTTCTCGGTAAGGTATTTCGACAAAATCGGGGCTGTAATATCGCGCGTTTCTTCGATTGCCGATATCTGCTCCGCCACATTTTTCAGTTGGCGGATATTGCCGCGCCAATAGTAGCCTTCGAGCATTTTGCGAGCCTCCTCGTCGAGCATGATGGCAGGCATACGGTACTGCACCGCCACATCGCTTGCGAACTTGCGGAACAGCAAATATATATCCTCGGGACGCTCCCGCAATGCCGGCACCGTGATTGGCACCGTATTCAGACGATAGTACAAATCCTCGCGGAATTTGCCGTCGGCTATCGCCTTGACGAGATTGGTGTTCGTCGCCGCAACGACACGGACATTGGTCTTCTGCACCTTTGCCGAGCCGACACGCATAAACTCGCCCGTCTGCAACACGCGCAACAGACGCACCTGCGTCGAAAGCGGCAACTCGCCCACTTCGTCCAAAAATATCGTTCCGCCGTCGGCCTCCTCGAAATATCCCTTGCGGGAGTCGATGGCACCCGTAAACGACCCCTTTTCATGGCCGAACAACTCCGAATCTATCGTACCGTCCGGTATCGCTCCGCAATTCACAGCCACATATTTGTTGTGTTTTCTCGCCGAGAAAGCGTGGATGACCTGCGGGAAAAACTCCTTGCCGACACCGCTCTCGCCGGTAACCAATACCGACAAATCGGTCGGAGCGACACGCACGGCAATCTCCAACGCCCTGTTGAGCAGTTCCGAGTTGCCTATGATGCCGAATCGCTGTTTAACGGAAAGTATATCTGTCATAATCGTTTGTGTTTATTTGTCGGATGCTGCGGGTTGTTCCGCACGGAACCGCAACATATCCATCATCGCTTCATCCTGCTCGCCCTGTGCAGCAGAACAGAAATAGCCGTAAACAATAGCAGCAACAGCGCAAAGCACCACGACTATCGCCACAATCATAAACCAATCGGTACCCCTCCGCCGAGCCTTGACCGCATGCTTGGCAGTCGGGTTACTCTGTTCGGCGGCAACGGTACGCCGCTGCGTCGGCGTTACGATTGTTGCGGCAGAGGCTCTGCTGCCCGTCCGCACCAACTTCAACACTCCGCGCTCCGACACTATCGTACCGAGAGTGCCGACCTCGAATCGGCCTGTCTCCGACAACGCATAACGCGCATCGAAAACGAATCTGTCAATCGCACCGACCGCTGCCAATTCGCTCAATCCGCGAGCGATGAGCAGACCGCGCAACACTCCGTCGTCGGTATTCAACAACTCGGAGAACAATACCTCGTCGTCGTTTTTGACGATGAATGCGCCGAACGACGGCACAACCAATCGACGATTGGTCGTCAGATATTGCACTATTGTCTCTACGATGTCCATAGCGGTATAATATACGCAAAAATAGTTATTTTAGTGCAAACAGCCGTCGAAAACCGCAACAATTTTCGTCTGCGGCATCAATCGGCCGACAGAAAGGCGAAATAACAAGCCACGGCTGCCGCAAGGCCGACCAAACGCCATCCGCTCTTTTTGGCGGTCAGGGCATAGAGCATCGCCACGGTCGCAACACTGCCGAACACGAGCAGATTGACCACATTCGTATCGGTGTAGTCGTAAACGCTTTGACCGATGCACATCACGTCGGCGATGCACAACACGAGGAAGTTGAAGAGGTTGCTGCCGACGATATTGCCGACGGCGATGTCGTAACTCTTCATGCGGAACAGGGCGACGGTCGAGGAGACCTCGGGCAACGAGGTGGCAACGCCGAGGAATATGGCTCCCGCCATTCCCATCCCGATATTGTAAGCCTTGGCTATATCGTCGGTGATATAGGTCATCAGGACGCTCAATGCGACGATACCGACGCTTGCCGCGACGAATCGCACGGCAATCTGCCCGACCGACAATGCGACGCACCCGCCCTCTTCGCACTTTTTGCCTTTGTCCGAAGCGAGAAAGCGCACTCCGACGGCATACAGCACGACCATTATGACGGTTACTATGTTTATCGTCGCAATCTCGAAATTGAGGATGTTGAACCAATTAAGTATCAGCGCACCGTAAATCGCCGCGACAAACGCCGTAACCAAAATGTTGCCGCGCGAAATCGAGGCTCGTCCGAAACTGCGAATCGCCACGATGCCCAGCAACGCCAATACAGCGAGATTGAAAATATCGCTGCCGAGGATGTTGCCTATGCAGAGGCTCGGCTTCTTCAACAGTACGGTCGCCGAGATGCTGGTAAATAGTTCCGGCAACGAGGTAACCGCCGAGAGCAGCACGCCTCCCAAAAATGCACCCGACAATTTGGTGGTCTTATCGAGCATGTCTATATATTTGGACGCCTTTATCGACAGCCAAACCACAAGCGATGCAACCACCGCATATTTCACCAGCAGAAGCATCGTCTATCGCCGTTTACTCTCTATGACAGCATCGATGTACGCCTTGATTTTCGGCGCAGGGTCTTCCCAGCCTTCGGGCTTTATCACCTTGTTGTCCTTCGGATTGTAGTGAGGTTTGCCGTCGGGCCACAATTTCGCCATATTGGCCTTCTGGACTATATCGAACAATTCATCGGCCTCCAAGCCCATCTCGACCATGGTGCCGAGAGCGAAATACATCAAATCTATCATTGCATCCGCCTGCTCGTATATATCCTCGGCAACGAGAAACTCGGCAACCTCCTCATTCATCCACTTGGCACGGCTCAAAGCGCGTTTCTTTGCAATCATGACAGGCTGTTCGGCAACGGGATGTCCGAACTTGCGATGAAATTCGCGGACATCGTTCCACTCTTTTTTCATAATATGACCATTGAAATTTATTTGCAACGCAAAGATAGCATTTTTGGACGAATTTTGTAATTATCTCATAATAATATCATATATTTGTACGATTTTTCATACCGGATTTCAGTTTTTTATAAACCAACACCAAAAAAACAACAATATGTGCGGAATTGTAGGATATCTCGGTAAGCGCGAAGCCTACCCCATTTTGATTCAGGGACTCCATCGTCTCGAATACCGCGGTTACGACTCGTCGGGCGTTGCCATGATAAGCGCGAAGGGAGAGTTGAATATTTACAAATCCAAAGGCAAAGTCGATGCGCTCGAACACTACGCAGGCGACAAAGACCTCAGCGGCACAATCGGTATAGCACATACCCGTTGGGCTACTCACGGCGAGCCGAACGATACCAATGCACACCCTCATTACTCCCAGTCCAAACAACTTGCGCTCGTTCACAACGGCACAATAGAGAACTATACGGTATTGAAGGTGGCTCTGCTCAAACACGGCTACAAGTTCGTCAGCGAGACCGATACCGAAGTGGTCGTGCAACTCATCGAATATATCAGGGATACCAACCATTGCTCGTTGTTCGATGCAGTCAAAGAGGCTACCCGTCAGATTGTCGGAGCATACGCCATCGCCGTCATCGACAAAGCGAATCCCGACCAGATAGTCGTTGCCCGCCAATCGTCGCCGTTGGTTATCGGCGTGGGCGAGGACGAGTATTTCATCGCTTCCGATGCCACTCCGATTATCGAATACACCAATAAGGTGGTATATCTCAACGACGGCGAAGTGGCGATTGTCAATCGCGGCGAGCCGCTTCACGTCTTCGACGCGCAGGGCGAGAGCAAAGACTGCATCGACATTACCGAACTGCGGATGAGTATCGAAGAGTTGGAGAAGGGCGGCTACCCTCATTTTATGCTCAAAGAGATTTTCGAGCAGCCGAAAACCCTTGCCGACTGCATCAGCGGCCGTATCAGCAGCGACGGTAAGCGTGTGGTGCTGTCGGGCGTTGTCATGAACAAAGAGAAATTCCTCAATGCCAAGCGCATCATCATAGCCGCTTGCGGTACATCGTGGCATGCCGGTTTGATAGGCAAGCACCTTATCGAGGATTTCTGCCGCATTCCTGTCGATGTCGAGTACGCCAGCGAATTCCGCTATCGCAATCCTGTGGTAACCGAACACGACATCCTCATCGCACTTTCGCAATCGGGCGAAACGGCAGATACGCTCGCCGCATTGGAACTCGCCAAGAAAAAGGGCGCATTCGTATTCGGCATCTGCAACGTCATCGGTTCCTCCATTCCGCGTGCCACCCATTCGGGTTGCTACATCCATGTAGGTCCCGAAATCGGTGTCGCTTCGACCAAGGCCTTTACGGGACAGGTTTCGGTATTGGCGATGTTGGCATTGTTGGTCGGTCAGATGAAGGGTACCGTCTCCGACGAGACCCTGCACCATGTTGCATCCGACCTGCGCCGCGTGCCGAAACTCATCAAGGATATTTTCAAGATGGACGGTCAGATTCAGGACCTCGCAAAGATTTTCACTTATGCCCACAACTTCCTCTATCTGGGTCGCGGATACAACTATCCTGCCGCCTTGGAGGGCGCACTCAAATTGAAGGAGATTTCCTACATCCACGCCGAGGGCTACCCTGCCGCCGAGATGAAGCACGGCACAATCGCATTGATTGACAACGAGATGCCTACCGTCGTCATCGCCATAAAGGACAACGTTTACGAAAAGACCGTAAGCAACATACAGCAAGTCAAGGCGCGTGGCGGCCGAGTATTGGCAATAGTAACCGAAGGCGACGAAATCGTCTCGAAAATGGCAGACTACATCATCGAGGTACCCGAGATTTCGGAGTGTCTGACACCTCTGCTGACATCCATCCCGTTACAGTTGCTCGCCTACTACATTGCCGTCATCAAAGGGCGCAATGTCGATCAGCCTCGCAACCTTGCCAAATCGGTAACGGTAGAGTAATATCACTGCACAGGGGGTTGTGTCAAAATACGATTTTGACCGACCCCTTTAAGTTGCTAAAAAACGGCATGCGATTATGCCGCACCTCATCCGCACACGCACACAACCGAAAACTAAAACTTATACCTATGAAACGATTTTTTACCCTGTTTTTATTGTCGCTCGCATTTTGGTCGGCCGGTACATGCAGAAACTACTCCGTTTCCACGCCGAACTCGACGCTGGTGCTGACTGCCGACAAGGGCAAACCGCTCTATTTCCGATATTACGGTACACGGGCATCGCTTGACGATGTATTCTCGTCGCACCGTTCGATGAACACTCAGGCATTCCGCGCATTCGGCACCCATTGTTCCGAACCTCACGCCTGCCTGATAAAGCATTCCGACGGCGACAATGCCACCAATCTGGTCGTGGATAACGTCGAACAGAGCGAAGATGCGACGATGTGCCGTTTGACCGTAACTTTGACCGACACCGCACATCCGTTCATCCTCAAACTGCACTACGACGCCTACAAGGATTGCGACATCATGAAGTTTTGGGCGGAATACTCCAACACAGGCAAAAAGCCCGTATCGCTCCAAAAATATATGTCTGCGGCACTGCCTGTCAAATCGCAGGATTGTTGGTTGCTGCACCTCGACGGCGACCACGGCAACGAAAACCATGAGAACATCGAGCCGCTTGCCGAAGGCATCAAAATCATCTCCACGCAGGATGGAGGCCGTTCGTCGGTACACAACAACGCATCGTTCATGCTCGGCACAGACGGCAAAATCAGCGAGACCGAAGGCAACGTCATAGCCGGCACGCTCGCTTGGACGGGCAACTTCCACATAGAGTTCGTAAACAACCGCATCAGCGGCAAGCCGATAATGATTTTTGCGGGCATCAATCCTACGGGTGCCGATTTTACGCTCGATGCCGCATCGACGCTGACCACTCCGGAGATGATATTCACTTACAGCACCGAGGGCAAGGGCAAAGCGACCCGCAATCTGCACTATTGGGCGCGTCATCATCAGATTCTCGACGGCACCAAGGAGCGCGACATCCTGCTCAACTCGTGGGAGGGCGTGCGCCAAGACATCACCCAAACCAACATGAACGACATGATGAACGATTTTTCGCGTTTGGGCGGAGAGATGTTCGTCATGGACGACGGCTGGTTCGGCAACAAATACATTCGGGACAACAGCGACAAAGGCGGTCTCGGCGATTGGCAGGTGTGCAAGGCGAAACTGCCCGAGGGCATAGGCAGTCTGGTGGCATACGCCAAAAGCAAAAATCTCAAATTCGGCATCTGGATAGAGCCGGAAATGGTCAATACGTTGAGCGAGACCTACGAGAAACATCCCGATTGGGTATTGCGCCACGAGGCATTCGAGCCGTCTTACGGACGAGGCAAAACGCAAATGTTGCTCGATTTGACCAACCCGAAGGTGCAGGATTTCGTATTCGGCATCGTCGATAATCTGATGAAGGAGAATCCCGAGATAAGTTACATCAAATGGGACCACAATATGTGCATGTACAACGCATCGTCGCTCTATCTGCCCAAAAGCCGGCAATCCAACCTCTATGTGGAGCATCATCTTGCGTTGCAATCGATTCTCAAACGCATACGCGCCGCATATCCCGATTTGATTATACAGTTGTGCGCCTCCGGAGGTTTCCGCCTGAATTACGGTTATCTGCCGTATTTTCAGGAGGTGTGGACAAGCGACCAGACCGATGCGCTGCACCGCATATACATCCAATGGGGTGCGCTCGATTTCTACCCTGCCAACATTCTCGCCGCCCATGTATGTTCGACGCAGAACAAATACACGCAGCGACGTGTCCCTGTCAAATTCCGTTTCGACGTAGCCTCGATGTGCCGTTTGGGAATGGAGATGGTACCGTCCGACCTTACGGCAGCGGAACAGGCATACGCCAAGCGTGCCATAGCCGAATACAAGCGGCTGCGTCCAGTTATCCAGCAGGGCGACCTCTACAAACTCGTATCGCCATACGACGGAGAGCGCGATTATGCCTCGCTGATGTATGTCGATGCCGACAAAGAACACGCCGTAGCCTTCGTTTACCGCATGGTATATTTCCGCCACATGCCGGAGAAAATCATCAAATTGCGCGGTCTCGACGCGGAGCGCAAATACCTTATCCGCGAGGTTGCGCCGGAGGTCGAGGGCAAGCCCGTACATATCGACGGTAAGGTCGTCAGCGGACGATTCCTGATGGAGGAGGGTTTGGTAATCCGCGAACTCACTGCCGGCAGCAGTCGTCGCACGCCGTACAACGACATCCGCGACATGAACGACTACCGCAGTTGCATCATCGAGTTGATTGCACAATAAATTTCGGCATCGGAGATGATTGCGAGAGCAGAATTCAAATGCAGTTCCGAGCGGCTCGGGCAGGTACCGAAGGACGGATTGAAAGACATCGCGTTCATCGGTCGCAGCAACGTGGGCAAATCGTCGCTTATCAATATGCTCACGGGGCGCAAGGGACTTGCGAAGGTATCCGGCACACCGGGGAAAACGCGCCTGATAAACCACTTTCTCATCGACGGCGAATGGTATTTGGTCGATTTACCGGGGTACGGCTATGCCCGCACCTCGAAAAACCAACGAAGCGGTTTTGCCAAAATCATCACCGACTATGTTTTCAAGTGCGAACGGCTCCACTTTCTGTTCGTTCTGGTCGATTCGCGCATCGAGCCGCAACGCATCGACCTCGCCTTTATCGAGCAACTCGGCATGCACGGCATACCGTTCGGAATCATCTTTACCAAATGCGAGAAACTGTCGGCGGCACAACGTCGGCGCAGCATCGAGACCTACTCCAAGACGCTCTCCGAGCAGTGGGAGGAGTTGCCTCCGATGTTCGTCTCATCGAGCGCAAACGGCATGGGCAAAGAGGAGATTTTGGCGTTTGTTGATAATATCTTAAAATAATTTAATTATAAAGCGTGCTTTTTTCAAACTAAATAGTTATCTTCGAAGCAGAAAAACACTACACACATAATACAACATTATGGCTATCCACAAAATCAAATTTTTCGCAGGTCGCAACTCCCGCTATCTGGCGGAGAAGATTGTAACCGCCTACGGTACCACCCTTGGAGACAGCGATTGTCTCGAATTCAGCGACGGCGAGTTCCAGCCGCGCTACAACGAATCAATCCGAGGCTGCACCGTATTCATCATTCAGTCCACATTCCCCAAGTCGGACAACCTTATGGAGTTGCTGATGATGATTGACGCCGCACGCCGCGCATCGGCATACAAGGTTATCGCCGTAATTCCTTATTTCGGTTGGGCGCGACAGGACCGCAAAGACCGTCCGCGCGTACCGATTACCTCTAAGTTGGTGGCAAACATGCTTGTCGCCGCAGGTGTGGACCGAATTATGACCATGGACCTCCATGCCGACCAGATTCAGGGATTTTTCGATGTTCCCGTCGATGCACTCTACGCAACGGGCATGTTCATACCTTATATAAAAAGTCTGAACATCGAGAATTTGTCAATCGCGGCACCCGACATGGGTGGAGCGAAGCGGGCAGGTACTTATGCGAAATTGCTCGAAACCCCTATCATCATCTCGCACAAGGAACGCGCCAAACCGAATGTCGTCGGCAGCATAACCGCCATAGGCGATGTCGAAGGGCGCAATATCCTCATCGTCGATGATATGATTGACACGGCAGGCACTATCTGCATGGCGGCGAATATGTTGATGGAGCGCGGCGCAAAGAGCGTTAGGGCGGCAATCACCCACCCTGTCCTCTCCGGCGCGGCATACGAGCGCATCAACGACAGCGCACTCGAAGAGGTTATCGTCTCCGATACCATTCCGCTCCGCGAAGACAAAGACCTGCACAAGTTTACGGTTTTGTCGTGCGCCGACATCTTTGCCGAGGTCATCGAGCGCGTCCACAACTACAAAGAGATTTCGTCGATATTCTTCCATTAGACACAATCTCATACAGAATAAGACGACCGCCGAAAATGTTTCGGCGGTCGTCGTGTATTAGGATGTCCAATTCGCTTATCGGCGGAACATCGGCATCTTCGGCATCTGCAATTTGCCGCCTGCCGCCATCTTCATCATCTTGCGCGTATCCTCGAACTGTTTGAGCAGACGATTCACATCCGCCATGGTCGTTCCGCTGCCCTTGGCGATGCGCTCGCGGCGACGAGCATTGATAATCTCGGGACGCTCTCGTTCGAGCGGCGTCATCGACCCGATAATCGCCTCGGTCTGCTTGAAAGCGTCGTCTCCGATTTCCACGTTTTTGAGCATCTTGCCCATACCCGGAATCATCGAGGCTATATCTTTCAGATTGCCCATCTTTTTGATTTGGTTGATTTGGGCTATGAAGTCGTTGAAATTGAACTGATTCTTGACGATTTTCTTTTTCAACTGCCGTGCAGCGGCCTCGTCGTACTGCTCCTGTGCGCGTTCCACGAGCGACACCACATCGCCCATGCCGAGTATTCGGTCGGCCATGCGCTCGGGATGGAACACCTGCAAGGCATCCATCTTTTCGCCGCTCGAAATAAATTTGAGAGGTTTGTTCACGACCGAACGAATCGAGATGGCCGCACCGCCTCTCGTATCGCCATCCAACTTCGTCAATACCACGCCGTCGAAATCGAGACGCTCGTTGAACTCGCGGGCGGTATTCACGGCATCCTGTCCCGTCATCGAATCGACCACGAAGAGCGTTTCGCTCGGACGCACGGCAGCCTTGATTGCCGTTATCTCCTGCATCATCGCCTCATCGACAGCCAAACGTCCCGCCGTATCGACTATAACCACGTTGAAATTGTTGGCACGCGCATATTTAACGGCATTCTCGGCAATCTGCACCGGATTTTGGTTGCCCTCCTCCGTATAGACCGGCACTCCGATTTGCCCGCCGAGTATTTTCAACTGCTCGATTGCCGCAGGACGATATACGTCGCCCGCAACCAACAACACCTGACGACCCTTTTTGCTCTTGATGTACGATGCTATCTTGCCCGAAAAGGTCGTTTTACCCGAGCCCTGCAAACCGGCAATCAGCACAACCGCAGGCGTACCCTCCAATTTGATGTCCGTCGCCGTACCGCCCATCAAAGCGGCCAATTCGTCGCGGACGATTTTGGTCATCATCTGCCCCGGTTTGACCGACTTCAACACATCCTGCCCCAAAGCCTTCTGCTTTACCTCGTCCGTAAACGATTTGGCGACCTTGTAATTGACATCGGCATCGATAAGCGCACGACGAATCTCTTTGAGCGTCTCCGCAACATTTATCTCGGTAATACGGCCCTCGCCTTTGAGAATTTTGAACGACCGTTCGAGTTTATCGGTTAAATTTTCAAACATAAATTTTCGGTGTTATGCGGTTATGCGGTGCGAAGGTAGCAAAAATTTCGGAATCGGCAGTGGTACAATGGGGCTTTGAATCGAAATTTACTTCAACTTGGCAAGGAACTTCGCCCTATCGACAATGTAGCGCACATGCGTTCCTTCGCCGATAACGCCCTGCTCGTCGCAAGCCGACACACTAAAAGTCAATTTGCGCCCTTCGACGGCCGTAAGCACGGCAGTTGCCGACACCTTCGCACCGACAGCCGACGGTCTGATGTGCGTGGTGTCGATTTGCGAGCCGACAGTCGTCTGCGATTCGTCGAGTGCGGGAGCAACGGCCAACATCGCCGCATTCTCCATCAAAGCCGCCATTGCCGGAGTAGCGAACACCTCCAAATCGCCCGAGCCTGCCGCACATGCCGTATTCGACTCCCCGACTGTCGTATAAGACGTATAAGTCAATCCTGTCTTCATGGTTTTTACGATTTATACGGCAAAAGTAATACTTTCCCGCATCAATACGTTTATTTTTATGCTATATTTACAACGATTATTATGTTCAAACGCCTGCTCATACTTCTGCTTGCGATTTGCACCCTTGCTCCCGATGCTGCGGGACAACGGCGTGCAAAAGGCGTTTGGTATTCCGAATGGAGCATCGACAACGGCGATTCCGTCGCTCTGATTCACATACTGCCGATACGCACCTACGCCCGCCGACGGGACATGCGCCGTTACGACCGATTGGTACGCGCCGTCAAAAAGGTATATCCCATTGCGCAGGAGGCCAAACGGGAAATGGCACTTATGGAACAGGAGTTGAAACGGCTGCCATCGAAACGCGACCGCGAACTCTACATCAAGGGCATCCAAAAGATGATTATCAAAAAATATACGCCCGTTCTCCGCAAGATGACCGTATCGGAGGGGCGCGTGCTGCTGAAACTAATCGACCGCGAAACCGAATACACGGCATACGAAATCGTCAAGGAGTTCCGTGGAGGTTTCGTGGCAGGTTTCTGGCAGGCCATGGCTCGGCTGTTCGGCAACAATCTCAAACTCGAATACGACCCCGAGGGCACCGACCGTCTGCTCGACCAAATCGTCCGTGCCTATGAAGCGGGATTGCTCTGACCCGCATGCCGCCCGACAATCCTCATCCGCCGAACTTGCGCCGATATTTGCCCAACTGCAAAAAAAAGCGTATATTTGTGCATCAGCTAAACAGGTCAAAAATGACACGCTCCGAATTCGACGACATATTGTCGCTAATCAAACGCGAGGTTATTCCCGCAATCGGTTGTACAGAGCCGATTGCCGTGGCGTTGTGTGTAGCCAAGGCTTGCGAAACGCTCGGCCGCACTCCGACGCGCATCGAGGTCGCATTAAGCCCCAACATCTACAAAAATGCGATGGGTGTCGGCATTCCCAATACGGGGATGATAGGGCTGCCGATAGCCATTGCACTCGGCGCATTGGTCGGCAAATCGGCATACGGACTCGAAGTGCTGCGCGACGTAACCCCCGAATCGGTCGAGAAGGGTAAGCGTTATATAGCCGACACTCCGATAAAAATCGGCACCGACAGCCGCAGCGGACATATCCTTTACATCTCCGCCACGGTATTCGACGGCGACGACACCGCAACGGCAGTAATCGCCGGCTCGCACACCAATTTCACGAGTATCGTTCTCAACGGTCGGCAGTTGCTCGACGGCACCGCTGCCGATTCGTGCGCAACGGACAGCAGCGACAGCGAACTGTCGATGCGTCAAGTCTTCGACTTCGCAACGACCGTACCGCTTGCCGACATCGAATTTCTTTGGCAGTCGGCGCAGATGAACATCTCGGCGGCAGAACTCTCGTTTACGGGCGATTACGGACACGGACTCGGACGCATGTTGCACGACGACAGTCATCACACCATATTCGGCGACACGCTGTTCGCCCGCATACTCTCCTATACGAGCGGTGCCTGCGATGCCCGCATGAGCGGAGCCATGGTACCGGTAATGAGCAATTCGGGCAGCGGCAATCAGGGAATATCGGCTACCGTGCCTGTCGTGATTTTCGGACAAGCGAACAACGCTTCGCACGAAAGGCTGTTGCGTGCGCTCGCTTTGAGCCACCTGACGGTCATCTATATCAAACAGAGCCTCGGCCGTCTGTCGGCATTATGCGGTTGCGTTGTGGCCGCCACAGGGTCGAGTTGCGGCATCACTTATCTGATGGGCGGAGGCTATGAGGAGGTTACCTATGCCGTAAAGAATATGGTGGCGAATCTGACCGGAATGATTTGCGACGGAGCCAAGCCGAGTTGCTCGCTCAAAGTAACGAGCGGCGTGGCCACAGCCGTACTCTCTGCCGTACTTGCCATACAGCACCGGCATACCACCTCTTTGGAGGGCATCATCGACGACGATGTCGATCGCTGCATCCACAACCTTACGAACATAGGGCGCAACGGCATGCAGCAGACCGACAAACTGATTTTGGAAATAATGACCAACAAACAATAACAGAACCAACCTTTTCCGATGAAAAAACTTTTATGCTCCATTCCTGCGCTGTTTGCGGTACTCTCCGTATCGGCGCAATCGGCCGCAGAGATTCGGCAAATCGATTCGCTCTACTATTGCGAATTGTATCGCCCCTATCCTGTCGAGCGCATATCCGACGATGCACCCGCTCCGAAGGGCTACAAGCCGTTCTACATCAGCCATCTCGGACGGCATGGTTGCCGCTGGACGGTTCACAGACGGCTGTACGACGAGCCGCTCGACATATTTGCCGCAGCGCACAAGGCGGGTGAACTGACAGCCACGGGCGAACGGTTTTATGCCGATTGGCAACGCATTGCAGCAGACGCGGAAGAGCATTACGGCGACCTCTCGCCACTCGGAGCAGCAGAACACAGAGGCATAGCGCAACGCATGTATCGCTCCTATCCCGAAGTGTTCGCCACCCGAAAAGGCAAACCGGCACATGTCGATTGCCGTTCCACAATCGTACCGCGCTGCATACTCTCCATGGCAGCCTTTGCGGGCGAACTCGCGCGATTGGCTCCCGAAGCCGATATAACCATGGAGGCAAGCAATGCCAATGCCTACTATCTGGCGGCATACTCCGGTCTCAACGACATCAAGACCGAGGCGACGCGCATCAGCGATTCCGTGCGGCGTGCCAACATGCCCGACCAAACGAGGTTTATCGCATCGCTCTTTACCGAAGGCAGCCGCGTGGCAAACGAACGAATCGGGGATACCAACGATTTCATGTACGAGATGTATCTCGCCAACGCCATCCTTTTGGCAACTCCGCATGTAGGTATATCGACGTTCGACTACCTCTTTACCGAAGATGAATTGGCAGCGTTGTGGCGATGCTGCAACATGCGCCGATACATACTCACGGGACCTTCCGCGCCATTTGTCGAGAAGGTGCGCAGCGGAGCGAGACCGTTGTTGCGCAACATAATCGAAACCGCCAATCGCGCCATTGCCACGGGCGACGAGCAGGCTACGCTGCGCTTTGCCCACGATGCCACCATAATCCCGATTGTCAATCTGCTGGGCATCGAGTGCGGCGCAACAATCTCGGACGATTACGCCAACATAGGCTACCATTGGCAGGTCAATACGGTATCGCCCATGGCATCGAACGTCCAACTCGTATTTTTCCGCAACAAGGCGGGCGACATACTCGTAAAGGTACTCTTCTGCGAACGGGTACAACGGCTCGATGCAGAGGCAGGCGAGCCTGTCGATTCGTATTACTACCGCTGGGAGGATTTGCGAAAATATCTCGAAAGCCGACTATAAGCCGCATCAGAAACCAAAACGAAAGGATATACGACAAATGAAACTGAAAATGTTGTTACTCGCCCTCGCGGCGACATTCACTCTGACGATTTCGGCACAACCGCTCGATGCCGAATTCTTTGCCAAGCATCCCGATTGCGCCGGCGGAATCTACTACACCTATCGCTACGAGCCGAGCGAAACAACCCCCGTGCCGAAGGGCTACAAACCCGTTTACATCAGCCATTTCGGACGACACGGTTCGCGTTGGCACGCCGCACCCGAGAATTACGACCGTTCACAGCGTTTTCTCAACAATGCGGCCAAGAAAGGGGTATTGACACCGCAAGGCAAAAAGTTGCAGCAGATAGTCAATCGCGTTGCCGACCGTTCACGCGGACGCATGGGCGAACTCTCGCCGCAAGGCATCGTCGAACACCGCGAGATTGCCGAACGCATGTATCGCAACTACCCGATGCTGTTCAAAGGCAAAAACATACATATCGAGAGCCGTTCCACCAACGTACCGCGTTGCATACTCTCGATGTCGGCATTCGACGGTCGTCTGAAAGAGTTGAATCCGTCGCTCGACATCTATGCGACAACCAACGACCATTGGCACGACGTACTCGTACCGTCGAAAGGTCGCAAATACTCGTTCAAGGAGGCAGGTGCGACTCCGAAGGCGTTAATCGACAGCGTGGCAGCAGCCATTGCCGGCGATGTTCTCGCCCGCATCTACACGAGCGATTTTCGCGATGAAATAGCCGCCGAACAGAAACGTTACGACAAATTGGTGCGCAATTTGTTCTATTTGAGCGTAATCATGCAGGACACCGAAGGCGACGAACGCATCGACGACATCTTCACGGGCGAAGAGAGGATGAAACTGTGGGAACAAATCAACCGCCAACGCTACGCCACCTTCGCCAATTCGGAGGAGTGGGGCGACGGCATTCTGTATGACGGTTCGATACTCCTGCGCGAAATCGTACGCGATGCCGACGATTTTCTGGCACACGGCGGTCGTTCGGCATTTTTGCGATTCGGCCACGACGTTACGGTAATAGCCGCATTGTCGGCTATGCAGGTCGAGGGCGAATGCGCACGCACATCGTTCCTCAATCCCGATTTGAAGGAGTTGTGGGCAGATTTCCGCATTACCCCGATGGCAACCAATCTGCAATTCGTTTTCTACCGCAACAAGGCGGGCGATGTAATCGTGAAGTTGCTGCACAACGAGAAGGAGTGCCGTCTGCCTATCGAAAGCGACATGGCTCCGTACTACCATTGGAAGGATATGCGCACTTACTTTATCGAGCGTGCCGACCACATCGACCGTCTGCCGCTCGTGCGTGAAATTAAAGCCGACGGCAAGAAAAAATCGAAATCCAAAGAACGCGCCGACAGATAATCGGCAGTTGTCGATTCTATTATAAATATAGGTACATCGCCCCTTTTTGCGGTGTATCTATATTTTTTTTGATTTTTCCGTAAAATTTTGGTACTTTGTTTTGCATAGTATAAAAACTTATCCTATATTTGCATCGTTAAAATATTAAACACACTACAAAAACATACTGAAATGAAAGAGACAATTAACGCAAACATCGGCTCGCAGGCATTCACTCTCGACAAAGATGCCTACGAGCGTTTGGCAAACTACTTTGCCGATGTACGCTCGCGGCTTGCGGACAACGACACCGAAACGATGGACGATATCGAGGCGCGTTTTGCCGAGATATTCAACGAGTCGCGTTCCTCGTCGCTGATGGTCGTAACGCTCCGCATCGTCGAGCAGGCCATAGCACGCATGGGTCGTCCGGACGATTTCGGACCTGCACGGCACAATGCGACACGCAACGACGCAACCAACGTGAACGACGGCGACGCTTCGCTGCGACGCATCCGCCGTTCGCGCACCAACCGCTCGATTGCCGGTATCTGCGGCGGATTGGGCAAGTATTTCGGCGTGGACCCTACCCTGCTGCGACTAATCACTCTGCTGCTGATTCTCTTCGGAGGATTGTCGATTTGGATTTACATCGTTCTTTGGATAATTATTCCGGAGGAGACAATACCTGTAACAAACACTAAAAACATATAATACCATGAAAGACGACAATGCAAAAATACAGATGCGCAAGGGCATCATGGACTATTGCGTACTTGCAATCCTCGCCAATGGCGACTCGTATGCTCCTAAAATCATCGCCAAACTCAAAGAGGCGCAAATGATTGTGGTGGAAGGAACGCTCTACCCCATCCTGTCCCGCCAAAAGAATGCCGGCTATCTGACCTATCGCTGGGAAGAGTCGCCGCAGGGACCTCCGCGCAAATACTACACGCTGACCGAAGAGGGTCGCAAGTATTTGGCATCGCTCGACGAGGCTTGGGAAAACCTCGTGGCACAAATCAACAGAATACGCAACAAATAACCATCAAAAACCATCAAAAGACCATGAAACGATTATTGTTATCCGCGTTGGCTGCCGCTTCGCTGTTTACGGCAACAGCCGCAACAGCAGCAACCGGCAATCAGACCGACAAAAACAACAATGTGGTAATGGAGGCTCGTCGCAGCACCATGAATTTCCACGAAATAGACGTTACCCACGCCATCAAACTCATCATCGACGACCGCTCGGAGGGCAACATCATCATCCGCGCCACAAAGGATATCATGCCTTATGTCGATGTAACCGTCAAGGATGGCAAACTTTACGCAAGGCTCGTGGACGAGTTCCGCAAAAAGCGCAAGACCGTTGTCGTAAACAACAATACCAGATACTCCGCCGAAGTGCATATTCCGAACAACGGACGCATCTCGGAAATATCCGCCACGGGAGCAGCCTGCGTGATTGCGAAACCCACGCTCGTTGCGACCAACTTGGAGTTGGAGGCCACGGGAGCGGCACAAATACTGCTCGCAGCCGATGTAAACGGCAAGGCAGACATCGATTGTGCGGGAGCATCGTCAATCAAAGCCACCCTGAACGCAGCCGAGTGCGAGTTGGAGATTGCCGGAGCATCGAGCGCAACACTCTCGGGCAGTACGCAGAAATGCGACATCAAGGTAGCCGGCGCATCGAAAATGAATGCCGGCGACTTCAAATGCCACACGCTCGAAGCATCCGTCGTCGGAGCATCGCTCATCGTCGCAACGGGTACCACATGCAACTTACAGGCTGCGGGAGCATCGAAGGCGACCATACATTGCGACGGAACGCTCTCGGCAGAGGCAATCGGAGCATCGAAAATCATCTATTCGGGCAACTGCACCATAATAAAAGCATCGAACTCCGGTGCGAGCAAAATTCAAAAGCAAATACTTTAAGACCATGAACGAAATCAAAAAATGCAGCATATCGGGCATCTCTTTCACCCTTGAAACCGACGCCTACCACCGGCTGAACGATTATCTCGCCTCGCTCAAAAAGGCGTACAAAAACGACCCCGACGGCAAGGAGATAACGGCCGACATCGAAGCACGCATAGCCGAACTGATTTTGTCGGCACAACGGAGCGCGGAGCAGACCGTATGTCTGCCGCTAATCGAAAACATCATCGCGCAACTCGGCGATGCCGAAGACATATCGGACGCGGAGAGTGCCGACGAGCCAATCAAAAGCGACACCCGCATTCCACGCCGTCTGTACCGCGATGTCGAGAATTCCAAACTCGGCGGCGTATGTGCGGGACTCGGCAAATACTTCGACACCGATGCCGTTTGGATTCGGCTCGGACTGTTCGCACCGCTGCTGTTGAGTTGGATACTGTACAACACATGTATCTCGCAGATATTCGGTCATCTGTTCCTGATGTTCTGCGTCGCATACATCGTGGCATGGTTTGCCATACCTGCCGCACAATCGGCACGACAGAAACTCGAAATGAACGGCGAGCCGATAACCGCAAATTCGATACGCAACACGACCGCTTCCGCAACGCAGGAACAGAAGGCTAAATCGGCTGTGGCATCGATAGTTACGGCATTGGGCATAATCATCGGCGTACTGCTCAAAATTTTTGTGGTGCTGTTGGCATTGCCGCTGATATTCGTCTGCGTAATGCTGCTCATCGCCCTGTTCGGACTGATATTCGGCATGGGAGGCGCGATTGCCAGTTTGGCCGATTTCGGCAACCTCAATGTTCTGTTCGACATCGTCGGCTCGCAGGGAGGCGCAGTGGCGGCACTCGCAATACTCGTATGTCTGATACCGGCAGCCGTACTGCTCTACATATTCATCGCGCTCGTATTCAGCAAACGCCCGCGCCTGTGGATTATGCTCTCCTCGCTGATTGTGTGGATTATGCTGATTATCGCCACCGTATTTGCATCGGTACGCACCATCGGCTCGATGTCGGAATCGGAGGTGGACCGAATCATGGCAACGGTCGAATCGTTGGATGCGGGCGACATCGGCGAGAGCGAAATCGACAGCCTCGAATACGCTCGGCTGCTCAATGCTACCGATGTGCCGAGTGCCGACAAATAAAGAGACTTTTCCAAACCAAAAGCATTTTCATAGTAACGAGGGGTTGTGGCGGAATGCAAAATCCGCCACTTCCCTTTTTTAAGGTATGAAGAACCGGCCAAATGCCGCGTTATCGTTACACACCGCTTTTTTTGTCGCATATCGGACGCAATTGCACGCATTTTGCAAATAAATTGTTACCTTTGAGCGTATTTTGTCAAACACAACAATATAGACCATGGAGACGATAAAATGTATCGGTGTACTCACATCGGGCGGCGATGCACCCGGTATGAATGCCGCCATTCGCGCCGTAACCCGAACGGCAATCTACAACGGATTGTCGGTCAAGGGCATCATGCGCGGATACCGCGGACTGATAAACAACGAAATAGTCGAGTTCCATTCCGACAGCGTAAGCAACATCATTCAGAAAGGCGGCACCATTTTGCGCACAGCACGCTGTCCCGAATTTACCACGCCGGAAGGCCGCAAAACCGCCTATGACAATATGCGGAGGGCAGGTATCGATGCCATTGTGGCAATCGGCGGCGATGGTACGATAACGGGCGCACGCATCTTTGCCGAGGAGTACAACATCCCGATTGTGGCATTGCCGGGGACAATCGACAACGACCTGTCGGGAACGGATTCGACCATAGGTTTCGATACGGCGTTGAATACGATTATGGAGTGCGTCGATAAAATCCGCGACACGGCGACGAGCCACGAGCGGTTGTTTTTCGTGGAGGTTATGGGACATACGGCGGGCTACCTCGCACTCAACGGCGCACTTGCCACGGGAGCGGAAGCGGCCATAATTCCGGAAATGGAGACGGAGGACGACCAATTAAAAACGCTCATCGACAACGGTTTCCGCAAGAACAAAAATTCGGCAATCGTACTCGTCGCCGAAAATCCCCAAACAGGCGGAGCGATGGGGCTTGCCGAACGTGTGAAGCGCGAATATCCGCAATACGATGCCCGCGTAACGATACTCGGCCATCTGCAACGCGGCGGCTCGCCATCGGCGTTCGACCGCATACTCGCTTCGCGGCTCGGCTCGGCTGCCATAACCGCACTGCAAGAGGGACAGCGCAACGTCATGACGGGAATACGCAACGGCGAAATCGTATATGTACCGTTCTCTCAGGCGATAAGCCATACCAAGAAATTAAGTCATGACATGACAGACCTCGTAAGGGTGCTGTCGATTTAACTCAACCATCCAAACAGTATAATGAAGAAAGTAATAGGCATAGGCAACGCCCTGACCGACATGCTCGTAAATCTGCAATCCGATGCAGTGCTTTCGGCATACGGCATTGCCAAAGGCTCGATGTCGCTTGTCAACAGCGCATTGCAATCGGAAATCTCGAAATCGGTTGCCGGATTCCCTTATTCGCTGTCGCTCGGCGGCTCGGCAGACAATACCATTCGCGCGATGGCTCGGCTCGGCACTCCCGTAGGATTCATCGGCAAGGTCGGCTGCGACACAACGGGCGATTTCTTCGAGCAGGCTCTCGAAAACCTCAAAATCAAACCCGTCATATTCCGCGGGCGCAACCGTTCGGGCAAATGCGTGTCGCTTATATCGCCCGATGGCGAACGAACGATGCTGACGCACCTCGGAGCAGCGGAAGAGTTGTCGTCCGACGAAATCCGCCCCGAGATATTCGACGGATACGATTGCCTATATGTCGAAGGCTACCTCGTGCAAGACCACACGCTCATCGAAACGGCTATGTGCGTGGCAAAGCAGCGCGGTTTGAAAATAGCCATAGACTTGGCAAGTTTCAACGTCGTCGAGGAGAATCGCGAATTTCTCTATCGACTGACGAAAGAGTATGTGGATATTCTCTTCGCCAACGAGGACGAAGCGAAGATGTTTACGGGCGAGACCGAGCCAATCAACGCCTTGCAGGCAATCTCGGAGATTTGCGAACTGACGATTGTCAAGATAGGCATGAAAGGCGCACTCATCAAGCGCGGCAGCGAGGTTATTCATGTAGGCATCATGGCAGCGGCAAAGCGGGTCGATACGACCGGTGCAGGCGATTTCTATGCAGCAGGTTTCCTCTATGCGCTCTGCGAAGGATTGTCGTTGCGTCAATGCGGCACAATCGGCGCAATCACTGCCGGAAAAGTTATCGAGGTGGTCGGCACGACTCTCGGCGAAGAGGCTTGGCGACACATTTTCTCGCTTATCAAACGGGTCAAAACCGAAAAATATCTGTTCTAATGAAAATTGCGACATTCCGAGCCGTCGTCATTGCAACATTGGCGACGGTTTGTTCGGTATCGGCACAAACAGCCGACCGAAAACTGCTTACAATGGAGGATGCGATTCTGAACAAATCGCTAATACCCCAAACATACTCCGTAAAGTGGAGTGCCGAGAATCCGCGCGAATACATAACCGAGCAGGCAGGCAAGCATTATGCGGTCGATATACGCACCGGCAAACGGCACACGACATCCGCTCCGTCCGAAAAGCGCGCGAATATGCCGCATGCCGAATTGCGCGACAACAACATAGTATGGATAGATGCCGACGGCACAGAGCATAAAGTAACCGATTTCGCCGACCGCAACATAGTCTGCGGCACCTCGGTCTCGCGCAACGAATTCGGCATCGCCACAGGGCTGTTTCCGTCGCCCGACAACAGTCGTTTGGCATTCTATATCAAGGACGAATCGCGAGTAGGTACCTTCCCGCTCGTGGACATCACCACCCGCACAGGCACTTTGGAGGAGATAAAATATCCGATGAACGGCATGTCGTCGGAGCGCGTAAAAGTGGGCATATACGACACCGCGACCCGACGTGTAGCATATCTCGATGTTACCGATTTCGACGAGGAGCGGTACATAATCCATCCTACATGGTCGCCCGACTCGCGGGACGTTTATGTGCAGGTACTCGACCGCCGACAAAAGAATATGCGGCTGAATCGCTACAACGCAGCCGACGGGCAATTTGTGGCCACCCTCCTCACCGAACACAGCGACCGCTATGTAGAGCCGTCGCATCCGCTCTACTTCCTCGACGGCGACGGCGACAAATTCATCTACACGACCAACAACCGCGACGGTTACCGCAACCTCTATTTCTGTTCGGTATCGCAGGAGTCGATTGAACGTCTTACGGCAGTAGATGCCGACGTAACATACATAGGGCAGAGTGCCGATGCCGTTTACTACTACTCCGCCGAAATATCGCCAATCGAACGGCATCTGTTCCGCAAGAGCCTGCGCACGGGCAAAACGCTGCGCCTTACGCGCGAAGCAGGTTGGCACATCTGCACGCTTTCGCCCGACGGTCGCTATTTTGCCGACGATTACTCGTCGCTCGACACGCCGCGCGTGGTTGCCATAGGCTCGACCGACGGTACCTTCTATCGCGAGGAGTTCCGTGCCGACAATCCGTCGAAGGGCTACAACTACTCCGCCATCGAACTCGGCTCCGTACGCAGTGCCGACGGCAAATACGACAACTATTACCGCCTGATAAAACCGCTCGATTTCGACCCGTCGAAACGCTATCCCGTCATACTGTACGTCTATGGCGGACCGCATTCGCAACTTGTCCGCAACAACTTTCAGGCGACATTGCGGCGTTGGGAGATGTACATGGCACAGCGCGGATATGTGGTTTTCGTGATGGACAACCGAGGCACGGCAAACCGCGGCACGGAATACGAACAGGCGATTCACCGTCGGTGCGGCAAGTGCGAAATGGCAGACCAAATGGCAGGATTGCAATGGCTGCTGTCGCACGAATGGGCAGACAGTACGCGGGTAGGCGTACACGGCTGGTCGTATGGCGGATTTATGACTATCTCGCTGATGACCAACTATCCGGATGTATTCAAAGTCGGTGTGGCAGGCGGCCCCGTAATCGATTGGAAATGGTACGAGGTAATGTACGGCGAACGGTATATGGAGACCGAACAGACCAATGCAGAGGGTTTCGCATCGGTATCGCTGATTCCGCGTGCCAAAGATTTGAAGGGCAAACTGCTGATTTGTCAAGGCGCAATGGACCGCACGGTCGTATGGCAGCATTCGCTCAATTTCATCGACGAGTGCATAAAGCAAAACGTACAGGTCGATTATTTCCCTTATCCGCGAGCCGACCACAACGTGGTGGGACGCGACAGGGTGCATCTCATGCAGAAAGTAACCGACTATTTCGAGGATTTTCTGAAATAGACAACCGCAACAAAGCAAAACGGTCGAAATCCCATAAAGGTTTCGACCGTTTTTTACGAGATGCAGGCGGTATCCGCCACTCCCCTACCACGCTTCGTCCGGCTTATATGTCGGAGGCACGGCATCCGCATATTCGGCTCCGGCTATGACATGGCTCTCCGAATACTTGCGGCCGTGGGAATCGGTCGCGACCACCTTGACTTTGGCTGTCGGATTTTTGAGCGTGTATTTGTACATGTGATAACACGGCGAACAATAGTTGCGGCGCGTACTGCCCTTGAAATGGCCTCGTCCGACAACGCCGACGTGGTAGCCGATTGCCCACCAATCCTTACTCGACGAAAGCGACGGATATTCATCGCCGCGGTACGGCGATGCCGGCATCAATGTCATCTCGCCCGACAGCACGCCGTCTTCGTACACCTCTATCTTCCAATCCTTGTCGGCATTCCACACATTGGCCAAAAGCACGTCGCTGCCGAATGGCAGTTTCAACCGCTCGTAATCGCCGCCGAACTCCGCATCGCCGCGATACAGCCGCATTTGGTGCTTGACGTCGAATCCCACGCTCTTGTATCGCCAATCGACGATTTGGTTGCCGCGCACCTCGAATATGCCGTAGCCGTTGGGTGTTCCGTCGCCATTGTTGCGCGACCACCACCAACCGCCCGAAGCAGCAGCAAGAATATGCTCGTAAATGCCGTTGGAGTGGATGAAATTGCGATTGTAGTGGGTGTGTCCCGACATAATATGGCAGTTCTCGAATTCGCCGAGCATAGCCAGCACCTTCTGCACATTCTCGCGTTCGACAGCGACTGCCAACGGAATATGGACGCACAATATGACGAGTTTGTTCTTCGGCACCAACGCCAAATCCTGTCGCAGCCACTCGACCTGCGCATCGGTAAAATCGCCGTGATATTTGCCCGATGTCTCGATGGTGTGATAAACTATATCGTTCATCGTAACGATATGCGCATCGCCGCGATTCCACGAATAGTCAATCGGACCGAAAACAGCCTCGAACATACGCTGGAAACGAATGGTCGGTGTCGGATTGCCGGCATTCAACGCAATGGGCTGATACTCGTTGTCGTGATTGCCGATGGTCTGGAATATGGGAATGCCCGTCTTCTCTTTCGCCATCTCCGTCTTCATCAACGGCAATACATAGGTGGCATTATGCTTCCGCTCCGTATAGCCTATGTCGCCGAGCGAAACGCCGTAGCAGGGATATTTGCATTTGGCTACCGATGCACGCACGTCGGGTACCGTCTCGTGCCGAAAGCGATTGACATGATGAATGGTATAGCACTGCGGATCGGCGATGCAAAAGAGCGTAAAGTTGCTCTCCGCACCCTTTTTCAGCGGACGCAACACGAAGTCGTAACTACCGCCGTCGGACAGTTTCTTGTAAAAGCACGGTGCGCCCTGACGCAAAGGCACCGCATATTCGGCAGGTATCGAGCAGAAGACGAACTCCGCCGCAGAGGCTCTGTCGAAACGGTATTCGCCGCTGTCGTCGGTAACCGCCACCGTATATCCGTCGCTTACCGCCACACCCGCAATCGGCTCTCCGGAAACGGAGACGACTTTGCCGCGCACTTCGACGAGCGGATTTTGAGCCGATGCCGTTGCAGCAAAGCAGACGGCAGTCAATACAAAAATCAGAAGTTTTTTCATAAGATATGTGTTTGTTTTAAGTTTTATCGGTGTAAAGATAACCAAATTCTTAATACCTTTGTCGGACAAAGCCGCATAAACAGATGAAATTCCGTACAGAAGCAGAAATAAAACCGTTCGACCGACGCATCGACTACCGCACCCGACTGCTGTCGCTCGGCTCGTGTTTTGCAGAAAACATGGCAGAACGTCTCAAACGCGCCAAACTGCAAATCACGGTCAATCCCATGGGGACACTGTTCAATCCCGCATCCATAGCCTCCGCAATCGGGCGTTTTGCCGAACATCGCGCCTATACCGCATCGGAGATTACCGAATCGGCAGGCAGATGGTTTGCCTTCGATGCCCACACGTCGCTCGACGGCTGTTCGCAGGCATCGGCTCTGCAAAGGCTCAACGCGGCATTGGACGAGGGACACAGGGCGTTGTGCGATGCCGATTGCCTGATACTCACCTTCGGCACGGCTTGGATATACCGCTTGGCGGAGAGTGGCAAAGTGGTCGCCAACTGCCATAAACTGCCGCAGGCAACATTTTGCCGCGAGAGGTTGTCGGCAGAGGAGATAGCGGAGATGTACGCGCCTCTCATGGAGGGCGTTTTGCGCGACAAACTCGTCATTCTTACCGTCAGTCCCGTTCGTCATACGGCCGACGGTTTGGAGGATAACAGCATCAGCAAGGCGATTTTAAGGCTTGCCGTCGCAATGCTTGCGGAACGCTACGACAATGTGCGTTATTTCCCCTCTTACGAGATAATGAACGACGATTTGCGCGACTATCGCTTCTATGCCGCCGACCTCGTCCATCCCAACCGACAGGCGATAGATTACATTTGGGAGAAATTTGCGGCAGCCCTCCTTTCGCCAAAGGCGCAGAGTCTGTTGCCGAAGGCGGAACAGATTATGGCGGCAGCCGAACATCGCCCTTTCAATCCCGACAGCGGGGAGTATGCCGCATTTTGCAAACGCATGTTGGAGTGCATCGAGGCTCTGCCGGATATAAATTTCTCGGCCGAACGAGAATTTTTCGCACGTCATGCAAAATAAAATCGTAAATTTGCAGTTCGGAAAAACGAAAATTGAAATGCGTTTGAACTACCCCATAGTTTTATGTTGTGCAATTTTGTGCGTCGCAACGGCAACGGCACAACCCAAATTGGCCGTAAACATAGTGGTCAGCGGCATGCGGGCATCCGACATCGACCGATACGGAGCCAATTTCGGGCAAGGCGGATTCCGACGGCTCACCGACAAAGGAGCCGTATTTACGGAGTGCTATGCCGACTATGCACCGACATCGACACACGCGGGGGCTGCCACGCTCGCATCCGGCACCCTGCCTTCGGTACACGGCATAGTGTCGCGCATCTGGTACGACCGCACGACAAACAAACCGATAGAGTTGTGCAAAGCAGCCGGCAACAACGCAGCAATGCCTTACACGGGCATAACCGACGCATATTCGGGCGACTGCATTGTCTCGCAAACCCTCGCCGAGGCCGTCGCTGCCTATTCGCCGACATCGCGTTCCATCACAATCGCGCACACTCCGCAATCGGCAATACTGACAGCGGGACGTTCGGGCGAGTGCTATTGGTTGGACGAACGCGGTAATTGGAGTTCGGCAAAGTGCTATACGGAGGCATTGCCTTCGTGGGTACGCTCGTACAACGAGGACGCATACAACAACATCTTCGCCGGCTATCAATGGTACGGCAAATACACCAAAGAGCGTTACCGCAACAGCCGCACCACTGCCGTTGCCCTATACGACAACGACAGCAAAGCCAAACGTCCGACAACCAAGCCGACAGCCTCGCGCAACGCCGTTGCGAACATTTTGGCGACACCTGCCGGCAGTCCTGCGATTTTCGAGTTCGCCAAACGCGCCGTAAGTGCATTGTGTCCGCTCAAAGCCGACGAACGCAAGGTGTTGAACATCTATATCGACACCTCGCGGACAATAGTCGAGACGTTCGGTCCCGATTCGGCAGAGTACGAAGACATGCTCTATTGTCTGGACGACACGCTCGCCGATTTTCTGACATTTCTGTATGCCCAGACCGACAATACGGCAAACATCGTGGTTACGCTTGCATCCGACCACGGCACAAGTCGCACAATCGGCAAGACAACCGATGCCGCACAACCCGACGAAAGGTTCAATGCGCGGCAATTCGAGGTAATCGTAAACGCATTTCTCAGCGCACGGCACGGGCAGGACGAATGGGTACTCGGATACTGCGACAATGCGCTCTATCTCAACCGCGACGTCATCTACAAACATCGCAAGACGGTAGCCGACATCCAAACCGAAACGGCATCGTTCGCTTTGCAGTTCCGAGGCATAGCGTATGCCGTATCGGCAACGGCGATGCAGAACAACTATTTCGGCAACGACATCGCGCACCTGATGCAGAACGGTTTTTATCCGCGACGCTCGGGCGATGTGATGGTGTGTCTGTTGCCGGAGCGGATAGAGGAGGTTGAAGACAAGGTGTCGTGTTCCGGCTCGCCTTACAACTACGACCGGCATGTACCGTTGATAATCTACGGTGGCGGAATCGCGCCGCAACGCATCGACAAGCGCACCGGCACGGCTTCGATTGCTCCGACCGTGGCACGCCTTTTGGGGGCAGAGAGACCGGACACATCGACTGCCGAAACAATTACCGATTTGAAAACGGAATAGAGATATGACAGACAAGATACAGGACGAGATTATCGAGGAGTTCTCGATATTCGACGATTGGCTCGACAAATACGAATACATAATCAGCCTCAGCGACTCGCTGCCCGCAATCGACGAAGCGCACCGCACGGAGAAATATCTAATCGAAGGGTGTCAATCGCGGGTATGGATTGATGCCGAACTCAAAGACGGCGCGGTTTACTACTCGGCAGACAGCGACGCAATCATCGTCAAAGGCATCATTGCGCTGCTTATCAAGGTATTGAACGGCCGTTCGCCGCAGGAGATAATCGACCTCGACCTCTATTTCATAGAGGCCATCGGACTGAAAGAGAATCTGTCGCCGACACGCGGCAACGGGCTTTTGGCGGCGATAAAGCAGATGCGGTTGTATGCACTCGCCTTTTCGGTCGAGAAAAAGTAGAAGGGCAAACGCACGCATCGCAGCCCGACAGAAGCAAACAAGACAAACAACGCAATGGGCAAAACAGCAATGGAACCGGCAGAGATACTTAAAACGGAGCAGGATATTATTCTGACGCTCAAAAACATATACGACCCCGAGATTCCCGTGAACATATACGATTTGGGGTTGATTTACAACATCGACTACGACCCGTCGGGCGAGGTTACGATACAGATGACACTTACCGCGCCGAATTGTCCCGTGGCAGACCAACTTGTCGCCGACGTGAATACGCAGGTGGGCAAGGTCGAGGGTGTCAAGAAGGTAAATGTAATACTCGTATTCGAACCCGCATGGGACAAAAGCATGATGTCGGACGAGGCGTTGATGGAACTTAATCTGTTGTAACGGATGGACGAGCGCACCCGACTGATAAACAATCTCAAAAAGGGAGCGGCAGCATTGAACTGCGGAGGGTATCTGCGGACATTGGACGAGATACACCGAAGCGAAATCTTCATCGATGCGGCATACGACCGACTGATACGCAAATACCGCAAAATAAAAGAGATATATCTCTGCTCGGGCGAGAATTGGAATCAGACATTTTACGCGATGATGTTCCGCGCGATGGACGTTACGGGCAATCGTGCAGCCTACGAGCGACTTGCGCGAACAGTCGGTTACTCGACGGTATTGCGCGAACAACAATCGCTGCTGTCGGTCGAGGCTTTGCTTATCGGTACGTCGGGACTGCTTGCCAATTACAAAGAGGACGACTATATCCGCACGCTCCAAAGCGAATACTTCTATCTCGCCAAGAAATATGCGTTGCAGCCCATGCGTGCCACCGAGTGGCGCATTGCCGGCATTCGCCCCTACAACCATCCCGTATTGAGGTTGGCGCAAATCGCGTCGTTTTTGGCACAGAAGGATTTTGTCATGAACAAACTCCTCGAATGCCGCACGCCTGCCGATGTCGAACGGCTTTTCGGAGTGGAGGCATCGGAGTATTGGGCATCGCACTTTATCCCCGCCGAGTTGTCGGCCGATGTACCCAAACGCATAGGGCGCGAAAAGAGTGCGTTGCTCGGCATCAACCTCGTCGCGCCGCTGCAATATGCCTACGGCAGTTATGTGGACAGCGACATTTTGCGCAACAGGGCTATTGCGCTGTTGGAGGCCACACCTGCCGAGAACAATCAGTTCCTGCGGCAATGGGAACGCAACGGCATACGGCCGCACAACGCCTTCGAAAGTCAGGCATTGCTGCAAATCTCGACCGAATACTGCCGTGCCGAACGATGCGAAGAGTGTCCGCTCGGGTCGAAACTGATAGAAAAGGCCATGCGCCAACGCGAACCGTACATGGAATAGTGCCGCACAAGAGGTGATGCACGAGCCGAAGAGGGTTTAAGAGGTTTCAGAGTTTCGGAGGGTTTCAGAGGGTTTCAGAGTTTAAGAGGGCTTTGGTTGTGCGTATGACGGGTTTGGCATCATGTGCCAACGATACTAAGAGAACTATGAGAACTAAGAGTTCTACGAGGGCAGACAGCAAATATAAGAGTTTGAGAGTTTGAGAGTTTAAGGGTTTCAAAGTTTCAGGGCAGATACCGAAATAAAAAACCTTGCGGCTTATCTTAGTTCTCTTAGAACTCCCAGAACTCTTAGAACTCCTATAAACAGCCGCAAGTAATAAGATAACCGTTATACCCGATACCAAACATAACATTTGCGGAGCAACTACCCCGCAAATCCTAACCACTAACCACTAAAACAGCGGTAGATGCCATCTCACTCGTTCAACGAGTGTGGCATGACTCTCTTTGTTTAATTCGCTGCGCTCATAATTTCCCAGCCACTCGCCCTCTGCCCGTCATTCTCGAACGGAGCGCAGCGCAGTGAAGAATCTCGGGCAGAATCGGGCGCAAGTACGCAAAGGGCAACAACGCCCAAAACAGATTCTTCGCTTCGCTCAGAATGACGGAGTATATAAAATTTGCGGAGCAACTACCCCGCAAATCCTAACCACTAACCACCGGCTACTAATCGCTAATCACCGACTTCTTTATCTCATTGAGTGTATTCAATGCTTCGAGAGGGGTGAGCGAGTTGATGTCCAAATCGCGAATCATGTCGCGAATCCGAATCAACACAGGGTCGTCCAAGCGGAACATCGAGAGTTGAATCGACGACGCGCCGTTCCCTCCGACAGCCTCCGTAACGCTCGGCGACGGTTGTCGCTTGCCGCGATTGCGCAGATTGCCTGACGGTGCCATTTCGTTGTTGCCATAGACCTGTTCGAGGCTGTGCAGGATGTCGGTCGCACGCTCCACTATCGAATGCGGCATACCCGCCATACGCGCAACATGGATACCGAACGAGTGTTCCGTACCGCCACGCTCCAACTTGCGCAAAAAGACAATCGTGTTGTCCACCTCCTTGACCGAAACGTGGTAGTTTTTCACTCGCGGGCATACCTGCTCCATCTCGTTGAGTTCGTGGTAGTGGGTGGCAAACAACGTGCGCGGATGCACGCGCGGATGATTGTGCAGATACTCCACCATGGCCCATGCTATCGATATGCCGTCGTAGGTGCTTGTGCCTCGCCCGATTTCGTCCAACAGCACGAGACTGCGCGACGAGATATTGTTCAGAATGCTTGCCGATTCGAGCATCTCCACCATAAAGGTCGATTCGCCCTGCGAGATGTTGTCCGATGCACCCACTCGGGTAAAAATCTTGTCCACGATACCGATACGCGCCTTGCGTGCCGGCACGAACGACCCCATTTGAGCCATCAGCACGATAAGTGCCGTCTGACGCAACAGAGCCGATTTACCAGACATATTCGGACCCGTTATCATCATAATCTGCTGCTTCGTGTCGTCGAGTGCGACATCGTTGGGGATATACTCCTCGCCCACCTTCATCATCGTTTCGATGACGGGATGACGCGCACCCTTCAAATCGAGGCTGTTGCTCTCGTCGAGCAGCGGACGGACATAGTTGCGTTCGCGTGCCATGACGGCAAACGAGTGCAGGCAGTCGATACGCGCCACGGCATGAGCATTGCTCTGCAACTCTTTGAGGTATTGCGAGAGGTAGGCGACCAACTCGTCGTAAAGTTGTTGTTCGAGTTCCGCCATACGCGCCTCTGCACCGAGAATCTTCTGCTCGTACTCTTTGAGTTCCTCGGTGATGTATCGCTCGGCATTGGCGAGCGTTTGTTTGCGAATCCACCTCTCGGGTACCTTTTCTTTATGGGTATTGCGCACCTCGATATAGTAGCCGAAAACGTTGTTGTAGCCTATTTTGAGCGACGGGATACCCGTCGTTTCGCTCTCGCGCTGCTGAATTGTCGCCAGCACATCCTTGCCATGGAGTGCTATGCGGCGCAAATCGTCGAGTTCGGGACTGACTCCGTCGGCTATCACTCCGCCCTTCTGAATCTGATTGTTCGACGGGTCGGGATAGATGTCGTGAGCCAACCGTTCGCGCACCTGCACAAGCGGACAGATGTTTGCGGCAACCGCATGCAGCACCTCGCTGTCGCTGCCGTCGAGCGTCGCTTTCAACTGCTCCAATGCCTGCAACGACAATTTGAGTTGCACCAACTCGCGAGGCAGCACCCGCAACGAGGCTATGCGCGAGGCTATGCGCTCCAAATCGCCGATGCACTCCGCCTGCTTGGCAACAGCCTCTGCCGTTTTGCGCCCCTTCACGAAGGCCTCGACCACATCCTGCCGATGGTTGATTTCGGCGATGTCGAGAATCGGCATCGCCACCCACCGTTTGAGCAGACGACCGCCCATAGGTGTCAGCGTGCGGTCGATAACCCGCACGAACGAGCCGTTGTCATTGCCGCCGTTGGTGCAGAAAAGTTCGAGATTGCGAATGGTAAATTTGTCTATCCACACATAGTCGCTCTGCTCCAAACGCGATATGGAGGCTATGTGGGCGATATTGCGATGTTCGGTAAATTCGAGATAATACAGCACCGCTCCCGCAGCCGCTATGCCGTTGTGGAGCGTATCGACACCGAAGCCTTTGAGATTAGGCACTCCGAACTGCTTGCAGAGTTTATCGACATTGACATCGTACGAAAAGACCCAATCGTCCAACTTGTAGGTATAGTATTTCGAGCCGAACGAGGTGGCAAAACGGTCGTCGTAACCGCGCTGATAGACCACTTCGCGAGGCGAGAGATTCGACAATAGTTTGTCGATGTAGCGGTCGTCGCCCTCGGCAATGAAAAACTCGCCCGTCGAGATGTCCAAAAATGCGGCACCCGTATTTTCGCGCCCGAAACAGATGGCAGCCAAATAGGTATTCTCCTTGTTTTCGAGGATGTTGTCGTTAAGCACCACCCCGGGGGTTACGAGTTCGATAACACCGCGTTTGACCAAGCCTTTGACCGACTTCGGGTCTTCCAACTGTTCGCAAATGGCCACACGCTTGCCGGCACGCACCAACTTGGGCAGATAGGCATCTATGGCATGATACGGGAAGCCCGCGAGTTCGACGAACGACGCAGTGCCGTTGGCTCGGCGCGTAAGCGTGATGCCGAGTATGCCGCTTGCCTCAATCGCATCGCTGCCGAAGGTCTCGTAAAAGTCGCCGACCCTGAACAACAGAATCGCATCGGGATGGACGGCCTTGATGGCATAGTACTGCTTCATCAACGGCGTCTCAACATATTTTGTATCGTCGTTCTTTGCCATAGCCTTTGCTCTGCAACAGATGCAAATGTACGAAAATTTTGCTACTCGGCGAAAAATCTCTCGTCGAAATTGACCAAATAGAGCCGTTCCTTGGCTCGTGTCATGGCGGTATAGAGCCATCGCAACATATCCCGTGACATCTGTTCGTCGCCGAACAGACAGCGGTCGATAAAGACTGCACTCCACTGACCGCCTTGCGCCTTATGGCAGGTTACGGCGTATGCGAATTTGACCTGCACGGCGTTGAAATGCGGATTCTCGCGAATCGCCCTAAAACGTTTGATGCGGCTGCCTATGTCGGTATAATCGCGCTCCACCTCGTCGAACAGACGGCGGCTCTGCTCGCGCGTGAGCGAAGGCGATTCGGAATAAATCGTATCGAGCAGGATTTTGCACTCGATTTCCGTGTCGTCGTAGTCGCCGAACGAAAGCAGGGCATTGGCGAAGCGGAAACCATAGAAATCCTCGTAACGCCGCAATCGTTTGAGCCTTGCTATGTCGCCGTTGGCGATGAAGTTCATCGGGCAATCCTCGATGCGCTCGGTGTAGTGGTAGTTGTTCTTCACCACCATCAGCATATCGCCGCTCTCTATCTCCTCCTCGGCGCAAAGCACATGGCGACGAATGCCCTCGTTGTAACGGTTGGCACGCTTGTTCGAGCGCGTTATGACTATCGTTTCGTCGCGCCCGTAGCGGTCGTAACACTCCTGCAACAACTCGGTAAACTCGCCGCCTTCGATGGCTTGTACGTCGTCGTAACCCGTATCGAAACGCGGAATGGCAACAATATCCTGTTCGAGCATGCAGCGTACCAAAGTGGCGTTGAACAATATGCCCGAAGTCTGCGCCTGCCGCACCACCTCATCCATCGTCTCGTATATCACATCGCCGTAAGGCATCAGTTCGGCAGGTTCGAGCGCAGGCGAACAATCGCTGCCGACGGGAGGCAACTGCGCACTGTCGCCCACAAACAGTATGCGGCACCGTTTGCCCGAACGCACATAGCGCATCAAATCGTCCAACAGCGAGCCGCTGCCGAAAATCGTCCGTTCGTCGCCGTGCGTATCCGTGGCTATCATCGACGCTTCATCGACGATGAACACCGCACCGCTCTCGTTGTTGTAACCGAGCGAAAAGCGCGATTGGTAGGAGGCATCCGTACGTTCGCGATATATCCGCTTGTGGATTGTCTGCGCCTTTTCGCCCGCATATTGCGAGAGCACCTTGGCGGCACGCCCCGTCGGAGCGAGCAGAACGGTACGGATGCCCGACTGTTTGAGTGCCGCGACAACAGCGGCGATAAGCGAGGTTTTGCCCGTACCGGCATAACCGTTCAGCACGAAAATCCGCGACGAATCGTCATCGGCAAGATAGGCAGACAGCGATTCGATGATTTTTTTTTGGTTTATAGTTGGCTGATACGAGAATTTTGCGTAAATTTGGGACGCAATAAATGTTTTGTCCATCGGCAACGATTAAATTTGACACAAACTTATAACAAATAATTAAAATGGGAAAGAAAATAATCCAGTTAGTTCTTGCATTGGCAATCATCGGCCTTTCGTTTTGGATTTACATTCTGATTTCTACTCCTATCAAATTCGAGCAGGAGCAGAAGGTGCGCGAAGCGGCCGTCATCGAACGCATCAAGGAGATTCGTACAGCCGAACGTCAGTTCAAGAGCAAGTACCAGCGTTTCACCGCAAGTTTCGATACGCTCATCAATTTCGTATTGACAGAGACCATGGAGGGAGAGCGTAAAATCGTCGATGAGGACGACTCGGTTGCAATGGCAATGTTGAAGAAGATGAAGAAGAAGAACATCGAGAAATTTACCTACTCCGTAAAGGACTCGCTCTTCAAGAAACTCTCCGAGCAGGATGTCCGCAATCTGCGCTACATCCCTTACACCAACAACCAAACCGAGTATATCCTCGAAGCGGGTTTGATTAACACCGAATCCAAAATCGTGATTCCGACTGTCGAGTGCCGTGCGCCTTACATCGCATTCCTCGATACGGTGGCTTATCGTCAGGAGATAATCAACCTTATCGACAACGACATTCACAATCGCAACAGATACCCGGGTATCAAGTTCGGTTCGATGGAGGGCGGTAACAATGAAGCAGGCAACTGGGAATAACACCGCTGCTGCCCGAAACAACGTGTCCATTCAATTCAATTTGGGTGGACACTCTTTTTCTGCATCCGACCTGCCTGCCGAGGCCGTTGCCGGCACAGACGACATACTCTTTACTGTCTGCACCCGCAAGGTAACGCTCGTACCGCAGGAGGCTTTCGACGAGACTCTGTCGGCTCAATATCTCGCCGTGGCGGGATTGGCATGCTCTGCCGACGAAACGACGGTATGCAGCGAGATGCGGGCTGCAACGGTGGCAGTCATGGCAATCGATGCCGCATTGCTCGACAAGGTGCTTGCCGCGTTGGGAACAAGAGCCAAATTTACATCGCCGCTGCTCGACAAGAGGCACGACGAGGGACGCAACCTCTCTATCGTCATTGCCGACGATACGGCATATTACAGGCTGTTCGACGGCTCGTTGCGATTGGCAGAGGCGATAAGGTTGCAATCGGCAGACGATGTACTGTTCTATGCCCTGCAATTCGTCGAGACTGCGGGATTGGGCAACGATACCGATATATATATACGCGGCAGTCGGAGTGCTGCCCGACTGCTCAAACGCTATTTCAAAAGGGTCGTATGCGAATAATCAGCGGTAAATATCGCGGGCGTACCATCAATCCGCCCCGCAATTTGAGGGCGCGTCCGACAACAGATTTCGCCAAAGAGAATCTGTTCAATGTACTGAACAACATAGTCGATTACGAATCGGCCGACGTACTCGACCTCTTTGCCGGCACAGGCTCGATTGGGTACGAATTCGCCTCGCGCGGAGCCCGCAGCGTAACGTCAGTAGAAATCAACGCCATCCACTACGACTTCATCCGTCGGACGGTGCGCGACTTGGGTGCAACGAACATCTTTCCGATAAAGGCCAACGCCTTTCTCTATCTGAAAAACTGCCCGAAGAGTTTCGATGTGGTTTTTTCCGATGCGCCCTACGATTTGGAGCGTGCCGACGACATCGTCCCGCTCGTCCTTTCGGGCGACATACTGCGCGAAGGGGGCATATTCATATTCGAGCACTCCGCCGCCAAAGATTTCTCGGCAAACGAATATTTTTGGCAATTAAGGAGTTACGGAAGCGTGCATTTCTCGCTGTTCCGCAAATGAAATTTTTCTGAAATTTTGTACGGAAATTTTTGCAGGGAAAATAAATTTGTTCTATATTTGCACTCGCAATCAGCAAAACGGTGTGTTAGTTCAGCTGGTTAGAATACGTGCCTGTCACGCACGGGGTCAGGGGTTCGAGTCCCCTACACACCGCCAATCGAGCAATCCAATCGGGTTGCTCGATTAGTTTGTTATATCCCGAAGCATTGTTGCGGCAGGGTGCTACTTACCCTCACCCTCTTTCAGACCGATGATTGCAAAGATATATTGCGCCGCAAAATATGCGGACATTATCCACAATCCAGCATACGGCAGAGGCTCGACAAAGCGATTCCAAGCGATGCAGCCGTCGGAAAATATGAAGAGCAACGCCGCTCCTGCTCCTGCCCATCGCCATACTCCCTGCCGCAGAATCGCCGAAACTGCCATAGTCAGAATCGCGGCTATATACCCTCCGCACATTACCCGTTCCGTCAGCGAACCGATATGCGGCAACAGAAAAGCCCCTGCGGCGATGCCTGTCGCAACCAACGCGACCGAGAGCAGAATGCCTGCCGCATCGGCCTTTGTGCGACGCAGAAAATAGAGGGCGAATGCGACATGCGCCGCCATAAACGACCCCACCTGCGAGAGAAACAATCCGCGTTCGCCGGCCCAATCGCCTACTGCCGAGAGCAGCAGAGCCGCAGCCAACAATCGCGCACCGCGATATTGTTCCATGGCGACGATTGCGCCCAAAAAGAGCAGCGGCGCAGTCTTGACCATCTCGTCGAACAGGGTCAAATCTCCGTCGCCCAGAACGGCATTGCCGAAATAGACGGCCACCAATGCGATATAGCCCGACGTAACCCGCAGGCACTTGCCGCTCATCGTCATCGCTACAACTTTTCGCGGATGACCTGCAACATAGCCTCAGGCGCACGGCACGGACGACGCGTTGCGGCATTGACAAAGCCGAGTACCGTGCGACCCGTATTGATTGTACGACCCTGCTCGTCCAGCACCTCGTAGGTAATGTTCATCCGAGCCATAGGCTCTTCGGCTATCGTGGCACGCACGGTAATTACCTCGTCATAGTAGGCAGGTGCGATATATTTCGACTCGACCTCCAAAATCGGCGTCATTATGCCCTGCGCCTCCAATTCGGAATAGGGAATGCCGATGGAGCGGAACATCTCGGTACGAGCCTCCTCGTAATAGACTATGTAGTTGGAGTGATAGACCACCCCCATCTTGTCCGTATCCTTGTAGCGGACACGGATTTTAACCTCATGCGATATCATAAATCTCCACTATTGTTTGCGCCGGCATTGCGCCATCTCCGACAAGAAGACGACCGTCGGCAATTCGTATTATTCGTTTTTCGCCGTTTACGGCAGCGAGATAGTCGCCGTCGGGAGGCAAGAGTTTGTATCCGTCCGCCACCGACACGCCCGCTGCACCGGCTTTGCCGATTATCATATAAGGGTGGCCGAGCAGCCGCATCGCCGTAGCCATATCGCCGCGCCCGACTGCCTCGCGCACAAGCGTCGAACTGACCTTGTTCCCGTCTGCCAAATGCTGTTTTACCTCGACCACATCTATTCCCGCAGCACCTGCAAGGAACGAATAATCGCCCTCGTTGTTGCGGCCGAAACGATGATTGTAGCCGACAACAAGCGTATGCGTATGCAGGCGACCGATGATGTAATCACCGAGGAACTCCTCGCGCGACAGACGGCTGAATGCCTCGTCGAAAGGCACGACCACAAGGCAGTCGATACCGCATCTATCGAGCAGCAGCGCCTTCTCGTCGAGCGTTGTCAGCAATCGCAATCCCTCCGCCTTGTGCAACGTTATGCGCGGATGCGGCTCGAAGGTTACGACGACGCTGTCGCCGCCGCACTCCCGCGCCTTGCGGCATACGCCGTCGAGCAGTATCCGATGACCGCAATGCACACCGTCGAAAGAGCCGACCGTAACGACGGCATTGTGCAACGGTGGCAATGTTCCGAATCCGCTCGCTATCTTCATCGCTCCACCGCTTGGTTGTTCTCCTCGGTGGCCTTGACGAAATATGCCACCTTTTCGAGTACCGTCGTTATATCGTAATTCTCGACCACGATACCCTGAGGAAAGTTGAGAGGTGCCGACGTGAAATTCAACACGCCCTTAATGCCTGCATTGATTATCGGGATTACCAACTCCGAAGCCGCCTTGGTCGGCAACGAGACGATAACGATGCTGATGTCGTTATTCGCCACTACATCCTCGAACTCCGACATGTGGTAGCACGGAATGTCGTCGATTGTATGACCGACCTTTTCGGGGTCGATGTCGAAAGCGACAGTGATGCGCAAACGCAACTGCTTGCCGTTGAAATACTTGGTAATCGCCTGACCGAGATGACCCATACCTATAACGGCGATATTCATCGCATTCTCGCTGTAAAGGATGTTGTTGATGAAGTCGATAAGCACCTTCACATCGTAGCCCTTTTTGGTATCGCTCGAAAATCCTATCAGCATCAAATCGCGTCGCACCTGTACGGCAGTAATGCCGTGGATGCCCGCAAGCACATGCGAAAAGACATGCGTAATGCCCTGTCGATGGCACGAAAGCAATGTGCGGCGATATTCGCTCAATCGTTCGATGGTTTTTTCCGGTATGTTGTTTGGTATGTTTGCCATAAGCGACTATTTGGTTGTTATCGTAAAGTTGTTGTGATAGTTCACTCTTACCCACTCTCGGTTGATGTGCATCGCACCGTCCGACACCTTCTCGAAACGATACGGCGTCTGCAACGGAACGAAGGTACGACCCTCCAAACACCCCTGCATTGCGGAGCGGAGCGACTCGACGAATACGACTGCCGCATCGTAGCCGCGATAGGAGTAGAGCGTCGGTATCGAGCCGAACGCGGCGGCATAACGGCTGTCGAACTCCTTAATCAGGGTGTCGTTGCGCTGCACATGGTAGGTGGAGAGCATTACCGCATTGACCGTAAAATATATCGAACGGTCGAGGTTGCGGTAACGGTTCCATTTGTTGTTGCCCAAAACGACGAACGGAGCCACATTGCGCGAACGAGCCGAAAGCGATATGTGCGCCGATGCGAGTGCGGCCAAAACCCTGTCCACATCCGTTTCGTTTTCCGACAGCACCACGAACACCCGCTCGCCTTCGCCCTGCAACAACGGCGAGAGGTCGCTCGGTGCAGGTTCGTACTCGGCACCCGTCCGTTCGCGTTCTTTCTCGCGTTTTTCGATAATCGACGGATGCTCGTAAACGTATTCGTGAACGATATAAGGAGTTGCGCCCAATTCGCGCACAATCTCTGCCTCGAACTCCGTATCGGTCGCACCCGAACGGATGAACACCACCTGTTTCGAGCCGTCGAGCAAATCGCGTACCTTGTCATATTTCGACTCCGAATCGGGCGACATACGGAACACCGCACCGTTCTGCTCTCCGGCGATGTTGGCCAACGGCGACACGAGCGGAACGGAGTGTTGCGCGGCATACTCCGCAACGGGAGCCATCAAATCCTCGTAAACGGGACCCACGATTAAATCGGTCCCGTCCAAACTGCCGTTTTTGACAATCTCGTCCACGCGCGAATAGTCGTGCGCCGTATCGAATACATCGACCTCTGCCGATATGCCGTGCATGCGCACCGAATCCATACCGAGCAGAAAGCCGCAATAAAAATCGACATAGTTTTGAGCCGGCACTCCTTTGGCATCCAACGGCAGCAGCAACGCCACCTTTGCCGTTTCGCCTGCTCGGAGCGGTCGGAAGGTTATCTCCTGCGGAGTCTGCTCCTCCTCGACGGGCTGTTCCTGCATCGGCTGTTCCGCCATCGGTCGCGGCACCTTTACGATGAGACCTGTTTTCATCTCTGCCGGCCGACGCATGCCGTTGAGTGCAAGCAGCGATTGTTCGGTCGTGCCGAATCGCTCGGCTATGGATGCCGCCGTTTCGCCCGAATGGACGACGTGGTAGGCATATTCCTGTTGCGGAGCGGTATTGCCGCCCGACTGTTCGATGTCGGTCGGCTGCGCAATCTGCTCCTCCTGCTTTGCGCCTTTGCCCTTGCGGATAAGCAACTCGGTGCCGACTGCAAGATGCGACGCATCGACATTGTCGTTGTCGGCCACAATCGTCTCGACCGATACCGAATAGCGGCGCGAAATCGAATAGAGCGTCTCGCCCTGCGCCACCGTGTGTGTTATGAATTTGCCCTTCTTGCGCTTGGCGGGCTTGACAGCCTCGCTCGCCTTTGCCGTCGTATCGTTGCACGGCAGTTTGATTGCCTGACCAGTTTTCAACCCCTCTTTTAGCGCGGAATTGTCGGCGATTATCTCGTCGATGCTCACGCCATAGTGTTTGGAGAGGGAGTAGAGCGTTTCGCCCTTGGCAACAATGTGCAAACGGTATTGTCTGCCCTCAATCGAGATGGTCTGCTCCTGCCCCGCATCTGCGCTCTGCGCCTGTGCAACACCGCAGTCGGCAAGGAGCGACAGCAACAAAAACGCGCCTGTATATTTGAGCCAATTCATCACTTGTTTCCGTTAAAACTGCGCAATTTTATCTCGGTTATAACCTTTTTGGTATATTGAGGGAAGTCGCCCTTCATCATCCATTCGTAGTAACTTTCGTCCTCCTCGAAGACCTTCGCCACCGATTGGCCGCGATATTTGCCGAATGCAAAGACCTCCTCGCCCTTATCGTTGTAGGCTATACGGCCGGCAAAATCGGCAGTTTCGCCACGCGACGAATACTTGGCAAGGAAATCGATGTCGTTCTCCAAATCGGGATATCTGTCCAACTGCGCCTGCAACACCTCGTAGGTCGCCAAAGTATCGGCCTCTGCACCATGCGCCGCATCGCCGAGTTCCTTATGGCAATAGAATTTGTAGGCCGCCGAAAGCGTGCGCTCCTCCTTCTTATGAAAGATGTTCTGCACATCGACATATCTGCGATTGCGGAAATCGACATCCACACCCGCACGCAAAAACTCCTCGACCAACACCGGCAAATCGAAACGGTTGGAGTTGAATCCGCCGAAATCGCACCCTGCGATGTACTCTTTCAGCGACTTGGCGATTTGGGCGAATGTCGGGCAATCCTTGACATCCTCGTCGGTAATATGGTGGATGTCCGACGCCTCTTTCGGAATCGGTATCGTAGGATTGATGCGTCGGGTGCGGACAATCTCCTCACCGTCGGGCATAATCTTTACGAGCGATATTTCTACTATACGGTCGCGCGAAGTATCGACACCCGTAGTCTCCAAGTCGAAAAAGACAATCGGGCGTTTGAGTTTGAGTTTCATACCGTCTGCCCCGCTTATGCGTTAATCATCATAGGCATCAGCAACATCAGCGTCGTACTGTTCTGCTTATCGTCGTACACCGGTTTGAATACTCCCGCACGGGTCGAGTCGGCAAGTTCGACCTGTACGGTCGGCGTCTCGATATTCGAGAGAATCTCCACAAGGAAGGTCGATTTGAAACCGATTGTGATAGGCTCGCCCTCGTAACTGCAACTCAACGTCTCGTTTGCCGATACATAGAAATCCAAATCCTGCGCCGTAAGCGACACCTTGTTCGCGCCTATCTCCATGCGGATAAGGTTGGTCGTCGGGTTGGCGCACACGGCAACACGCTTGATGCCGTTTACGAGTTCGATGCGGTCGATGAGCAACTTGTTCGGATTGGCGGCAGGAATGACGGCGTTATAGTTGGGATAGTTGCCCTCGATAAGACGGCAAATCAGCGTACTGTTCGAGAGACGGAACACGGCATTGTTGCTGTCGAACGACATCTGCACGTCAGCCTCCTCTTTGAGCAACATCGTTTTCAGCAGATTGGCAGGTTTCTTCGGCAGAATCAGCGAAGCCTTTGCCGCACACTTGCACTCGGTCGAATACTTGACGAGTTTGTGGGCATCGGTGGCCACGCAGGTCAAAACCGAATCGTCGAGATTGATAAACACGCCGTTCATCACCGGACGCAACTCGTCGTCCGCCGTGGCGAATATGGTTTTGTTGATACCGTTCACGAGGGTATCGACATCGAGCGTAACGTCGATTTTGTCCGCTTCGAGCGACTGCACGGTCGGATAACTTACGGGATTGGCACCCGGTACCGACGAGCCTCCGCTCATCCAACCGATTTTAATCTCCCAATTGGCACTGTTCACCTCCAAAGTGAGCGGCATCTCCGAACACTCCTTCAATACGTCCAACATCAACTTTGCAGGTGCGGCCACTTTGCCCTCTTCCTCCACGTTAGAGACTTTCAGCGTACTTGTAAGAGTGGTTTCGAGGTCGGAAGTGGTTACCTTCAATTCGTCGCCCTTCAACTCCATGAGGAAATAGTCGAGAATCGGGAGCGTATTTTTGCTGTTGATTACCTTGCCTGTGGTCGCCAAAAGCGACAGCAATGCGGAACTTGATACTGTAAATTTCATAATCGTTATCTTTTTTCGTTGCTTTATTTCTCTTATCTATCTTATTGTCGATTCGGGTCGTATACCTACAATGTGGCGAGTTTGTCGAGTGCATTTGCGACCATCTTGCGCACGAACGGCTTGTAGTCGGTGCATGCGTCGAGTGCCACGCGCTGGGCGATAATCGTACAGATTGTGGCAGCCTTGTGTCCCATCAGAGCGGCGAGACCTGCCAAAGCCGAGCCTTCCATCTCGAAATTGGTAATTCGGCGACCGTTGTAGTCGAACGACTCTATCTTCTCGTTCAGATGCACATCCTGCGGCTGCATGCGCACCCATCTGCCTTGCGGAGCATAGAAGCCGGGGGCGGCAATCGTGATACCTTCGTGGGTAATATCCTTAAAGAGTTCGAACAGCGAAGCGTCTGCATTGATGAAATACGGCTTCGGCAACAGTTCGTTCCAACCCACATGCTTCATAAACGCCTGCTCTATCGCCAAATCGCACACTTCGTTGCGACCCGCATAGTAGTTCAGCAGACCGTCGAAACCGACCGACGTGCGCGAAAAGACCTGCTCGCCGACCTTGATGTCGGGCTGCAATGCCCCCGACGTACCGAGCCGCACGAGTGTCAGTTGGCGGAAAGTATCCTTGACCCGACGGGTCGCAAAATCGACATTCGCCAACGCATCCAACTCCGTAACCGAAATATCGATGTTGCCGATACCGATACCCGTCGAGAGCACGGTCATTCGCTTGCCCTTGTAGGTACCCGTAACGATGTTGAATTCGCGATTGGACACCTCGCACTCCTTCGTGTCGAAGAACGATGCCACCATTGCCACACGACCCGGGTCGCCGACAAGGATTACCGTGTCTGCCAACTGCTCGGGACGCAGATGCAGATGAAAGATTGAACCATCATCGTTGATAATCAGTTCCGATGCAGGTATAATTCTTTGCTTTTCCATATTGTTATGATATTTGTTTTGTTTTACCGCTTGGATAATTGGCATAAAAGTAGTATATTTACAACGATTTTCAAAGGAAAACCCGAACTTTTTTATTTTTCAAATAAAAATCTCCTTATTATGACACTGATTAAGTCGATATCCGGCATACGCGGCACGATAGGTGGCGCAACCGGCGATAATCTTACACCGACGGACATTGTGAAATTCACAACAGCCTACACCCGTTTCATCGGCACCAAGCACAAGGGCAAACGACTGACGATAGTGGTCGGTCGCGATGCCCGCATCTCGGGCGAGATGGTAAACGACCTCGTCGAAGGCACACTGCTCGGATGCGGAGCCGATGTCATCAACGTCGGGCTGTGTACCACACCGGGAACGGAATTGGCAGTAATAGCCAACCATGCCGACGGAGGCATCATCATCACCGCTTCCCACAACCCGAAACAGTGGAATGCGCTCAAACTGCTCAACGAGCACGGCGAATTTCTCAACGATGCCGAAGGCAAACAGGTGCTTGCGCTTGCCGAGAGCAGCGATTTCTCATTCCCCGAAGTGGATGCAATAGGCAAGGTACTCTCGCGCGAATCGTTCAATGCAACGCACATCCGACAGGTGTTGGCTCTGCCTTTGGTCGATGTCGAGGCTGTCCGCAAACGTCATCTGCGCGTGGTCGTCGATGCAGTCAATTCGGTCGGCGGAGTGGTTATTCCGCAATTGCTGCGCGAACTCGGCTGCGAGGTAATCGAACTCAACTGCAAGCCCGACGGACAATTCGCCCACAACCCCGAGCCTCTGCCGCAGAATCTGACCGAGATTTCGCAGGTAATCGTCCGCGAAAAGGCCGATTTGGGTGTCGTGGTCGATCCCGATGTCGATAGGTTGGCATTCGTCAGCGAGGACGGCTCGATGTTCGTCGAGGAGTACACTCTCGTTGCCGTGGCCGACTACATCCTCTCGCACAAAGCGGGCAATACGGTATCGAATCTCAGTTCGTCCCGCGCACTGAACGACGTTACCGTGGCTCACGGCGGCAAATACTTTGCATCGGCAGTCGGCGAGGTCAATGTCGTCGCGAAGATGAAAGAGGTCGGCGCAATCATCGGCGGAGAGGGCAACGGCGGAGTAATCTATCCCGAACTGCACTACGGTCGCGATGCGCTTGTCGGCGTGGCTCTATTTTTGACATATTTCGCCAAACGGAATCTGACCATGACCGAATTGCGCAAAACATATCCCGCATACTTCGCATCGAAGAACAAAATCGAACTCACACCGGCAATCGATGTAGATAAAGTGCTGCTCGAAATAAAGAGCCGGTATGCAGATGAACGAATAAATGATATAGACGGCGTAAAAATCGATTTTGCAGAGAGTTGGGTACATCTGCGCAAATCCAATACCGAGCCTATAATCCGCGTTTACACCGAGGCCAAATCGATGGATGAGGCCGAAGCATTGGCGCAACGGTTCATCGATGAAATCAAACGAATCTGCAACCTCTAAACCGAATCGAATATGAATAAAGTACAACTTTATATCAACGACAATAAAGAGCGGTTTATCAACGAACTGTTCGACATACTCCGCATCCCGTCAATCAGTGCGCAAAGCGAACACAAAGAGGATATGGTGCGTTGCGCCGAACATTTGGCCGTTGCCCTGATGAAGGCGGGTGCCGACCATGCCGAAGTGTTGCCGACAGCGGGCAATCCCGTAGTGTTCGGCGAACGGAAAATCTCCGACACGGCAAAGACCGTACTCATCTACGGCCATTATGACGTGATGCCTGTCGATCCCCGTTCGGATTGGACGACAGAGCCGTTCGAGCCCCAAATCAAAGACGGCCGCATTTGGGGGCGCGGAGCAGACGACGACAAGGGGCAACTCTTCATGCACATCAAGGCATTCGAGGCGATGTGCGCCACCGACTCGCTGCCATGCAACGTAAAATTCATGCTCGAAGGCGAGGAGGAGATTGGCTCGGAGCATCTGTACGACTTCTGCGAACAGAACAAGGAGATGCTTGCAGCCGATATAATTTTGGTATCGGATACCTCGATGATTTCGATGGATACTCCTTCGATTACCTGCGGCTTGCGCGGCCTTACCTATATGGAAATAGAGGTAACGGGTCCGAACAAGGATTTGCATTCGGGCATATTCGGCGGAGCGGTAGCCAATCCGGCCAATGTACTGACCCGCATCGTCGCATCGCTTATCGACCGAAACGGACGCATCACGATTCCTCATTTTTACGACAAAGTGCGCGAACTTACCGACGACGAGCGCAAGGCATTCAACAAGGCTCCGTTCTCGTTGGAGGCCTACAAATCGTCGCTCGATGTGGCTGATGTCGAGGGCGAAGAGGGCTACACCACCATCGAACGCACGGGCATCCGTCCGTCGCTCGATGTGAACGGCATTTGGGGCGGATACACCGAAGAGGGCACAAAGACCGTCATTCCGTCGCGTGCCTCTGCCAAAATATCGATGCGGCTCGTACCTAATCAGGATTTCGACGAGATTGCCGACCTCTTTGCAAGCCACATCGAGGCCATTGCGCCGCGCAGCGTCAAGGTCGATGTCAAATTCCTGCACGGAGGCGCACCTTACGTCGCACCGACCGACATGCCGGCATACAGAGCGGCAGAACACGCCATCGAGGAGGTATTCGGCACCAAACCGCTGCCTTATTATTCGGGCGGCTCGATTCCGATTATCAGCGGATTCGAGCGCATACTCGGCATAAAATCGCTGCTGCTCGGTTTCGGTTTGGCAGAGGATGCAATCCACTCGCCCAACGAGAGTTACGGGCTTGTGCAGTTCGAGCGCGGTTTGCAGACCATTCCGCTGTTCTACAAATACTTCGCAGAAGAGTAAACAACTTTTTACATAACCTTTTCGACCATGAACTTCAAAAAAATCACTCTGTACCTCGTTCTGCTCGTCGCGACCCTTTCGGCAGATGCGGCATTGGGCGAGAAAATCAAAAAAATCAAGTGCGGCAAGGATATAACGCTGACGGGTGTGGTATACTGCGGCAACGAGCCTGTTGCGGGTGTTGCGGTAACCGACGGCGTAAACATCGTCCGTACCGATGCCGACGGCATCTATCGCCTTGCTTCGCAGAAGACATACGGATTGGTTTATCTCTCCGTGCCTGCGGGCTACGAGCCGCTCGGCAAGGAAAACGGCATCGTACCCGGTTTCTGGGCAACCACCACGCTCGCGCCGAAAAAACGCGAACGGCACGATTTCGAACTGAAAAAGGTCGATGACGGCCGCTTCTCGGTAATCATGTGTACCGACTCCCATTTCTGCAACAGCGACCGAGGCGATTTGCAGTTCTTCGCGCAAAACCACATGCCCGTCGTGCGCCGCGTGTACGAAGAAATCAAGGATGCGCCCGTATATACCGTCATTCTCGGCGACATCACATGGGACCGTTTTTGGACGATGACGGGTTTCGGACTCGACAACGTAGTACCCTATTTGACCGAAAACGGCTATCCTACGCAATTATATACCGTCATGGGCAACCACGACAACGACCCGGCCGTACCTGCGGGCGAGAATACCGACTTTTTGGCGGCTGCCCGTTACCGCAACGTCTTCGGGCCTACCTTCTACTCGATGGACAAAGGAGGTTTCCATTTCGTGATGCTCGACAACATCGTCTATAAAAACGAGGTCAATCCGAAAGAGAAACTCAAACCGGGTGTCGTCGGTTCACGCAACTATGACGTATATGTGGATGATGCGCAACTCGATTGGCTTCGCAAGGATTTGGCAGCCGTTGCCAAATCGACACCGATTATCGTCTGCATGCACTCGCCGCTGCGCCGCATGGCCGAGAACGGCGATGCGAAATCGGCATTCAAAAAGGGCAAGGAACAGGCTCTGCTCGACATTCTCAAAGAGTACGAGAGCGTCCGTATCTTTGCCGGCCACATGCACCAAAGCCACTGTCTGCCAATCGAGGGTTATCCGAACATAACCGAATACACTCTGCCGTCCATCTGCGGCGAGTTGTGGAAAACTCCGCAAGAGACGGGTGTCAATTTCTGCGACGACGGCTCGTGGGCAGGATTCATGCTCTGTACCTTCGATGGCGGAAAATTGCGCAACCGCACATATTACAGCCAAACCGACTCTCAAATGCCGTTGCGGTTCTACGACATGAACAGCGTCGGCAAATACTACGCCGAGAGCAAAGATGCGTCGATGCTCAAACATCTGTGCGAACTGCTGTCCAACCAAAAGGACTATTCGGCTGCCGAATATGCCGATTACGTCTATATCAACTGCTGGTATTGCGACCGCAACGTCGAAATAGAGGCGACCGAAGCAGGCAGGCCTTTGCAGGTCGAGGAGGTCAAGAGCAGCGACCCTTGGGGAGCGGTAGCCATACTCGGTCCGTCGTTGAAGAAAAAGAAGAAGGGCAACAAGCGCAGCAATACGCTCTCGGTGGTCGAACACCTCTATCGCGTAAAGACCCAATCGGCGACGACACCGGTTACCGTTACCGTAACCACACCTTACGGCGGGCGATACACCCAAACATTGGAGCGTCCCGCAGCCTTCCCGGCATTCGGCAAATAGGCTGACAGATGCACATCGACGCAACGACGACAGCGGCCTTTACAGGACACCGCACCTATTCGGGAGAAGCGAATGAACGGCTTTGCGATGCCGTTCGTTCGCTTTATGCCGACGGCTACCGCACCTTTTTGAGCGGCATGGCCGTCGGTTTCGACATGGCTGCCGCCGAGAGCATAATAACGCTCCGCAACGAACTGCCCGACGTGCGATTGGTCTGCGTCGTACCCTTCGAGGGACACTGCGAACGCTTCCCTGCCGCCGAACGCGAACGTTACGAGCGGATTGTCGAACGAGCCGACTGCACCCTGACTCTCTCGCCGCACCACACGGCGGACGTTTATTTTCGGCGCAACGACTTTTTGGTGGACAACTCCTCTGCCGTCATAGCCTATTTCTCGGGTGCCAAGGGCGGTACGGCATATACGGTGCATCGTGCGCTGCGCAAATCGTCGCCCGTACTGAATATATGGGACGACCTGCAACAAATATTCAATTTTGAGGAGGCAGACAATACAATTTAGCAAAAAAAGTCTTACCTTTGGGCGTTATTTTGACACGACAGGTTTACAAGTTTAATCTCAATAAATTCAACACTATGAAAGATGCTATTGCAATTCTCACGGGTGGCGGACCTGCACCGGGTATGAATACGGTTGTGGGCAGCGTTGCCAAGACCTTCCTTGCCAAAGGCTACCGCGTTATCGGTCTTCACTACGGCTATTCGGGTCTGTTCAATCCGTCGCCTCGTTACGAGGATTTGGATTTCTTCAAGGCCGACTATATTTTCAATCAGGGCGGCTCGTATCTGACCATGAGCCGGCTCAAGCCGACCGACAAGGATTTCGAGGAGAATTTCAATCTCGATTTCTTCAAAAGCAACAATGTCAAACTGCTGGTAACGGTAGGCGGCGACGACACCGCTTCGACTGCCAACCGTATTGCGAAGTTCCTCGAAGCCAAGCACTACCCTATCGCCAACATCCATGTTCCGAAGACTATCGACAACGACCTTCCGTTGCCTGACGGTACTCCGACATTCGGCTACCAATCGGCTGCCGAAGGCGGTGCGGTAATCGGTCGCGCCGTTTACAACGACGCACGCACATCCGCCAACTGGTTTGTGGTTGCCGCAATGGGTCGTTCGGCAGGACACCTCGCATTCGGTATCGGTACATCGTGCCACTACCCGATGATTGTCATTCCGGAGATGTTCAACAAGACGGAAATCACAATCGAAAAGATTGTCAATCTCGTCATCTCGTCGATTATCAAGCGCAAACTGATGGGTGTGGGATATGGTGCCGCAATCATCTCGGAGGGTGTGTTCCACGCTCTGTCGAACGAGGAGATTGCCAAATCGGGTCTGCACTTCTCGTACGACGAACACGGACATCCCGAATTGGGCAAGGTGTCGAAGGCTCACATCTTCAACGAACTGCTCGAAAAGCGCGTGAAGGAACTCGGTCTCAAAGTCAAGTCGCGTCCTGTCGAGATTGGTTACGAGGTGCGTTGCCAAACCCCTATCGCATACGATTTGACCTACTGCTCCGAACTCGGAATGGGCGTATACAAACTCTTCTCCGAGGGCAAAACGGGCTGCATGGTATATATCAGCCAAGAGGGCTTCGTATCGCCGCTCTATCTGAAAGATTTGCAGGACCCTGCAACCGGCAAGATTCCGCCTCGTTTGGTCAATATCGAGTCGGACAAGATTCAGCAGGTCATCAACAACCTCCTCAACTACATCACCCCTGCCGACTATGAAGCGGCAAAGGAGTATGTCGCCAATCCGGAGGCTTACGATTTCCGCAAGATTCTCAACTGGTAACGGCTTGCCGAGCCAAAACAATATCGCCGAGGTTTTGCACCTCGGCGATATTGTTTTTGTGGCAGACGCGGCAACGGGGCTGCTATCTGAATTTAATTTTGTCCGTACACCATTCGCCGTTGGCTGCTTCGTAAATTATGGGCGAAGCAGGCTCCAACCGTTTCATCAGCAGATAAGATTCATAGACATTTATGCCCGTACCCTTGCCGCGGCAGATGATGTAGCCCACGACCGAAGGGTGAGAGTGCATGACGAGATAGTTGTCCTCGTTGCGCGACAGGAAGGTATCGTGCCACTCGGGCAGATTGCAAGGGTTGCCGTCGCGCTTGACGGAATCGGCAAAAGGCTCGGTATCTATCGCAGAGGCTGAGACGACATAAATACCGAGACGGTCGCACTCGTCGTAAAATCCGCTCGGCACCATACCGTTGGCGGCGATTATGCCGTTGAAACCGCTCGCCTTGAAGTACTGCAACTCTATATCGCTGTTGTACTCGGCAAGGCGCAACGGCGCAATCCGACCGTTGATATAAAGCGCATTGTTGCGGATTTCAATCGTCCTCACGCCCACATTGCGACTGATGCTCTCGGCAATTCGGCCGTCGATACGGTTGATAATCTCCAAGCACAGCAGATTAGGGTCGGCCGCACTCCACAGAGCCTCTTTCGGAACAGAGGCGCGTATATGCACCGTATCCTCCCGCAACATATCGAGCCTGATGTCGCGATAGCCCTCTGCCAAAACGACGCTGTCGCGGAACCGCAGCACATACTCAATCCGCGACCGTTTCTCGCCCAACGCATCGCACTTGACGACGATGCCGATGTCGGCCGCTGTTTTGCCACCGCTCTCCAAAGCGGCTTTGCAGAATATATCGCGGACACGGATGGTCGGTTGGCAGATGACCTTGACATCGGCTATTCCGCTCGGCAGAGAGGTAAATATCGCATTTACCCGCGCATCGTCGTACAAAACGATTTGCAGCGTGTTCCGCCCCTTCCGAACATATTTTGTCAGATTGAACTCCGCACCGACTGCACCGCTCGGCGCATAGCCCACACGCTTGCCGTTTACCGCCACGCCGAATGCCGACGACGACCGACCGACGCGCAACAGCACCTGCCGATTCAGCCACGACACGGGCATCGTAAATTGCGAATCATAGACCGTTTCGCCTTCGCTTTTGGCGATTTGCCAAGCCGTAGGTATGGCTATATAGGCATATTCGTCCTTATCGCCTGCCACGACACGGGTTTTGTTGTATGGCAGCGTCTCGCGCCGTGCAGGTTCTTTGCCGACACTCTTGTCGCCATCGAACGAATAACGCACCTGTGCCGATAGCGACACGACGCACAATATCGAAATAACAGTAGTGATAAATCTCATAATTTTCATACCTTTGTTCCGTACAATGCACAAAGTTATCAACTTTTTCCCAAATATCGCCATGTCGAAGGAGCAGGAATTGACATTGCCGCCTATAAAAATGCGCATCAAAGAGATTGCCGGCATCCGTTATGTATGGGACGCGCTGCGAGGCAAATATCTCGTGATGACACCCGAAGAGCGCGTGCGACGGCATGTGCTGGCATTTTTGGTGTCGTATTGCCGCATTCCCGCACACTCGCTCGTGCAGGAGTATCCCGTTGCGCTCAACGGCATGGCCCAACGTGCAGACATAGTGGCTGTCGGCACCGACGGCAAACCGTTTCTGATAGTCGAATGCAAGGCTCCCGACGTGGAGATTGACGACACGGTCTGCGCACAGGTCGCACGCTACAACACCGTCGTCGGGGCGCGCTATATGATTCTGACCAACGGCTGCAAGCACTACTGCTACGAACGCACGGCAGAGGGTTATCGGCAGTTGGATGCCTTCCCCCGCTTCTAAAATTTATCCTCGACGTATTTTACGAACGTCTCTTTGTAGTTATCGCCGATAGGGACATAGTCGTCGTTATCGAGGAATATGCGCCCTTTCGTATAGCCCGTTACGCATTTCAGATTGATGATGTAGGAGCGGTGTACGCGCATAAACATCTCGGCAGGCAACGCGCTCTCCATATTTTTCAGTCGGAACAGCGTTACGAGTTTGGTGCCGTCGTTCAGGTGCATGCGCACATATTCGCCTTCGCTTTCGAGATAGATGATGTTGCTCACTTTGACGAGCGAGGTCTTATGGTCGGCACGCACCGAGATATAATCCTTGTCCGCTGCCGACTCGCTGCCCGCCTCCTCGTCCGCCTTGTCCGAGCGGTTTTTCAGACTCAACAATTCATAGAGCGAATAAGCCTTGTTGACCGAGTGCGAAAATTCGGCGAAGCCGAACGGTTTGAGCAGATAATCTATCGCATCCAACTTAAAGCCCTCGACGGCATATTCGGAATAGGCGGTAGTGAATATCACCATGGGCGACGAGGAGAGCGAACGCACGAAATCCACTCCGCTCAAATCGGGCATGTTTATATCCACGAATATCAAATCGACACTGTCGGTCAGCAGATAGCGTTGCGCCTCTACCGCATTGGTAAAGGTATGCACGAGTTCCAAAAACGGAATCTTCTCTATATATCCGGTTATCTGTCGGAGAGCCAACGGCTCATCGTCAATTGCCAAGCATCTTATCATGATTGATTGTAGGTATTGTTATCGTTACACTGTATTTGTCGGCTGCCGAATCGTCAATCCGCATTTTGTATCTGTCGCCGTATATCAGTTCCAACCGTCGCCGTACATTTTCCAAGCCTATGCCGTTTTTGTGATGCGGGCGCGGTGTCGGCACCGAATTTTCAAAGCGGGCGGTTACCGAGCCCTCTCCGTCGTAAGTGATGTCGATGTGGATATAGGCGGGATGGTTGTAACTTATGCCGTGTTTGAAGGCATTTTCGACGAATACGATGAATATCAACGGCGGAATGGCCACCTTGTTGGAGAGATTTTTCGGATAGTCGAAACGGATATCGACCTCCTGCGCATAGCGGATGCGCATCAAACTGATGTAGTTTGAAATAAAAGTCATATCCTTGTTCAGCGAGATACCCTCCGGACCCGAATCGTACACCACATACCGCATCATCGCCGACAACTCGATGAGACACCGTTTCGCCATGTCGGCATCGATGTCTATCAGCGCGTGGATGTTGTTGAGCGTATTCATGAAAAAATGGGGATTTATCTGATATTTCAGATAGTCGAGTTCCGCCTGAATGGTTTGACGTTTCAATCTCTCCATATCCTCGTCGTCCTGCATGGATTTATAGAGCATCTTGATACCGATGTTCATGCCGAACATGAACATTCCGAGCAGAATGTTCCAATACCATTCGAGGTCGGTAAGCGAGGCGTGTCGCGATTTGACGAAACCCGCCGTGTCGAGACCCGATATTGCCGCTGCCAGATTGGAGCGTTCGTATATGTCAATCAGCGAGAAGGTAACGCCGAGCAGTACAACGCTTGTTACCAAATAGGTTACCACATGCCGCTTTTTGTTTATCAGCAGGCGGAACAGCAGTTGGTTGTGCATGAGGAAGAGCAGGAAGAACGGCGTAATTTTAATCCATGCCGTAAGCACATTGTTGAAATTGACATGCAACTCCGACATCAGTTTGGCATTCATAATCGGAATGAGATATACGACCGTCCAAACCGCCGAATAAATCAGATTCTCGCCTATTTTCTGCTTCCTTATCGTTGATTTTCTTTTCATACCGACCATTTATTACCCGACAACACGCGGTCAATCCGCCATTGTCCCAAGTGCAAAAATAACAATTCTACACCAAACTACCAACTCCGCACCCCGCTGTTACGCCATTGCGCCTCGTCGCAAACAGAACGCAAAACGTCGGCCGCGCATTGCTCTCCGCACGCCGGCACGCACCAACGGCACAAAAAAAGAGGAAGGCCGCAATACGCGATTTGCCTCCCTCTTTCAGGTTATGTAAGAACCGGCTGAATGCACTCGGTGCAAACGCCCTTAATTGATGCCGAGTTTCGACACGTCGTACAGATAACGTTTGATACTGCGTTTCGGCGTCTTCTCGAACTCGGTCGGATAGATTGTAAGCGATACCAAACGCTCGTAGGAAGCCACCTGCTCGTTGAGCATTTTCAGATTATCCTTCATTATATCTTCGAGCGCGGCACGGTCGATTTTCTCCTTCTCGCACTGCTCGAAGTCCGGCACTACCAATCCGTAGAGTTTACCGTCGCACTCCAACACGAGCGACTCCAACACGAGCGGCATATTGTTGAGACGGTCCTCTATCTGCTCTGGATAGATGTTCTGTCCCGTACCGGTCAGAATCATCGTCTTGCAACGGCCTTTGATGTAGAGTGTACCGTCCTCGTCCATCGTTCCCATATCGCCCGTATGCAGCCAGCCGTCCTTTTCGAGTACGGCTTTGGTATCCTTCTCGTTCTTGTAGTAGCCGAGCATGACATGTTCGCCCTTGACAAGGATTTCGCCAGGGACATGCTGCGGGTCTGCGGAATCAATCTTGACGTCGAGGTGCATCTTGACATACTTGCCGCACGAGCCGCTCTTGAACGCCGCAGGGTCGGGCGTAAAACTGATAATCGGGCCGCACTCGGTCATGCCGTAGCCGATTGAGAGAGGGAAATGGATTTTGCGCAGGAACGCTTCCGTCTCCTGATTCATCGGCGCGCCGCCCACGATGAACAGCACCAAATTGCCGCCGAACGAATCCAAAAGTTTGTTGCGGATGGTCGAATAGATGGCGGTGTTGAGCAAAGGCACCTTCATCGCGATACTCAACGGTCCCTTGTCCAGCATCGGCAAAATCTGCTTGCGATATACCTTTTCCAGAATCAGCGGCACCGACACCACGACAGCCGGACGTACCACCTGCAATGCCTCGATAAGGATTTTCGGCGAAGGAATCTTACCCAACAGCGTCGTATGGCCGCCTGTTGCCATAGGCAGCAGGAAATCGACCGAACAGCCGTAGGCATGTGCCAACGGCAGGAATGCCAGCGTGCGGCTGCCCTTGTGATAATACGGCATACCCGACTTGTCGCAAAGGCTCTGATAGAACACGACATTGCCCGTCAGATTGTTTACCGTCAGCATAACGCCCTTGGAATAGCCCGTCGTACCCGAAGTGTAGTTGAGCAGAATCAGTTGGTCGTTAGGCACGTCGCGATACTGTATATTGTCCACCGTAAAGCCGTGAGGATAACGCTTGCGGTAGTTCTCGGTCATGTTGTTGATGCACTTGGTCAGTTTCTTGCCGGTGCGCTCGAAAATCACATGATAGTCCGTCAGCGACATCACTGCTTCGATATTCGGAATCGCATCCTCGTCCAGACTGTCCCAATAGGAATCGGTCAAAAACAGCAGACGGCTTTCGGAGTGGTTTACGATATGCGCGATGTCCGTCGGAGGGAAATCCTGCAAAATCGGCACGATGACTGCACCATAAGTAATCGTCGCCAAATAGACTATACACCAACGCGGCGTATTGCGGCCGACAAGCGAAATTTTGTCTTTCGGTTTGATGCCGGCCTCGTCGAACATGATGTGCAGTTTGGCAATCTCCTTTGCAAGACCGTAATACGAGTAGGTTTCACCCGTGAAATAATCGGTGAGAGCCGACATTTCGCGATTGTTGCGAAAACTCTGCTCGTACATTTTGATTAAGTTTTGTTCTAACATACTAAAAACAGATTTTTTACCCGAATCGGGAGTTAGTTACTCTTGTTCGTTGTATTGTTATCTTTAAGCGGTTTCCAAATGTATATTTTCGATTCGGTGCCGGCGAGCAGCCGCTCGATATTCTTGCGGTGGGTCCATATCAGCATCACAGCCACCACTATCGCAAAGACGATGAACGATACCGACGTATCGCCGTAACGCTTGTAGATACCGCCGGCGAATATGGAGACGAACAACGGGAAGCAGCATCCCGCGATAATCGATGCCAACGAGACATAGTGCGACACGATAAACACCAACAGCCACACGCCGAAACACAACAGCGCGATATTCGGCTGAATACCGGTAATCGTACCGACGAGCGTGGCGACACCTTTGCCGCCCTTGAAATTGGCGAATATCGGGAATATATGCCCCAATACGGCGACGAATACGGCTATGATTTTCAGATTTATGAGCCAACTCGGCGAGATGTTGTCGTCATACCGCATAATCGACATGATGCTGACAGCCACGAATCCCTTGACATAATCTATCAGGAATACCGGCAAGGCTGCCCGTCTGCCCAATACCCGCAACATATTCGTCGTACCGGCATTTTTGCTGCCCTGCTCCCTTATATCGACGCCGTAATACCGCTTGCCTATCCACACGGCACTTGGAATGGAGCCGAGCAGATATGCGGCAATAAGCAGCGTAGCGATGCAGTAATAAGTCAGTATCATCTCCGTCGTTAAGCGACAATATTACGCGCAAAGGTAATAAAAAACATCCAACTACATATCATATTCAAAAAAAAGTTTGTCGCCGACTCCTTATTCGGCATATTGTATTAACTTTGCAATCTGCTAATCGTATTGTGTTATGAAAAGTATAAAGATATTGGATTTGCACAATTTTACCGAGCCGATATTCTCGTTGCGATGGTGGATGTCGTGGATATTGATTTTCATCGGATGTACCACGATGGCCGCAGGCTATGTATATTTCATCAGCCCCTACAACATCGTTCCTGGTGGCGTATATGGCGCAAGTATCGTGTTGCACAACATCTTCCCTTCCGTGCAGGTGGGAACATTCGGCTACATGTTCGACATTCCGCTGCTCATCATCGCGGTCATCATTTTCGGCAGTCATTTCGGCTCGCGCACCATCGTTGCCGCGCTCTACACGCCGGGTGCGATGAACATCATCTCGCGCCTCTCCTATCCCAACGAGGATGCTCTGCATCGGCTCGACCCGTCGCAACTCGTCGGCGGCATGCTCGATTTGTCGGAGCATCTGATGCTTACCACCATCATCGGCGGCGTGATTATCGGCGTCGGAGTCGGTTTGGTCGTTCGACAACAGGCGACAACGGGAGGCACGGATATCGTAGCGATGATTTTGCAGAAATACTGCCATATCAAATTCTCCAACAGCGTGCTGATTGCCGATTCGGCAGTCGTCATCTCGGGATTGATAGTCATCGGCTTCGGAGTAGGTACGGGACAACCCGCTGCAAGCGGTTGGCTGCTGTCGCTCTACTCGCTCATAGCCATCTATGTTTCGTCGCGCGTATTGGCATACGTCATCGCGGGTGCTTCCAACAACAAACTGCTGTTCATAATCTCCGAAAAGCACAACGACAAACTCAAAGACTTTATCCTTAAAGATTTGGACCGCACAGCCACCTACATCAAGGCCAAAGGCATGTACACCGACAACGACAAGGAGATGACATTCCTCGTCGTACCGAGCCGCGAGGTGGTACCCGTACAGCGTATCATCAAGGAGTACGACCCTACCGTATTCCTCGTTATTACCGATGCCTACGATACCTTCGGCGAGGGCTTCAAGCCTCTGCCGGAGAAGACCGAAATACAAAACTTTTAGGCTGTCCAAATGAATTTCGACACAAACGGATTGCGCCCGTTGCAGGGCTTGGGCAAACGGCTGTTTATCGAGACCTACGGCTGTCAGATGAATGCAGGCGACAGCGAGATTGTGGTATCGATTATGCAGCAGGAGGGCTATATCTATACCGAAAACATCAAGGAGGCGGACGTCATACTCATCAACACCTGTTCGATTCGCGACAATGCAGAACAGCGCATTTGGGGACGCATTGCCGATATGCGCCGCTACCGCAAAGCCAAACCGTCGCTCGTGGTCGGCATCATAGGCTGCATGGCCGAGCGACTGAAAGAACGACTTATCGAGAACGGCGGAGTGGACATCGTCGCAGGTCCCGACACCTATCGCGACATGCCCCGTCTTGTTCGCGAAGCGGAGAGCGGATGCAAAGGCGTAAACGTCCTGCTGTCGCAGGAGGAGACCTACGCCGAGATTAAGCCCGTCCGTCTGGATAAGAACGGCGTGAGTGCCTTCATTTCGATTATGCGCGGTTGCAACAACTATTGCGCCTACTGCGTCGTGCCTTACACGCGCGGCATCGAACGCAGTCGCGACCCGCAGACCATCGTTGCCGAGGCTCGCGACCTCTTTGCCCACGGTTATCGCGAGGTTACGCTGCTCGGTCAGAACGTAAACTCCTACCGCTCGGGCGATGTCGGTTTTCCGGAACTTATGGCCATGGTGGCGGAAATATCGCCACTGTTGCGCGTGCGTTTCTCGACCTCACACCCGAAGGACATCAGCGACCGACTGTTGGAGGTCATGGCACGCTACGACAACATCTGCAAGGCGATTCATCTGCCTGCACAATCGGGGTCCGACGAGGTACTCCGGCGCATGAACCGCAAATACACCCGCGAGTGGTATTTGGGGCGCATCGCCGCCATTCGACGCTATATGCCCGACTGTGCAATCACCACCGACCTCATTGCAGGTTTCTGCGGCGAAAGCGAGGACGACCATCGGCAAACGCTCTCTCTCATGCGCGAAGTGGGTTACGATTCGGCATTTATGTTCAAATATTCCGAACGGCCGGGGACATTCTCTGCACGCCATTATGCCGACGATGTTTCGGACGAAGAGAAGGGTCGCCGATTGAGCGAGATTATCGCCCTGCAATCCGAACTCTCGACGGCGAGCAACGCACGCGACGAAGGCAAAGAGTTCGAGGTATTGGTCGAGGGCGCATCGAAGCGGAGCGACAAGCAACTTTGCGGTCGCACCTCGCAGAACAAGATGGTAGTATTCGACTGCGGCACCCATAAGGCGGGCGACTACGTTCGCGTGCGCATCAAGGGGTCGTCGTCGGCCACGCTTTTTGGAGAAGAGATTTTATAGAGATACGAATATATGGCTTTACAATGTGGCATAGTCGGTCTGCCGAATGTCGGCAAATCGACGCTTTTCAACTGTTTGTCGAACGCCAAGGCGCAATCGGCGAACTTTCCTTTCTGCACCATCGAACCGAATGTCGGAGTGATTACCGTTCCCGACGAGCGATTGGTGCGCCTTGCCGAAATCGACAACCCCAAGCGCGTCATCCCGACCACCATCGAGATTGTCGATATTGCGGGACTTGTCAAGGGAGCATCCAAAGGCGAAGGCTTGGGTAACAAGTTCCTTGCCAACATCCGCAACACCAATGCGATAATCCATGTGTTGCGATGCTTCGACGACGGCAACATTACCCATGTGGACGGCTCGGTGGACCCCGTGCGGGACAAGGGCGTAATCGACACCGAACTGCAACTCAAAGACCTCGAAACGGTCGAAAACCGTATCGCCAAGGTCGCCAAACAGGCACAGACGGGCGGCGACAAAACCGCCAAGAAGCAGTACGACATTCTGCTGCGCTACAAGGCGGCTTTGGAACAGGGACAGAGCGCACGCACCGTCGAACTCGACAAGGAGGAGCGCAAGACCGTAAGCGACCTCAACCTGCTTACCGACAAGCCCGTGCTTTATGTCTGCAACGTCGATGAGAAGAGTGCCGTATCGGGCAACGCCTATACCGAGGCAGTCGAGGCTGCCATAGCAGACGAACATGCCGAGATGCTTATCGTGGCTGCCGCTACCGAGGCGGACATAGCCGAATTGGAGAGTTACGAGGAGCGCAAGATGTTCCTCGACGATTTGGGTTTGGAGGAGTCGGGCGTAAACCGCCTTATCAAGGCAGCCTACAAACTGCTCGACCTCGAAACCTTCTTTACGACGGGAGCGGACGAGTCGCGTGCATGGACCTATGTGCGCGGAATGAAAGCACCGCAGACGGCAGGCATCATACACACCGACTTCGAAAAGGGCTTTATCCGTGCCGAAGTGATAAAATACGACGACTATGTCTCGCTCGGTTCCGAGAAGGCATGCCGCGATGTAGGCAAAATAGGCATCGAGGGCAAGGACTATGTCGTGCAGGACGGCGACATCATGCACTTCCTTTTCAACGTATAACGGAAGCCGTAACGAAGCATAATACGGGGAGCGACAAAGTTATCGCTCCCCGTTGTTCGTACCTGCCGAAGCCCGATAAGCCGACGGCGAACAACCCGCATACAGTTTGAAATATCGCCCGAAGAGGGTTTGTGCCGAAAAATTGAGTCTGTCCGACACCTCCTTGATGCTGATATTGGGATTGGCAAGCAGACGCTTGGCCTCGATGATTACGAACATCGTAATCCACTGCAACGGCGTTTTGCCCGACACCTCGCGAATCAAAGTCGTAAAATAGCGGGGTGTAAGATTTTGCTGCTCGGCATAATATCCGACATCCCTGCGGGTGCGGAAATTGGCGTATAACGACACGATGAAATTCTGAAACGTCTTGTCTTTGCGGGTCTGCTTCATGGTACGCACATGCGTATTGGAGATGTAGGCATCGACAATTTCGCAGCACAACGCCCGTATGAGCGACGACAGCACATTCCCGCCCAAAGGTGTATGTTCGTCTTTTCGCGCCCGTACGCATGCAATTATATCGGCTATGCGCCCGTATTGTTTTGTCGTCAGCGACACACGGGGATTACACCGAATGTAGATATGGCTCTTGGTATCGGCGATTGAATCGAGAGCCGACAACACGAATTCGAAATCGGCTGTGCCTGCCACACCCTGCAAATCGGGCGTGAAGGATTTTATCTGCGTATGCGTGAATGCGGGATAGATATACAGGTCGCCCGCCCCGACATCATAGATTCGATTATCGAGTATCAGCGATATGCTCCCCTGCCGGCACAGCAGAAAGCCCATCTGCTCGATATAGCCGATTGTATTCGAGAGATTGACGTTGCCGGCATCGATGTCGAACAATTTTATGTTTGGCGTTCCGTTCGGCTGCATACTACTGCGTCTTTCTCTGCAAAGAAACAAAAAATCGAACAAAAAGTACCGCAATATCGCCACATTTTTCGATATTACCGTACATATCGCACACTCTTTGCTCATTATTGAACTCGCAAATCCGCAACCTGTTTCGTAACTTTGCGACATTCGTAAAACAGTCATCGATTTATGAAACACAACTCTTTTATAACATGTCTGTTCGCAGGGCTGTCGTTGCTCAACGGTGCATGCGACGGCAATCGGACAAAATCTGCCGACATTCCAAACGTGCTGCTCGTCGAGGTGCGGAACGCAACGACCGCATCGGTGCAGGAGTACCCGGGACGTGTCAAAGCGGCAGAAGAGGTCGGTTTGGCATTCAAGGTCAGCGGAACATTGGCGAATGTATTCGTCGAAGAGGGCGGCAGAGTCGTCAAGGGACAACCGATTGCCGAGTTGGATGCCCGCGACTACCGCACGCAACTCGATGCCGTCGAAGCGGAGTATCTGAAAGTAAAGGCGGAAGCCGACCGCATAATGGCTCTCTATGCCGACAGCGTCAGCACAGCCGATGCTTACGACAAGGCGCGTTACGGATTGCGCCAGATTACCGCCAAATACGAAAATGCCAAGCATCAACTCTCCGACACAAAGATATATGCCCCTTTCGACGGAGCGATACAGCAACGGTTGTTCGATACGCCGACTGTCATAGCAGCGGGAATGCCCGTTGTTACGATGGTTGCCGACGGAGAGCGCGAAATAGAAATCAACATCCCCGCATCGGCCTACATCCGTCGGGACAAGATGCGGTCGTTCAGTGCATCGTTCGATTTTCTCCCCGACCGCCGCATTCCGCTCCGACTGACGGGCATTGCGCCGAAAGCCAACGCCAATCAACTCTACTCCGTGCGTCTCGCCATTCCGCGCGACATATCGCCTCAACCCTCACCCGGTATGACGGCTATGGTCGATGTCGTTATCAGCGACACCGCAAATCCGCAAACCGAAATACCTTCATCCGCCTTGTTCGGCCGCGAGGATTGCAGTTGCGTTTGGGTTTACGACGAACACGGCGGCACCGTCTCTCTGCGTAGCGTCTCGGTCGAACGGCTGCACACCGACGGTCGGGCAATCATCTCGCAAGGGTTGTCGGCAGGCGAACGGGTCGTGGCGGTAGGTGTTCACAAACTCAGAGAGGGACAACAGATACGGCCAATGACCGCAACATCTGAAACAAATACGGGAGGCTTGTTATGATTGATTTCGGCAAATGGGCTTTTGACAACAAAAAACTCGTCTATTTTCTCGTCGCCGTTTTGCTTGCGGGCGGATTATACTCCGCTTACGACATGAGCAAACTGGAAGACCCCGAGATAAAAGTCAAGATGGCGATGGTTGCAGCCACCCGACCGGGAGCGTCCGCCCACGAGATGGAGATGGAGGTAACCGAGCCGTTGGAAAAGAGCATCCGCACCATAGGCGAGGTGGATTATGTCAGCAGTTGGTCGTACAACGATTTGGCCATTCTGCAAGTCGAGATGAAACGCACCGTACCCGACAGCGAAATCGAACAGTGCTGGGATATGTTGCGGCGCAAGGTGGCCGACACGGAAGCCTCTCTGTCGGAGGGTACTTCGGTGATGGTGCAGGACGATTTCGGATTGGTTTACGGCATGTTCTATGCCCTGACCGGCGACGGTGCCGACTATCGCACGCTATCCGACTATGCCCGACTGATTCAGCGCGAACTGACCGACATCGACGGCGTGGGGCGCGTGGCAGTATATGGCGAGCGCGAGGAGTGCATCAACATCGAGATTCAGCCCGAACGAATGGCCACGCTCGGCGTTTCGCCAGCAGAGGTATTGACCACATTGCGCGGACAAAACGGCATCTATTATACGGGCTACTACGACAACGGCGACAAGCGTGTGCGTGTAACGGTAAGCGACAAATTCAGGCATGTGGAGCAGATTCGCCGCATGATTATTCAGGGACACGAGGACGACCAACTCCGATTGGGCGACATAGCAAAGATTGAAGAGGATTATGCCTCGCCCGTCCGCAATGCCATGGCATACAACGGCGAACGGGCTTTGGGTATCGCCGTTGCCGCTGCTTCCGGCACCGACATAGTGAAAGTCGGCCGACAGGTCGAACAACGGCTTGCAGAACTCGCGGCAGGAGTGTTTCCCGCAGGCGTGGAGTGCCACAGAGTGTTCTATCAGCCGGAGCGCGTAACCGACGCACTCTCGACATTTTTCGTCAATCTAATCGAATCGATAATCATCGTCGTTGCGATATTGATGATAGTCATGGGCTTCAAAAGCGGTGCCATAATAGGGGTAAGTCTCGTGGTAATCGTCATCGGCACATTTTTGATGTTGGGCTTTATGGACGGCTCCATGCAGCGTGTATCGTTGGCATCGTTCATATTGGCTATGGGAATGTTGGTGGACAATGCCATTGTAGTCATCGACGGCATATTGATAGATTTGAAACGAGGCAGACCACGCATGGAGGCGATGACCGCCATAGGCAGAAAAACCGCCATGCCGCTGCTCGGTGCGACATTGATTGCGATTTTGGCATTTCTGCCCGTCTTTCTCTCGCCCGACACTGCCGGCGTGTATGTGCGCGACCTGTTCATCGTACTCGCCGTCTCACTGCTGTTGAGTTGGATATTGGCACTCGTACATGTGCCGTTGATGGCCGACAGTTGGTTAAAATCCGCACCTGCCGACAGCAACAGTCAAACGCTGTATGACGGCCGCGTGTACGTTTGGTTGCGCAAGGCGTTGAATTTCGGACTGCACCACAGGGTCGCTTCGGTTGTCGTCGCACTATCGTTGGTCGGTTTGAGTCTGTTCGGCTACAAATACATGCGGCACGGCTTCTTTCCGGATATGGAGTACGACCAACTCTACATGGAATACAAACTCCCCGAGGGTACCGATTCGGCCAAAGTGGCAGACGATTTGGAGGAGATACGCTCCTATCTGACAAGCCGTCCGGAGATAGTCGATGTTACGACCTCAATCGGCGGAACTCCCGCTCGTTACAACCTTGTGCGCAGCATAGCCATTCCGTCGCTCGCATACGGCGAACTGATTATCGATTTCGAGTCGCCCGATGCGTTGAAGCGCAATATGGACGAGATTCAGCAGACGTTGTTGCAACGCTATCCCGATGCGTACGTCAAACTGAAACGGTACAACATCATGTACAAGAAATACCCTATCGAGGTGTTGTTTACGGGTCCCGACCCTGCCGTACTGCATGCGCTTGCCGACTCCGCGCGTCTTATCATGGAACGCACGCCGGAGGTAAATCTGATAACGACCGATTGGGAGCCTGCCGTTCCGCTGTTGGAAATCGATTACGAGCAGTCGGCCGCACGCCGTTCGGGATTGAGCCGACAGGATATTTCGATGTCCGTCCTTACGGCGACAGGCGGCATACCGGTAGGCAATTTCTACGACGGCATCCACAAAAACACCATTTATCTGAAATGTGCCAAGAGCGACGAGGAGAAGATGGACAATTTGGAAAATGTCCCGCTATTCTCCATGCTGCCCAACCTCGATGCCCTTTCGGACAAAGAGAGCATGCTGCGTCTGAAATCGGGTACAGCCGACCGAAGCGAGATTGTATCGTCGCTCATGCGTACCACCCCTTTGAAGCAGGTCAGTCGAGGAGTCAATGTCTGCTGGGAAGAGTCTGTCGTGCCGCGTTACAACGGGCAGAGGACGCAAACCGTCATGTGTTCGCCCGCAACCGGCATAGAGACCGAGAAGGCTCGTACAATCATTGCCGAGCAGATTGAACGGCTCGACCTGCCCGAAGGGTATCGGCTGCGATGGATGGGCGAAAAGGATGCAAGCACGCAAACGATGCACTACCTCTTCAAAAACGTACCGTTGGGCATCGTGCTGATGATTCTCATACTGATAATGCTGTTCAAGGGCTACCGCAAACCCGTCATCATTCTCTGCTGCATTCCGTTGCTTGCGGTCGGCATCGTCGCAGCTATGTTGTTGAGCGGATTGTCGTTTACATTCTGCGCCATAGTGGGTGCATTGGGTTTGGTCGGAATGATGATGAAAAACTGCATCGTGCTTATGGACGAAATAGGCGAGCAAATCGCAGCCGGCATTCCGCCTGCCGAGGCACTCGTGTCGAGTTCCGAGAGTCGTCTGCGCCCCGTGATGATGGCGTCGCTGACCACCATTCTCGGAATGATTCCGCTGTTGAGCGACTCGATGTTCGGCTCCATGGCGGCAACCATCATGGGAGGTTTGCTCTTCTCCACATTGGCCACGCTCTTCTTTGTGCCGATACTCTACGCCATATTCTTCAAAATCAAAATCGAATAGGACACCATGTCCGAACGAGGTAACACCGCCTAAAAAATGAAGTCGGGATACGCAAACTCGTCGCATCACGACATTTTTTCTGCCATAATTATTTGGAATTCATTTTTTTGCGCTTACATTTGTATTGCATTATCGACTGATATGAAACGGTTTCAAACAATAGCAGGAATTTTGGCATGTGCAACAATGTTGTTGTGCAGTTGTACCGATGGCTGGGATAAGTTGGGGAAAAGTCCGGGTTGGATAATGGAGTACTATTCGTTAGGCGACAATCCGAAGAATTGCAACAAAGGGACAAGTGTTAAAATTACATCCGACGAATTGTATATAGACATACACTGTGTAGCGTTGTATACGACTGCAGCGGCATGGCTTAGAAATGGCGATACCCGATATTACGCTTTGTGTCAAAAATACGGCGATGTCAATCCCGACGGTTTCTTGATAAAACAAAACAAATGGACCAAAGAATTGGTTATCGACAAATACTACCATACTTCGTATGCCATTGCCGAACAAATCGACAATGTCGAGATTACTGCCGATATTCGTTGGGATGCCGAACATCAGGCGGGTGCGGTGTTGAACGATATTTTTGAAGTGGACTACCATACATACTATCCGTTCATTCAAAGCAAATGGTCGTTGAACGAACCACTCACCCACGTTGTCAAGCCACTCGGCGAATTGCAGGCAGGAGACTTAAAATTGTTGCAAGCCGTCGGCAACAGCGGCATTACGCTTCGGACGACAAAATTGCCGGAACTCGACGGGGATAGTTATGCCCTGACCGTCAAATTGTATTTCGATACGGGCGAGACATCGTCGTACACCTTCGCAATGTCTGCCGAGCCGTCGGTAAGATTAAACGAAGAGACAAACCGGTTATAACGTTATAACGCATCGACGAAAATCCGAAAGACGGTGCGACCGAATCCACATCCGATTCGCCCGCAATCGTTATCAAAAAGGAGTATATCGACCGATATGCTCCTTTTTTCTGCCGCAAAAGCCGTTGCAACCGATTTTTTTGCTATCTTTGTACGTTTTATAGCATAATTTTGCAGGCAAAATGATAACCCTTGATGCTTTCAACTGTTTTTTGGCGGTAATGTCGCTCATCGCCGTCGTGGTGTTCGTCGCGCTCTATTTCGTCGAAGCGGGTTACGGCTATCTGTTCAACCCGAAATTCGGCTTTCCCGTACCGAACAAACTCGGCTGGGTATTGATGGAGTCGCCCGTATTTATCGCCATGTGCATATTGTGGGCATGCTCCGATGTGCGATTCGAGGCCGCTCCTCTCGTACTGTTTCTGATTTTCCAGACGCACTATTTCCAACGGTCGTTCATCTTTCCGCTGCGTATGCGCGGCAACTCGAAGATGCCCTTCGGCATCGTCGCAATGGGCATGGTATTCAACACGCTCAATGCACTGATGCAGGGCGGTTGGATTTTCTACCTCGCTCCGCGACAGAACTACTACGACGATTGGTTTTCCAAACCGTACATCTACATCGGCACCGCCGTTTTCCTTGCGGGATTCTTCATCAATCTGCAATCCGACAGCATCATCCGCAATCTGCGCAAGCCGGGCGACACCAAGCACTATATTCCGCGCGGAGGCATGTTCCGCTTCGTCTCGTCGGCCAACTATTTCGGCGAATTTACGGAGTGGGTCGGTTTTGCCATAGCCTCGTGGTCGTGGTCGGGTGCAGTCTTTGCATGGTGGACATTCGCCAATCTCGCACCGCGTGCCGCATCGCTTTACAAACGCTACGAAAAGGAGTTCGGCGACGAATTCAAGTCGCTGCACCGCAAAAAAATCATACCGTTTATCTATTAACCGGATAAATTTATGGAAGAGAAAAAAACACTCGAAGGGTCGAAACTATTTACCCCCTACAAACTCGGCAAGGTTACCTTGCGCAACCGTACAATCCGTTCGGCGGCTTTCGAGTCGATGGGCAAGAATTTCAGCCCTACGCAGCAACTCAAAGATTACCATGTCAGCGTTGCCCGCGGCGGTATCGGAATGACCACGTTGGCATACGCCTCGATTAACAAGAGCGGCATCTCGTTCAACTCGCAGTTGTGGCTGCGCGACGAGATTGTTCCCGCACTCAAAGACATTACCGATGCCATCCATAACGAAGGTGCGGCTGCCGGCATTCAGATAGGCCACTGCGGCAACATGACGCATTGGTTTACGGCAGGCTGTTTCCCCGTAGGAGCATCGACGGGCTTCAACCTCTATTCACCAACGTTCGTGCGCGGCATGCGGCGCAGCGAATGCACGCAGTTCGCCAAGGATTTCGGCAAGGCCGTACTGACTGCACACGAGGCAGGTTTCGACAGCGTCGAGGTACATGCGGGACACGGCTATCTGATTTCGCAATTCCTCTCGCCCTACACCAACCATCGCCACGACGAATTCGGAGGCTCACTCGAAAACCGCATGCGTTTTATGAAGATGTGCCTGACGGAGGTACGCGAAGCGGCGGAAAAGTGCGGTATGGCAGTGCTCGTAAAGCACAATATGGAGGATAGTTTCAAGGGCGGCATCGAGATACCCGAATCCATCGAGATAGCCAAAGAGATTGAGAAATTCAATGTCGACGGCATCGTGCTGACATCGGGCTTCGTGTCGAAAGCACCCATGGCTGTCATGCGCGGCCGCATACCGACAAAGACCATGAGTTACTATATGCCTTGGTGGCCGTCGGCACCGCAAAAAATCGTCGTAAATCTGTTCGGTAATTGGATGATTAAGCAGTACGATTTCGAGGAGTGCTTCTTCCTCGAAAATGCGAAAAAGTTCCGTGCCGAACTCAAAGGTCCGCTTGTATATGTCGGCGGTTTGGTATCGCGCGAAGGTATCGAGAAGGTACTCGATGCGGGTTTCGAACTCGTACAGATGGCACGCGCCTTGGTCAATGACCCTGCATTCGTCAATAAATTGAAGGAGGGCGACATAACGACCCGTTCCGGTTGCGACCATCGCGACTACTGCATAGCACGCATGTATTCGGTCGATATGAAATGCTGCCACAACTGCTCGGGCGAGATTCCGGAGAGTTTGTGGAAGGAGTTGCGCAAAATCAAATAGGGATGAGACGCGGAGAGGTTGCCAAAGGCTCGCGCACGGCTCTTGTTACGGGCGCATCGACAGGCATCGGACGGTGCTATGCCGCACAGTTGGCCGATTTGGGTTACAATCTGGTGATGGTCAGCCAAAACGGAGAGGTTTTGCGGCAGACTGCCGACGAGATTGCCGCAAAATACGACGCCGAGATAACGGTTATCGCCAAAGACCTCGCACAAGTCGATGCTGCCGAACAACTGTTTGCCGACATCAAAGAGCGCGGAATCGTTATCGACGTGCTTATCAACAACGCGGGCATGTTCTCGTTTTGCGACATCTGCAACACCCCGATAGAGCGCATCAAGCGGACGATTATGCTCCACGACATCACCAATACGATACTCTGCCGACTGTTTGCCGACGATATGGCTTCGCGAGGCGGAGGACGCATACTCAACATGTCGTCGTTCTCGATTTGGATGCCTTTCCCCGGTCTGTCGCTGTACAGCGCAAGCAAGGCCTATCTGAAAAGTTTCTCGGTCGCATTCTCAAAGGAGGTGCGCGAAAAGGGCGTATATGTTACGGCAGTCTGTCCTGCCGGCATCGCCACCGACCTCTACGGTCTGACCAAAAAGTGGCAGAAAATCGGCATTCGGTTGGGCGCATTGATGACTCCCGAATCGTGCGCACGTCGCGGTTTGCGGGCATTGTGGCGGGGTCGCCGCTGCGTCGTGCCGGATTGGTGGAACAAACTGTTCATTCCGTTCTGCCTTATCATGCCGTCGTTCATGCTGCGATGGCTGCGCAACTATACCATGCAGTTCCAAAAGTAGCGTTCGACGCCCGCCCGCATCGACGGAATTGCAAGCAAAAACAGCCGATTCAACGGCATATAAAAGAGACGAAACGGTTATGCAGTTGCATAGCCGTTTCATCATTTAAGCCCGTAAAAGCCTGTATTTTTGCATCACAAACAAAATTACGCACCACAAACAGCACCCTATTGCATACAATATTTGTTTTTCGGAACTTTGCAGAGAATAAAAGTGCAACAACCCTAAAAAAGAGGCAAAATGTTATTGCATTTCCGAAATATGTGTACTAATTTTGTAACGACATATTTGATTACGGAAGTGTAACTTTATTCCGGTGCGACGAACGTAGGAAATTCACAGCACAAATCCAACATTGGTGGGAATAAGTGGCATTGCCTTTCCGTCATATATCCTTTCGGATATAGGCGTGGGGTTGTTGCTTATTTTATCAATGAAGGTTTCCTACGACCTGTCGCACAAAATAAGGTATCTGCCCTGCGCTTTCTTTTATTGAATTAACCCGCATCTTCGGGGCAGAAAGGTGCAAACCTAAATCTTTTTAATTATGAACTTTACGAGTAAAGAACGACAAGCGATTGCGTGTGCTGTAACCATGATGATTACAGCCGATGGGAAATTACAAAATTCTGAGCGCTTATTTGGGGCAGTTTTATTAGCAAAAATACACATCTCAGAAGAAGAATTACAAAACGCTGCGAATCTTCAAGGCGATGAAGTGGCAAAAATTATTAGCGATATGTCTTTTGAACAAAAAGAGATGGTCGCTGCTATATTGGGTTGCGTTATGATTTCTGATGGCAATATCGATGAAAGCGAACATGCATTATGGTGTATAATGACAAAAATTTGCAATCTACCAACCATGAATATAGATACAGCAAAACGTATAATTGGCAATCTTTAATTAATTTCAGGAAATTATGAGCATTATAACAGACTTAAAAAACTGCGACAACAACCCTAAATCCGGATGCGTTAAATTTGTGTCATCAGACCATATACGCTATCAAAACGGCGTAAACATGAGTGGACATAATTATGGTTGTCATAGGTCTATTCACATTGAAAAAAATATAAATCAAGGAGAAGGTTATACTGTTAGCATTTACAATCTCGATGCGCCTCACCCATTATGGGGGAACAATATTCAAATGGCACCCAAGCAGATGCGTGTAATATCTTGCATCCAAGATGAAATAACACTGCGTGGATTTGGATATGACCAAATGGGAGCGCCATTCTCAGATTATGGAATCATAATATATTTGGAAAATGACGATATACAAAAATGTGTACTAAATATGTATGATAGAAATATATCTATTGAATATTACAAATAAACTTCCCTCTATAAATGAGTAACCTAAAAACTTATTTATTATGTATTTCACAAAGCAAGAAAAACAATCAATTGTAAAAGTTGCCAACATGATGATTAATGCAGATGGGAAAACAGATATAACAGAAGTTTTGTTAGAAAACTCTATTTTCCAAAGACTCAAGATATCACAAACGGACATTACTTCATCAGATACCATGAAGCCCTACGATGCTATTAATATCATTACATGGATGTCTGTTGAGCAGAAACGAGTTGTTATGGCGTTTTTGGGATGTCTGATGATTATTGATGGAAATACAGCCGAGTCAGAACTAGCACTTTTAAGTTTGAAGCAGTACATGTAAACCTCCAAGAGTTACCAAAGCCGAGGGTATGCAGATAATCAAAGAGTTAATGGAGAAATAAAATATGAGTAATAATGAATTGCAAAATATAGAATTGATGGGGTTTATAGTAAGCCAAGATAGCAGATTGATAAATCTTGCCATTTTATCAAAATCAGTCATGCAAATCAATTTAAGAAAGGTATTTTCTCAGCAAGAGTGGAATTTAATAATGAACGATATCGTCTGCGACACCGCGATGCAAAAAGTTATTACAGAGGCACAGCGATATTTGCGAGAGTCCAATATTGTTGCATCATGCCTATTAATAACTCCACAAAATTATATTGATGCCGCGAAGTACATTGTTGGAATTGCGTCTGCAACAATTCTTAAAGAATATCGGAGTCAATCAAATGTAGATACTCGAGAGTTAGCTACAATTATTAATAAACTACAATTATGATTTTCCCTTTTGGCATTAATAAGGAAGCAGAGATATACTGCATCGCATCCAAGTCTCCGTTTGTACTAAATCAAATGGAAGAGTGGGAAAGCACAAATTCAATAGGAATAAATGTTGATTATGGATGGTCTTTTAATAATGAAGATTATACTACAATTCTAAATTGGGTTGAAAGTGCAGTAATAAAAAGCGGTTGGAGTTTAACTGACGAAGATGGTGTAACATGGTGGATTGGTCTATTTCTTAGAGAATATTTGCGTGTTGCTGATAGCAAACATTATCATCTAAAATATGATGTAGTATTTAAGGATTTGTTTATTAAGTATTTTGAACATAAATAAAGCATTAAAGCCCTATCTATTATATAAATACGTCAGTAGATTATAATCTACTGACGTATTTTGTTGGTTCAAATCATCTACTTCTCCTTGCCGGCGATATAGGTATGCAGAACATCTGCGCTCAAACCCATTTTCGAGTAACCGCCGTCGTGGTAGAGATTCTGCATCGTTACCTTGCGCGTAAGGTCCGAAAAGAGCGTTATGATATAATTGGCGCAATCGTCTGCCGTGGCATTGCCGAGCGGCGACATTTTGTCGGCAAAATCGAACATGTCGGTCATACCGGCGATACCCGTACCCGCCGTCGTCATCGTCGGAGACTGCGAAACGGTATTGATGCGGACATGGTGCGACGCGCCGTAAACGGCACCGAAACTGCGGGCTATCGATTCGAGCAGAGCCTTGGCATCCGCCATATCGCTGTAACCCGCGAAGGTGCGCTGTGCGGCGATATAGGTCAGAGCGACAATCGAGCCCCAATCGTTGATTGCATCCTTGCGATGCAGTACCTGCAACAGTTTGTGGAACGACACGGCAGAAATGTCGAGCGTCTTCTCCACGAAGCCGTAATCCAAATCGTCGTATGCACGACCCTTGCGGACATTCGGCGACATACCGATTGAGTGCAGCACAAAATCGAACTTACCGCCGAAATGCTCCATCGCCTTGTCCACCAACGTCTCCAAATCCTCAACACTCGTGGCATCGGCAGGAATGACAATCGTGTGGCACTTCTCGGCCAAAGTGCCGATGGTACCGATACGAATCGATACGGCGGTATTGGTCAGTACAATCTCCGCACCCTCTTCAACTGCATGTTCGGCAACCTTCCAAGCGATAGACTGCTCGTTGAGAGCGCCGAATATGATTCCTTTTTTACCCTTTAACAAATTGTAAAACATAATTTTCAAACTTTTTTACCGCACCTGTTTCGGTACGAATCCGCCGCAAAGATAATAAAAAATCCCTACCGCAGATGCCGAAAAATTATCGGCATGCCTCTGCAAAAGAAATTTTGGTACTATCGTTTTTTTTTGTATCTTTGCACCCGCATAAGGGGAAACCCGTCGGATCCTTAGCTCAGTTGGTTAGTAGCACCTGACTCATAATCAGGGGGTCGTAGGTTCAAGCCCTACAGGATCCACCAACGCAAACAGGTTGCATCGTGCAGCCTGTTTGCGTTATTTTTAAGGGTAAATCCCGACCGTTCTCCGCCCGAATCCCGCACCGTGCAATCCGCCAAACAAAAAAGGGCATCCGAACATTGTCGGATACCCTGCAATCGACCACGGACGACTTTACATGGCATCGCCGCCGAAATCCATGCTTTCGTCGGCAGGCTCGTCTTCGGATTCGGAGCCGTCGTCCTGAATATCGTCCGCACCCTTCAAATCGCCCTCGTCGTAAAAATCCTTGTCTTCCTCGTCTTCCGACATGTCGTCTATCTTGACATCAATCTTGACAAGATAACTCGTATCGGCCGTTTCAAACGGAACAGCATAGAAAAAATCCCCGTTGGGCTTGTCTATACGCATCATCGCATCTGCATAACCCGCCGGATACAAGGCCTTTACCTGCTCTTGCAACTCCGCAGGAAGGTTGTGGAAACTTACTACCAATCTTCTCTTATTGTTAACCGGTGCCATAAATTGTTCTGAAATTTTCCGCAATTATACGCAAAAAATAAATACGCAAACAATTATGTCGATTTTTTTGATTTTTTTTTCGTTTTGATACCACATTACAAACAAATTATGTACCTTTATGCGCTACACATATACGGAATATATGTCATACGAAAGAATAAGGCAGTTGCGCGAACTGCTCAATTATCACAACCGCAAATACTATGTCGATAACTCTCCCGAGATATCGGATTTCGAGTTCGACAAGATGATGCGCGAACTTATCGACTTGGAGGCGGCGCATCCCGAATATGCCGACCCGACCTCGCCCACAGCCCGTGTCGGCAGCGACATAACGGCCGAATTCGCAACGGTGCATCATCGTTTTCCGATGCTGTCGCTCTCGAACACCTATTCAATCGCCGAATTGCGCGAATTCGTGGAGCGGGTCGAGAAGGAGATTGGGCCGACCGAGTTCGTATGCGAACTCAAATTCGACGGTACCGCCATTTCGCTTACATACGAAAACGGCCGACTCGTACAGGCTGCCACCCGTGGTGATGGCGAGAACGGAGACGACGTTACCGCCAATGCCAAGACCATACGCGCAATACCGCTCACACTCACGGGCGACAACTATCCGCCGTTGTTCGAGATTCGCGGCGAGATACTGATGCCTTATGCCTCGTTCGACCGTCTCAATGCCGAACGTGAGGCTGCCGGCGAGCCGCTCTTCGCCAATCCCCGCAATGCAGCGGCAGGTACGCTCAAACAACAACAATCGGCCATAGTCGCAAAACGCGGATTGGATTGCACGCTCTATCAGTTGGCGGGCAACGCACTACCCCACCAATCGCAATGGGAGAACATGCAGGAGGCGCGCAAATGGGGATTCAAAATATCGGACAAGATGCGCATCTGCCACTCGTTCGACGAAATCGAGGCGTATATCGGCTATTGGGATACCGAGCGCAAAGGGTTGCCGTTCCCAACCGACGGTGTGGTAATCAAGGTAAACCGTTATGCCGACCAACGGGCATTGGGATTTACGTCGAAAGCCCCGAAATGGGCTGTGGCATACAAATTCAAGGCAGAACAGGCTTTGACGAAACTGCTCAGCGTCGATTTTCAGGTGGGACGCACAGGCGCGATAACTCCCGTGGCCAATCTCGAACCCGTGCAGTTGGCAGGCACTACGGTAAAGCGTGCCACTCTGCACAATGCCGAGCAAATCGCGCAGTTGGACATTCGGCTCGGAGATATGGTCTATGTCGAGAAAAGCGGCGAGATTATACCGAAAATTACGGGTGTGGAACTTGCCCGACGACCTACCGACAGCCGTGCTTTCGAGTTCGTTGCGACATGTCCCGAATGCAGCACACCGCTCGCACGATACGAGGGCGAGGTAAAGATGTATTGCCCGAATCAGAGCCACTGCCGTCCGCAAATTTTGGGACGCATCATCCACTTTATCCGTCGCAAAGCCATGAATATCGACGGTTTGGGAGCGGAGACCGTGGAGTTGCTGTTTGAATGCGGATTGGTAAACGACATAGCCGATTTGTACGATTTGCACGCCACCGACCTTGCATCGCTGCCGCGTTTGGGCGACAAGTCGGCCGACAACATCATCCGCAGCATAGCGGCCTCGCGCGAGGTGCCGTTCAATCGCGTATTGTTCGGTTTGGGCATCCGTTTCGTCGGAGAGACCACGGCCAAGTATTTGGCTGCCCATTTCAAAAACATCGATGCACTGATGCAGGCTTCGGCAGCAGAGTTGATGGAGTCGGACGAGGTTGGCGCGAAAATTGCCGATTCGATAATCGACTACTTCGCCGACGAGGGCAACCGCACGATTATAGCACGTTTGCGCAAAGCGGGATTGCAGTTTGCGATGGAGCAGAGCGAATTGCTGTCCGAAGTGCTTGCCGGCAAGAACATCGTTGTTTCGGGCAAATTCGCCGACCACTCTCGGGACGAACTGAAAGCACTGATAGAGGCTCACGGAGGCAAAAACCAATCGGGTGTGGCAGCCAATACCGATTTCATCGTTGCGGGCGAGAACATGGGTCCGGCAAAATTGCAGAAAGCACAGAAATTGGGTGTCAGAATAGTATCGGAATCGGAATTTATGGCTCTTATCGCCGATGCCGACAATACCGACAACAATCCGACAGCCTCAACCGAACAGAAAACAATCAAGGACGAACCCGTACAGGGCAGTCTGTTTTAAGAGGGATATATTATGAAGCAGAGTAAATTCGCAGGTGTGGGAGTGGCACTCATCACGCCGTTTGCCGAAAACGGCAGCATAGATTTTGCGAAATTGGCGCAAATCATCGAATATATCATAGCCAACGGCATCGACTATATCGTTGCGCTCGGCACCACCTCGGAGGCTCCGACGATGAGTGCCGACGAGCGCATCGCCGCTGCCAGATTCATCAAAGAGCGCGTTGCAGGGCGCACGCCGCTTGTCATCGGCGTCGGAGGCAACTGCACGCGCGATGTCGAACAGACACTTCGGAGCGGTATCACGGAGGGCTACGATGCCGTGTTGAGCGTCTGTCCGTACTACAACAAGCCTAATCAGGAGGGATTGTATCGCCACTTTCGGGCGATTGCCGATGCGTCGCCGCTGCCCGTAATTCTCTACAACGTCCCGGGTAGGACGGGCGTAAACATTCAGCCGGCAACGGTGGCACGATTGGCGAAAGAGTGTCCGAAAATCATCGGCATCAAAGAGGCCTCCGGCAATGTGGAGCAGATGCGTGCAATCCGCGAACTCTCGCCCGAGACATTCCTGCTCATCTGCGGCGACGATGCACTGACGGTCGATGCCATGCGGTTGGGCGGAGTAGGTGTCATCTCGGTATTGGCACAATTATATCCGCAACAGACCGTTGCTTTCGTCCGCAAGGCGCACGAAGGCGAATTCGATGCAGCCGATGCCCTGTTCGCCCCGCTCGCCACAATTACGGCAGAGTTGTTCGAGGAGGGCAATCCTGTCGGAATAAAAACAGCCATGGCGATAAAAGGACTGTGCAACGCCACCGTCCGTCTGCCTTTGGCCGAAGGCAGCGACCATTTGCACACAAAGATGGCGCACTCCATCTCCGCATACGAAAAACGTTAAAGCCAACGTTTTACAGAAAAAGCACCAAAAGATGTTACGCAAAATCACTCTCGTTCTGCTGGCCGCCATACTGACAATCGGCGCACATGCACAGGTTCCCGACAACGACCGAATCTCGGTACAGATAGCCGATTCGTCGTCGCCGTTCTACTACCCCAACCTGATGATGCGCTACAAAGAGGGCGGAGAACTGACGGCGGAAGAGTATCACTATCTCTATTACGGTTACGCTTTCCAAGCGGAATACAAGCCTTTGGTTACGAACAAAGGGATGGACCGCGTGCAGACGATAATGGCGCGAATCGCGATAGACGAGCCGAGCGTAACAGCAATCGACGAATTGATTGCAGCCGGCATCGAGGCCATGGAGCAGGACCCGTTCAGTCCGCAGTTGCTCAACATCATGGCTTATGCTTACGGGACATCGGGCGACAAAGAGCGCGAAAAGGCATATTACAATCGGTTGAACGGCATATTGAACACCATAGCGCAATCGGGCGACGGTCTGAAAGAGAAATCGCCAATGCATATCATAATGTTTTCGCACGGCTTGGACTACATCGCCTCGAAAGATTGGAAATATCTGAAAGGTCGCATCATCAGCCGCACCGTCGAATTCGTGCCGTTCAGCGTGCCGCACAACAAGGTCAAAGGCTACTATTTCGATTACAGCCGCATCTATTGGAACAAGCCCGAAGGTTATGTCTTCAAGCGCGAACGGACTTGGCAGATAAACAACATGAAACCGCGTCAGTACAAATAATCGCGAAGGAAGCCGAATATTTCGTATATTTGCCCTGCAACAATCAACGCTTACGATGAAAAGATTGCTATATATTCTGTTTGTCGCTGCGATATGGAGCGGCTGCCAAAAAGAGACTGCCCTTCCGAGCAGCGCATTGCAAATCGACAGCGGCATAACCAACAACGCGCTATATATCGGCGGACGCAAAGGCGATACCGCGACATTCTCCATCAGTTCGGAGTACGATTGGCGCATCCTGCCGACCGAAGGTTTCGTCTGCGACCCGTCGAGCGGTGCTGCCGGCAAGCGAATAAAAATCATGGCACAGGCAACCGAATCCAACGACTCGCGCGACACCGTACGTCTCGACAAACTGTCATTCAAACTGAAATCCACCGTTTTTGTCGGCCTCGCGGCATACCAATATCCGCAAATGGCGATTAAAAGCGGTTACGAGACCGTATATACCGATGCGAATGCAGGAGCGACGGCAACCATTGAATTATACTCCGCAACGCCCGATTTCGAGATTATTTGCGACGGCGACATCGATTGCGCGGTAGTGCAGCGCAACACCCAATCGGGACAATACACCTTGCAGGTTACCTCGACCAAAGAGAATGGCTCCGGCACAATCGAGCAGATAGGCAAAGTCGTTTTTGAAATCGACGGCAAACGGCAGGGAGCAAGCGTCGATGTGCGGCAGGTGCATATCCGTCCGACAGCCGAGCAGACCATTCTGTTTTACTTTTTGGGTACCAGCCTCAAACCGCATTACAACAACAATATCGCCAACATCGTCAAAGCAGCCGAAAGGAATATTCTGGGCAATGCCCGTATATTGATGTTTACCCAAAGCAGTTCGACGGAGGCTTCGTTGGAAGAACTGCTGTACGACGACTCGTCCCGCAAATGCGCAAAGGTAAACATCAAGCATTACACTTTGCCGCTGCCATATACGCAGGCGACACTGTCCGAACAACTTGCCGACATGGTCAAATACGCCCCTGCCCGCAATTACGGGTTGGTTATCGGCTCGCACGGCAAGGCTTGGATTCCGACCGCAACGACCCAAACGTCAAAGTTGGCGCGAAGCATCATCTCTGCCCGCGAAAAATTGTGGACGCCTGCGCAGGGTGCATTGCAAACCCGTAACATAGGCGACACCTCCTCCACGCAATACGATACGACGACGTTGGCTGCCGCCATTGCCGAGACCGGAATAAAACTGCAATACATCATATTCGATGCTTGTTTCATGTCGAACGTGGAGGCTGCATACGACCTGCGCAACAGCACCGACTACATCCTCGCTTCGCCTTGCGAGATAATGAGTACGGGATTGCCTTACGACAGCGTACTGCCCGAATTGCTGCTCGAACAAGGGACACGCTTCGACCTCGATGTCGTATGTCGCCTGTTCGTGGAGTACTACCGCAATACGCCCGAGCAAATACCGTCGGCTTGTTCGGCGGTAATCGATTGTTCGCAACTCGAAAAGTTGGCACAGGCGATGTTGCGCATCAACACCTCCGGCAGTCGCGAAATCACACTTGCCGACATACAGTCGTACGAAGGCCTCTCCTCGCATCTGTTCTACGATTTGGAGGATTATGTCAAGCAGTCATGCACCGACGAACAGGCCGTAGCCGATTTCTCGGCACAGTTGAATAAGACCGTTTCGTCGCGCTATCACACCGACGGGTTCTATTCGGCCTATAACAAGGCGTTGAATGACATAAATTACTACTCGGGCATCACGACGAGTGCGCCAATCCTCTTCGACGACAACACGCAATATCGCGACGAATGGCAAAAAACGGAGTGGTACACGGCAACCCATTAAATCCGACGCACGATGCTTGATAAAGACATTATCGTTGCACCGGCAACGGCACTCGGCGGAGCAATAGCCGTAATACGGTTGAGCGGCAAGGGAGCAATCGAATGTTGCGATGCCGTATTCGTCGGACGCTCTCGGCTCGCCGATGTTCCCACTCACACACTCCACTACGGCAAAATTGCCGACAACGGACGTATAATAGACGATGTATTGGCGGCTGTATTCCGCGCCCCGAAATCATATACGGGCGAGGATTCCGTCGAAATCTCGATACACGGCTCACGATATATCGCATCCGAGATTATCACCCTGCTCTGTCGGCACGGCGCACGACCTGCAACAGCCGGCGAATTTTCGGCCAGAGCATTTGCCAACGGCAAAATCGACCTGTCGCAGGCAGAGGCCATAGCCGACCTCATCGCTTCCGACTCGCGGGCGGCCCACGCAATGGCATCGACGCAGATGCGGGGAGGTTATTCGGAGGCGTTGGGCAAATTGCGCAAACGGTTGATGAATGCGGTAATGCTACTCGAATTGGAACTCGATTTTTCGGAGGAGGATGTCGAATTTGCCGACCGCAGGCAACTGCGCACAACGCTTTGCGACACCGACCGCCTAATCGGTTCGCTGATGCACTCGTTCGCCACAGGCAACGCCATACGTTCCGGCATCCGCGTAGTGATTGCCGGCAAACCGAATGTCGGCAAAAGCACCCTGCTGAATCGGCTTATCGACGACGACCGTGCAATGGTATCGGAAATCGCCGGAACAACCCGCGACACCATCGAGGAGGATGCCGTAATCGACGGAATACATTTCCGATTTATCGATACTGCCGGCCTGCGCACCACCGACGACCGCTTGGAGCAGATGGGTATCGACCGCACGCAAAAGGCCATCGATACGGCACGCATCGTTATCCGGATGGTCGAGCCGACAACCAAAGCCATAGAGCCGATGCCATTGAGCGGAGAGTGCCGCGAGATTGTCGTGGTCAATAAAACCGATTTGTCCGACGAGCGCAACATCGAAGGCGCGATATACATCTCGGCACGCGAGAACACAGGCATCGACGATTTGCGCCGCGCATTATGCTCGGCAGTCGATACCGCAGGCCTGTATCGCGGCGATGCAGTGGTCTCCAGTGCCCGCCATTACGACGCACTCGCACGAGCGCACGATGCCGTTACTCGCGCAATGACGGGACTCGACGAGGGCGTCTCGTCGGAACTCGTAGCCGAGGAACTCCGCGCCGCTACCGACGCAATCGGCGAAATCACCGGCGAAATCACCTCCGACGAAATCCTCCAATCCGTATTCTCGAACTTTTGCATCGGGAAATGATATATCGCAATTAACCGCAACGAATTAGGACCAACTATAATGAAGTCGCTGAATTTCAGCGACTTTTTTATTTACCCAAAATCCAGTTCATAGCGATTGGATAGTGTTGTTCACCATATTTTTCTACCGTATTTCTACCGCGTAACAAGTGAACCAAAAACCGCGATGTCACAGCGAGGTAGTCAACAACATGTGTTGACAATGGTTTACATAGGTAGACAAAAAGCGAAATTAAAACTATATGATTTCATTAAAAATATGGAGAAAACAACATGGAAGTAAAAAGAATTTGCCAATGGTGTGGTAAGCCATTCATTGCGAAGAAAACTACCACTAATTATTGTAGCCACCAATGTGCCAGTCAAGGCTACAAACATCGTATGAGAGAACGAAGACTCGAACTTCGTGAGTTACAGGATTTGATAGAAGTCAAAAGCAAACTTGACCATCAAGACTACTTTACTTTTGCACAAGCCGCACAGTTGATGGGCGTTTCTCGCCAATACATTTACAAACTCGTCAAAGAAGATAAGTTAAGAGCTTCAAGAATCAGTGCAAGGATGTCTATCATTCGCAGAGCCGATATTGAACTGATGCTTAAAACGCGCCCCTATGAACGAAGAAGAATTAAAGATGACCTTGATATAACTGAGTACTACACTGCCGAGCAAATTTCCGAAAAGTACAAAGTATCGCAAAAATGGATTTGGGCATATACAAGAGAGAACAATATCCCAAAAATCCGTATCCGGCAGTTCAACTATTACAGCAAAAAGCATATTGATGCTGCTTTTGCCAAATACAAGACAGATAATGATCTGACCGAATGGTACACTCCCGAAGATATAGAACAAAAGTATAGTATGAGTCGGGGTGCCATCCGCTCCCATGTCTATCGCAACAACATCCCGTCCAAGAAAGAACACGGTCAGATATTCTACTCGAAGCTACATTTTGACCTATCCAAGCAGACTGCCGAAGATAATGCTTCGGAGTACTACACCGTGCAGGAAGCCATGAAGAAATACAGTCTTTCCAGAGACTCTGTTTATGGCATTCTACAATTCCACGAAATCAAACGTGAGAAGAAAGGTCGTTTCGTGAGATTCCTGAAAGTGGAATTTGATCATGTAATGGGTGTCAGAAAATAAGCTTAAGTCTGAATTTAGGCAGACCAGAAAATGATTCTAAAAATGAGCATTGTCTGTGTCAAGCCATTACGGACATTTGCAGCAAATCAAGTATAAACTAATAATAATTGTAACCATGTTAGAATGTAAAACAGTAACATTGAGAACACGTCCTTTGAAAAACGGGATGCTTTCTTACTATCTGGATTATTATCCGGGCTATCGTGACCAGGAAACAATGAAAACCATCCGCCACGAAGGATTGAACATTTATATTTATGCCAATCCCAAGAATGAGCGCGAACGTAACTTCAATGCCACTATGTCGGAAAAAGCAGAAGCCATCCGATGTCGACGCTTTGAATCTATCGTAAATGACAGGTATGATTTCTTTGACAGACACAAACTCAAAGCGGATTTTTTGGAATACTACCGCAGGCAGCTTCGTAAGCATGACCAAAAGTGGGAATTTGTGTACCACCATTTCTACAACTTCGTTCATGGCAAATGTACTTTTGAAGAAATTGATATTGACCTTTGCAATAAGTTTCGTGAGTATCTGCTAAATGCCAAGCAACTCAGGCGTGACGGTCGCATTTCAAAGAACTCTGCTTCCGGCTATTGGTCAACATTCAGGGGACTTTTGAAAATCCTTTATCGCAATCAGCTAATCAAGACCAACATCAATGACTTTTTGGATAAAATCGAAACGGAAGATACTCCAAAAGACTATCTAAGTGTGGAAGAACTTTACAAATTGGCTGAGACACCTTGCAAAAAGCCGATTCTGAAGACAGCAGCATTGTTTTCATGTTTGACCAGTCTCAGAATCAGCGATATACTATCGTTACAATGGCATGAAATCGTTGACTTTGCAGCCGGAGGGAAATGTGTCCATACAATTACCCAAAAGACCAAAACAGAGGACATCATTCCAATCAGCGACGAAGCCCTGCAATTAATCGGCTATTCTCCGGAAAAAACCGGATTAGTATTTAAAGGATTGAAACGAAGTTGGACACAGCATCCCATGAAAGAGTGGATTCGCAAAGCCGGTATTACCAAGAATATCACTTTCCACTCCTACCGAAGAACATACGCAACACTTCAAGGAGCAGCCGGCACAGACATACGTACCATTCAAAGTAATATGGCACATAAAAGTATCACCACGACACAACGGTACATGAAAGTTGTAGACAGTAACAAGCGTGAAGCCAGCAACAGAATCTCTTTAATCCGCAAGTAAGAATTAAGGTTCAAATAATCCCATTTTTATAGCTCAGAGTATGATATTTTGCATCAAATCATACTCTGAGCGTATTTTTTCTTAAATTCTGAACGATTATCCATTACAAACAGCAACTATTTGGAAATCTGCATATACATTTGTCTTATTGTAAAACTCAAACAGTATCAGTTTATGACGAATAGTATTAAAATCTCTCCTCAAAGAACCAGTTTCATACTTTCAGTAAGTGTCATCCTTTACTGGGCAACAGACTCCTATTTATATCTCAGTTGCCATATCAACCTGATGGAATATTCCACTCCAGTTATTTTATATATCACGGCAATGACACTTGTCTGTGGAGTACTTCAGCGTTTCTTTTTCCGATTCATTACAAAGAATGAATTGAGTTTGTCTTTTGGCAAGCAAGTAAGACCTCTACCCGAACAAATTAAGGAGATTGATCCGGAGTACCCAAAGGACAAGGATATAAGTCCGGGAAACTTAGTTGTAAAACATGATTATATGGATAATTATGAAGTGCGTGTCGCCGAAATTGAACGTGAAAAAGCAGAAAGGCAGGCAGACATTAAGCGTGTCATTCATGAATATACCACATTTGTAATGACGGAATTTCTTTCAAAAGAAAATCTTGAAATTCTACATGAAAACATAGAGTATTTTGTGCACGGACAGTTTGATTTATACAAGCCAATCCGTTCAAAAGTAGATAATTCCCTCCGTTCTATCGACCTGATGCATTTCGTATGGAACATCGGGGAGAGATTGGGCATTTCTCTTATAGATAGAGCAACATTCATACATACTATATTCCCACATGAACTAAAAGATGCTTCGATTAAATATCTGGCTAAAAATCTCCGGACATGCGGAGTTTGCAAAATAGCCCTTGATACTCCTAAAACCGGAGATTATCACTTCAAATGTATGAAAGAAGCCCAAGAATAAAAAGCAAATTCAACCGATTAGGATTATTCAACACAGACTGAAATATTATTGCCTTCTGATAGTTGTCAGCATTACATCATTGTGTTGGTTTGCAGCATGTTTAACAAAAACAATGTTATATATGCAAAAAGACAAACTGACCTTCAATGACCTGCCTGAAGTGGTAAGCGAACTCTGCGAGAGAATCTCAAGTATGGAAAATCTGTTGACAGAAAAACTTCATCAGCAGCATAACGAGGTAAAAAAAGACACCCATGTTCCAATGACCGTTGATGAAGTCTGCGAATATTTAGGTATCTCGAAATCATCCTTTTATTACAAAGCCAAGCATGGTGGTATTCCAATCATCAAACAAGGAAAACACTTGTTTGTCTATCGTGATGAATTGGACAAATGGTTGGAAAGCGGCAGAAAAGGAGAATCGCCTATAAGCATAGAAGAAGAACACGCCCGAATGCTTGCAACTACACGTCGCAAAGCCAATCCTAAAAGCTGGTGAGTATGGAAACGATAGCACCCATTGAAGATCTTGCTCAGGTCGCTACAAGATGGCAAGATACAATGCTCAGCTTGGAAAAGGAATACGAACAGGAGCCGGAAGTTCTGAAAATAGGCGGAGTACCTATCGGGACATTGGGAAATTTCAGTGCATCCATAGGCAAGGCTAAAAGCAAAAAGACTTTCAATGTTTCCGCTATGGTGGCAGCAGCTTTGTCCGGAAAGGAAGTTCTTAACTACATAACGGATTTCCCAGAAGGAAAGAACCGCATCCTTTACATTGACACTGAGCAGAGTCAGAATCATTGTATGATTGTGATGCATCGTATCATGAAACTGGCAGAGTTGCCGGCCAATGAGGATTGCGACCGTTTCTATTTTCTCGCTCTACGCAAGTTCAATCCGAAGGAGCGTTTGGCTATCATAGACGATGCCATCAGTCAGATTGATGGTCTCGGTTTCGTGGTGATTGACGGAATCCGCGACTTGGTCTATGACATTAATTCTCCGAGCGAAGCCACATGCGTAATCTCCAAACTCATGCAGTGGACTGACGAATACCAGATTCATCTTCACACCATCCTCCACCAGAACAAAAGCGATGAAAATGCCCGTGGACACATCGGCACAGAAATCAACAACAAAGCGGAAACGGTCATCCAAATCGAGAAGGACAAGGACGACAGTAACATCAGCAAAGTGGAAAGTGTGCATACCCGTTCCAAAGACTTTCTGCCATTTGCCTTCTGCATCAATGACCAATCACTTCCCGAACTTCTGCCAGACTATGTGCCGACAAAAAAGAGCGTAGGTCGTCCCAAACAGGAACCCTTCTCCCCTTATAGGGACATCCACGAAACAATCCATCGCAAGGCTCTCGAACTGGCTTTTGAGGGAAGAGAAACTATTTCGGGATATAAGGCTTTGGAAGAAGAACTGACCACTGCCTACGAACTGGCAGGAACGAAATTTAATCACAACAAGATTGTGAAGATAATTCAGTTTCTCACGAACAAACGGATGGTGGCTCAGGAAAGCCGTGGCATTTATCGGTTCATGCCGGATTATCAGTAAGCCTCCGGTCAGCCACGTCATAGAATCGTGAAGAAGAACC
>JBJEGV010000008.1:53333-87152 GCA_051875395.1 Alistipes sp. | reverse complement strand
CCTGCCGCTAGCGTTCATCCTGAGCCAGGATCAAACTCTCCATTGTAATAAAATTAAAATGTATTGTTAGAGTCCTGACTACTTCTCTTTCCTAAAAGGAAATTGACAGATAAATACTACATTCTCTCAAAATATAACCAGTAAATCAAAGAACCGTTTTTATGACTTGCCGCTTGTTTAGCGCGGAAAGTGGTGCAAAGATAAATACTATTTTTGAACCAACCAAATCTTAAAAGAACTTTTTGCAAAAATTTTTCGACACCCGACTTTTGCTGCTTAAAAAAGCCCTTCACAGGGCAACACAGAGCGATATTTGTCGGTGTTTTGTTTTAATTGCGGGTGCAAAGGTAGCGACATTTTCCGAATATGCAAACATTTGCCAATCTTTTTTCGCACTTTTCCTATATTTTGTCGCAACGGCTGTCGGCGGGGTTTATGGCAGACAGGCCTTGCGCCGAATCGATGCCGGACAGCGGACTACGGTTGTCTTATACCTATATTATATATGGCAATCGCCTGCAAGCGGCAGACAAAAGCATGGAATTACCGATTTTATTGTTAAATTTGCACATAAAAAGTTTCCGGACATGAATTTGAAACGCATATCTCTGTTGGTGGTCGTGCTTGTCGCGCTCGACCAGATACTGAAAATATGGATTAAGACGCATCTGCATTTGGAAGAGTCGCTCGTGATTGTTCCCGATTGGTTTCAGTTGCGATTTGTCGAGAACAACGGCGCGGCATTCGGCATGCAGATAGCATCGCAGGGTGCGTTCGATTGGGGCAAATTGCTGTTGAGTATCTTTCGCGTAGGGCTCGTCGGCGCGTTATTATATTATATATGGTATATCGTCAGACATAAGGCTCCCGCAGGCGTGGTCATCGGCTTGTCGTTAATCGCCGCAGGAGCGATAGGCAACATAATCGACAGCGCGTTTTACGGCATGCTGTTTTCGGCATCGACACCGACAACGGTGGCGCATTTCGGCGACGGATACGCGCCGTTTATGATGGGGCGCGTGGTGGATATGTTCTATTTCCCGCTCTTCCAATGGAGCAATCATCCTCAATGGCTCGGTTTTCTGTTGGACGAACGCGGATATTTCTTCGGCCCTATTTTCAATTTGGCAGATGCCTACATCTCTGTTGCGGTCGTCTATCTGCTGATTTTCCAATACCGTTTTTTCAAATAACGACATACAGCCTTAAAACTTCAAACACCTAACAACCAACATGAAACGACTTATCATATCGGCGGTTGCAGTCGCCGTTTCCGTCGTATCCATGGCACAGGACAGAATGTGCGATCCATCGCAATTCGACATCGGCCGAGAGCCGATGCGGACAAGTTTCATCCTCGCGCCGACACCCGAACAAGCAGTTGCCGAGAACGATTTTCGGCTCTCGCCCATGTATCGTTCGCTCGGCGGCACATGGAAATTCTTTCGTGCCGAACGCCCCGATGCCGTACCTGCCGACTTTGCGGCAACTACTTTCGACGATTCGGCTTGGGGAACAATGCCCGTACCCGGAGTTTGGGAACTAAACGGCTATGGCGACCCAGTTTACACCAACAAACCCTATCCGTGGCACAAATTTTTCAAAGACAATCCGCCATACGTCCCGTTCGAGCAGAACTACACAGGCCTGTATCGGCGCATCATAACCATTCCGGAGCAGTGGCGCGGCAAGGATGTTTTCGTACACATCGGCTCGGCGACATCCGACATAGAGTTGTGGGTAAACGGACGAGAAGTCGGTTACGGCAAAGACAGCAAAACGGAGTCGGAGTGGAACATTTCCAAATATCTGCACAAAGGCGATAATCTGATAGCGATGAAGATTCATCGTTGGTGCGATGGCTCGTATCTCGAAGACCAAGACTTTTGGCGTATGTCGGGCATCGCACGCGATTGCTACATCTATGCCCGCGACAAGCGGCGCATTGACGATGTCGTGCTGACACCCGACCTCGACAAAGAGTATCGAAACGGCACGATAGACATTGCCATACATGTTACACGAGGCGTCGAACGCATTTTGTTGTCGCTTGCCGATGCCGACGGACAACGCATTGCCGGCGACGATTTCTTTCCGAAACAGGGTATTGTCGAGACCTCCATAGCCGTCGAAAATCCAAAGAAATGGAGTGCGGAGGAGCCGAATCTCTATACCCTTACCGTAACCGCATCGGCCAACGGCACCGTAACCGAAGCGACGGCTTTCAATGTCGGATTCCGCAAAGTGGAGATTCGCGACGGTCAACTGCTCGTAAACGGCAAAGCGATACTCATCAAAGGCGTAAATCGCCACGAATTGAGCCACACGCACGGTTATTGCGTTACCCGCGAGGAGATGCTCCGCGATTTGCGCATCATGAAGCAACTGAACATCAATGCGGTGCGATGCTGCCACTATCCCAATTCGCCGCTGTGGTACGACCTGTGCGACCACTACGGAATATATGTGGTCGATGAAGCCAACATCGAATCGCACGGCTACCATATTACCGACCACAAGCGCACGCTCGCAGCCAATCCTCTGTTCGAGGCTCAACATCTCGCCCGCAACAGCCGCATGGTTGCCCGCGACCGCAATCATCCTTCGATAATCGTTTGGAGTACCGGCAACGAAGCGGGCAACGGCATCAATTTCGAAAAGTGCTACGACATGATAAAGGCTGCCGACCCGTCGCGTCCCGTAATGTACGAGCAGGCGACCCGATACAACAGTCGCAATACCGACATCGAATGCCCGATGTATCGCTCCTACGACAAGTGCGAACAATATCTGCGCACCAATCCGTCGAAACCGCTTATCCAATGCGAATACGCCCATGCGATGGGCAACTCGCTCGGAGGTTTCAGAGAGTATTGGGACATGATTCGCCGCGAGCCTAAATATCAGGGCGGATTCATTTGGGATTTCGCCGACCAAGCACTCGCCCACCGCAATACCGACGGCAGCATCACCTACCGTTACGGCGGCGATTACAATCGCACCGACGCCTCCGACAGCACCTTCTGCTGCAACGGAGTCCTTGCGGCAGACCGCACATGGCATCCGCACGCATACGAGGTGCGTTATCAGCACCGACCAATCCATACCTCACCCGAATCGCTGCGCAACGGTCTTGTAAAGGTCTTCAACGAGTATTTCTTCATCCCGCTCGACGATTTCAGACTCGAATGGCGCATCGAAGCGGATGGGCGCAACGTACTTTGCGGTGCAGTCGAAAACCTCGACATCGCGCCGCAACAGACCCGTACCGTTGCACTCGGTTATACGGCACAACAGTTCGACGCAATCGAAGGCGGGGATATATTTTTGACCGTAACCTATCGGTTGAAACATGCCTGCGGACTGCTCGATGCGGGCGAAACACTCGCCTATGACCAAATAGCCGTCAAAACGAAGGCGCAATCCGAACGTTTCGCCGCATCTCAAACCCTATCCAAAAACGCATCGGGTTCGGGTTGTCCGAAGGCGGACGGCAATGTCGTAATCGGCGACAGATTCCGTATAACGTTCGACCCGACAAGCGGATTCGTAACCTCCTACACGGTCGGCGGCATCGAACTGCTCACGCAACCGATAGAGCCCAATTTCTATCGTGCGGCAACCGACAACGATTTGGGTCTGCGGCACAACAAGCGGGTCGCCGACCTCGCGATGTGGCAGAACCCGCAACTGCAACTCCAAAGCAGAAAGATTGCCGAATGCGACGACCACATCGAAGCGGAGATGTGTTACGCGCTGCCGCAATTCGGAGCGACGCTCACGATGACCTATCGCATAGAGAGCGACGGACGCATGGAGATATGCCAAAAGATGAAGGCCGACCATTCGCGTCGCGACATTGCCGACCTGACACGTTTCGGTGTAAGATTCGCCACCGACGACCGATTCGACACGCTGCAATTTTTCGGTTACGGACCTTTCGAGACCTATCCCGACCGATGCAGTGCGGCACTCGTCGGACTTTATGCACAACGAGTCGGCGAACAGTTCCACGACAAATATGTCAGACCGCAGGAATCGGGCTTGAAATCGGGCTTGCGATGGTGGCGATTGTCGGATGCGGAGGGCAACGGAGCGGAGATTGTCGGCAAAGAGTATTTCGCCGCTTCGGCTCTGCCTTACGACATTCCGCAACTCGACGGTCGCAATACGGCGGCACGCAAGAGTCATCCCGACGACCTTGCGACCGACGGCAAAACCCATGTATGTATCGACGGAGCGCACGGCGGATTGGGCTGCATCAACAGTTGGCGGGCTCAACCGCTGCCCGAATACCGACTGCCTTACGGCGATTACGAGTTCCGCTTTACGATAACGCCGCTCAAAAGAGAGGAATAGCTGGGAGGTTGCCCGCTTTTGTCCGCCACGCTCCCGCAAACGCCACTCGAAACAAACGGGAATGATGCCGAAAGAAAAAAGGTTGCCGAAAACGACAACCTTTTTTCTGTGCCCGGAATAGGAGTCGAACCTACACGTCTCTCAACACTCGCACCTGAAACGAGCGCGTCTACCATTTCGCCATCCGGGCAACGGTGGCACAAAGGTAATAAAAATTCAACATTTGCAAGCATTGCAGGCAAAAAATCTCGCGATTGTTCAATTCGGCTCCCGTCTTTTTATCGTCTGCCGGAGACAAAATTCTTCCGCAAACAAAATTTTTGTTTAACTTTGTAAAGATTAACACGACCAACATAAAACACAACCAATATGAACACATCAACGGTAAAAAAGGCATTTGCCGACCATTTCGACGGCGAGTGCGCGGTATATGCTTCACCGGGGCGCATCAACCTCATCGGCGAACATACCGACTACAACGGCGGATTCGTATTCCCCGGGGCGGTCGATTGCGGCATAGTGGCCGCCATTCGTCCCAACGGCACCGACCGCGTGCAGGCATACGCAATCGATTTGAATCAGAGCAGCACATTCGGTTTGGAGGAGAAGGATTGTCCTGCGGAGGGTTGGGCTAAATATATCTTCGGCGTATGTCGCGAGATGGCCAAACTCGGCGTGGAGGTCAAGGGTTTCGACTGCGCCTTCTCGGGCGATGTGCCGCTCGGTGCAGGCATGTCGTCGTCGGCAGCTTTGGAGAGCACCTTTGCATTCGCCCTCAACGATTTGTTTGCCGACAACCGCATCGACAAATTCGCCTTGGCGAAGGTCGGCCAGATGACCGAACACCACTACGTCGGCGTAAACTGCGGCATCATGGACCAATTCGCCTCCGTATTCGGCAAGCGGGGCAATCTGATGCGTCTCGATTGCCGCTCGATGGAGTTCGAGTATTTCCCGTTCGACCCGAAAGGATACCGTCTTGTTTTGGTCAATTCGGTAGTAAAACACGAATTGGTCGATTCGCCTTACAACAAACGGCGCGAATCGTGCGAGCGCGTTGCGAAAACGTTGGGCATCGAGACATTGCGCGACGCATCGTTCGAGGACCTCGAAGCGGCAAAGGACAAAATCTCGGAGGAGGATTACAAACGGGCCAAATATGTCATCGGCGAGAAACAGCGCGTGCTCGACGTATGCGACGCGCTTGTCCGCGGCGACTATGAAACAGTCGGCAAACGCATGTACGCAACGCATTGGGGTATGTCGCGCGACTACGAGGTAAGTTGCGAGGAGTTGGATTTTCTGGTTACGCTTGCCGAGCGATGCGGTGTAACGGGTTCGCGCATCATGGGAGGCGGTTTCGGCGGTTGCACCATCAACCTTGTAAAAGAGGAGTTGTACGACAAGTTCATCGCCTGCGCCAAAAGCGAGTTCGCTGCCGAGTACGGCCACGAGCCGAAAATATACGATGTGGTGATTTCCGACGGCGCACGACGCATCGAATAGTGCCGCAATCGACAAAAACGGAACAGGTCGGGAATATTCCCGACCTGTTTTATTCGACCCTCACAAACCGCAACGATTCCACGCCATCGGACATTACGAGCGAGTCGCCATGCAGTTCGTAGCGATAACGTGTTTTTCTGCAATCGCGCTCCATCACAATCCGCTTGCCGACGACGGCGAACGAAAAAGTCTCGATTCGGTCGCTGTATTCGAAGTAGCCGACATACGTCTTGTCGAAATATATGTCAAAGCCGTTCTCGGCATCCTCAACGCGCCATCGACCGACTATATGGGCTATATTGCCCGAGTATCGGCACACGCCGCGCCGCAACGCCTCGCCCGCGATAAGGACGACAAATACGGCAAAAACAATCCATCCTGTCATAAAACCGACTTTCGCATTAGCACTTGCAAATATAGCAACAAAACGTTACATTTGCACTACTAAATGCAAGATATGACTCCGCGAATAAGCATTATAGTTCCTGTGTACAATGTAGAGCGTTTTTTGCCCCTGTGTCTCGACAGTCTTACGGGTCAGACTCTGCGCGATGTGGAAATCATCTGTGTCGATGACGGGAGCAACGACCGTTCCATCGACATTTTGAAGGATTATGCCGCTCGCGACAGCCGCATAAGAATCATCATGCAACACAACAAACGGCAGGGCGGCGCACGCAATACGGGCTTCGACGCGGCAAACGGCGAATGGATTGCGTTTGTCGATTCGGACGATTGGGTCGATACCGACTATTTCGAGCGACTGCTCGATGCGGCCGTGCGCAATAATGCCGACATAGCGTGTGCAAATTTGGCCAAACATCGCCGGTTGAAACACAAATACACCATCCGCTATACGCGCGAGGAGTGTTTCGACGATGTTCAGACCAAATTTACAGCCTGCAACTGTCCGCCCAATTTCCATGTTACCAACAAACTGTATCGACGCTCCCGTCTGCTGGAAAAGGGCATGCGGTTCGACGAAAACATCTACTACGAGGACGTAAAGTATTTGGCAACCGTTCTCGTTTCGCTCGGCAGGGTGGTTACCGTACCGGACACAGACTACCACTATGTGATACATCGCGGCTCGACGGTGGCAAGCCGGCAGAGCCACGAAAAGCAACTCCAAAAATACAATGCACACAAGGCATTTATCGCCTTTGCCGACAAACACGGCATAGATGTCGGCAGCAAGTTCCGCGATACCACCATGCGCAATTACGCTGTCGGATTCGTATCGTTACTCAAAATCAGGCACAACGGTCTGCGCAAAATTTACAAGTTGTTCGACATGATTCCGATTTGGACAACACCGACCCGATGAACAGCATGGATATCGACCTCGTATATTTGTGGGTGGATGGCAACGACCCCGTGTGGCGTGCCAAGAAAAACGCCTTTCTGCCCAAAGACAAGCAGTTGAGCGTGGCAGCAGCAGGCGATTGTCGCTATGTGAGCAACGACGAACTGAAATTCTCGTTGCGCTCGGTCGAACGATTCGCCCCGTGGATTCGCCGTATCCATATCATTACCGACAATCAGTGTCCCGAGTGGCTCGATACGTCGAACGACCGCGTGCGCATTGTGGACCACAGCCGAATCATCGACCGAAAGTTGTTGCCTCTGTTCAATGCGCAGAGCATCGAGTGGCACATAGCCGCCATTCCCGACTTGTCGGAGTATTTTCTCTATGGCAACGACGACACGATGTTCGGTGCACCCGTTACGCCCGACTTCTTTTTCACGACCGACGGACGGCCTGTCGTGCGATTCAAGCCGCTGCACATCAAAAAGAACGGCGCACCGTATTCGCAAACAATCTGGTACACGCAACAACGGACGAAGGAGCATTTGGGTCGCTGTATCTCCCTCGCCCCGCATCACAACATAGATGCCTATCGCAAAAGTTGGTTCGAGCAGGCATCGGCAGAGTTCCGCAGCGAGATAGATGCCGCCATACGCTTCCGTTTCCGCGAAGGTCTCTGCATACACCGCAGCGCGGTCGATTACTATGCAGTCTCCGAATTGGGAGCCGAGATGCGCCGCGTGGGGCGATACAACCGTACCAAAAATTGGCGCGAAGCAGTCAAATGTTTTCTGCAACGCCGTTATATGACCGATTCGCGCTGCATACCCATTACCGCGCCCGATTTCGGAGCGGTCATAAAGCGATACAATCCCGTTCTCTTTACAATCAACGATTGCGAAACCGCAACCGATGCCGACAGGCAGCGCATGCGCACCTTTTTGGAAGAGATGTTTCCCGAAAAATCGTCATTCGAAAAATAACAACAAAACCACAACAATATGTTCGACAAATTTGTAAACAGGCATATCGGCACAACCGATTCCCGACAGTTGCACGAGATGCTCGACACGATAGGTGTCGGCTCGGTGGACGAACTGATTTCGCAGGTTATCCCGCAGAATATCCGCTTGGACAAGCCGCTTGCATTGGGCGAAGGCATGAGCGAATACGAGTTCGCCGACCACATCCGCGCCATAGCCGACCGCAACCGACAGTTCCGTTCGTTTATCGGTATGGGTTACTATCCCAACGCCGTTTCTGCCGCAATCATGCGCAACGTATTCGAAAATCCCGCATGGTACACCTCGTACACGCCTTATCAGGCCGAGATTTCGCAGGGACGTTTGGAGGCATTGCTCAATTTCCAGACGGCAATCTGCTCGCTTACGGGCATGGAGATTGCCAACTGTTCGCTTTTGGACGAAGGTACGGCAACAGCCGAGGCGATGCTGATGATGTTCGCCCTTCGCTCGCGAGAGGCAATCAAGGAGGGACGCAACCAACTGTTCGTCGATGAAAACATATTCCCTCAGACGCTCGACGTGCTTCTGACTCGCAGCGAGCCGTTCGGCATCGAACTCATCATCGACGACTACGCATCCTACACCTTTACGGGCAAGGAGTTCGGCGCGATAGTGCAATATCCGTCGGCCAACGGCGAGGTACGCGATTATGCCGACTTTACGGCTGCCGCACACGCCTGCGGAGTACTCGTTACGGCAGAGGCCGACCTGCTTTCGCTCGCACTGCTTACCCCTCCGGCAGAGTGGGGAGCCGACATCGCCGTCGGTACATCGCAGCGATTGGGTTGCCCTATGGGATTCGGCGGACCGTCGGCAGGCTACATGGCCACGCGCGAGGCATTCAAACGCAATATGCCGGGACGTATCATCGGCGTATCGATAGACCGCACGGGCAAACGCGCCCTGCGCATGTCGTTGCAGATGCGCGAACAGCACATCAAACGCGAACGTGCCACCTCGAACATCTGTACGGCATCGGCACTGATGGCGTCGATAGTGGGCTTCCACTGCGTTTACAACGGTGCCGAAGGTCTGCATCGCGCCGCGACCACCGCACATCTGTCGGCCGTAACCGCTGCCCGTGCCATAGAGTCGCTCGGTTACAGGACCACGACAAAATCCGTCTTCGACACAATAGAAATCGAGGCGGAAGCGGCCGTCATAGAGTCGTTGGCATTGGAGCATGAAATCGATTTTTACTACCCTTCCGAATCGCGTGTCCGCATCGCTTTCGACGAGGTAACGACAATCGACGAGGTAAACGAGGTAATCGGCATATTCGCCGAGGCTAAGGGTCGCAAGCACAAGACCGTCCGACTCGCCGCCGAGCCGACCATCGCTCCGTCGCTCGTGCGCCGCTCGAAAATACTGACCGAGCCCGTATTCAACCGCTACCGTTCGGAGAGCGACCTGATGCGCTACATCAAGCGTTTGGAGTTGCGCGACATCTCGCTGGCGAACTCGATGATTTCGCTCGGCTCGTGTACGATGAAACTCAACGCGGCGGTACTCATGCAGCCTCTCTCGCTTGCAGGATTCCAAAACATCCATCCGTTTGCCCCTGCCGACCAGCGCGAAGGTTATACGCAGATGATAGAGGAGTTGGAGCGCGATTTGGCAACCATTACCGGCTTTACCTCCTGCTCGTTGCAACCTAATTCGGGAGCAGCGGGCGAGTATTCGGGTCTGATGGTCATCCGCGCCTATCACCAAAGTCGCGGACAGGGCTACCGCAACGTGATACTGATTCCTGCTTCGGCACACGGCACCAACCCTGCATCGGCAGCAATGGCGGGCATGCGCATCGTAACCGTCAAGTGCGACGAGCGCGGCAACATCGATGCGGACGATGTGAAGGCAAAGGCACAGGAGTATGCTTCGGAGTTGTGCGGACTGATGGTAACCTACCCTTCGACGCACGGCATATTCGAAAGCCGCATAAGAGAGATTATCGATGCCGTTCACGATGCGGGCGGCGAGGTATATATGGACGGTGCCAACATGAACGCACAGGTCGGACTGACCAACCCGGGTTATATCGGAGCCGACATCTGCCACCTCAATCTGCACAAGACATTCGCCATGCCTCACGGCGGAGGAGGCCCCGGTGTGGGACCGATTTGCGCATCCGAACATCTGGCTCCGTTCCTGCCGTCGCATTCGGTGGTTGCAACAGGCGGCGAACAGGGCATAACGGCAGTGTCGTCGGCACCTTGGGGCTCGGCAATGCTGTTGCCGATTACATACGGCTATATAAAGATGCTCGGAGCCGAAGGTCTGCGGCGCGTAACCGAGATGGCGATTGTCAATGCCAACTATATGGCATCGGCCATAAAAGAGGAGTTCCGCACCTACTATTCGGGCGAAACGGGACGTGTCGGCCACGAGATGATACTCGATTTGACAGCCTTCAAGCACGACTACGGCGTGGATTGCGGCGACATAGCGCATCGGCTCATGGATTACGGATTCCATGCTCCGACGCTCTCGTTCCCCGTTCACGAAACGCTTATGGTCGAGCCTACCGAGAGCGAGCCGAAAGAGGAGATGGACCGTTTCATCGAGGCACTCGTCTGCATCAAACGCGAATGCGAGGCCATAGCGGGCGAATCGGACAACGTCGTCGTCAATGCACCGCACACCGCCGAGGAGATTGCGGGCGAATGGTCGCACCCTTATTCGCGCGAAAAGGCGGCATTCCCGCTCGATTGGGTACGCAACGCCAAATTCTTCCCGTTCGTAACCAAAATCGACAACGGCTACGGCGACCGCAACCTTATCTGCAAAAACGAACAATAAATTTATTTACACAAAGAATTATAGACAAACATTATGAAAGTAGAAAACGCAAAGATGGTAGCAGTGAACTACACGCTTACCGTAGATGGCAAAATCGCCGACCAATCGCAACCGAACAAACCGCTCGAATTTATCTGCGGAACGGGTATGCTGCTCCCGAAATTCGAGGGCGCACTGCTCGGCAAAGAACCGGGCGACAAAGTCTCGTTCACATTGTCTCCTAAGGACGGCTACGGCGAAATCATCGACGAAGCGATAGTCGAACTGCCGAAAAATATATTCATGCTCGACGGTAAAATCGCCGAGGATATTCTCTTCGTGGGCAACACAATCCCGATGAGCGATGCCGAAGGACACCGCATGAACGGTACGGTGCGCGAAGTTAAGGAGAGTGTCGTTGTGATGGATTTCAACCACCCCATGGCGGGCAAGACGCTCAATTTCGATGTGGAGGTAGTATCGGTACGCGACGTTACGCCGGAGGATTTGGCCTCGAAAGGCGGATGCAGTTGCGGCTGTGGCGACCACGATTGCAGCGGTTGCGGCGAGAGTTGCGGCGAAGGCCACGACCACGATTGCGACTGCGGTCATTGCCACTAAACGCCATCCGCATTTCAATACATCGAGGGTTGCCAACGATTGTCGGCAACCTTTTTATTTGCATTTCCGGCAACAAAAGAGTATCTTTGATATATGGTTGCGTCTGCATATCAATATCTCTCGTCGCTCATCGAGCCTTACGGATTGTTGCGCACACTCTCCGATGTACGGCTGTGTCGCGACAACGAGGGGCAACCCGTCTGCTCGGTCGGCAATTCGGCGGCGGTATTCAAGGCAACGGTCGGCGACCGCATCTGCGCACTGCGTTGCTATACACGTCCCAAGCGCAATCTGCGTGCCATATATCGCGAGGCTCTGTTGCCTGCCGAATTGTTCGTTTACACGGACGACAACAGTGGCGAATGGTGCGACGTGGTAATCGGCGATTGGATTGAGGGTATAACCCTGCAAACCGCCATTGCATCGTCGTTCGGCGATTGTGCCGCGATGCAGCAACTTGCCGACGATTTCGACGCGCTTGCCTGCAAACTGCTTGCGCAGGAGTGGGCGCATGGCGACGTAAAGCCCGAGAACATCATCATCGACACGACGGGCGGAATGCACCTGATAGATTTCGATGCGATGTGGCGACCCGGATTCGCCTCCTCCGACTGCGAAGAGAGCGGCACACGGGCATATCAGCATCCCGACCGCACGGAGGTATTCGGCAAGGAAATCGACGACTATCCGATAGCACTTATATCCACTTCGCTTCACGCCTTGGCTCTCAATCCGACACTCCAAGAGGATACCGACTCGCTGCCCGTCTCGCCGGAAAAAGCGGTTGCAGGCACCGATACGGTATTGGAGCGGATAGAGCAGATGTTTGCCTCGTCAGGCGATGCCCTGCATTACCGCATTGCGCGGCTGCTTCACTCGCCGCAACCGAAGTTGCACCGCCTTGCGGAGTTTCTGCACCATACGCAGGAGCGCATCTCGCCGAACAATCGAACGCTGCATCTTGCCGAACAGGGCGGATTGTGGGGCTATTGCGACGACGAAGGACTGTCGGTTATTCCGCCCATATACGATTGCGGCTTCGAGTTCGGCGACGACAGAGCAGCCGTGCGCATAGGCGACAAGTGGCATTTTATAGACACGGCGGGCAACGTTGCGATAAACTGCGCCGATTGCGATGCCGTAAAACCGTTCCGCAACGGCATTGCCGAAAAAATCGTCGGCAACCGTCGCACCAAAATCGACAAAACGGGCAAAGAGATAGGATAAATCGGCTCAAAATAGTATATTTGCAACCATGGAAGAGTTCAGAAAATTAACCGCTGCCGAAATCGGCACGCTTGAAACGCTCGGCAATCGTGCCGACGATTGGTCGCGCATTGCCGTTGCTCCCGATTTCTATCCGACGCAGTTGCACAATGTCAGATTGGAGGGCGACGTGCGCATAGGCAGTCATGCCGTCATCGAGAATTCGCGTGTGGCCAACTACTCAATCGGTGCGCATACGCTCGTTCGCGACGTTACGGCGTTGGAGTGTCGCCACCGCTCTGCATTCGGCAACGGCACCGAAGTCGAAGCCGTAAACGAGTGCGGCGGACGGACAATCCGCATTTTCGACCGGATAAGTGCGCAATATGCCTACATCGTCGCCATGTATCGCCACCGCACGGCAACGATTGAGCGTCTCAACGGCTTTGCAGCCGAATACGCCGAGCGCAACTACTCGACGACAGGCCGCATAGGCGAAGGATGCCGCATCGTGGGCGCACGCTTCGTTCGCGAGGTCGCCATAGGCAACAACGTTACAATCGAGGGCGCATCGCTGCTCGAAAACGGTACTCTGCTCGACGGTGCGCATGCGGGCATAGATGTCAAGGCTCGCGATTTTATAGCAGTCGAGGATTCGACCATCGACACGGGAGCGACCTGCCACCGTTGCTTTATCGGCGAAAAGGCGATTGTGGCCAACGGATTCACCGCCGAAAACTCGCTCTTTTTCTCGGGTTCGCATTGCGAAAACGGCGAGGCTGTGGCTGTCTTTGCGGGTCCGTTTACGGTCTCGCACCACAAATCGTCGCTGCTCATCTCGGGATTGTTCTCGTTTTTCAATGCCGGCAGCGGCACCAATCAGAGCAACCACCTCTTCAAGGGCGGTGCGGTACATCAGGCCGTTCATCTGCGCGGATGCAAATTCGCCAGCAATGCCTACGTCATGGCTCCCGCCATCGAAGGTGCATATACGATGATTATGGGTCGCCATCACCATCATCACGACACGTCGGCCATGCCGTTCTCCTATCTGATTGAGAACGACGACCGCTCGCTGCTGATGCCGGCACTCAACCTTCGCAGTTACGGCACGGCACGCGACATCGTCAAATGGCAGCAACGCGACAAGCGCACCCTGCGTCGCGATGTAATCGATTTCGCGGAGTATAATCCATATATCGCAGAGCGCGTTCTGCGGGCGATTGCCATATTGCGCAATCTGCACGACGGGCATCCCGACGACGATGTCTATCGCTACAACAACACCCTTATCCGTCGGTCGTCGTTGATATACGGTCTGAAACTATACGAAAAATATATCGACTGCGCTTTGGGCGATATGCTCTCGCGTGGAACGACGACAAACGACTCGTCCGATTGCGACATGTGGACGGACGTGGCAGGACAATATATCGCCAAAGGTCATCTCGATTCTCTGCTCGACGACATCGAACGGGGCGAAACGGCACCTTGCGACATCGATGCCCTATTGCGGCTTTACGATGCCGATTACGACAACCATGCGCACGCTTGGGCTGTTGCGGCACTCGCCGAGCGAATAGGCCATACGCCGACCGAAAGCGACATTGCCGACCAAATTGCACGAGGCATCGATGCCCGCAACTCCATGCGCGAGATTGTCGAGGCCGACCTTGCCAAGGAGAATTCGGCAGAGATGAGCGTAGGTTACGGAGTCGATTGCAACACCGCCGAAGAGCGATTGGCCGATTTCAAAATCGTTCGCGGATTAAAATAACAGAGCAATGTACACCCGCGAAATCACACGCCGCAACCGCACGGCCTTCATCATCGCCATCGACCAATCGAGTTCGATGCAGGAGAGCGTCTGCATACGTTCGCGCCGCATGACCAAAGCCGAAGCGGTAGCCATCATTACCGACCGCCTCATCGACGAACTGACGATGCGGGCGCGACGCGACGACGGAGTGCGCAACTACTATGACGTGGCAGTCGTAGGTTACGGCAACGACGAAGTCTATCCGCTATTGGGCGACACGCTCGATTTCGTACCAATATCCTCGCTCGCTTCGCATCCCGTGGCACACCGCGAATTTGTGTTCGAGCGCATATTGCCCTCGGGCGAACGGAGCATAGCACGCGAAACGGTAACGGAGTGGGTCGAGCCGCATGCAGCAGGCTCTACACCCATGTACGAGATGTTTACGGCGGTTACGGCACTTGCCGAGCGTTGGTGCCGCGAGCCGCAGAATGCGGAGAGTTTCCCGCCAATAGTTTTCAACATAACCGACGGCGAGGCGACCGATTGCGACGATGAGCAGTTGCGCGAAGCAGCCTCGCGGTTGCGTACTTTGGCAACAGCCGACGGCAATCTGCTGCTGATAAACGTCCACATCTCGACCGACACCACACAACCTGCCGTCGTATTCCCGCGAATCGACGAAATCGACCGCGACAATCGCCATGCCCGCCTGCTGGCCGACATTTCGAGCCAAGTGCCGGAGGCGATGAACGATGCAGTCCGACAATACCGCAACGATTTTGCCGTACCGCCGTTCGTGGCAATGAGTTACAACGCCTCGATAACCGAGGCTCTCTCCATGTTGGACATAGGCTCGCGCAGCGCAACCATTTTACGATAATATGATACCCGCCATAATCACCTTCAAAGAGGCCTTGGAGAGCCCATACGACCGTTTCCGCACCATTCGGTCTGTCGTGCCGGTTCGTCGCGACGGCGGGATTGCCGTATCCCGCACTTCGTTTTTCGCCGAGTCGCTCGTACGGTTCGAAGGTCGGCAGTGGTTGTTGTGCATGCCGCTGACCCGTTCGGCTATAATCGCAGTCGAGCGCATGGCAAACCAATTGCAATACATCGCAAGCCGCTGTCTGTGCGAATATCGGGTATTATATCGCGAAATGGTCTTCGAGGATGCGCTCGGTCGCCGACAAGAGTGCGATATGGTGTTGCAAGAGTATCCCGAAGGCGAAGTGTTCGGGCGCGATTGCTCCTACAACAGCGGGCAATTGAGGGCGATGCTTGACGAGTTGCACGGCGAGATGATGCGGTTGGGCTTTACGCACAACCACCTCACGCCGTCGAACATAGTCATCGGCGACGACCAACGCATGCACCCCGTGCGCTACCACTATGCCGAGTTCGGCGATGCGTGCCGAGACGATTTTGCTCCGCTGTACGCCACAGTGCAGACACCGACAGAGGAGTTGCACGATGTATATGCCTCATATTCAACCGAAAACAGTCAAAAATTCGGGGGGGGGATTTTGCGGTACACGCCTCACGAAGGGTTGGTACGAATCGTGCAGGGCGAATTGTACGGATATGCCGACGAGCAGATGCGCACCGTGATTCGTCCCCAATATATATGGGCCGACGATTTTCGCGAAGGAAGGGCTGTGGTCGAGACCTCGCGCGGTTTGGGGCTTATCGACAAAACGGGGCGCGAGATTATACCGGCCGAATACGACGATTTGCGCTACGACGTTTATGGCGGCGAATCGACATGCTTCAAAGACGGCAGACGATTCGTATTCGGCTATGACGGACATTTGATTTACAAACAATAAATTGCTATAATATGGAGAAGATAAAATGCCTTATCATCGGCAGCGGACCTGCGGGTTTTACGGCTGCCATTTATGCCGCGCGTGCCGACCTTCAACCCGTCGTCTATGAGGGTATCGAGGCAGGCGGACAACTGACCACCACAACCGACATCGACAACTTCCCCGGTTATCCCGAAGGGGTGAACGGACGAGCCATGATGGACGATTTGCGTCGTCAGGCGGAGCGTTTCGGCACAGTCGTCCGTGCCGGCATCATCACCGATGTCGATACCTCTGCACGGCCGTTTCGGGTTACGGCGGACAACGAACATCTGTTCGAAGCCGAAACAATCATCGTTGCCACGGGTGCATCGGCAAAATATCTCGGATTGCCGTCCGAGCAGCATTTCCGCGGCATGGGTGTAAGCGCATGCGCCACTTGCGACGGATTTTTCTATCGCAAACAGGATGTTGCGGTTGTCGGTGGCGGAGATACCGCATGCGAGGAGGCGACCTACCTCGCATCCATCTGCCGCAAGGTATATCTGATTGTACGCAAACCATATCTGCGGGCATCGAAGGCCATGCAGGAGAGAGTTGCCGCAATGTCGAATATCGAGGTGTTGTTCGAGCATAACACGGTCGAGGTATTGGGCGATGATGACGGTGTTACGGGCGTAAAGGTACGCAACGGCGAAGGCAAAGAGTACGACATCGACATAGCGGGCTTCTTCCTCGCAATCGGGCATCATCCCAACACCGAACTATTTGCCGGCAAGTTGGATATGGACGAAGCGGGATACATCATTACCGCTCCCGATTCGTCGCACACCTCGGTCGAGGGCATATTTGCGGCAGGCGATTGTCGCGATGCGCATTATCGTCAGGCGATTGTCGCAGCGGGTTCGGGCTGTATCGCCGCACTCGACTGCGAACGTTTCTTGGCGGCACAAAAGACAAAACAGTAGTGATAAAGGTTACCATTCTCGGCAGTGCATCTGCAAAACCGACAGCCGACCGACACCCTTCGTCGCAGATTGTCAATATCGACGAGCAGTATTATCTGGTCGATGCGGGCGAGGGTGTGCAGCAGCAAATGTTCCGCTACGGCATAAATCCGTTGCGGTTGCGCGGCGTGTTCATCTCGCATCTGCACGGCGACCATGTGTTCGGACTGTTTCCGCTGCTCTCGACGCTCGGGTTGTACGGACGGCAAACTCCTCTCAAAATCTATGCCCCTCGTCCGTTCGGCGAGATTTTGGAGTATCATCTGCGCTATTTCGACAGCGAGTTGCCTTATGCCGTGGAGTGGGAAGAGGTCGATACGACCAAACACCGCATCATTTTCGAAAACCGCTCAATCGAGGTTTGGAGCATCCCGTTGCGCCACCGACTGCCGACTGCCGGCTATCTGTTTCGCGAAAAGATGCCCGAACTCAATGTGGACAAGTTCAAAATCGCACGCTACGGGTTGTCTATCAAACAGATTGTGGCGGCAAAACGGGGCGAAGACATAACGCTCGATGACGGCACGACGATACCCAATGCCGAACTGACCTATCTGCCACGCCGACCGCAATCGTATGCCTATTGTTCCGACACCAACCGCTCGGCAATGGTCGCTCGGCGCATAAAGGGGGTCGATTTGCTCTACCACGAAGCGACATACGCCGAGAGCGAACGCCGACAGGCCAAGGAGCGCGGCCACTCGACTGCCCGTCAGGCGGCCGAAATCGCACTGAAAGCCGAAGCGGGACATCTGCTTATCGGCCATTTCTCGTCGCGCTACAAGGATACGGCTCCGTTGCTCGACGAGGCACGCGAGATATTTCCCGCAACAGAGACAGCCATCGAAGGTCAAACCTATACGATATGACAAAATCGGAGATACAATTCGTTCGTTCGCTTGCCGACAAGCGGGCGCGAACAGCAGAGGGCGTATTTATTGCCGAAGGCGAAAAACTTATCGGCGAACTGCTCGCCTCGTCGTTGCGGGTGCGCCGGCTCTATGCCTTGGACGGGGTGTTCGACCGCTCGGTCGGAGCAGAGATTGTTACGGAGAGCGAAATGGAGCGCATCTCGCAACTCAAAACTGCCAACAATTCGTTGGCGATAGTGGAGATGCCGCACCGCAATCTTGCGCAAGTCGATGCCTCGCACTCGATGGTCATAGCACTCGACCGAGTTCAAAACCCCGGCAATTTAGGCACCATAATCCGACTTGCCGATTGGTTCGGCATCGGCGACATCGTCTGTTCGCACGATTGCGCCGATTGTTTCAACCCGAAGGTCGTGCAGGCGACAATGGGGGCGATAATCCGCGTAAACATCCACTACACCGACCTCGCAGCATGGTTGGCTGAGCGCAAGCAGGCCGACATACCGATTTACGGCACCTTCCTCGACGGCGAAAACATCTACTCCGCCCCGCTTTCCGAAGGCGGCGTAATCGTCATGGGCAACGAGGGCAGCGGCATCGATGCGCAATGCGCCGCCAACATAACGCGAAGGCTCTTTATTCCGCCATATCCGACCGACCGCCGCAGTTGCGAATCGCTCAATGTCGCCATCGCCACTGCCGTTATCTGCTCGGAATTCCGTCGCAGACGATAGGTGCGGCACCATACGACAAAACGCCCCGACCTTTGCAGGTCGGGGCGCATTGTCAGGCGACTGCTCGCCAGATTTGCCCGACGAGGGCATCAAAGCAGACTACTCTGCCTTGCCGTCCGAGCCGAGAACCTCCTTAATCTTGTGGATATAGAGTTTCTTCATGTTGTCGCGTGCAGGACCGAGATACTTGCGCGGGTCGAATTCGGCCGGTTTCTCGGCGAATACCTGACGGATTGCAGCGGTCATTGCCAGACGCGAGTCGGAGTCGATGTTGATTTTGCATACGGCACTCTTCGAAGCCTTGCGGAGTTGCTCCTCAGGAATACCTACGGCAGCCTTCAAAGCACCGCCATACTTGTTGATGGTATCGACCTCGTCCTGAGGTACCGACGACGAGCCGTGCAGCACGATAGGGAAACCCGGCAACTTCTGCTCGATTGCAGCCAAAACATCGAATGCCAATGGCGGCGGTACGAGACGACCCGTCTGCGGATCTACCGTACACTGCTCCGGCGTAAATTTGTATGCGCCGTGCGAAGTACCTATCGAGATTGCGAGCGAATCGACACCCGTCTTGGTTACGAAATCGATAACCTCTTCCGGTTTGGTATAGTGGCTCTCGGCTGCGCAAACCTCGTCCTCGACGCCTGCCAATACGCCCAACTCGCCCTCTACCGTTACATCGAATTGATGAGCATAGTCCACAACCTTGCGGGTCAAAGCGACATTCTCGTCGTACGGAAGGCTCGAACCGTCAATCATCACCGACGAGAAGCCCATGTCGATACAACTCTTGCAGAGTTCGTACGAATCGCCGTGGTCGAGATGCAAAACGATTTGCGGATTAGCCCAACCGAGTTCCTTCGCGTACTCAACGGCACCCTCCGCCATATAACGGAGCAGGGTCTGGTTGGCATAGTTACGCGCACCCTTCGATACTTGAAGGATAACCGGCGACTTGGTCTCAGCAGCAGCCATGATTATAGCCTGCAACTGTTCCATGTTGTTGAAGTTGAATGCAGGAACTGCATAACCTCCCTTGATTGCCTTGGCGAACATCTCACGGGTGTTCACAAGTCCAAGATTTTTGAAATTTACCATAATGTTATAGGTTTAAGAAATTTTTTCGTTCGGTTTGCTGCTCGACGCCCTCTGTCGTCGAGTAGCGCAAAGTTACTACTTTAATTTATTATTGCAAAATTTTTAATATCTGCCGTCGCTCTCCCGAAAACATCCGTGCAACTACCCTGCCAGCGTTACGCTCACTCTCGCCACTTTTCCGCCGAGCGGAGGTGCGATTTTGGTAACACGACACTCCGCCGTATCGATTTGCGGAAACCGTTCGTGCAGGGCATCGATGATGTTTTGCGCCACTCGCTCTATCGTACGTTGTCTGCGTTGCATCTGTTCGCGGACGACCTCGTAAACCGTCAGATAATTGACTGCGCATTCGACGCTGTCCCTCTCCGCAACCGAGCCGAGAGCCGTCGTCAGCCGCAATCCGACCTCGAAATGGCTGCCCGTGCGCTGTTCGAGGTCGTAACAACCGTGAAAGGCATGGAAATCCATGCCCTCCAACTCTATCGTGTACATCCGTCCCTCCATTGCAACGTCCGATTATCCTACTGTTACGAGATAGTAATTTTTCTTGCCCTTCTGCACGAGCAGATATTTGCCGGCAATCAAATCGTCGGCCGTAACGGTGCGTTGCGCATCGGCGACCTTCTCTTTGTTGAGCGACACTCCGCCACCCTGCACCATCTTGCGGCATTCGCCCTTCGACGGGAAAATCTGCGTCTTTTCGGCGCATAGGTCGATGAACGAAACGCCCAAATCCGACGACGGAATGTTGAACTGCGGCACTCCGTCGAACACCTGCAACAGCGTCTGTTCGTCCAGATGGCGCAAAGCCTCCGACGTGGACTGACCGAAGAGGATGTTCGAGGCCTCGACAGCCTTTTCGTACTCCTCGGCGGAGTGAATCATCGTGGTTATCTCCTTTGCCAACCGTTTTTGCAGTATGCGCAAGTGCGGTGCGGCATCGTGTTCGGCGATAAGCGATTCGATGGTCTCGCGGTCGAGCAGCGTGAATATCTTGATGTAACGTTTGGCATCCTCGTCGCTGACATTGAGCCAGAATTGGTAGAATTTGTACGGCGACGTGTATCGTGCATCGAGCCACACGTTGCCGCTCTCGGTTTTGCCGAACTTCGTACCGTCGGCCTTGGTGATGAGCGGGCAGGTGATTGCGAATGCCTCGGCATCAGCACCCAACTTGCGACGGATAAGTTCCGTTCCCGTTGTGATGTTGCCCCATTGGTCGGCACCTCCCAACTGCACTTTACAGTTCATCGTTTGGTAGAGATGCAGAAAATCGTAGCCCTGCAACAGTTGGTATGTAAACTCCGTGAACGACATGCCGTCGCCCTCGCCGTTGAAACGCTTTTTGACCGAATCCTTCGCCATCATGTAATTGACGGTTATCAGTTTGCCGATGTCGCGTGCGAAGTCGAGGAACGTAAAGTCCTTCATCCAATCGTAATTGTTTACGAGTACCGCCGCATTCTCGGCATCGGAATCGAAGTCGATAAGTTTCGAGAGTTGCCGTTTGATGGCCTCCTGATTATGGCGCAATGTCTGCTCGTTGAGCAGATTGCGCTCCTGCGACTTGCCGCTCGGGTCGCCAATCATACCGGTTGCTCCGCCGATAAGGGCTATCGGACGATGCCCGCACATTTGCAGATGTTTGAGAATCATCACACCCACAAGGTGGCCTATATGCAGCGAATCGGCCGTCGGGTCGATACCCAAATATGCCGTCGTCATCTCCTTCTCCAACTGCTCCTCCGCACCAGGCATAATCGTATGAATCATGCCGCGCCATTCCAACTCCTTAATGAAATTTTTTCTTTCCATCGTATCGTTTTGTCTCTTTATCTCTTTTTGCTTTGTTTTGTTTCACTTTTTCGTCGTTCCGCTACTCCACATCGAGGTCCAACGCCTTTTTCAACTCCTCGAATTTGGGTGTACGCGCGACGATATGTTGCAGACGGTCTTCGAGCCTTATCGGGCGCATCTTGACCGCCGTTTCGCGCACCTCTATCTCCAAATTCAGTGCGCCGTCTATATGGGCAGTATCGGCAACGGCATCGAGAATCTCCGTCCGAGCCAGAAGCAACTCCTCTTTCAGGGTCTGCGACGGCACCGTGAGTTTGAGGCTGTTGCCCGCAAACACGACCGTTTCAAACGCCGTTCGGAATCGCGGACGCAACTCGCCCATGCGCTTCACAATCTCATCTTTTGCCGCACCGAGTTTGGCTTCGCTCTGCTCATCGACCTTCGTCGCACCCGCCGATTCGGCATCGCTCGTATTGCCCGCCTTGCTTATTAGCGAGGAGAGCGACCCACCCATCAACGAAACATGTGCCTTCGGAGTCGTCGGCTTGGCAGGTTGCGGATTGGGTTGCTCGGCAGGTTGCTGTGCTGTCGGTTTCGTACCAGTCAGTTCCGGCAGAGGATATTCAGGTTGCTCGGGCCGGCTCGGTGCGCTATTTTTTTTTTGACCGAGTGCCGCTATTTTCATCAGTGTCAGTTCGACCAACAGGCGTTGATTGGATGCCGTGCGTATTTTGCCGTCGGCATCGGCAAGCAACGATATTGCCCCGAACAAAAAGTCGTTATCGCAATGCTCCGCTTGGGCGCGGTATCGCTCGGTAAGCGTACCCGTATATTCGATAAGCGATATGGCAGGACCCTTTGCCACAAGCAAATCCCTAAAATGCTGATTCAACCCCGCCATAAACGTCTGACCCGAAAATCCCTTCGACAACACGGTGTCGAATTCGAGCAGCGCATTGACATAATCGCCTTGCAGAAGCAGTTCGGCAAAACGGAAATAGGTATCGTAATCGAGGACGTTGAGCGTCTGCGCCACCGAACGGTAATCGAGCCTCGTACCGCAAAACGAAACGGCCTTGTCGAACATCGACAACGCATCGCGCATACCTCCGTCGGCCTTTTGGGCTATCAGGTTGAGCGACTCTTCATCGACCGCCACACCCTCGTTGTCGGCGATATGTTTGAGATACGCCACGGCATCCTCCACGCGGATACGGTTGAAATCGTAAATCTGACAGCGCGAAAGGATTGTAGGTATAATCTTGTGCTTTTCGGTGGTTGCCAAGATAAATACTGCATGCTGCGGTGGCTCTTCGAGCGTTTTCAGAAAGGCGTTGAATGCCGCCTGCGACAACATGTGTACCTCGTCGATGATAAATACCGAGTATCGACCGACCTGCGGAATGACGCGCACTTGGTCGATAAGGTTGCGGATATCCTCGACCGAATTGTTAGAAGCCGCATCCAATTCGTGGATGTTGAGCGAACGGCCTTCGTTGAACGAACGGCACGAATCGCATTCGTTGCAAGCCTCGGCTCCTGTCGGCCTTTGGCAGTTTATCGCCTTGGCGAATATACGCGCACAAGTGGTTTTTCCGACACCGCGCGGACCGCAAAACAGATAGGCATGAGCCAACTGATTACGCTCTATCGCATTTTTAAGCGTAGAGGTTATGTGCTGCTGCCCCACGACGCTTGCGAATGTCGCGGGACGATACTTGCGAGCCGATACTACAAAATTGTCCATATTCATCGCAAAGGTACTCTTTTTTGGCAAAATGCGCAACAACAGCCGACCGTTTTTACGTCAATTCGACACAACGTGTCATCGTGTCGCGACAAAAACGGACAAAATGGTACGACTTGTGCCAAACAGTGTCAATAATTGGCAAAAAACGACAAAGCGTCAGACGGTGCGGAATTGGCAAAAAATTTGCTCGTCGTATCATCGAACGCCCGCCGTACAACGACGGGACAAACACGAAACGAAAACAAAAAAATTATAAAACCATGAACATCAACTCACTTACAATCAAAGCGCAGGAAGCACTGCAAAGCGCGTTTGCCGTTGCCCGCAACAACGGGCAACAGGGCGTCGAGCCGTTGCATCTTTTGAGCGCACTGACGGCCGAAGACGATTCGCTCGGCTCGTTTTTGTTGGGACGTGTCGGTGTAAACGGCCGTTCGCTCCGACAGGAGGTCGGTACGGCAATCGAACGGTTGCCGAAGGTGTCGGGAGGCAATGGCGAACTCTATTTTTCCAACGACTGTTCGCGCATCGTACAGCGTGCCATCGACTTTACCAAGGAGTTCAACGACAAATACGCCTCGGTCGAGCATCTGCTTTTGGCTCTTGTGGCAGAACGCGGAGAGACGGCCGATATTTTGAAGCGCAACGGCGCAAGCGTCAAGGAACTGACCGACGCAATTCGCCAATTCCGCAAGGGAGCGACCGTCGATTCGCAAACCTCGACACAGGAGTTCAACGCATTGGGCAAATATGCCATCAACCTCAACGAACAGGCGCGTGCAGGCAAATTGGACCCCGTCATCGGTCGCGACGAGGAGATTAGGCGGGTATTGCAGATTCTCTCGCGCCGTACCAAGAACAATCCTATTCTGGTCGGCGAAGCGGGAGTCGGCAAAACAGCCATTGCCGAGGGTATCGCCCACCGTATAGTCGATGGCGACGTGCCGGAAAATCTGAAATCGAAGATTATCTATTCGCTCGATATGGGTGCACTGATTGCGGGTGCGAAATATCAGGGCGAATTCGAGGAGCGTCTGAAAGGGGTCGTGCAGGAGGTCATTGCGAGCGACGGCGAGATATTGCTCTTCATCGACGAGATTCACACCCTTGTCGGTGCAGGCAAATCCAACGGTGCAATGGATGCGGCCAACATTCTGAAACCGGCGTTGGCGCGTGGCGAACTGCGCACAATCGGAGCGACCACGTTGGACGAATTCCAAAAATACTTCGAGCAGGACAAGGCTTTGGAACGCCGATTCCAAAAGGTTATGGTCGATGAGCCTACGACCGAGGATGCCATATCGATTCTGCGAGGATTGAAGGAACGTTACGAAATTCATCATCAGGTGCGCATCAAGGACGAGGCCATTATCGCGGCCGTCGAACTCTCGCATCGCTACATCACCTCGCGGTTTCTGCCCGACAAGGCCATCGACCTTATCGACGAGGCCGCATCCCGACTGCGTTTGGAGATGAACTCCGTACCCGAGGAGATAGATGCCCTCGACCGCAAGGTGCGACAACTCGAAATCGAACGCGAGGCAATCCGGCGCGAAAACGACAAAGAGCGCATCGAAACCCTCTCGAAGGAGATTGACGATTTGAAATCGCGAGATTCCGAGATGCGTGCCAAATGGCAGGGACAGCGCGACATACTCAAACGCATACAGGCGAACAAGGATGCCATCGAAAAGTTGAAAATCGAAGCGCAGCAGGCTGAACGGCAAGGCGATTACGGTCGGGTGGCGGAAATCCGTTACGGCAAAATCGTCGAGGCGCAGAAACAGATTGACGGTCTGCAACAGGAGTTCAACATCTCCACTGCCAACGGAGCGATGATTAAGGAGGAGGTTGATTCGCAGGACATCGCCGAAATCGTATCGCGCTGGACGGGCATACCCGTTACGCGGATGCTCGCCTCGGAACGCGAAAAGTTGCTCAACATGGAGATTGAGTTGCACAAGCGGGTGGTCGGCCAGCAACACGCCATCGATGTCATCTCCGATGCGGTACGTCGTTCGCGTGCCGGTCTGAACGACCCGCGCAAACCTATCGGCTCGTTCATCTTCCTCGGCACCACGGGTGTCGGCAAAACCGAACTTGCAAAGGCTTTGGCGGAGTTTCTGTTCAACGACGAGAATATGATGACCCGTATCGACATGAGCGAGTATCAGGAACGCCACAGCGTATCGCGATTGGTCGGTGCGCCTCCGGGATATGTGGGTTACGACGAGGGCGGACAACTCACCGAAGCGGTACGGCGCAAGCCTTACTCGGTCGTGCTGCTCGACGAAATCGAAAAGGCGCACCCCGACGTATTCAACATCCTTTTGCAGGTCTTGGACGACGGACGGCTGACCGACAACAAAGGTCGCACGGTCGATTTCCGCAACACGATTGTCATCATGACCTCCAACATGGGGTCGTCGCTGATTCAGGACAACTTCGCCAAAGGCACCCTCGCCGACGGCACGATAGCCGACGAGGTGTTGGAACAGACGCGCCGCGAGGTGACGGAACTGCTCAAACAGCAACTCAAACCCGAGTTCCTCAACCGTATCGACGAGATTGTGATGTTCGAGCCGCTGACGCAACGCGACATCGAAAAGATTGTCGATATACAGATGGGAGCAATCCGCCGCATGCTGTCGCACAACGGCATCACGCTCGACTATACCGAACGCGCCAAGAGATGGATTGCCACGGCGGGTTACGATGCGATGTTCGGTGCGCGGCCTGTCAAGCGGGTTATTCAGCGCGAGGTGGTGAACGAACTCTCGAAGCGCATCCTCGCGGGCGACATAAATCGCGAAAAGCCGATTTCAATCGACGAAAAGAACGGTACGCTGACGTTCGCGAATTAACCGCTGTGAGTAACCGTAAAATATATCGGGCAACAATTGTTGTCCGATATATTTTTTAAGTCAATCAAGGTTCTTTAACAAAAATCACCATATTGTTGTTTTTATATAAGAAGTTTTATATATTTACCATGCAATAATGCAAAACAATTCAAAAACCAATGGCTTACGAAAACGATTAAATTAGGAATGTTATCTGTTTCCATTATCTCTATTGTTTTATGTATTATAGGGATTTTCTTGATGTCTTGTGATAACCAGCAAAAAGAAACAGAGATAATAAGTAGTATTGATTATGATTACGTAGGACAATATCATAATATTGGGCTTAATGAACTTTTGGGCAAACTTAACAAAACACGGTCAGAACTGGGTGTAATTAACATGGGAGAGGTTACGCCTAAAGAACGTAATGAAATAATAAAAGATTTGGCTGTTGAATTTGTAACAGAACAGAATGTACCTCAGGAAGTTATTGATTTTACAGAGGTGCATTTGGATAAAACTTTAATAATTGAAGAAAATTTAGATCGTGTTTATGTCGGAGCAAAAGATATATTTCCGATCGATTTTGACAAAGAAAACTCTGACTTGTTGACTTCTAAATTGGAAATATTAAACGATATTATATCTGATGATGATTTAGATATAAATTCACTTTTGTCGAGAATAATAGCATTGGAAAACTCTTCTCTTTCGGGTTTGTCGGATGAAGATGCTACTGTATTATTTTGCGCAACTGCGACAGCGAAATATTCGTTGCAATATTGGCATGAAAATATAGATGAATGGGCAGAGTTGTGTGGTGTACCTACCCGCGCAGGTGGGAGTTTTAATTGGAAACAAGTGGGAAAAGAGGATATTAAAGGTGGAATTGCCGCAGCAATGGGTTTGGGGTTTACTCGCTTTTTGGGACCGATCGGTTGGAAGGCTTGGTTGGTTGGAATAGCTGGAGGTGCGCTGGGGAATTCTGCGGCAGATGCGGTAGGTCAATTAATTGATATATATTTACCAGATTGATAAAACATAATGAAATTATGAAATATGTAATAATGACAATTAAAGTTTTAGCCGTACTGATATTGGGCTATTTGTCGTCTCATGCCGTGATTTATCTTATTTTCAAAGAATGGGATTTCGGCACTCCGTCGGATATAATAACGTGGATATTTCTTGCCTCCATAATCGTTTATCAGTTTATTATTAAAGATATAAGAGCAGGGCGTTCCAAATAGTTTGTTTGACGGTACGTGAATTATATGTGTTTACCGCCGGAAGTCGTTTATATTTCCGGCGGTATTATTTTTGATGTAGAACTCTCGAAGCGCATCCTTGCGGGCGACATAAATCGCGAAAAGCCGATTTCAATCGACGAGAAAGATGGTGTGCTGACATTCGCGAACTGACGACGTAAGCAACACCGAACAAAAGGTTGCGGACCGAAAAGGTTTCGCAACCTTTTTTATGTTTTTTCGCCAAAAATTAGTATTTTTGCAATCGTTGCTTTTCACTTGAAACGCACCATGATTCGAGACAACGACAAAACGAACAAAAATAACACAACAACCATGAGCGAATTTATCTATCAGGAGCCGCTGCCTATCGAGCGCGACAACACCGAATACCGTCTGCTGACGAAAGATTATGTGAAGGTCGTCGAGTGCGACGGTCGCAAAATTCTGAAAATCGACCCGAAGGGTTTGGAGGTACTCTCCAAAGCCGCTTACGAAGACGTATCGTTCTATCTGCGTGCGGCGCATTTGCAGAAATTGCGCAACATTCTCGAAGACAAAGAGGCTACGGACAACGACAAATTCGTGGCTTACACCATGCTGCTCAACTCGTGCGTGGCTGCCGAAGGCGAATTGCCGACCTGTCAGGATACCGGTACGGCTATCTGCGTGGCACACAAGGGCGAGGATGTATATACGGGTGCGGACGATGCAAAGCACATCACGCGCGGTGTGTACGAGACCTACAAGGAGCGCAACCTGCGTTATTCGCAGGTGGTGCCGATATCGATGACCGACGAGCACAATTCGGGTACGAATCTGCCCGCACAAATCGATATTTACGGCGGCAAACCGGGTATGGAATACGAATTTCTCTTCATTACCAAGGGCGGAGGTTCGGCCAACAAGACATTCCTCTATCAGCAGACCAAGGCTCTGCTCAACGAGGAGTCGCTTACCAAGTTCTTCAAGGAGCATATCAAAGACCTCGGCACTTCGGCATGTCCGCCTTATCACTTGGCGGTCTGCATAGGAGGCACTTCGGCAGAGATGTGTCTGGCCACCGTTAAGAAGGCTTCGGCGGGTTACCTCGACGAACTGCCGACTTCGGGCAACGAGGGAGGTCGCTGCTTCCGCGATTTGGAGTGGGAGGATAAAATTCTCAAAATCTGCCAAGAGATGGGTATCGGCGCACAATTCGGCGGCAAATATCTCGTACACGACGTTCGCGTAATTCGCGCTCCGCGTCATGCCGCATCGTGTCCCGTAGCAATCGGCGTAAGTTGCTCGGCCGACCGCAACATCAAGGCAAAAATCACTCCCGAAGGTATCTTCATCGAGCAGTTGGAGAAAAACCCTGCACGCTTCCTGCCGAAGGAGGCTCCCGCAATGTCGCCGGCAGTGGACATAGACCTCGACGAGGGTATCGACAAGGTACGCGCCATACTGACCAAATATCCAATCAAGACGCGCCTCAATCTGAAAGGCACGCTTATCGTGGCACGCGACATAGCGCATGCCCGCATCAAGCAGATGCTCGACGAGGGCAAACCGATGCCGGAATACTTCAAGAAGCACCCGATTTACTATGCAGGACCTGCAAAGACTCCTGCCGGCATGGCTTCGGGCTCGTTCGGTCCTACCACAGCAGGCCGCATGGACCCATATGTGGATTTGTTCCAAAAGAACGGCGGCTCGCTGATTATGGTGGCCAAAGGCAACCGTTCCAAGGCGGTAACCGACGCATGCAAAGCCAACGGAGGTTTCTATCTCGGTTCGATAGGCGGACCTGCCGCAGTGCTTGCAAAGAACTCCATAAAGAGCGTCGAGGTGGTCGATTTTCCGGAACTCGGCATGGAGGCCGTCCGCAAGATTCGCATAGAGAACTTCCCTGCATTCATCATCGTAGATGACAAGGGCAACGATTTCTTTGCGCCTTTTGCACACTAATCGGACGATTTTTTCGCAACGCTACCCTCTCGTGTCCGAACACAGAGGGTAGCGGTTGTTGTAAACCAAAGCGGTAAAGCAACTCTTTTATCGGGAATGCCGCAATAAAAAAAGAGACCCTTTCGTTGTTTTTCGTGATGAGAAAACTATTTAAGATATTGTCGGTTGCGTTGTTGGCCTGCGCAGGTATCGGAATCGCGCATGCCGACGACAAAGTAACGTTCGACCTCAATGCACCGATGCTCGTTTCGACAGGCGAGGCTTTCCGCGTGGAGTTCGCGCTGAACGCATCGCCCGACGACAATTCGTTCGTTCCGCCCGCATTCGACCGATTCGACGTATTGGCAGGGCCTGCCGTATCGAAGGGCCACTCCATACAGATTATCAACGGCTCGATGACAAAGAGCGTGAACTACACCATAACCTATGTACTTATGGCGCAGGAAGCGGGCGAATTGCCAATCGGAGCAGCCTCTGTCAAGGTCAAAGGCGAGACTTACACCACGCACGAGTCGATAATCGAGGTGCGCGACAACGCCTCGGCGGAGAGCGGAGTCCATGGCGGACAGCAGCGGGCAAGCGGCAACGCTTCGTTGGAGACCCAAGCCAACAACCAGATAGGCAAAGACGACGTGATGTTGCGTCTCGCGCTCTCGCGGCGCAACGTCTATAAGGGCGAGCCTGTCCGTGCCGTACTCAAACTGTACAGCCGTGTGAACGTGGTCGGCTCGGAGGGTGCGAAGATGCCGACATTCAACGGTTTTTGGAGCCAACAGTTGGAAACCGAACAGGGACCTGTCCGCGAGACAATCGGCGGCAAGGTATATGAAGCGTACACGATAGCCGACTATCTGCTCTATCCTCAACAGAGCGGAACGCTGAAAATCGAGCCGGCCGAATTGACCGTACTCGTACAGGTGGTCGTGCAGAGCAATACCAATTACGACCCGTTCTTCGGAGGCGGACACGAAATCTACAATCTGCGCCGCAAACTCGTTGCGCCCGAGGCTGCCATACAGGTCAAGGAGTTGCCTGCGGGTGCGCCTGCATCGTTCAACGGAGCGGTCGGCCGATTCGACATGGATGCCAAAATATCGTCTGCCACTCTGAATGCCAATTCGGCGGGAACGCTGACGGTGAAAATCTCGGGAACGGGCAATATCAACTTCTTGCAGGCACCAAAACCCGATGTTCCGGCATCGTTCGAATTGTACGACACAAAGAGCAGCGAATCGTTGCGTGCGGGCAGTTCGGGCAACACCGGTTACCGGCAGTTCGAATATCCGTTCATCGCACGCGCCGAAGGCGAATACACCATCGCGCCCGTAGAGTTCACATATTTCAATCCCGAAACGGCGACATACAAGACCCTGCGTTCCGAGGCTTTCCCGCTCGTCATCGCACCCGATGCCAAGGGCGAAAGCGGAACGGCAGTGCTGACTACCTCGCCCAACAAGGAGGATGTGCGACTGCTCGGAACGGACATCCGCTTCATCAAACTCGGCGAGCCGAAATTGCGCATGAGAGTAACTCCGCTGATTCTCTCGCCGCTCTATTTCGCCATTGCCGCACTCATATTCGTACTGTCGGCAATAATCTATTTCGGCGTGCGCAAACATCTGCGCGACAGTCGCAACACGGTACTGATTCGCGGCAGACGTGCCAACAAGGTCGCCGTACAGCGATTCCGCACGGCGGCAAAATATATGAAGGAGGAGGACCGCAGAGCCTTTTACGAGGAGATGCTCCGAGCCTTGTGGGGCTATATGAGCGACCGATTCAACATCCCTGTCGCCGATTTGACCAAGGAGAGCATCCGCGAACAACTCGAACGGCGCGGAGCGCACGAGGAGGCTCGTTCGGTAACGGAGATAATCGCCAAATGCGAGGAGGCGCAATACTCGCCTGCCGCATCGTCGCAGATGAACGAAATATACACCGAGGGCATAGACATACTGTCGAAAATCGAATCGGCAATAAAACGATAGAAAAATGAAACGTACCGCAACATATATATTGGCCTTTTGTGCTATCATTCTCGGCTCTTTCACGACAACGGCACAGGAGCAGGAGGCGACCGTCGAAAGCCCCGCAACGCCAATCGAAGCGCAAACAGCCGAGCAGGAACGCGAGGTGTGTCGCCAAGCGTGGAAAGACGGCAACCGTGCATACATGGACGGCGATTTCAAAAAGGCGGCCGAACACTACCAATCGATACTCGGTTACGGATTGTATTCGGCAAAACTCTACTACAACCTCGGCAATGTCGCCTTCAAACTCGGCAACACGGGCGAAGCGATACTCTATTACAACAAAGCGTTGAAACTCGCGCCGTCGGACGAGGACATACGGCACAATCTCGCCATAGCCGAGGCACAGACGAAGGACAAAATTACGGTCATGCCCGAATTTTTCGTCAAGCGTTGGGTACGCGAGATGCGCAATTCGTTGAGTTGTACGGCATGGAGCATCTGGTCGCTTGCAGCATTCGCTCTCGTTTTGGCATGCGTCGCGCTGTTTATGTTGGCAGAGAGACTCGCATTGCGCAAAACGGGCTTTTACGGTGCAATAGTATCGGCATTGTTGCTCGTGGTTACGGCATGGTGCGGTATCGCCGAGCGACGCGACATGCTGCAACGCACCGAGGCGATAGTCATGGCCTCGGCAATATCGGTAAAATCGTCGCCCGACCGTTCGGCAACCGACCTCTTCGTACTGCACGAGGGGACCAAGGTGCGCATAGCGACCGAGTTGGAAAATTGGAGCGAGATAGTAATAGCCGACGGCAAGAAGGGTTGGGTCGATGCCGGCTGCATAGAACAGATTTAGCAATTCAATACTCTCGCAATGTCGAAACTGTTGGACAACGTAGTAGGCGAACTCTCCCGACTGCCGGGTGTGGGCAAACGCACCGCATTGAGGCTCGCCATGCACATCTTGAAAATGGACAGGGAGCAGGTCGGGGAGATGACCGCAAGCATCGACGATTTCCGCAACAACATCTGCCACTGTGCGCAATGCAACAATCTGTCGGATGCGGAGATATGCGAAATCTGCAACGACCGCACACGCGACCGCTCGACCGTATGCGTGGTGGAGCAGGTCGCCGATTTGCTGTCAATCGAAAAGACGCAGCAATACCACGGTCTGTACAACGTGCTGGGCGGAGTAATCTCGCCGATGCAGGGCATCGCACCGAGCGATTTGAAAATCGGGCTGCTGCTCGACCGCATAGCGCTCGGCGAGGTGCGCGAGGTGATAATCGCCATTTCCGCTTCGGTGGAGGGCGAAACGACGCTGTTCTATCTGATGAATTGTCTGCGTAAATTCCCGAATCTGAAAATCACCACGATAGCACGCGGCATAGGATTCGGCGACGAATTGGAGTATGTGGACGAACACACCATTACCCAAGCGTTGATGAACAGACGCGAAATCGAATAAAACCGAAAAGCGATGAATATAAAGGGAGTCGTTGCAGTGTTGGCAGGTGCCGTGCTGTTGAGCGGATGCTGCACGATATGCCGGCAGCGTACGAAAAATGCCAAACCGCTCGAAAATACCGAATGGCACCTCGTACAAATCGAAGGTCGGGATGTAACGCGGGATGCCGACACCTTCAACATAACCCTCAAAGAGGGGAACTTGACGGGAATCGGCGCATGCAACCGACTGATGGGCAGTTATACCCTCTCTCAAAATAAGGGGCTGATATTCGGCAATACCGCATCGACGCGGATGTTGTGTCCTAACATGGAGGAGGAGAGCCTGTTTTGCGCAATCCTCGACCAAACGACGCACTACGACATCGACGGCGATGCGTTGATGTTGATTTGCAACGGGACAATCAAAGCGGTACTGAAAGCGAAATAGGCGAATAGCGCGGAGAGACGCGAACGAACGTAAAAATGGGGTTTGTCGATTTGACAGACCCCATTCTTTGTATCATACCTCAATTATTCTCCGCCGATTCAAAGGTGTGTAATAATTGGCAAAATGCAAGGCTTCGAGAAGGAGGGCAAAGGAGTTTACCCAACGTAAATGACTGAGCCCGAGTTCGAGGATAACGCCACAGTTTGCAATCCTTTCCCGCCGATTCAAAGGTGTGTAATAATTGGCAAAATGCAAGGCTTCGAGAAGGAGG
>JBJEGV010000008.1:0-53233 GCA_051875395.1 Alistipes sp. | reverse complement strand
GCAAAGGAGTTTACCCAACGTAAATGACTGAGCCCGAGTTCGAGGATAACGAAGCAGTTTGCAATTATTACACGCCGTCTTAATAGAGAGGTACCCTTTCGACCTCAATAGTACGGTGCGAACGACACAGTTCGCCTTCATCGGTAATACCCTCCAAAACGACATCGTATTTGCCGCTTCGGTCGGCAGTATAGAAGGATATATTGGCGTTGCCGAGCGAATCGGTACGGATAAACGGCTCCCATGCGATGGTGGAGCGCAAATCGGGTGCAGATGCAAGGCGGTCGGCAAGCGTCGGATACTTCGGCGCATAAAACTCCGCCGGCTGCTGGCAACCGCGAACGACCACCCTCGCCATGGCATCGGTATCGCCCGCTTTGGATACTCCTTCGGGACTGACCTCCATCATAATTGCGCCCGTAGGTGCCGACAAGCCGAGCATAAAGGCACCGCGCCCATCGACAAATGCCAATCGCTCGACATATTTCATGTCGTAGGAGTCGATTGCCGAGATGTCGGACAACATGCCGTTTACATAGAGTTCGGGAGTGCGCAAATCGTCGTCCATCGAGGCGATGGTCGTCAGAGCGGTCTGCTCGTTGTTCTCATCCTCGCCCGTGCCATGTTCGACAGCCTCGTTGAGAATTACATCGTTCTCGATATAGCGGCGTTTGGTGGTAATGGTCTGTCCGACAACATCCAACTCCTTGAAGGTCGCAAGCGCGTCGTAAACTGAGGAAAAACGCGACAAATCGCCATTGAGCATACTGCCCGTATTGCCCGAGGCAAAGAACGACGAGTTGCGTTTGCGGGCGATAACGACAATCTCGTCGATGTCTATTACCCGTTCGCCGCCATCGTTGAAATATTTTTCACGCGCACGCGACAGGAAATTGTCGGGGATTGCGGTCGAGACATCCTTGTACCACTCGCGACGGTAATCGGCAGTAACGACGGGATAATTTTCGGTCTCGATTTTTATGCGGACCGTTGTATCCTTGCCCTTTTTGTTCAGAGCCTGCACGATGTAGGTCGTGGTCGAAAAGGCATCCAGACCCGAAATGATGAAGTTGTTGCAATCGTTGAGTTCGAAGGCTTCGACCGCCTTCGTCGCAGTGTTCATGACCACGATGCTCGGCTTGCGGGCTCGTCCGAACAGACCGAACACCGAGCCGCAGATGCGTTGCGAATCCTCGACGGGATACATTATGCGCGGGAACTCGTGTTTCAGCACGGCTTCAAGCGAATATCTGCGCCAACCGTTGGTCAGCATAACCAAATCGAGTCGGTCCGACAAGGCTTTGCCGTTTTCGTCGAAATAGGCACCTGCATCCTCGACATCGCCCTTCAAATCGGACGACAGCAACATATAGGAGAATATGGACTGTGCATTGTTGTCCATAATCACGCTGCCTGCATCGGTAACCGAGAGCGCGAAATTGCCGACTGCCGGTTTGCCGTCGGAGCCGAGAATACGGATGTGCATATCCACTTTGTCGCGCTGCTCGAAACGCTCTTTGTCGGTCGCAAGGGCAGCCTCGGCAAAACGACCGTCGCAGACATAGAACAGTCGCTCGGCAACTATGCGGCGGGTGGTTTTGTTTACAATCGATACCTGCGCTATACCGTCGAACATATCGCTGTTGAGCAGTTTCGACGGGTGCGACAGATTTTCGATGACCGACATTACCGCTCCGCGCGAGTGTACCACGGCAGCATACTCCGAAATGTCGATGTCGGGTGTGGCCTGCACGAAGAATATATGGCCGTCGATTTGTCGCATAACGCGGACTGCCAAACCCGAAGGGGCAACGGCAGGCAAATCGAAACGTTTGCTCAAACCCGAAGCCGAAGTGCATTCGGCATAGTATTTCCGCTTGGGCGAAGCGTTGATGACGAATCGACCCATGCCCTTGTATTCGGTGGAAATGTCGGTGATGAAGTTGCCCTCATCGTCATAGACTTTGCCCGACACGGCTGTCGAACGGCCGTTTACGGTCTGAGCCTTTATGGCCACGACCTGCAAAATGTTGCCTATGAGGTTGCCGCTCTCGGGACAGAAACGGACATCGAAATCGTCGGAGAACGACGGCATCTGAACAAAACGGCTCAATTCGCGATTGTTGGCTCGGACATTCAGTTCGATGCAGTCGGTCGGATTGTCGGAGGGTTTGAAGCGGATTTCTATCGAGCCTTTGTCGTCGGTACGGGCAGAGCCGTTGCGGGAGCGGGTATCGACAATCGTGCGGTAGCGCACCTGCGTAGAGGCAAGCGGCAGACCGTTGTCGTCAATCAGACGTACGAACGCCGAGACGGTCCCGTTGTCGTTGATGCGGTAACTGACCACAGGCACCACGGCATCATCGATGATGTTGCCAATCTGTACCTCGCGCGTAAAGAGGTAGCCCATATCGAAGTTGGTCTGCCAACGCGAATAGCCGCGCAAGGTATAGCGGCCTGCACTCAAACGAGGCGAGAGCGCAATGGTGCCGACAAATTGTTTGTGGTTGGCGCACACCTTGACGCGCTCGACCAAACGCCCTTCGGGACTTATGAGTTCGACATAGATGAATTCCGAATCGGAGAAGCGGGTGAAGAGTGTGGCATGAACGAGAAAACCGCTGAAACAGATTGTTTCGCCGGCACTGTAATAGGGTTTGTCGGTAACTATGTATAGTTTTTCGAATATGCCGCCGTTGCGGTAAAATTCGGAATAGTCGTCGTACACCTGTTGCGCGAAACTCTTGACCGGAACGGTTGCGGCATCGGTCGGCACACGCTTGGCACGCTGGCCGAATGCAACCGACGAGAACGCGAGAAGCACACAAAACAGAAGCGATTTGGTATGGTTCATAATCGAATGTTCGGAAAATACGGTTAAAGTTATCGTTTTGGCGGGAAACGGCAAAATTTTCGGGCAGAAAAAGCACCGCATCAAAATTTTGCTCGTTTTTACAAAAATTCTTACCTTCGCATTATAAACCGACATTATTCGCAGAAAATGAAATACAAACGAATACTTTTGAAACTCAGCGGCGAGTCGTTGCAGGGTGATGCGGGTTACGGCATATCAACCGAGCGTCTGAACTCGTATGCCGTTCAAATCAAGGCGATTGCACAAGCAGGCGTACAGGTCGGCATCGTAATCGGAGGCGGCAACATATTCCGCGGATTGCAGGGTGCAAAGCGCGGATTCGACAGGGTCAAGGGCGACCAAATGGGCATGTTGGCGACCATAATCAATTCGTTGGCATTGCAGAGTGCATTGACAGCCGAAGGAGTACGCTGCAAAGTGCTTACATCGATACGCATGGAGCCAATCGGCGAATACTATTCGAAGGATAAGGCTGTCGAGTATCTCGAATCGGGAGCCGTGGTAATCATCGGCGGAGGTACGTCGAATCCCTATTTCTCGACAGATTCGGCTTCGGCTTTGCGCGGCATAGAAATCGAGGCCGACGGATTTTTCAAGGGTACCCGCGTCGATGGCATCTACTCGGCCGACCCCGAGAAAGACCCCGCTGCCGTCAAGTTCGACGACATCACCTTCGACGAGGTATATCGGCGCAACCTGAAAATTATGGATATGACCGCCTTTACGCTCTGCAAGGAGAACGGGTTGGATATAATCGTATTCGACATGGATACCGAAGGCAATCTGCAAAAGGTATTGGCAGGTGAGCGCATAGGAACGCTCGTACACAATTAGCAACAAACCAAAAATCAAACGATATGGATACCAAAACGATTCTCGGAGAGGCCTCCGACCGCATGACGAAAACAGTTGCGTTTCTGGAAGATACGCTGGCGAATATCCGCGCAGGCAAGGCTTCGGTAAACATTCTGAACGGCGTTACGGTGGATTACTACGGCTCGCAGACTCCCGTATCGGGTGTGGCAAGCGTAACCGTACCCGATGCAAAGACGGTACTGATTCAGCCGTGGGACAAGAATATGATTCGCACCATCGAAAAGGCCATTCTCGATGCCAACATAGGTCTTACGCCGTCGAACAACGGCGAGAGCATCCGTCTGACGTTGCCTCCTTTGACCGAAGAGCGACGCAAAGACCTCGTAAAGCAGACCAAGGCCGAATGCGAAAATGCACGCATATCGTTGCGCAATGCCCGTCGCGATGCGGTAGAGGCATTCAAAAAGGCAGTCAAAGAGGGCATGCCCGAGGATGAGAGCAAAGACGGCGAGACACAGGCGCAGAAACTGCTCGAAAAATACTCGAAGTCCATCGATGCGGCATTTGCCAACAAGGAGAAGGAGATTATGACCGTGTAGTTGCTCTCTGCAACGCAGTCATACAAATATAGGGCGGTTATGCAACCGCCCTATATTGTTTTGTCCGACCGATTATCCCGATAGGCTTTACCGCGATGTTGTCGTCGAAGACCGTTTCGGTTTGAAGAGACGATAGCCGATTGAAACGCCGATTTTCGACGGCAGAAACTCGCTCGACCCGTTGAACGGATCGGGATAACGATAGTGTTCGTGGCCCTGAGGGTCCATTACTATCTGACCGTCGTTGGTATAACCGTTATACCAACTGCGGAACCAATCGATTGCCAAAAAAGCATCCACAACCCACCTCTCGCGGAAGGTGTGCGAATATCCGAAACCGATACCGAGCATCAGACCGAAACCTTTGCTGTAACCATCTTTGAAATCGAGGAAATGCCCGTTGGTAAAGAGTGCCGGTTTGCTGATGTCGAAACCCGTCATTCCGACATTGCCGCTCAAATACCACCCTTTGACCGATTGTTTGAAATAGTAGCGGTATTCGCCCGTGAAAAAGCCGAAGTGCATGTGTCTGCCATTGACCGACTGCCATGGCGAAAAGGTCGCATCAATCGAAATGGTCGAATGGGGCGATGCGACGAACTCTATCTGCGGATTGACTACACCCACAACCGCATAGAGACAGTTGAGTTTGAAATATATCTGCGCCGATGCTCCCGATGCGGAGCAGAGAGCGAACACGGCGACAACGGTTTTGACGATTCTGTTCATGACTCTGTACTGAAAACTATGCAAATATAAACATTATGGCACTACATTCCAAACGCCGCCATTCTATGCTCCGTGTATGCTTTCGCGCCGCATCTGTCGGAGTTGGTGCATCAGGAAGACGAAAGCGAGGAGAATGGAGGCGCAATCGGCGACAGGCATCGAAATCCATACGCCCGTAGCACCCCAAAAACGCGGCAACACCCACAACATCGGCACCAAAAACAGAAGTTGGCGGGTAAGCGACATAAAGACAGCCAACGGAGCCTTGCCGATATATTGGAAGAAGTTGCCCGTAACTATTTGGAAACCCACAAACGGGAATACCGAAAGAACTATGTGCAGACCCTGTGTGGCAGCAGCAATCATCGCCTGCTCGTCGCCTCCGCGGGACGAATCGACGAAGGCACGGGCGATATACGACGGAGCGAATTGTCCGAGCATAAAACCTACGGAGGCTATGCCTATGCCGCAACATATCGTCATCAACAGCGTTTTGCGCACGCGGTCGAAATTCTTTGCGCCGTAGTTGTAGCCGACAATCGGCTGCATACCCTGATTCAGACCCTGAATAATCATGATGAACAGCAGCACCACGCGGTTGATGATGCCGTATGCACCGACATAGATGTCGCCTGCACCCGCCGCACGCACTACATCATCCGCACCCGTACCGCCGTAACTCAACAGGGCATGATTGACGAATGCCGCGACCATCGAGGCGCACAGATTGAGCAGGAACGGAGCGAGACCTATCGACAAAATCGCCACCACGATTTTGCGCTCGAAGCGGAATGCAAAGCGGCGGAAACGGATAAAACTCTTGCGCGAGCAGAAATGCGACAGAGCAATCGCGAGAGCGGCGCATTGGGCTATAACGGTTGCGGCAGCCGAGCCGCGGATACCCCAGCCGAATCGGAATATGAACAACGGATTCAGCACGAGATTGACACCGACGGCAACCAACATAACGGTCATCGACTTGCGCGGATAACCCGATGCCCTAATCTGCTCGTTCAATCCGAGATAGAGGTGGGTAACGATATTGCCCGCCAAAATCACCTGCATAAAGTCGCGGGCATAGGAGATGGTCTGTTCGGTAGCCTTGCCGCCGCTGAACAGATACAGAATCGGGTCGAGGAATACGAGCATGGCAACCATCACCGCAACGCCGAGAACGAGATTGAGCAGCACGGCATTGCCGAGCGTCTTTTCGGCTGCGACTTTGTTGCCCTCGCCGAGACGAATCGACACGCGTGCCGCCGCACCGACACCGACCATTGCACCGAATGCCGAGGCGATGTTCATAATCGGCATGGTGATAGCCATACCTGCAATGGCCGCGCCTCCGACGCCATGTCCGACGAATATGCTGTCGATGATATGGTACAACGACGACGATGCCATGGCGATAATCGCCGGTATGGCATATCGCAACAGCAGACTGCCTATGCTGTCTGTTCCGAGAGAAAGTGTCGATGAATTGCCCATAAACAGGTGCAAAGATACAAAAAAAGTCGGGGAGTGTAACGCGAAAAGGCAAGGCAGGGTATAAACGGCTCATCCCGTATCGTGCAAAGCGGCACGATTGCAACGCCGCATCCGCTTCATGCGGCAAAGCCGACATTGCCTGCGGCAAAGAGGTCAGCCGATACAGACAACCACTTCGCTTGCCGATATGTCGAATGTCATGATTAACTCGTCGCCGCCGAACAGCGTACCGCCGATGCGGTTGCGGACGAAATCGACCGACGTGATGCGCACATCGCGCAGAAAGTCCGCATTGCCGCGACGATGGTATTTGTAGAGGCACTCCTTGGCGCACCATGCAACGGCCAAAAAGTCGGGATGTCGGGACAATGCCGCCTCCTGAGGCGAAAGATAGCGCGACCTCACCCGCTCGAAATTGCGCGTGCGGCTTTCGATGTCGATGGCGCAATTAACGTCGGAGATTATGACGGCCACGGAGTTGCGGCTGTGCGAAACGCCGATATGCAAAGGAGAATTTTCGACAACAGGTGCGCCCCATTCGTCGTATCCGATATCGGCATCGGCGATGGCATTTCTGACTATCCCGCGCCACGCCAAAGCCTCGCGACGACGCGATGCGGCGGAGAGGGATGCCGTGGCCTGCAAATCTGCGGCAGTTGCCGTTCGGAGCAACTCGTCAAGCGGGGGCAACGGCTCTATGAACACACGGCTACTCATGACCGCTGACGATGACTTTTATCTTATCCACACGATGGCCGTTCATGGAGTGTACGATAAACCTCACGCCGTGAGCCTCGACCTCGTCGCCCTTTTTGAGCAAATCGCGATTGATTTCGAGCATCAGGCCTGCAACCGTCTCGGCACGACCCTGCACATCATCGAAGGTGTCGTCCTCGAAGTGCAGTACGCGCACCATATCGACGATATGCGTCTTGCCGTCGAACAGATAGGTATTTTCGTTCAGTTGGCGGTAGAACGACTCGTCGATGTCGCTCTCGTCGGTAATCTCGCCGACGACCTCCTCCAAAATATCCTCCAACGAGACCAAACCCTGCGTCGCGCCGTATTCATCGACGACAATCGCCATGTGTACCTTATCCGATTGGAAATCCTCCAACAGGGCGTTGATTTTCTTGTGTTGCGGCACGAAATAGGGGTCGCGTATCAATCGTTGCCAACCGAAATCGTCTCCCTCGTCGATATGCGCCAACAGGTCTTTGACGAACAGCGTGCCTTTGATATGGTCCAAATCCTCGCTGCAAACAGGCAGGCGCGAATATCCCGTCTCCATAATCACACGCTTTACCTCGCCGAATGTCATGGTCAGTTCGACCGACTTTATATCCATGCGCGGACGCATAATCTCGCCCACCTCGCGATTGGCGAAATTGACTATCTCCGACAGCATCCGCTTCTCCTCGCCCGACGAAGCGGTGGTCATATCGACGGCATCCGCCAACTCCTCGATAGAGATGTCGTCGGCACCGTGCGATGCAATCTTGCCAATGCGACGGCTTGTGCGAATCAATATATAGGAGAGCGGATAGACCAACCAACGCACCCACGACAGCGGTTGTGCGAAAGCCAACGCGACGCTCACGTTCGCCCACTGTGCAAATACCTTCGGCAGAATCTCGCCGAACAACAGCAGCAGGAAGGTTACAATCACGCTTCTGAACAGAAAATCGGCCGTGGCGCTGCTGAACGATAGCATCCCGTCGATAATCATGTTCATCAGTATAACGATACATATATTGACGAGATTATTGACCACCAGAATCGTGGCCAACAGCAAATCGGATTTCGACAACAGCCGCAACACACACTCCGCCGACAAGGTATTGCGCGAACGGATATCGCGAATATCGGCAGCCGTAAGCGAAAAGTATGCCACCTCCGAAGCCGACACCTGCGCCGAAATCGCAAGGCAGACGACGGCTGCCACAAGCAACCCCCACAGATGCGGCGACCAGCCGAGATATGTTACGAAGCCCTCCATTATCCGAAGAGTTGGTTATCCGGCAGCGGTGTTTGAACCGCTGCATCCGCATCCGCTTCCTCCTCGCGACCGACGGCACGTTTGCGACTGCCGGCAGGCGCATCTATCATATTGACCTTGCGGCGGACGAATGCAGGCGTTGCCTTGCGCTGCTCCACCTCGGCATAATTGCGTGTGGCCGTACCTATGACGCTCGAAGAGTTGTTGGGTTTACGAATGACCGATTCCTCCTTGATGTTTTTCAAATCGTTGCTCTTTTCGCCGACAACCGAATCGACGGGCGCAACAATCGGCTTGACAGGTTGCGGAACGTCGAGGACGCCCTTGTAGTAATCGTCCATGGCAGGGAAACCCGATGCGGCAATGACCACCTCCATATTATCTCCGAGTTCCGGCTTGACGCTCACGCCCCACAATATGTTGGTCAAACGGACGACACCGTTTTCGTCCTCGGTTGCCGCATAGGACTGTATGCGGTCCTTCACTCGGTTAATCTCCTTCTCGCCGAGGTTGGCCTCGTCGGAGACCGCAACATTGAGCAGCACCCGTTTGGCACCCTTGATGCTCGTGTGTCCGAACAACGAATTCTGGAAAACGCCATCGACAGCCGCTTCGGCTCTGTCGTCGCCCGATGCGACGGCCATACCCATAACGGCACAACCTCCGCCTCGCATAACCTTGCAGACATCCGAGAAGTCGTTGTTCACCAGATTGGTCTTGCGGGTGATAATCTCGGCGATACCCTTGGCGGCAAGCGCCACGACATCGTTCGCCTTGTTGAAGGCCTCGCTTATGGAGAGATTGCCGTAAAGTTCGCTTATGGCATCGTTGCTCAACACGATGAGCGAATCGACATGCCGACGCAACCGCTCGACACCCTCGCGCGCCTGATTGGTACGCTCCGGACCGTCGTTGCGCGGAGGCATGGTAACTATCGCCACCGTCAGAATGCCCATTTCGGCTGCAAGTTCGGCAATAACGGGCGATGCACCCGTACCCGTTCCCGCACCCATACCTGCGGCGAGAAAGAGCATCTTCGTTCCGCACGTCTCGAAGCAACGGCGCACCTCGTCAATCGAAAGTTTCGCCTTCTGCTCGCCAACCGACGCATCGTTGCCCGCGCCCAAACCGTCGCCCAAACAGATTTTGCGCGATACGGGGCTTTTGGCCAAATCCTGCGCATCGGTATTGCAGACGGCGAGATTGACACCCTCGATGCCCCTATCCCACATATAATTGACAGCGTTGCCACCCGCACCGCCGACACCAAGCACCATAATCAACGACGGAATACCCCGAAGACCGGTGATTTCGTCAATCAAATTAGCAGTCTCTTCCATCTCTACAAAATCTCGTCATCGTTACCGAGCACCTTGCCGATAACCTTTATCATCATTCCTATAAATCCGCCGCGTTTCTCCTCCTGCTCCTCGTCGTCCGACTGCTCGTCGCCCGCTGCCGTCGAAGTCTCGACAGGAGTCGCCGACTGCTGTTCGCGGAGTTTCGATTCGGCCGACTCTTCACGCGCAGAAGCGACAACGACCGTTTCGACTGCCTTTTCGCCCTTCGGTGCAGCCTCGACACCATGGCGCACCGGCGAAGCAGACATCGCCGCACGTTCCACAACCTCGCACGCCCCGTTCGTTGCACCAAACAACATCACTGCAACGGCCGCCGATTGGGTACAAGGACTTATTTTCTGCTGCGACTCCTCGTCGATGCCGCGAATATCCTTGCGGTCGATGCAGCGCACGTTCAGACCCGTCTCCCGACGGAACAGTTCGTCGATGTTTTCAAGCAGAGCCGACCCGCCCGTAAGCACGATGCCGCACGGAATCTTGGTCGAGAACTTGGCCTGTCGAATCTCGTCCCACACGAACTCGATGATGTCCTTCAAACGCGCCTCGATGATGGAGACGAGATTGACCTGCAACAACTCCTTCTTTACCTTCCCCGGCATCGATACCGGCACGGTAAGGTCGTGCGAAACCAAATCGGCCACGGCAGAGCCGTAGGTCTTTTTTATCTTTTCCGTATTGCGCTCGGCTATTCCGAATGCGTGCATGTCGGCATTGATGGTCGCCGCTCCGATTGGCAGCGAAGCCATATAACGCAACTTGTTGCCGCGGATGATTGCCAAATCGGTCGTACCGCCGCCTATGTCCACGATGGCCACACCCTCGTCGCGCTCCTCGTCCGACAGCAGAGCCGATGCCAGCACCGCAGGATTGACGCACACTTTCAGCAGTTTCAAACCGGCATTGTAAAATGCCATTTTAGTACGCTCAATCTGCGCCTTGCGGCACAGCACAAAGAGATAGGTGGCCGACAATTTGCGACCGAATGCACCGACAGGGTCGGCAATCTCCGTCTTGTCGTCTATCGCATAATGTTGCAGAATGCGGTCGATTATCACCTCGCCCTCTTCCGCCACGACATTGTACATGCGGTCGTGGAGATTGGCCAAATCCTCTTTGGTTATGCAGACCATCGGGTCTTTGATAAAGACATGGTCGGTATAGGAGGCACAACGGACAAAAGGACCCGATATACCCGCATAAGCCGACTCGATGCGGATACCCAACTCTTCCTCCAACTCCGCTTTTGCTTCGCGTATGGCCAAACCGACCGAGCGAACATTATCGATACGCCCCGACGTAACGCCTTCCGAAACGGAACGAGGCGCAACATCCTCGATGCGCACCAATCCGTCGGCAGATTGCCATCCTACTGATACCACAACATTGGACGAGCCTATATCGACACCGACCGTATAACTCTTTTTCTCCATATTCTATTCGGTACAAACAACCTGATTATTATATCTTACATCCAACTTTCGGAATCGGTCCCAACCGATGCGCCCCAATCCGTCGCGATAAAACCGAAACAACTTGTCGAAACGCCGTTGCATCACGTCCGTCTCGCCAAGTTCGCCCAAAAGTATGCGGAAATCGCCGCTGCGAGGTACGATTTCCAACTCGATTGCGCCCGAAACCGAGGCTGAGGCTATGATTTGCACCACCTCCGAACTCCAAAACGAATCGGACTCCAACCAACCTACAAAGTTAATCAGTTTAAGGAAATCGGCATATCTTTCCTCCGTTTTTTTTCTCTTTTGCGCCACAACCTCCTGACGAGCGGAAACGGCATCGATACTGCGACCTACATCGCGCAACAAGCCGTCGTAATAACGCAACCGTTGTTTTTTTGCGATGCGCAACTCCTCAACACGCCCGATGTGTTCGTCTTCGGTCTCGAACCACACCTTTTCCGGCCGCATTCTCCGCACTTCGCGACGAATGGCACGAAGCGAATCCTCGCGGGCATACAACGGTCGTTTCTCGCGGCCTATGCGCTTGATTTCGTCATCGTACTGCGCCAACACTTCGGCAACGTAATCGCCCGCATAACCCTCGTACGACGGAGGAACAGGCGGACGATAGGACCCCGTAACGACCGGCACATAGAGCGACGATGCCTCGGGCGAAGCAAACACAAAGCCCTGCTCGGTAACATAGACGTTGTAGCCGTCGGTCATCAGGCGCATCATCGGTCGGCGTTGGCTCACCGCTATACTCAACACGCCCGAGTAGGAGACGCACACATCGACCCTGCCGACGAAACCGTTGCGCTCGACCGCATGCCGTATGCCGGCAACGTCGATTTTGTCAATCGGCGAGCCGATGGTGGCGATACCGCTGCGCAAAATCCATTCGCGCACCTTCTGCGACGTTACGAGTTGTCCCATGTCGGTACTGTCGGTAACTTCGATGTCCACCCGCTCGACAACCTGCATGGCGCGGTGTTGCGACGTGATAACGGAGGCATAGATGATGTAGCCGACCACAGCCGACCACAACACCACGAAAAACAATATCTGCACAATGCGTCGTATCACATCGAAAACTTTATCGGGTTATGCTCTTTTTTTCAACTCTGCCGCCAACGCTTCGCAACAGGCATCGATATTGCCTGCTCCGAACGTAACGACCACATCGGTATTCATGCCGCCAATCGTCTCGACCAACTTTTCGCGTGTTACCATGCGGCACGGAACGGTTACGAGGTCGGCTATCATCTGCGAACTCACCCCTTCGATTGGCTCCTCGCGGGCAGGATATATCGGCAACAGCACCACCTCGTCCGATAGCGAAAGCGATGCGGCGAAATCGCGGTACAAATCGCGCGTGCGGGTGTAGAGGTGCGGTTGGAATATGGCAGTCAGCCGTCGCTGCGGGAACATTTTGCGCACCGACGTTATCGTTGCAGCCAATTCGCGCGGATGGTGGGCATAGTCGTCCATATAGACCTGACGCGGAGTATTCACATAAAATTCGAAACGGCGTTTTACCCCTGCGAATTCCGCCAAAGCCTTACGCAGACGCTCTCGGTCGAACTGCTCGCCGTCGGCTCGGCAGGCGCACCAAAAAGCGGCCACGGCAGCCACGGCATTCTCGACATTTATCCACCCGGGGATGCCGAGCGTACAGTCGGCAACCACACCGGAAGGGGTAACCACGTCGAAGCGGTAGTGTCCACCGCCAATCAGCGCAATGTTCGCGGCGTAGAAGTCGCAAGGCGTATCGTAGGAGTATCGCCACACCTTTATCGCCTTGTTGCGCACCGCAACATCGACGCCGAGTTTCAGCACCAACGACCCGCCTTCGCGAATCCGTTCGATAAATTGAGCGAAAGCCTCCTTGACTGCCTCGTGCGTGCCGTATATGTCGAGATGGTCGGCATCGGCCGAAGTTACGACGGCGACATCGGGCGAAAGGCGCAGGAACGAACGGTCGAATTCGTCAGCCTCGACCGCCAAACGGTTGCCGTCGCCTTGAACGAGGTTGCCTCCGAAATTTTTGGATACGCCGCCCAAAAATGCGCTGCCGCCACCCGTAACCTGCGAATTGAGCCATGCCGCAAGCGTCGAGGTGGTCGTTTTGCCGTGAGTACCCGCAACCGCCATCACGAATTTGCCCTGCGACAGCAGTCCGAGCATTTGCGAACGTTTCATCACCTCGAAACCCCGTTCGCGGAACATCGCGAGTTCGGTATGTTCGGCAGGAACGGCGGGAGTATAGACGACTGCCGTATGCTCCGCATCGAGAAATTGCGACGGGATAAGACCGACATCGTCGTCGTAATGTATCTCCGCGCCCGACTCGACCAAACGGCGCGTCAATTCGGACTCGACACGGTCGTAACCTCCGACAGCCCAACCTTCGGCAAGAAAGTAGCGGGCCAATGCACTCATGCCGATTCCGCCGATTCCGACAAAATATATTCTATCCTTTTTCATCTATTCGTTCCAATGTTTTGCAATCTCGTCCGCAACCCTCTCCGCCGCATCGGGAGTGGCGAGTTTGGCGATATTTTTCGACAATGCGGCGAGTCGCTCCTTGTCGGCAATCATGCGCAATGCCGTGGATATGCCGCAATCGAGGGCATCGGCATCGGCTACCATTACCGCCGCCTTTTTCGCAACCAAAGCCTGTGCGTTCTTTGTCTGATGGTCTTCCGCCACGTTGGGCGAAGGTACGAACAGCGTCGGTTTGGCTGCCAGACACAACTCGGAGACCGTGCATGCACCGCTGCGCGAGATGACCGCGTCGGCTATCTCGTAAGCATAATCCATGCGGTCGATAAACGCCCCCTGCCAAACATGCTCGGTGGGATATTGGTCGAGGAAACTGCGCATCTCCTTCTCGTAATAACGGCCTGTCTGCCAAATGACCTGCACGGGCGATACGCCGTCGAGCGTCATCAGCCACGAGCGCATCATGTTGTTGAGCGTGCGCGTGCCGAGCGACCCGCCGACCACAAGCAGAACTGGCAGTTCATCGGTAAAACCAAAATATCGCAACGCCTCATCGCGCCCGACACTCCCTTTGGAGAAGGTGCTGCGCAACGGATTGCCCGTCTTTACGATTTTGGCCGAGTCGAAAAATCGCTCCATGCCGTCGTATGCCACACAGACGCTTTCGGCTCCGCGTCCGACGATTTTATTGACCAAGCCCGCATAGGAGTTCTGCTCCTGTATTACCGTCGGGATGCCCATGCGTTGCGCCATCCACACTATCGGCGCACTCGCATATCCGCCGAATCCCGCAACGACATCGGGACGGAATGCCTTGATGATGCGCCTTGCCCGCCTCAACGAACGCAACACATGCAGCGGCAAAGCGAGATTGCGCCATGTCAGTCGGCGTTGCAGACCCGCAATCGGCAAACCCTCGATACGGTAACCGAGTCGCGGCACAATCGTCATCTCCATCTTGCCTTCCGCCCCGACGAACAGAATCTCGACATCGTCGCCGAATCGTCGTTTGAGCGTCTCGGCAACCGATACGGCAGGATAGATATGTCCGCCTGTTCCGCCACCCGAAAGAATAATCCGTTTCATCTCAAATGTTATTATCCGAATTAACTGCAAAAATACGGAAATTTTTTGCTTATAGCAAAAAGATAAGAGGGCATTTGTTTTCGGCAAAGCAAAGACAGGGATGTGTCGGTTTTTGCCGCTCCGTATTCACCACGAGTTGTGTCGGTCTGTCGGCTATCTGCCCCAATTGTCGCGGTCGAGCGTACGGACACTGATTGCACGATAGCGGACTTGTGAACTCGTCTCCTCCTTGCACTCCGACAACATATCGGCGTTTATTCTCGCACCTATTGGTTTGCTTTGTTGATAAGATTTACCACCACTTTCACAATCACATCCTTCTCTTCTGTGCGACTCTCGGCAATCATCAGTGTAAGGGCTACGAGTGTGTTGTCGGCTATACGCTTGTGTCCGTCCTCGGCATAGAGTACATGGTTGTTATTGAGAAACCAAAGAAACAGCATGGCTGCTATGCGCTTGTTGCCATCGCTGAACGAGTGGTTCTTAACGACAAGATAGAGAAGCATGGCTGCTTTTTCCTCGACAGAAGGATAAAGTTCCTCGCCTCCGAAAGTCTGATAAATTTGACCTATGCTGCTTTTGAATGAGTCATCCTTTTCGTTGGCAAACCATTTGCTGCCACCGAATTTCTCCTTCAAGGCATTGATGGCATTCATAGCATTCCCGTATGTGGCATGGAATGGTTCTATCTTTGTCGTGTGCTGTATGGACAGCGACCGATAGTCGTAATAGTCGAGAGTGTCCAAAGCATAAACATAGTCGCTTATTACGTTGAATAGTCCGCCATATTCGTCGGTCGTGGCTTGCTCCTGTACGCCAATGGCACGCGACATAAGGCGCACTACATCTTTAAGTTCGTTGTATCGGTCAATCTTTATCTGTTGATTTATGGCGTAGCCGTTGATGAGGTATTGTTTGAGAATGGAGGTTGCCCACTGCCGAAAGCGTGTACCCTCTACGGATTTCACACGATAACCCACAGAAATAATAACATCGAGGTTATACATGGCCGTTTCGTACACCTGATTCTGTTCCGTACCCATGTGTGCAAATTTTGCACATGTGATATTTTTGTCAAGTTCTCCTTCATTATAGCAGTTTCTTATATGTCGCCCTATTACAGTTCTGTCGCGATTAAACAGTTCTGCCATCTGGCTCTGTGTCAACCACACGGTTTCATTCTCCAACTGCACGTTAAGTTGCACGCTTCCGTCTTGGGAACGGTATATTTCTATCGAGTTGTTCATGGTTGTATATACTAACTAAAATAGCATTCTGCGTTACGTCGCCCGCTCGCAGTAGCGATTTGGACGTGCATGATTATTGGTTTTGCGGAGTGGCTATCTGCCCCAATTATCGCGGTCGAGCGTACGATAGTTTATCGCCTCGGCGATATGGGCGGAGCCTATGTCGGCTGCCCCCTCGATGTCGGCTATTGTGCGGGCGACCTTGATTATGCGGTCGTAGGCACGCGCCGACAGATGCAGTCGCTCCATGGCGCGTTCGAGCAATGCGCGGGTCGATGATTCCATGCGGCAGAAATCGCGCAACATGCTGCCGTTCATCATGGCGTTGGAGTGGATGCCGAGACCCGCAAAGCGTTGCAACTGGATGGCTCGGGCGCGAATCACCCGCTCGCGGATTTGCGCGCTCGTCTCCTCCTTGCGCTCCGACGAGATGTCGGCTATACCGACGGGCGTTACCTCGATGTGCATGTCGATACGGTCGAGAAGCGGACCCGAGATGCGCGAAAAATAGCGGTGTATCGACGACGGAGCGCATGTACACTCCTTGGTCGGATGGTTGTAGTAACCGCACGGACACGGATTCATCGCCGCCACCAGAGTAAAGTTGGCAGGATATTCGACGCTGTATTTGGCTCGCGAAACGGTAATCGTCTTGTCTTCCAACGGCTGACGCAACACTTCGAGTACATTGCGGCCGAATTCGGGCAGCTCGTCCAAAAAGAGTACGCCGTTGTGCGCCAAACTGACCTCGCCCGGTTGCGGCGACTGTCCGCCGCCGACCAGAGCCACCTGCGACGTGAGGTGATGTGGCGAACGGAACGGACGATGCGTGAGAAGCCCTGCATGTTCGCCGAGTTTGCCTGCCACGGAGTGGATTTTCGTACATTCGACCGCCTCTTCGAGCGTCATCGGCGGCAATATGGTGGGCAGACGACGGGCAAGCATCGTTTTGCCCGAGCCGGGTGCGCCTATCATCAATACGTTGTGTCCGCCCGCAGCCGCTATCTCCAAAGCCCTTTTCACATGCGCCTGACCCTTGACATCGGCAAAATCCTCGGCATAGCGACCCGCCTGCAATTCGTCGAGCGCATCGAACTGCGGTGCAGCGGCAGGGGAGATGGAAAGTTCGCCGTTCAGAAAATCGACGACCTCGCCGAGCGTATGTACGGGAATTATCTCGATGCCGTCCACAACGGCTGCTTCGGCAGCATTATCGGCAGATACCACTATGCGTGCCAAGCCCTGCTCCTTCGCCATGACGGCCAACGGCAATACGCCGCGTGCCGATTTGACCCCTCCGTCCAACGACAATTCGCCGACGAACATCGTATCGGCCAATTTGTCGCCCGCGACCTGTTCGGTTGCGGCAAGGATACCGACGGCAATGGGCAAATCGAAGCCCGAACCCTCTTTGCGCAGGTCGGCAGGTGCGAGATTGACCACCACCTTTTTGCCCGTCATTCTGCGCGACGAGTTCTCGAAGGCGGCACGAATGCGCTGTTCGCTCTCCTTTACGGCATTATCGGGCAGGCCGACGAGGAACAACCCTATTCCTCCGCCCGCAACATTGACCTCGACCGTAACGGCGACAGCCCTGATTCCGACAATCGCTCCCGCGAAACACTTTACGAACATACTCTGCTAAAACGGCTCTTCGCTCTTGACAGGACCAGGAACATTGAATTCGGCAGGTGCGACAGAACGCAATGCCGACTGCGATGTACTCGGAGCGAAATCGGCACCCGATTCGAGCGTGTCGTATTGTTCGCCCCTGCCCGATGTTGCGCCCATGTCGTCGTAATCGGTAAACTGCGCTTGGTCTTTGAGGAATTTCAGCCGCACGTCGGTTACCGCACCGTTACGGTGTTTTGCCAAAATTATTTCGGCCAATCCTGCCGTCGGAATTCTGTCCTCCGTCTCAGTAAAACCGTAGTATTCGGGACGATGGATAAATGCCACGATGTCGGCATCCTGCTCGATTGCGCCCGACTCGCGCAAATCGCTCAACTGCGGTCGTTTGGAGCCGCCGCGCGATTCGGTGGTACGGTTCAACTGCGAAAGGGCGATAATCGGCACGTTCAACTCTTTGGCAATCGCTTTGAGCGTGCGCGAGATGAATGCCACCTCCTGCTCGCGGTTGCCCTTATTGTCCTGCGCACCGCCCGTCATAAGTTGGAGGTAATCGATGATTATCAGTTTGATGCCGCTGTGCGAATAGAGACGGCGTGCTTTGGAGCGGAACTCGAAAATGGAGAGCGCGGGAGTATCGTCGATATAGAGCGGAGCCATGCCGAGCGGTTTTACGCGCGTTTCCAGCAATTTCCACTCCTCGGGCGAGAGTTTGCCGCTGCGGATTTGCGTACCCGTCAATCCCGTTTCGGCAACGATGAGTCGTGTCATCAACTGCGTGGCCGACATTTCGAGCGAGAAGAACGCCACGGGTGTCTCGAACACTACCGACATGTTGCGTGCCATCGACAGCACGAAAGCAGTCTTACCCATCGACGGACGGGCTGCAACTATGATGAGGTCCGAAGGCTGCCAACCGAGCGTAATGTTGTCCAAAGCCGTAAATCCCGAACGGACACCGCTGTATTTCGAATCGTTTTTGCCCGCCTCTTCGATTTGCAGCATGGTGCGGCGCAAAATATCGGACGCACTCTGCACCGAACGTTTGACATGACCTTCGGTAATTTTCAGAATCTCGGATTCGGCATACCCGATGAGGTCGGTAACATCGACAGCATTGTCGTACGACCGTTTCTGAATCTCGATTGCGGAACGAATCAACTCGCGCTGAATATATTTTTGGGCGATGATGCGCGAGTGGAACTCGACATTGGCTGCCGAGCCTACACGCTGGGTCAGTTGCACGAGATACGAGGCTCCGCCGACCTTGGTCAGTTCGCGTTTGGATTTGAGCCGTTCGATGACCGTATAGAGGTCGGTCGGCTTGCGTGCCTGTGCCAATTCGTCTATGGCACGATAGAGCAGCCGGTGTCCATCCGTATAGAACGACGATTCGGTCAGATACTCCTGTACCGTGGTAATCGAATCGGGTTCGAGCATCAGCGCACCCAACACCGCCTCTTCGAGTTCGACGGCGGCAGGCGGAACGTTGCCTGCTGCATCAGGAACAAGCGCATCGTAAGCCTCTTTGTTGTTGGTCGATTGTTTGAAATTCTTTGTCATGCTGTCGATATGTGTTTCAAGAAGCAAAGGTAGTAATTTTAACGATTATCGAACGGAGTACGGACGGTTTTTTATAATTCGGTCGCCGTTGCGCGTCGCACGCCGCAATTCGCCGCCATCTGTGTCAATCCTCGCCCAACTCCTTGTGCGAAACCGCCACCGTGGCGACGCTTATGCGCACATCGCCCTCGCAGGCTGCCAGAATCGACTCGGCGCACGAAATTATGGTGGCACCCGTCGTAAAGACATCGTCCACGAGCAAAACGTGTTTGCCGCGCAACCTTTGGGGACGGCGCACGGCAAATATGCCGGCGACATTGCTCCAACGCTCCTCTCGCTGCTGCTGTGTCTGGCTCGGGTTGTTTTTCAGTCGCCGCACGCTGTTGAAATCGCACCTGACACCGAGTTCGCGAGCCACTCCGCGTGCGATATACTCCGCTTGGTCGTAGGTACGCCTCAACCGCTTTATCCAATGCAACGGCACGAAAACCACCACATCGACATCGTTGAACAATCCGCCTGCGGCAAGTTCGGCACCGAGCCAACGCCCGAATTTCCACGCATAAATCCAATGTCCTTCGTATTTGAATTTGTGGACGACCTTGCGCCATTCGCTCCCTTCGATATACCAAAACAGAGCCGCCGCATGCTCTATCGGTACCAAGCCCCAAAACCTGCGCCACATCGGATTGTCCGCCTCGTGGCAGAATCCCGTGAGCGGGATGGTGTATCGGCAGGCCGTGCAGACAAAATACTCGCCGTCCTGCAACCGGCTTTTGCAGATAGGGCAGTAAGGCGGTATGACCACCGATGCCACATCCGAAATCGCCTGCGACAAAACATCGCCCAATTTACTGAACATCGACATCGCAAATAATGGTTATGTTGCGTGCTTCGCGCAATCCGCGCACCGCTGCAATCTCGTCGCGCACAATCGACCTTGCACGGGCGAACGATGCGGAGACCTCGATTTTGAGCAGTATCTCCATGATGTATTCGCCGCGCACCCTGTCGATTATCGGCGCAACGGGACCGAATACCCGCGAGCCGAAACGATTGCGCAATCTCTCCCCGAGCGCACCGACGGTTGCGGCAAGGGTATCGGTCGAAGCACCGCGTACGATGATGCGCAACAGACGGGTATAGGGCGGATAGGAGAACATTTGCCGCTCGGCAAGCAGAGCCGATGCCATGGTTTCGTATCTGCCGTCGGCAATCCATCCGAAAACGGGATGCGAAGGCTCGGCAGTCTGCACGACGACCTCTCCCTCCGTATTGCGCCGCCCGCAACGACCCGCCACCTGCATAATCAGTTGCCAAGCCCTTTCGCCCGCACGGAAATCGGAGGTGTTGAGCAGATTGTCGGCATTGAGTATGCCCACGAGGGTAACATTGTCGAAATCCAACCCTTTGGCAATTATCTGCGTTCCGACCAAAATGTCCGCTTCATGGCGGGCAAAGGCAGAGATAATGCGGTTGCAGGCTGCATCGGAGACGAGCGTATCGCCATCCAGCCGCAAAACCGATGCCTGCGGAAAGAGTTCGGAAATCTCGTTCTCGACACGCTCCGTACCGAAACCCATGGACACCACCTTGCCCTTAGAACATTCAGGACAATGCTCGGGCAAAGGCATCGAATAGCCGCAATAGCGGCAACGCAGGGTATGGGAGGCGCGATGCTCGGCAAGCGACACGTTGCAATGCGGACAGCGTGCCGTCCAGCCGCATTCGGAACACTCGACGAACGACGAATAGCCGAGTCGGTTTTGAAACAGCAGCACCTGTTCGCCGCGCGACAGACGCTCGGCGATTTTGTCTGTCAGAATTTTGTTGAAACGGTATTTGCGTTCGCAGCGTTTGACGGCACGAATGGTATCGGAAACGATGATTTTCGGCGGAAGCGTACCGCCATACCGCTCATCGAGCGTAACGCGCACATACTTGCCCGAAAGCGCGTTGGCATAACTCTCTATCGACGGCGTCGCACTGCCGAGCAGACTTTTGGCTCCGAGCATGGATGCCAGCATAACCGCAGCATCCCGACCGTTGTAACGCGGAGCCGGCTCGCTCTGTTTGTAACCGCCGTCGTGTTCCTCGTCCACGACGACCAAACCCAAATGTTCGAACGGCATGAATACCGCCGAGCGGGTACCGACGACCAGATTGCCTCCGTCCGAATGCAACAAACGCATGTAGGCACCGGTACGGCGTGCCGGAGTAAGACGCGAATGGCATGGAATAACGCGCCCGCCGAATGCCCGACGCAGCCGTTCGACGAGTTGGGATGTTGCCGAAATCTCGGGAACGAGATAGAGTACATCCCTGCCGGCAGCGAGGGTTTGCGCAATCAGGTGCATATAGATTTCAGTTTTGCCCGACGACGTTACGCCGTGCAACAACACCGTATCGTGCTTGTCGAAAGCCGAGCGTATCTCTTCGAGAGTCTGCGACTGTGCCAGCGAAAGTGTCGGCAAAGCGACCGTATCGGCGACACTCTCCGGCATAATTTCGCGTTCGCCGACCGAGATTATGCCTGCATCGGCAAGGTGACGGATAACGGCAGCATCGGCCTCCGCTTCGCGCCGCAGCATAACGCCGCCCGACTGTTGCAAAGCCGCCACAAGGGCATGGCGTTTCGGGGCGCGACGCTGCATACGCGACAAGGTATCGGCATCGAGGGCGGTTGCATTGAGCGTAAGCACCTTTTCGCAACGCGGGGTATATGCGACGAATTCGTCGGCAGTGGCAGAGTGGGGTTTTATCTCGGCAGGCAAAGCCATGCGCATCACCTCGCCGAGCGTACACATGTAGTAGTCGGCAATCCACTCCCAAAACTTCATCTGTACGGGGTGCAGAATCGGTCGGTCGTACACCACCCGCAACACGCTCTTTACACGGCCGCGCACAGGAGGCTCGTCGTGCAATCGCCACACTATGCCCGTATAGACGCTACGCGCACCGAACTGCACGGCAACGGCCGAGCCGAGAGCAGGTTGCACATCGGCAGAGAGCGCAAAGGTATAGAGCGGTTGCGCAAGCGGCAGCAGTATGTCGGCATAGCGATTCATCGACCGTAAAGGTAGGCATAATTTGCGAGATTTTCATATCCCGCACGCATAATAGTACGGCCGAAATCGGCTTTCGTTTACAAAAACCCTCTATTGAATATCGCCGACCGACGGTTTGTTGAATAAATTTTTCAAAGGGTCGAATATGGCATACATTTGTCTGCAAACATCGACAGAATACCTTTATAAAAACGAATTAAGACTTATGAAAACAACCATTGGAAACATTGCGGGAAGGCAGACGTCGGAATACGTTGCACCCGAATTATTTGTTACGGCTGTCGTCGCGGAGCGCGGATTTCAAAATTCATGGCCCGGCGGCAATGCCGAACCGCTCTCTTGCGACTTGAAAGCGGAATACGGATACGAATCGGATAATTTCTAAAACTTTACCGTTATGAAAGCGATACATGTTGCATATCTTTTCGCCACGGCAACGGCGTTGCTGTGCGGATGCGTCCGTTCGGAAGAGAACGGCATACACAACAAACTCGTTGCCGACGTGGCCTTTGCTGCCAAAAGCGACCATATAGGAGGCGATGTCAGGGCGATAATCGACGACGGTTATGAAAGCGGCCGTTTCACGGGAGCATGGGAAGCGGGCGACCGGATTGCCGTAACCAACACCATAGGCGGATTGACCGAGCGCGTGTCGTTGGCGTTCGATGCCGACACGAAACTGTTCCGAGGCACGATGAGCGCGGGTCGCGGAGCGCATACTTATCGCGCCGTATATCCTTACGGCGAGACCGACGGCAAAATACTCTTCGGACGCGAGCGCGAACAACACGGCAACACGTTCAACAGCGCGTACGACGCCATGTTGTCGGCACCCGTGAACGTTGCCGATGCAGAAGCGGGAGTGGATGACGGCGGCAGACAACTGACATTCGATTTCGCTCATCTGACATCGATTATAGCCGTTCGTTTTGCCGCTGCCGACAGCGCAATCGCTGCCGAAAAGGTCAAGGCGATAATCCTCTCGTCGGACAATGCGCCGCTCTCTGCCGCATATCTCGACATCGATGCCGATGCCTATGCGGCAACGCTCGGCACCGACAACAGTTCGCAACACATTGCGACACTGTACGACGATGAATCGGCTCCGTCGGCTGCCGATGTACGCGCATTCTTCAATGTAGCGGCGGGCGGATACGAAAAACTGACCATCGACATCGTTACCGAAGGCCATCGCGCTTCGGTGGTTGCCGACCGTACGGGCAAAGCCTTGGAGGCAGGAAAACTCTATTACATGAACAATACCGTATCGTCGTGGAGCGAAATCTCCGCTCCGACAGCCGTATGGGTCGGAAACGAAAGTTTTGCGCCGATGGAGATAGAGTCGGAAATGACGGGCAAATGCACGCTCGAAATCGAGGTGCCTGCCGGTGTCAGCCAAATGCACATCGTTATCGATTCGCCCATACTGACCGATGCCGTATTGCGCGAGGTGGGGTTGGCTGCCGACATGGATATAATCGACAACGCATCGTATGCCTCGACATTGGGCGGCTTCGGACTGACCACGGGCGACACGCTCGTAAACAGCCGTTCCATACACTTCGACGTGGGAGGTCTCGTGCCGCTTATCGCCATGATAGCGGGCGGGACGACGGGCGACAACAAATTCACCGTCCTCGTTACCGACTATGCCGGCAACACGCTCTCGAAGACGATGACATTCACCATATCGCCTGCATCGCCGATAACGTACAACAACGATGCCGATTTGTGGGCTAACACGGCTACCGTTACGGTCGAAGGATTTGCCATGGGCGACATAGTGGAATACAAATCGACGACCGATACCGTATGGCACACGACCGCGCAAATCTCCGACACCAAATTCGGCATAGAGCCCGAATACAACACCGTGGCAGCCGACGGCAACAGACTGCGTTATCTGGAAGCCGTGGCAGGTACGGGCGTTTGGTCGGGCGGAAAATACGACGTAAGATGGCGTTCGGGCGACGATGTAAAGGCAACGGCGACCTTCTCCGTCGGCGGTACTCCCGACACGCTGCCGAATGCTGGCATGGATTATTGGAGCGATTTCACCGTCGCAGGCAAATTGGTCGGCGGTACGGTATCGTATCCCAACAAAGAGGGCGACGACAAATTCTGGGTCAACGGCAACAACAACATGACCAAATCGTTGTGCATAAAAGATGCGGCCGTAAGCGGCTTCAACGGCGAGGGTTGCGCGAAATTGGCAGGTAAATCCTCATTCGGCATATTCGCCACTGGCAATCTCTTTACGGGCGACATGTCGTTCGACACCTCCTCCATCGGCAAAGGTTATGCGCAATTCGGGCAGAAATACGACTACTCGGCACGACCTTCCGCGCTGCGTGTACGCATCAACGCCACCATCGGCACGATGGATTACGTCGGCAGCAGCGACCCCGAAAAAGATGTAACACACATCAAGAACACCACCCGCGACTATGCACGCATATTCTTCTGCATTACCGATTGGTCGGCACGCCACACGGTACAGTCGGGCATGTCGCTCGATACCTCGACATTCTGGAATCCCGCACAGCAGAGCGAACTTGCGGAGGGACAAATCATAGGTTACGGCATGTACGACATCACGGAGGATACCGCAGGTTGGGTCGAACTGACCATCCCCGTCCACTGGTACGATACCGATGCACGCCCTGCCAACTATTCGCTCGTCATATCGGCGGCTTCGAGTGCCAACGGCGACTACATGACCGGCAGCACCTCGTCCGTCCTCTATATCGAGGATTTCGCTTGGGTATATTAAAATGATTACGGGGACAGAAAAATACGGGGAGCGTTTGCTCCCCGTGTTGTTTATAGCCTATTATAAATGTCTGCTCCCTCTGTTCGATAATAACGCGGCAGTTTGCAATTATTACACACCGCCATTTTTATAGCAAGCCTCGTTACAACTTGTTCAGTGCATCGAATCCCTCGCCATAGACGCCCATAACCGAACCCGCAGTAATGAATGCGTCGGGATCGACACTCTTGACCACTTTCATCAGCGAGTGCATCTCGCGCTTGCGGCAGACGACCATCACGATATTGACTTTGTTTTTGGAGTACCAGCCGACAGCATCGATAACCGTCGCTCCGCGGTGAGCCACGCGGTTCATCGCATCGGCCATGGCGACATAGTCTTTGCAGATGATGAAAATCTGGCTCGATTGCTGGTTACCCGCCATAATCATATCGACCGTGTAACTGAATACGGCAACCATGACGAATCCGTAGATGACACCGTCGATGCCGACCTGCGGAGTGAGCAGAGCCGATGCAATGATGACCGAGTCGGACATACGGACGATTTTGCCGTAAGCAACCGTGCGATATTTGTTGATTATCATGGCGACTATATCCGTGCCGCCCGTCGAGCCGCCCTGCATGAAGCAGAGTGCGACGCCGATACCCGAAAAGATACCGCCGAGAATAGACGACAACAGGCGGTTGTCGAGGTGGAACACATCCATTATCGTACCGTCGGGCAACGTGAATATCTCCTGCATCGCCGACATGGAGAGCGACAGCACGAAGACGCAGAATATGGTTTTGATGCCGAATTTCCAGCCGACTATGAAGCCCGCTATCAACAGCAGCACGGCATTGAGTATCAACACCATCATACCTATCGAAATCGCACCTCCCGTGAGGTAGTAAACCAGCAGCGACAATCCGCTCGCTCCGCCACCTGCGCAATGCGCCGGCAAAATACATCCTATCCAGCCGAACGCATAGATGCACATTCCCAAAGTCATCAGGAAATACTCCTTGAAAATCGAGAACACACTCGTCTTGCCTATCCGTATCATGAAAAGTAAAGATAAAATCCGCTACAAATGTACAAATTTTTCGCCTTGGCAGGCATCGAGTTCGCACAATCTTTTTTCGAGCATCGACCAAAGCGTCTGATTCCGCACCAAACCCCAATTGCAGGCATAATGATAGCGCGGAGGTGCTTCGCTCGCAAAACGCTCCACAACCAAATCGGGGCGCAGACGGCGCAATATCTCGACGAACAGGTCGATATACTCCCCGATGCTCCACGAACGGAAACGCTCGGGATGAAGGTCGTATTCGTGCGCCATGGGCGTATCCCTGAAAATCTGTAATTGGTGGAATTTGACCGTATCCAGCGGCAGCGCATTGATGCGTTCGGTCTGTTCTATCAGCATCTCGTCGCTCTCGCCCGGCAGACCGAGTATGAAGTGTGCGCCCACATGCACGCCGCGTTCCGCCGTCATCGCGACAGCCCGTTGTGCCGCTGCAAAATCGTGGCCGCGATTGACAGCCCGCAAGGTGGCGTCGAAGGTCGATTCGATGCCGTATTCCAACGCGACATAACGGTCGCGGGCAAGCGAGGCGAAATAGTCGAGTATCGGCTCATCGACGCAATCGGGACGTGTGCCGACGACTATGCCTGCCACCAAAGGGTGCGACAAAGCCTCGTCGTAAAGCCGACGCAGGCGGTCGAGAGGTGCGTATGTGTTGGAAAACGATTGGAAATATGCCAAATACCGCTCTGCCGAACGGTAACGGCGGCGATGGAATTCGATACCCTCGTCGATTTGTCGGGTAATGCTCTTTTGCGGCTGACAGTAGGAGGGCGTAAACGCGCCGTTGTTGCAGAAAGTACAACCGCCCGTCGATACGGTACCGTCGCGGTTGGGGCATGTGAAGCCGGCATTTACAGCCACCTTCTGCACCCTGCTCCCGACCATACGCCTGAAATGGTTGGCATAGGAGTTGTATCGTCTGTCATCGCCCCAAGCATACATAACGGGCATAAAGATACGAAAACCTCGCATACGACAGACTATTCCGAAGGAATTTTGCGTTTTTTGTTACAATTCATTATATTTGTCGAAAGATAGAGACAAAAAAGCCGACTGTCATGAAAACAAAATTTGAAATCGAATACTTTCACGCCGACTCGCTCGACGATTTGTCGCCGGCAGACCGCGAACTCGTAACAGAAGCGGAGAATGCCGTCAAAAAGGCATACGCGGCCTATTCCAAATTCAGCGTGGGTGCTGCCGCTCGATTGAAAAGCGGCAAGATACTGCACGGAGCCAACAGTGAGAGCGAGGTTTTCCCTTCGGGTATTTGCGCCGAACGTTCGCTGCTGTATTACGCCGAGGCCAACTACCCCGACGACAAAATCGAATCGCTTGCCATAGCCTCCAACCCTTCGGAGCGGGAGTGCTATCCGTGCGGTGCATGCCGGCAGGTGATTCTCGACGTACAACGCCGGCAAGATTCGCCGATACGCGTCATCATGAGCGGCGGCGGTACGGCATCGGTAGTCGATAAGGCAGAGGCGTTGTTGCCGTTTACATTCAGTCTGTAACATGTTCGCGGCAACAGACATAATCTACGAAGACAACCATTTGATAGCCGTCGATAAGCATTGCGGCGATTTGGTACAGCCCGACCCCGAAGGCAATTCGGCACTCGAAGACCAAATCAAGGAGTTCATCCGCATACGCGATGCCAAGGCGGGCAATGTCTTTTTGGGCGTCGTACACCGCATCGACCGACCCGTAAGCGGAGCGGTGCTGTTCGCCAAAACGTCGAAATCGCTCGTGCGGCTGAACGAGATGTTGCGCGAGGGTGCAATCCGCAAAACCTATTGGGCAATCGTCGAATCGCGACCTGCCGACGAAGCAGGCGAATTGACGCACCATATCGTACGGAACGGGCGCACCAACCGCTCGCATGTTTACGACACGCCGAAGCCCGACTCCAAAGAGGCTCGGTTGCGCTACAAAGTTTTGGCGGCAAGCGACCGCTACACGCTCGTCGAGGTGGAGTTGCTCACGGGTCGGCATCATCAAATTCGCGCACAACTCGCCAAAATCGGTTGTCCGATAAAAGGCGATTTGAAATACGGAGCCAAACGCTCGAACAAGGGAGGCGGCATATCGCTGCATTCGCGCACGATGGAGTTCCTGCATCCCGTTCGCAAAGAGCCAGTGCGCATCACGGCACCCGTGCCGCAGGATGATGCGCTGTGGCGATTCTTCGAGCAGGCAGTCGAATAGAGGCGGCAAGGCATGAGAGCGGTAATCCAAAGAGTCAGCGAATGCGAGGTGCGCATCGACGGCGAGAGTGTCGGACGAATAGGGCGCGGAATGATGATTTTGCTCGGCATCGAGGCAGCCGACAGTCAGGAGGACATCAATTGGCTCTGCGGCAAAATCGCAAGGTTGCGCATATTCGACGATGCTGAGGGGGTGATGAATCTCGATGTCGGGCAGGTCGGCGGGCAGGTGTTGGTCGTAAGCCAATTTACCCTCTATGCCTCGACCCGCAAGGGCAATCGGCCTTCGTATATCCGCTCGGCACCCGAACCCGTTTCCCGACCTATGTACGAACAGTTCATAGCCACTTTGGAGCAGACGCTCGGACAGCATGTCGAACGTGGCCGCTTCGGAGCCGACATGAAGGTATCGCTCGTAAACGACGGACCCGTAACAATCTGTATCGATACGAAAAATCGGGAATAGAGCCGCACTCCGACCCGCACAAGCAGACAAAAAGGCGGCTTATCGGTCAAAAGGCAGAGACACCTCTACTGCCCGCAACAAAAAAACCGCATCTTGCGATGCGGCTTGTGCCCAGGACGAGACTCGAACTCACACGGACGTAATTGTCCACTACCCCCTCAAAGTAGCGTGTCTACCAATTCCACCACCTGGGCCTCGGGAGTGTCATTTTGCGAAAATGGCAGGGCAAAGGTAGATATTTTTTCGATATGCGCAAAGAATTTCTCTATTTTTTTTCGGCATTTGGCCGTTGCATAGGGCTTCGGAGCCTATAATTTTCACAATATATTCCCGCTCGGATAGTTTGTTTTTTGATTGGCAAAATGTTATCTTTGCGGGTCAAATGCCTAAAAATTTGCATGTACAATGATTGAGACGCTGAAATTTTACAAAGATTTCCCGAAACAGGGCATCAATTTCATCGACATAATTCCGTTTTTGCAGTCGCGCAAGGCCTTTCGCGAAGTAGTCGAGGCTCTGAATCGCGCCACGACGGCTCCCAATGTGGCCGCTCCCGAGGCGCGTGCATTCCTTTTCGCCGCACCGCTGCTGACCGAAAAGGGTTGCGTCGAGAACATAATCCCGATGCGCAAAAGCGGCAAATTGCCGTTCCACGAAGGCGATTTGGTCGAGGTGCAGATAGAGAAGGAGTACGGTTTCGACAAACTCTACTATCGATTGAGCGACATCCTCGCAGGCGTACCGACAGGCGATACTTTCGAAATCACGCTGCTCGACGACGTACTTGCCACGGGCGGCACGGCAGAGGGTGTGGCACGTTCGCTCGCGGGTCTGACTTTGGAGCGCGAGGACAAACAATATAAGGTGCGTGTGAAAGAGTTCGTATTTTTGGTCGAACTCGAAGGGTTGTCGGGTCGCAAACGGTTGGAGAACATCGCACCCGTAACGACACTGATGAAGATTTAGGGCTGCCGAAATACCCAAATGGGTTGTACCACAGTTTGGTACAACCCATTTAATGTATGCACCCCGTCTTTTGGTGTTCACCTCAAAGACGATTGCCGGACTATTTCATTTTTTCCTGACAGGTTTTGATATGCGTCAGGCTTTTGGAGCGTATGCTGTCAGACGAACTGCGCTCTCTCGCCTGTTTGAATGCCTCTATCGCAGCAGACCATCGTTTCGCATTTTTGGCTGCTATGCCGATGTTGTAGCACGCTACCGCACCCGTTTCATCCGACCGAGCAGACAGAAGTTTAAAATCCGATATGGCCAAATCGGTAGATCCAAGAACTGTATAGGCTATTCCGCGCACGAAATATGCACCGTTGGATGATGTGCTGTCCAGATTCAGCGAACGGTTGCACATTTCGACCAAATGCTGGGCTTCGTTGCGGTAGGCACGAAAATACTCGTGGGCATTTTCGTGCGTTCCGAGATCGAAATCGAGCGTTTTCCTATAATAGGCCTCGGCACACACATAATACAGATAGGCATCGCCACCGCCCATTTTACCCAAAGCCTCTTTGGCAAGCCGCTCTGCACCGAGATAATCGCCACTCGACAGGGCTTTCGCCACTCGCGGTTTATAGTCGTCCAAAACGGACTTGTCGCGCTGCTGAATCTCGGCTTTGCGTTCGCGTTCGCGTATTTGAGCATTGCGCTCTTCTCTACGACGATTCTCTTGCTGCACTCTGTACAGATTGGCAACGTCTCTCTCGTGATCTTTTATTTGCGAATAAAATTCATCCCAACTACCGCAAGCAGCCCTCCGCCGCTGGTACTCCATCTCGGACATATTCCATTTGGACAGATTCTGCTGATGCTGTTTCAGGTATTCGGAATTGCCGCTTATCTCGAACGCCTCTTCGGGACGTTCGGAGGCGATAGCCTTCGCATAAAGTTTTGTGTAACCGTACATCTTCGCGTATCTTGCAGCCAATTCGCGGTCAAGTACACACAATTTATCAAACATATAGCAATCTTCCCACGCCTTATACCGCTCATCGTAGATTCGCAATTTATCGAACCAAAAAGTTGTAATCAGCCTTCTTGCATAGTCGGAATACATCGGCCCGTAGATTTTCGTCAAGTCCCAACCGTACTTGGTGCCATATTTCGCTTCGTACTGTTTTTGGAAATATATCGTTTCGGAGGCATACGGTGCAACGCAACATTTGCCATACCATTTCCAATAAAGTGCGGCAGCATCGCATGCGTCCTTATCCATCAACGGCAATACGGATTCCGCACCTATTGCTTCTTGCTTTTTGCAGTCATAGTCCAGATGCAAACGTCTTGTTTTGGACAAATAATACATATACTGTTGGACATCGATTCCGGTCGTATCTCCGGCAATGACTTGTTTGTCGGTAACAGATCTGCCGTAAGTTTTGGTATAAGCGGGAGCGATGCATCCGTTTTTGTCCGAATAGGGATAGTCACGCCATCGAGTGGCTTTTCGCGTTTTATCGACCGCTTGAAGCATGGCATAATCGCGATTGCGGAAGAGTATCCCGAGAATCGTATCCGATAAAGAATTGACATCTTTGCACAGAGCGGAAACCAATTCGATGTTTTTCTTGTTTTTTTTCAATCTGTCGCTCCCGCCTAACCGATACAACAATCTGTCTGCTGCAAGCCACGAATTGCAAGCCCCATTCAAATCCCCGCTGTCCAACATCCTGCGGCTGCAATCAATATTGATACGGACGCTGTCGGTCAAATCCGAACCGTATTTTCGATTAGCCGCACATACAGAATCCTGCCATGCGAAAGCGGCGATGAAAATCGCAACTGCAAAGAAAAGCCTCTGTTTCATAACCATATTATCCATTAAATGCCGTACCGACTCCGTATTCGGCGGTTTGTAACAACAAGAAAGTGTGGAGTCTGTTGGTTTAGCCTGTGCAATGTACAGTGAGACCATTCGCGTCCGTATCGAACATCGGAAAAAGTACCGTCATAAATTGCTCCCGACATGAGGCAACGAGTACGATTTACCGCCTCGCGGGTCGCGAATCTTTTCCCCCGCAACGAAAGCCAAACCAAACACTTTCATCAAACTGCATCTGCTTCGTAGTACAAATATATGGGATTATTTCTCCATATACAAATTTTCGGAACCGCCACCGGTAAAATTCAGACGACGGATTACCCTTTTACAATATTTTTCCGTAACTTTGCGCGTTAATCGTAAATCCGCAAAAAACAAAGACTGACGATATATGAAATTCAGGGAGTACAAAAATCTCGACCTGCCGACATTGGCAGAAGAGGTATTGCAGGAGTGGGATGCCGAGGATACTTTCCACAAAAGCATATCTACACGCGAGGGTCATCCGACATTCGTTTTTTACGAAGGACCTCCTTCGGCAAACGGCATGCCGGGTATCCACCACGTCATGGCTCGTACCATCAAGGATATTATCTGCCGTTACAAAACGCAATGCGGCTACGAGGTACACCGCAAAGCGGGTTGGGACACTCACGGTCTGCCTGTGGAGTTGGGTGTCGAGAAGTCGCTCGGCATAACCAAAGAGGACATCGGCAAAAAAATATCGGTCGAGGATTACAATCGCCGTTGTCGCGAGGATGTGATGAAGTTCACGGGTGTATGGAGCAAACTCACACGGCAGATGGGTTATTGGGTCAATCTCGACGACCCGTACATCACCTACGACAACAAATACATCGAGACGCTGTGGTATCTGCTCAAAAAGTTGTACGAAAAGGGTCTGCTCTACAAGGGCTACACCATACAGCCGTATTCGCCCGCTGCCGGCACGGGACTATCGACTCACGAGTTGAACCAACCGGGGTGCTATCGCGATGTAAAAGATACCACCTGCACCGCCCAATTCCGCATCGTGCGCGACGAGCGAAGCGAATTTCTGTTCAAGGATGCGCAGGGCGAACTCTATTTCCTCGCATGGACGACCACGCCTTGGACACTGCCGTCGAACACGGCATTGTGCGTGGGTCCTAACATCGAATATGTGCGCGTAAAGTGCCGCAACCCTTACACCGATGCAGCCGAGACCGTCGTCATGGCGAAAGACCTCGTACCTGCCTATTTTACCAAAAAGATGGAGGGTACGTTCGAAATCGGCACGGAGACATACAAAGGTTCCGATTTGGAGGGTATTCGTTACGAGCAACTGATTCCGTGGATTAAACCGATGGAGGAGTTGGGCGATGCGTTCCGAGTGATAACGGGCGACTATGTAACCACTTCGGACGGTACGGGTATCGTGCATATCGCGCCGACATTCGGTGCCGACGACGACCGTGTGGCACGCGCGGCAGGCATAGCACCGCTCTTCGTAACCGATACGGCAGGCAAGAACTGCCCTATGGTGGACCGCAGCGGCCGATTCTTCCGTTTGGAGGATTTGGATGCCGACTTCGTCCGCACGCACGTCGATACCGAGGCATACGGAGCATGGGCGGGACGCTATGTGAAAAATGCCTACGACGAGGCGTTGAAGGATAGCGACACGACGCTCGACATAGATATTTCGGTAACGCTGAAAGCCGAAAACAAGGTATTCAAGATAGAGAAGCACACCCACTCCTATCCGCACTGTTGGCGTACCGACAAACCGGTGCTGTACTATCCGCTCGATTCGTGGTTCATCAAGACCACGGCGTTGCGCGACCGCATGATAGCACTCAACAAGACCATCCGCTGGCAACCCGAATCGACAGGCTCGGGACGTTTCGGCAAGTGGCTCGAAGGTTTGGTCGATTGGAATCTGTCGCGTTCGCGTTTCTGGGGTACGCCGCTGCCGATTTGGGCAACGGAAGACCACTCCGAACTCAAATGTATAGGCTCAATCGAGGAGTTGTTCGCCGAGATAGACAAGGCTGTCGCAGCAGGAGTGATGAAGGAGAATCCTTACAAAGGCTTCCGCGTCGGCGACATGTCGAAAGAGAACTATTCGACAGCCAACATCGACCTGCACAAGCCGTATGTCGATGCGATTGTACTCGTCTCGTCGAAGGGCGAGCCGATGCGTCGCGAGAGCGACCTCATCGACGTTTGGTTCGATTCGGGTGCGATGCCGTATGCGCAGTTGCACTATCCGTTCGAGAATGCCGACCGTTTCGACAAGGTTTTCCCTGCCGATTTCGTCGCCGAAGGCGTGGACCAGACGCGCGGCTGGTTCTTTACGCTGCACGCCATAGCCACCATGCTCTTCGACAACGTGGCATTCAAGAACATCATCTCCAACGGTTTGGTATTGGACAAGAACGGCAACAAGATGTCCAAGCGATTGGGCAACGCCGTCAATCCTTTCGAGGTACTCGACCGCTACGGAGCCGATGCGACACGCTGGTATATGATTACCAACTCGCAACCGTGGGACAATCTGAAATTCGATGTCGATGGCGTCGATGAGGTGCGTCGCAAATTCTTCGGCACGCTCTACAACACCTATTCGTTCTTTGCGCTTTATGCCAACATCGACGGCTTCACGGGCAAGGAGAAGGAGATTCCCGTTGCCGAAAGACCGGAAATCGACCGCTGGATTATCTCGCTGCTCAACACTTTGGTCGGCGACGTTACCGCGGCACTCGACAATTACGACCCTACGCCTGCGGCACGCGCAATTCAGGATTTCGTCGGCGAGAATCTGTCGAACTGGTATGTGCGTCTTAACCGCAAACGTTTCTGGGGCGGAGAGATGAATGCCGACAAACTCGCCGCATATCAGACGCTCTATACCTGTCTCGAAACGGTGGCATTGCTTGCCGCACCGTTCGCACCGTTCATCTCCGACCGCATTTTCCGCGATTTGAATGCCGTCAGCGGGCATCATGCCGAACAATCGGTACACTTGGCTTCGTTCCCGCAGAGCAACGACGCGCTCAAAGACGAGCGTTTGGAGCAGATGATGTCGTTGGCACAGCGCGTATCGTCGATGGTGTTGGCTTTGCGCCGTAAAGTCAATATCAAGGTGCGCCAACCGCTGACAAAGATACTGATTCCCGTACTCGACCCGCAGACGGAACAACTTATCGAGAAGGTTGCCGTGTTGATTCGCAACGAGGTAAACGTGAAGGAGATAGAACTCATCCACGACACCACGGGCGTCATTACCAAGCGCATCAAACCGAATTTCAAGACTCTCGGACCGCGTTACGGCAAATACATGAAGCAGATTGCCGCTCTCACGGCGACATTCTCGCAGGAGCGCATAAGCGAAATCGAGGCTGCCGAGCAATGCGTACTCGACATCGACGGCGAAAAAATTACGGTTACGCCTGCCGACTTCGAGATTACCTCGGAGGATATGCCGGGTTGGCTCGTTACGTCGGAGGGCAAACTGACCGTCGCGCTCGACATTACCGTTACGCCGGAGTTGCGTCGCGAAGGCGTGGCACGCGAACTCATCAACCGCATCCAGAACATCCGCAAAGATTCGGGATTCGAGGTTACGGACAAAATCGAGGTCGAAATCGAGGCAAAGGAGTCGGTTACCGAGGCTGTCGCCGAATTCGCATCGTACATCGGCGGACAGACATTGGCAGTGGATGTGCATACAGCACCGACACCGCAGGGCGAAGTGGTAACGGATTCGGATGTAAACGACGAGCCGCTCAAAATCGCAATAACGAGAATAAAATAATTCTTCGGATTGTATATGGCGACGGCTCTGTGGGACTCACACGGAGCCGTCTTCGTTTACGACACAACGGCATGCGGCACCGCTGCACGTCCCAAAAAAAATACGCATATTTGCAGGAATAACATTTTTTTTATAATTTTACTATCCGATTACCGGTTCGACAGACCGAAACATAAGCGGAACGGAGGGGAGTCGGACAAGGTAAAACCACCCACAAAACTGTTTACGACTATGGCAGGAGAGGAGAAAAAGCGTTACAGCGACGCGGAATTGGCAGAATTCAAGGAGTTGATATTGAAAAAACTCCAACAGGCACGCAGCGACTACGAATCGTTGTGCGCCACAATCACACATACGGGCGACAACGATACCGAGGACACCTCGCCGACCTTCAAGGTTTTGGAGGAGGGTGCGACCACTCTGTCCAAGGAGGAGTGCGCACGATTGGCCTCGCACCAACTGAAATTCATCAAGAATTTGGAGATGGCTCTCGTGCGTATCGAGAACAAGACCTACGGCATCTGCAAAACTACGGGCCAACTGATTCCGAAGGAGCGGTTGCTGCGCGTGCCTCATGCCACCGAGTGCATCGAGGCGAAAGAGAAACGCCGCTAAACGGCTTGCGCAACGCCACGGGCTTCAAAAGGTCTGTATCGAAATGCGAATTTCGATACAGACCTTTTGAGGTTTAAGGGTATTTCTTACGAAGAGTTTAAGGGGGTTTCAAAGTTTAAGAGGGTTTGTTTTTGGTTGTGCGTATAACGGGCTTGGCATCACATGCCAACGTTTCTAAGAGAACTAAGAGACCTAAGAGTTCTAAGAGGGCAGACAGCCAATAGAAAAATAAAAAACGTTGTTGCTATATCATAGTTCTCTCAGAACTCCCAGAACTCCTATAACAGCCGCACGTAAGACAAAAAATGAGGTCTTCGGAGGTTTTCGACTCAGAGAGAGCACCTCTCGCGAGTCTTAGCGACCATGCGTCGCAACCTTCCGATTTCCTCAACCAACCTAAAACTACTAACCTAAATGAACCTTAAAACTTCACCTGCAAAGATAATGCGTATTTGCTTTCCGTGCAAGTTTTTTATTAAAAATTTTCAATAAAATTTTCATATTTTTTAACAACATCCCGCAACTGCTTTGTTTACAAATATATACAACGACACCTATACAATGTCTCAAAACAGACAACAGGCAGCAAAAACAGATATACCGAAGACAAAACCGCAATAAATTCGGACAGTCGTTGCGCAACCGCCAACTTTTTGCTATCTTTGTTATAGAGATGTTCGAGGATTTTACAGACTACATAGAGGCCGAACGCCGCTATTCGCCGCTGACCGTACACAACTATCGGCGCGACATGGAGAAGTTTGCGGCATGGTGTTGCGAGCGGGCATCGCTGCCGATTGAGGAGTTCGCACCCGAACGAATCGATACCGACGATGTTCGCCAATGGATTTTGTACCGCATGGAACACGACAAAATCAAACCGGCATCGATGAATCGCGAACTATCGTCGTTGAAGAGTTATTACAGGTTTTTGCGCAAGCGGGGCAGGGTGAACAACGATATTTTCAAACGCATCTCCTCGCTCAAAACGCCGCACAAACTCCCCACTTTCGTCCCCGAAACCCGCATGGAGACGGTACTCGAAAACGTAAGGGAGCAGAGCGGGAGCCAAGACCTGCGGCAACAGCGCAATGCACTGATTGTGGCGTTGCTTTACAGTTGCGGCATAAGACTTGCAGAGTTGTGCGGCATACGCACCACCGACTTTTCGGACGATTTCGCGACGCTCAAAGTACGGGGCAAGGGCGACAAGGAGCGGATAATACCGATTTTGCACGAGGTAACCCGACGCATAACCGACTATATCGACCGCATCCGCCGCGAAGGCATAATATCGGGCGACGACTTTCCGTTGATATTTACGGAACAGAGCATCCGAAAAGGCAGGCCGATATCGCGTTCGTCGGTACAGCGGATTGTCGAACGGGAGTTGCAGGCCGCCAATGTACACGGACGCAAAAGTCCGCATGTGCTGCGGCACACCTTCGCAACGCATCTGCTCAACCGCAATGCCGACATGCGCGACATACAGGAGTTGATGGGGCATTCGTCGCTCACGACGACCCAGCACTACACGCACAACAGCATAACGCAGTTGCAGAGCGTATATGCCAAGGCGCACCCGCACAATCGGACGAACAACGACAAATAAACAACGGTTGCACAACAACCGATAACCATAAAATTTAAGTACTATGGACGTTAAGATTCAATCAGTGAAATTCGATGCAGGCAAGCAGTTGCTCGAATTTGTGGAGAAAAAGATGTCGCGTTTGGAACGCTTTGCCGACCGTCCTACGGGAGTGGATGTAATTCTGCGCCTCGACAAGGACAGCGAAAAGGGTAACAAGGTCGCTTCGGTGGCATTGCACGTCCCCGGCGGAGACATAATGGCGGAACAACGCGCAAAAACATTCGAAGAGGCTGTCGATTTGGCTCTCGATGCTCTCAAACGCCAAATCGAAAAACGCAAAGACAGATAGGGATATTGAGTGGCTAGTGGCTAGTGATTAGTGGCTGGTATTTAGTGTTTGCGGGGCTGTTGCCCCGCAAATTTTATATATAGTCGGGTATAACGGGACTGTTATCAAGTGCCGACAATTCTAAGAGAACTAAGAGTTCTACGAGGGCAGAAAACGAATAGAAGAGTTTCAGGGTTTCAAAGTGTCGGGGTGTCTGGGGTTTCTGAGCAGATGCCGAAATAAAACTCGCAAAAAAACGTTTGTCGGAGGTAACTTTTACGCCATTTCTACTACTTATATTATGAAGAGGCGAAAGAATGACGCAAGAAGAATACATAAAGGTATCGGACTCGATTAGAGACAAGTTGGTGGCACTCGCGCGGAAGTTCGTCGGCGCATCCGGCTCCGTATTGGATGCAGAGGATGTCGCCCAAGAGACACTTGCCGTTCTATTCGAGTTGTCCGAAAAGGGGTATCCGATACGCAATCCCGAGGCTCTCGCAGTCAAGATTGCCAAGAATATCTGCGTAAGGGAGTATCGCCGACAGAGGTTGCATACCAAGCCGCTCACGGGCGACGCATACTCGGGCGGAGAGTCGGCAGAATCAGCCACGGATGCAGCCGACAATGCCTGCATAAAGCGTGCGCTCTATGGCAATCTCTCCTCGGCAGAGCGGCAATACATGGAACTGAAAACCGACGAAGGTCTGTCGTTGGACGAGATATCCGAGAGAACCGGCAAGCCGAAGTCCGCCATAAAGACAGCCCTGTCCAAGGCCAAAAGCAAACTGACCGATAAAATGAAGGAGATGGCATCATGAAGATAAAAGAGAATATGACGCTGGAACAGATGGAGAGGGAGTATCTCTCCGATTCGGCCGAGCGCGAATTCGACAGAATCGTCGCCGGCAAAGAGACGAAGCGCACCAATCGCAGAATCATCAAATGGTCTGCCGCACTTGTCGCTGCCGCATCGGTATTGCTTATGTTCATGCTCGTACCGCCGAAGGAGACAAAGGCATCCGACATTACCGCAGCCGAGATTGTTCAGGCAATAAATCTGTTGGCCGTAATCGATGCCGACAGAATCGCAAGCATAACAGCCGAACACTCCTCGGAAGGGATTGTCGTTACCACTCTGTTCAATGACGGGGAGACGAACAGATACATTATGCAGCGCGATGTCGATACGCAAGACGTTACATTGGTTTCACATACAACAAACTTCTAAATATCAAAACAATGAAAAAAGTATTAGTTATCACTTTGGTTGCAGTGGCACTCTCTGTCGGAGACCTTGCTGCACAGGAGAAAAATTCGACGACCACCTACATCATCGACGGACAGAAGGTCGAAAATTTCGACGGCACTCAACTCACCGGCAAAATCATAACCGGCTATACGGTGGATTCGGAGAAAAACACCCACGCCATCTCCACCACGCTATTGACAAGCGACAAAGAGGTGGTATGGAAAATAAATACAAACGACAAGATCACGAACACCGACAATCCTTCACTCGCGGGACTGAGCACAAATATAAACGATATAGACGGCAACGCGCAAATAATGAATGCGAGCCGAGCCGTTTACGTAATCGACGGCAAGGTCGGTTCGCTCCAAGATTTGGTAAATCTCGGACCGGCAAACATCCGATCCGTAACCGTTGCCAAAAACAAAGACTCCGAAACATATAAGCAATATGCCAAGAATGGCGAGGGCATGGTGATTGTCGTAACGACCAAATAACGCCGATTTGAGTGGCTAGTGATTAGTGATTAGTGGCTTGTGGCTGGTAATTAGTGTTTGCGGGGCTGTTGCCCCGCAAATTTTATATATAGTCGGGTATAACGGGACTGTTATCAAGTGCCGACAATTCTAAGAGAACTAAGAGTTCTACGAGAGCAGACAGCAAATAGACAAAAATAAAACACCTTGCTGCTTATCTTGGTACTCTTAAAACTCCCAGAACTCCTATATAAGCCGCACTCGATAAGTTGCCCGTTATACGCAACACCCTCCTCCGTCATTCTGAGCGATAGCGAAGAATCTGTTTTGGACGAATGCGCGTTTTTTCGCCCTTGCGCCCGATTCTGCCCGAGATTCTTCACTGCGCTGCGCTCCGTTCGAGAATGACGGGCAGAATAGAATGGTTAGTCACTAGCCACTAACCACTACTTCTCTATTTCTGCGACGGAGGCACCGACGAATGCGACGATGTCGGCAGGCGATATGCGGAGTTGCAGACCTCGCACGCCCGCACTGACATAGATGTAGTCGAACTCCGCGCACGAAGCATCGAAAAAGGTTGCAAACGCCTTTTTCATCCCTATCGGCGAGCAACCTCCGCGTATGTAGCCCGTTACCGCCAACAAATCCTTCATCGGAATCAGGTCGGCACTTTTGTTGCCCGACACGCGGGCGGCGGCCTTCAAATCGACCTCCTTGTCGCCCTGCACCACGCAAACGAAATAACCCGTTCTGTCGCCCCGCAACACGAGCGTCTTATAGACCCGCTCCACAGGCTCGCCGAGCGAAGCGGCTACATGGGTGGCAGACAAATCGGCCTCGTCCACTTCGTAAGGAATCAGCCCGTATGCGATACCTGCACGGTCGAGCAGCCGCGCAACGTTGGTCTTTTCGATTTTTGCCTTTTTCATCACTGCTCCACTTTGCGCCGCCAATTCAGCAGAGGCAGCAGAAACGAAATGACCGACGCGGCAATCCAAAAGAGGGCAGCCTGCGAAAAGTCGTAATGTTTGACTGTTTCGCCCACCTCGTTTACCGTTTCGGTGATGTTGTTGTCGATAAGATAACCGCTGACGACCTCCTGCAAAGCGGCTGCGGCATAACTTGCCATGCCCACTATGCCGAGTGCGGCGCCCGTAGCCTTGCGCGGCACTATATCGACCGCCATCAGTCCGCCCAAGAAACAGATAAGCACGCCTATCGCTATGCCGAACAATACCATGCTGACTATATTGACGGTATAGGAATTGCCGCCATAGATAAACATTATGTAGGCGACCGATAGCAGTATGCCCGCCATAAGAGCCGGCACTTTGCGGTTACCCTTGAAAAGCACGTCGGAGAGCCAGCCCGACAGCACCGTACCGAATATGCCCAAAAGCGCATTGATGGAGATGATGAACGTGGCATCGCCCATCGCGAAGCCTTTGGCCTCTTGCAAAAACAGCACGCCCCAACTGTTGAGCGAATAGCGGCTCACATACATAAATGCCGATGCCGCCGCCAGAATCCACACTGCGGGCGAACGCAACACCTGCCGTTGAATCGCCTTGGTGCTGTCGCTCTCGGCTTCGGTCGGTTTGCTCTCGTGCGAGAGTACCTCGATTGCCGGCAGACCCTTGCTCTCGGGCGTATCGTGCAAAAAGAACAGCACTATCGCCACACCGATAACGCCTGCCATGGCCGAGCCGAAGAATCCCCACTGCCAACCGGCAATCGCCACGACCTGCCCCACGAAGACGAACGAAAACCACTCGCCGAGGTTGTGGCTTGCCGAAAAGAAGCCGTAGAAGGTGCCGCGTCGCGACAACGGAAACCAGCGCGACAGCGAGATTATGGCGGGAGGTGCGCCCATCGACTGCGCCCAACCGTTCACGCCCCACATGACGGCGAATACGACGAACATTACGGAGGTGGTTATGGCGGTTATGCCCGAAGCCAAGCCGAGTACCCCCATGATGAAGTTGGCGAGGGTCGATACAATCAGACCCGTAGCCATAAACTTTTTGATGTTGCAGTAGTCGGCGACGAAGCCGTTTACGAACTTGCCGACCGCATAGGCAATCAGAAGTGCCGAGCCGATATATCCGAGTTGGGTCGCATCGAGGATGCCGTTGTCGATAATCGGCTTTTTCATTACGTTGAGGCTCGTGCGGCAGACATAGTAGAGGCTGTAACCGAGCGTGGCTGCCGCGAACGATTGCAAAGCCAACCGGCGATAATAGCGTTGTCCCTGCTCGGAGGCTGCATCCACCGTTTCGGCAGATGGTCGGCTGATGGCATAAAACCGCCCGATTTTCGCAAAAATGCCCATGTTATTTCAATGTATGGCGACCCTTTTCGTCGAGATACCCGATAAGCAGTGCGGGGCGGTCGGTCTGAATCATGGTTACGCCCATTTTCAGTACTCCGCCATATACGGCATCGGGATTTTTGACTGCACGGTCGTCCTCGTAACCGTGTTTCTCTCCGCCGCAAAGCGAATCCCACAAGGTATTTACCCACAGACGCGCACCCGATTTCAATACACGGTCGAACTGCTTTTGATGCCCCTTCAACGTACCGTCCCAACACATCTCGTATGCCAACGGGCGGATGTCGCTTGCCAAATAGGCTTCGAAAAGTTCGCTATGCTTATCCCACCGCTGGGCGGTATAGTTGATAATCGGCATGTAAATCATATTGCGCTCGTGTGCCGCAAGTTTGGCCGCCACCTTGTCGGGCGACTTTTTGTCTTTGATTATTACCTGCTCGACCATGTCGCGCTCTTCGAGCATCGGCAGAATCTGGTCGTAGTAATCGTAACCCTTGTCGATGTTTATCATTACCCGATTGCGGCACAAATCGAGTGCCTCTGCCAATGTCGGCATACGGTATTTCGGCATTCCGACTCCGTGTTCCGAACGCAGGCAGCAACGCCGAATCGAATCGTAGGTTATCTCGGAGATTTTGCCTTTGCCGTTCGTGGTACGGTTGATTGTCTTGTCGTGGCACAGCACCAACACGCCGTCTGCCGTGCGATGAATATCCATCTCGACTATATCCACGCCCATATTGATAGCCGATTCGATGGCTTCGAGCGAGTTCTCGGGATAGTTGCGCCAATCGCCGCGATGCGAGATGACGATTACGTATTCCGATTCGGGATTGCGCAATTCGCGCAAAATGCGCTCGGCGCGACTCTGCGCCAAAGCGGTAACCGCTGCTGCAAGGCAGAGCGAGAGAGTAAGGAGTCTTTTCATCTGTTACGATTGTTTATGGCGGCAACCGTAATTGCCGCAAAACAAAGATAACTCTTTTCCTGCGGAAAACCAAAACCTCTGCATGTTATTTGCGTATAACGGAGAGCGGGTATTGGTCGCGCATATAATATTTGCTATATTTGCACTTGCTTCAACCGACGACATCATGGCAACACAACACTCACATCGACATCTTCCGACCGATGCCGTATCGTTGCGCCGCACATCGCGCGCACTGACGATAGGCATAGCAATCAACACGGTATACGCCTTAATCGAATTCGGCATAGGCGGGTGGCAGGGTTCCATGGGTTTGGTCGCCGATGCCGGCCACAACATGAGCGACGTGGCAGGTTTGGCGTTGGCTCTGTTGGCGATGAAACTCGTCGAACGGCATGCCGACAACCGCTACACATTCGGATACAAGAAGGCCTCCGTACTCATCTCGTTGGTCAATGCCCTCATACTGCTCTTTGCCGTGGCAGGCATAATCGGCGAGAGCATCCACCGACTGTTCGCACCCGACCAAATAGAGGGATGGAGCGTGGCGATTACCGCCGGAGTGGGTGTCGTCGTCAATTTTGCGGCGGCGAGGTTGCTCGATGCCGACAAGGGGCGCGATTTGAATATCAAAGGGGCGTATCTGCACATGATGCTCGACATGGCGGTATCGGTCGGCGTGGTCGTTTCGGGTATCATAATATCCTTTACGGGTTGGTATGTCATCGACCCGATTATAGGTCTAATCGTTGCCGCAGCCATAATCTACTCCTCGTGGGAGTTGTTCCACTCGTCGTTGCGCTTGGCAATCGACGGCGTACCCGAAGGCATCGACCCCGACCGTATAGTCGAGGCGATGGCGCAGAGCGAAGGTGTCGTAAATGTGCATCATGTCCACATCTGGGCTCTCAGCACCACCGAAACCGCTCTGACGGCACACATCGTCGTAAACGACATCACCCGTTCGGATGCCATACGCAATGCCGTCAAGGAGAAGTTGAAGACTTTGGGTATCTGCCACTCCACCATCGAAACCGAATCGGAGAGTTGTTTCTGCGGGCAGGGCGACGACAGCGATTAGGAGCGGCAATCGACCGACGACATCGCGCGGCACACCCAACAAATGAATCGGCGGCTGTTTCACAACAGTCGCCGATTCCCGCAAAAAGATAATAATATAATAATTGTTGAAAAAGTGTGTGTGCTTTCGCTGTCTATCGGTTACGCTTTGCGAATTTGAAATCGAAACCGATGCTTACGATGGTGCTTCGACGGCTGTATTTGCTGTCGTAAGGCAACACGGTAGTTTCGCTCAAAGTCTTGACGGCATGTACCGTGTGAGGCAGATAGAAGCCGTGGCACGCGCTCAAATTGAAGCGCACCTTATCGCTGATGTTGAATGCACCGCCCAAACCGAAGGTAAGGCAATCGAGTTGGTAGCCGAGTTCGGAGTGGAATTCGTCCTTGACATTGTAGTCGGTGTACTGCAAACCGCAACTTACCAACCAACGTTTGTTGATGTTCCATTCCACACCCACGATATACTCCATGGTGTTGCGGTTTACTAAATTCTGTTTCGGAATATCGGTACCGAATGCGTTTTCGTAGTGCGCATCCTTGTCGAAATAGCAGTGATATTGCGCCGTCAGCGTTACCTTGTCCACAAAACGCTTGGAGAGAGCCACAGCCAACAGAGCCGGCTGGTCGTAAGGAGTCTTCGCTCCGTCGGGATAGAGGCCCGTATCATCGACTTTGGTTTTGTTTTTGAGCGTAATCGCCGTGCGGAACTCGTATTTTACCGATGCAGACCAACCTTTGTGGTTGAAATAGAGCGCAAGCACAGGGCTGATTCCCCAACCCGTCTGGTCGGCATTGAGTTGCTTGTCGGCAACCAAACCCGCATATTGGCCTGCCGCTGCTTTGAGCGTCGGGTCGATTGCACCGTCGGGCAGAGAAGCCACCTGCGAGAAGATGCCGTAAGCACTCTTCATCGTACCGTCCAAACCGAGAGCCGGCAGGGTCGGATTTATCATGATGTTGCCGATATTGCCTTTGTACTCGTTGGTAATGTAGTTGATACGCGCCTGTGCCGCAAACGAGAGCCATTTGGTCAATCGTACCGATGCACCTATATTTACCGCGTATGTTACCTGATAGCCGTGTACCTTGCAATCGAGCGAATACTGATTGGTCGGGATACCGAGTTGGGATATTGCCAACGGCAGCACGGCGAACTGAGATTCAAATGCGCCGAGTCCGTCGTTGTATTTGGCTTTACCGCCACCGCCGCCGACACCTACCGATGCCATGATGGCGAAACGCTTGTGTTTCCACACCAAATCGAGATTCGGCAACAGCGGTGCGAAGGTCTTACCGTCGAAACGCTTGGTATCGTTGCCGCCGTTCATTGCAAACGGAGCATAGGTAATCTCCGAACGACGATTCTGGAAGACGAATTGGTTACCGAGCGAGAAATGGAAACCGTCCTCCATAAATGCAGTACCCGCAGGATTGAAATAGACTGCATCCGGATCGAGCGATGTGCCGCGAGCGAGATGACGCACCCATTGTGCGCTCTGGTTGGTGTTGGTCATGATTCCGCCCGCAAATACATTGGTTACTGCGAACGCAGCGAGAATTGTCAAAAATGTTTTCTTCATCGTTTGTTGTTATTTGGTTCGTGCCGCCCGCGACAACAAGGGAGTTATCCGCTTTCGGGACCGTGATTGTCAGCCCGTAATCGCGAGCAAGCGGTGCAAAGGTCGCTATTGCAAAGAGAAGGAAAAAGCAAAATGGGAAATTACCCGTATCGGATGTGGCGAAATCTCTATAAGGGATAAAAATCGGATATGCGTGGCGAAATATCCGACAGACCAACGTGCGGAAATGTGGTTTTTCACGCATGCAGCATTAAATTTTACGCGGCGATGTTGCAGTATGCGAAAATTCACTATATTTGCATAACAAGGCCGCCATCGGTCGGATGACGGCATCGACAGTTTGACGACAAAACAAAAAAATAGCACTATGGAGTACGCAAATCATCTGGGCGACTACTCGTCCGCACAATCGGAGGCTCGAATTGCCGAAATCGTTGCAGAAATGAAAGAGGCAGCCGCAGCCAACCAAACCAAGGAGGTTTACAAATTCTGTCTGTCGGCAATTGACCTTACCACGCTGACGTGCAACGACTCGGTGCCGTCGGTTACCGACTTTGCCAAACGTACCGTAACTTTTTCCGAAAAATATCCCGACATTCCCAACGTCGCATCCATCTGCGTCTATCCGTCGTTCGTCGAGACCGTCGGAGTGGCGATAGACGGTACGCCGATGCGCATAACGAGCGTGGCAGGCGGTTTCCCTTCGTCGCAAACCTTCTTGGAGGTAAAGATGTTGGAGGTGGCTATGGCTGTCGAGAACGGAGCCGACGAGGTGGACATAGTGTTGAACGTCGGCAAGATGCTCACGGGTGCCTACGACGAGGCGGCGAACGAGGTCGAGATGATTCGCTCGGAGATGGACAAGGACATCATACTGAAAGTCATCATCGAATCGGGTGCGCTCAAAACTCCCGAACTGATTCGCAAGGCTTCGCTGCTCTCGATGTTGGCGGGTGCCGATTTCGTAAAGACATCGACCGGCAAAATCGACGTTGCCGCAACGCCGGAAGCGGCAGTAGTGATGTGTCAGGCGATTAAGGATTACTACGAAAAGACCTCGCGCAAAGTCGGATTCAAGGCTGCGGGCGGTGTACGCACTCCCGAGGATGCCGCACTCTACTACACAATCGTCGAGCGTATTTTGGGCAAGGAGTGGCTCACGACCGATTTGTTCCGCATCGGCGCATCGTCGGCCGCCAACAATCTGCTCTCGGCAATCGTCGGCGAGAACGTAAAACATTTTTAGTGTACTGCATGGGAGTACGGGCCGAGTGTCCGTACTCCGAATTGCGACAACAGCATGGCAGTTTGCAATCGTGGCACGCTGCCATTTTGTATGGTGTGCTTAACCCGACGCATGTCGCACACCGACCGCCACGACACCGCAATCGACATGAAACACCTTGTATCGCTTCTGTGTGCCGTCCTACTGCTCGGCACAGCGGCTTCGGAAGCAAAACAACCGAAGCAGACAAAGAAAGAGCCGTTGCTGCTCATCGTCGAGACCGACATGGGCAACGACATAGACGATGCGCTCGCATTCGACCTCATCTACAAAGCCGTGGATGACGGTTTGGCGAAGTTGCTGGCCGTGGGCAACCACAAATCGAGTCCTACGGCAAACGAATATGTCGATATTCTCAACACATGGTACGGCTACGGCAAGACGCCGCTTGCCTATTCGACCACACCGGTACGCAACGACCACAATCCCGACTATACAATCGCCGTCGCAGGGATGAAGCGTGCCGACGGCAAACCGGCTTTCGCACACTCGAAACGTCCGTCGCAAATCGAAAACCCCGTCGCGCTCTATCGCCGCACGCTTGCCAAGGCAGCCGACCACTCCGTAACCTTCATTTCGCTCGGCTTCGCCACCGAACTCGCCAAATTGCTCGACTCGCCGGCCGACGAACATTCGCCTCTGTCGGGTCGCGACCTCGTGGCGAAGAAGGTAAAGGTGCTGTCGATTATGGCGGGCAGTTACGGCAAGAAAAAACGTGCCGAATACAACGTCGTGAACGACATTCCCGCAATGACGAAGGTCTTTGCGGAGTGGCCTACACCGATTGTGCAGAACCCGTTCGAGTTGGGCAAACGCATACTCTATCCTGCAACGGTCATCGACGGGCAGTTCGGCTGGACAGACCTGCATCCTGTCGTCGAGGGTTACAGACACTATCTGAAAATGCCCTACAACCGACCGACTTGGGATTTGTTGTCGGTCGTGTGGCTGCTCCATCCCGAGATGTTCGTGGCAAGCGAAACGGGCAAAATCACGGTGGACGCAAAGGGCTACACCCACTTCACCCCTTCGGCAGAGGGCAACCACCGTTGGCTCACTGCCACCGATGAGCAGTGCAAAAGCATCCGCGACTATATCGTCGCCACCACTACCCGTCAGCCGAAACACCTGAAAAAGAGCAACAAAAGGTAGAACGGCAGCGGCAGGCGGTTGCAACGGCGCACGTCATCGACAAAAACAACGGGACACTCTCGGCGAGTATCCCGTTTGTTTTGTAAGGCGCAAACCTTGCGCGATTACTTGCGGATTGCGGCTACACCGGGCAGTTCTTTGCCCTCCATATATTCGAGCAATGCACCGCCACCGGTCGAAACGTACGAAACCTTGTTCGCCAAACCGAACTTGTTGATGCAGGCAACCGAATCGCCGCCGCCGATGAGCGAATATGCGCCGTTCTTCTCGGTAGCCTCGGCAATGGCCTCGGCAACCGCACGCGAACCCGTAGCGAACTTGTCGATTTCGAACACGCCGACAGGACCGTTCCAGAGAATGGTCTTGCAGCCAAGAATCTCCTCGCGGAAGAGTTTTTTGCCACCGTCGGCAATATCGACACCCTCCCAATTATCCGGAATATTGTCGGCAGGAGCGACGTCGGTGTTCGCATCCTGCGAGAATGCGTCGGCGATAAGCGCATCGGGCGAAGTAACGATTTGGATACCCTTCGCTTTTGCCTTCGCGAGGATGTCGAGAGCCACAGGGAACATATCCGGCTCGCAAATCGAATTGCCGACTTTACCGCCCTGTGCGGCAGCGAAAGTATAGGTCATACCGCCACCGATGATGATTTTGTCCACCTTCTCCATCAACTTCTCGATGATGGTGATTTTGGTCGAAACCTTCGAACCGCCGATGATTGCCACGAACGGACGCTGCGGATGCTGCATAACGCCGTCGATGGCCTTCAACTCGTTCTCCATGACATAGCCGAACATCTTGTCGTGAGGGAAATAGTCGGCGATGAGTGCAGTCGAGGAGTGTGCGCGGTGCGCCGTACCGAATGCGTCGTTGATGTAGCAGTCGGCATAAGAGGCGAGTTTCTTTACGAACTCCTTCTGCGGACCCTCTTTCAGAGCCTTCTTTGCAGCCTTCTTCTCCTCGTCGGTCGCATCCTCTGCCAAACCGCGCGGCTTGCCCTCCTCCTCGGCATAGAAACGGAGGTTTTCGAGCAACATTACCTCGCCCGATTTGAGATTCTTCGCCATCTCGGCAGCCTTCTCTCCCATGCAGTCGCCCGCAAAGCAGACTTTATGTCCCAAACGTGCCTCGATGGCAGGAATAATCTGCTCCAACGAGAATTTGGTATCGTTGTTCTTCTTCGGACGACCGAGGTGCGACATAAGGATAACCGCTCCGCCCTTCTCCAAAACCTTTTTGATGGTCGGAATTGCGGCACGAATCCGCGTATCGTCGGTTACTTTGCCTTCGCCGTCGAGCGGCACATTGAAATCCACGCGGATAATCGCGCGCTTGCCTTTGAAATCGTAATTGTCAATCGCAAACATACTCTTTGATTTTTATCTGTTTTGTTATGTGTTGAATTATTAACCTTGTCTGTTCGGAACTTTCGGCACAAATTTAAGAATAAATTTGGAATTGCATTCGTTCGCAAACGAGTAAGTTGCACAAAACGTGCCTATTTATCTTAAACAATGTAAGCGACAGCAACAAAAATGTTGGTTTTTTGTAGTAAAAAATGCGGCAAAAGCCCTATCTTTGCAATATCGGGAACGAATCTTATAACGACAACTAAAACATCGCAACACTATGTACGGCGCATTTCAACAATTTCTCCAAAAGGAGTTGGATTCCATCAAAGAGGCGGGATTATACAAAACCGAGCGCGTAATCTGTTCGCCTCAACGTGCCGAAATCGAGGTCGGAGGTAAGCCCTGCCTCAATTTCTGCGCCAACAACTATCTCGGGCTGTCGGACAATCCGCGTCTGATAGAGGCAGCCAAACGAACAATGGACGAACGCGGATTCGGCATGTCGTCCGTGCGTTTCATCTGCGGATGTCAGGATATTCACAAGGAGTTGGAACGCGCAATAGCCGACTATTTCGGAACGGAGGACACGATTTTGTATGCCGCCTGCTTCGATGCCAACGGCGGTGTGTTCGAGCCGCTCTTTACCGAGCAGGACGCAATCATCTCCGACGCGCTCAACCACGCCTCGATTATCGACGGCGTGCGACTCTGCAAGGCTGTGCGCTATCGTTATGCCAATGCCGACATGGAGTCGTTGGAGGATTGTCTCAAACGTGCGCAGGCACAGCGTTTCCGCATAATCTGCACCGACGGCGTATTCTCGATGGACGGCAATGCCGCTCCGCTGGACAAAATCTGCGAGTTGGCCGAACGCTACCACGCACTCGTCATGGTGGACGAATGCCACTCGGCAGGCGTACTCGGCAAGACGGGTCGCGGCATTACCGAACTCTACAACCTGCGCGGCAAGGTCGATATTCTGACCGGTACGCTCGGCAAGGCTTTCGGAGGTGCGGTCGGCGGATTCACGACAGGCCGCAAGGAGATTATCGACATGTTGCGCCAGCGTTCGCGCCCTTATCTCTTCTCCAATTCGTTGCCGCCTGCCGTTGTCGGTGCGGGAATCGAACTCTTCAAGATGCTCGGCGAGAGCGACGAATGGCACGACAGACTCGTGGCGAATGTCGCCTATTTCCGCGATAAGATGATTGCCGCCGGTTTCGACATCAAACCGACCGACTCCGCAATCTGTGCCGTGATGCTCTACGATGCCAAACTCTCGCAGCAGTTCGCCGCCGCATTGCAGGAGAAGGGAGTATTCGTAACGGGATTCTACTACCCTGTTGTTCCGAAGGGTTTGGCCCGTATCAGGGTGCAGGTATCGGCAGGCCATACCGAAGAACAGTTGCAACGTTGCATAGATGCTTTCGTCGAGGTCGGAACGCAACTCGGCGTATTAAAGAGATAAACAGACAAGTTATGACAAAAGTGAATTTGGACGCAACCGACCGCAAAATCCTGCGGTTTTTGGTCAAAAATGCCCGCATGCCGTACCTCGAAATCGCTCGCGAATGCGGCATATCGGGCGCGGCGATACATCAGCGCATAAAGAAATTGGAGGATTCGGGCGTGGTACTCGGCAGCCGTCTGACCGTCAATCCGAAAACGCTCGGCTTCGATGTCTGCGCATTCGTGAACATCCGTATTCAGGACCCGATGATGACCGTATCGGTGGTGGAGAAAATCAAACATATACCGGAGGTGGTCGAGTGCCATTTCATCACCGGCAACTATACCCTGATGGTCAAACTCTACTGCGTGGACAACGAACATCTGATGCACACGATTTTCGACAGCATCCTCCACATTCAGGGCGTATCATCGACGCAAACCTACATCTCGCTCGACGAATCGTTCCAGCGCGAGCCGTATATCGAATATCTCGACGAAAAGTTGTTCTGACGATGGCTGCCACAATCAGACTGACACGCGAATTTTCGTTCGAAGCCGCTCATGCCCTCGAAGGATACGACGGCAAGTGTCGCGAGATACACGGCCACTCCTATCGGCTTTTCGTTACGGTTACGGGGCATCCCGTTGCGGACGAAACCAATCCGAAACTGGGTATGGTGATGGATTTCGGCGATTTGAAACGCATCGTAAACGAGACTGTCGTCGAAAGGCTCGACCACACCTTCGTAATGCGCCGTACAGCACGAACCGAGGCGTTGCACGCAACGATGTCGGGCGAATTCCGCAACATCGTATTGGTCGATTACCAACCCACCTGCGAAAACATGCTCGTCGATTTTGCCGAACGGTTGCGCAACGCGCTGCCTGACGGTGTCCGACTGCACTCGCTGAAACTATACGAAACCGCCAAATCCTTTGCCGAATGGGTGGCAGAGGAGCAGTAAGGGCAGTGGCTAGTGGCTAGTGATTAGTGGCTAGTGATTAGTGATTAGTTTTTTTGAGGGGGTAATTTTTTGCAAAAAAATTGGTAATTAACATATATATATTTGCCTTCGATAAAATCCTTCAATTTATATAATTATGAAAAAGTATTTCTATTTTTTGTCGGTAATTGCAATGGCAATGCTGGCAGTATCGTGCGACGATATAGAGGGAGATAATCCGAACGAGGATGTACCCGAAATCATCGATCCGTTTTTGGGCGATGTATTACCGAACGACTATATAACCAATCAGGAGAATTTCAGCAACTTTACAAATGTTCTTCTGAATAGTTGCTATTCTCGAACCGCATGGTATATGAAACAATCCGATAACACATGGATATATCACGATTGTGGTGTGTGGTTAGGTTCGGCGGGTATAGATTTTGTTATGATTGATGCGCAAACACTGATAACATGGACGACACCTGATTATGATTTTTCGGAATGGTTTAACAAGTATTCCATCAACTACAATCCGGAAGATGCCACAATTACAACAACGGAAATTTTACCCGACGGTACCACCGGCCAAACATATTACGGCACACTGCTTGCCACCAATCCGCGTGTAATCATAGAAGGTAAGTTTTGCGGATTGGAATTACAACTTTTCGTAAATGATATTCCCGTAAATAAGGAGGCACGCTGGTGTTTGGAAGAGTTTGATAAACGTAGCATAGTTCTCGAACAATACGCAAAGTGGTTGAGCGAACAGGAGCAGGAGTAACCGCACAACGGTTGCGGGCATCCGCTTTCAATACAAGGGTTATGTCGAGCCGACATAACCCTTGTTGCCGTATAGCAGACAGTGGTTTTAGTGGATAGTGATTAGTGGCTAGTGGCTAGTATTTTGCGGAGCAGTGCTCCGCAAATTTTTATATAATCGGGTATAACGGGACGGTCAGCACGTGCCAACGATTCTAGGAGATCTAAGAGAACTAAGAGTTCTAAGAGGGCAGGAGGCTGACAGAAAAAAAATAAAAACTTTGCTGCTATATCCCAGTTCTCCCATAACTCCCAGAACTCCCAGAACTCTTAGAACAGCGGCACGGTTGTTTACACAATGGTAGATGGCAATCACCCTTCGCATAGACACTTATCGGGTATCAGTACCCTATTCGTTTGCTCGGGTGTGCCATGACTATATTTTTATTACCTTTATAGTCTTTTTTATATTACACTAGCCACTAGCCACTAGCCACTAGCCACTAGCCACTAGCCA
>JBJEGV010000007.1:0-24179 GCA_051875395.1 Alistipes sp. | reverse complement strand
AGGCCATCCGTTTGGCAGACTTCCTCGAATTGGGCGAACTGATGGCTCGCGATGCTCTCAACCGCGAGGAGTCGTGCGGCGGACACTTCCGCTCGGAGCACCAGACCGAAGAGGGCGAGGCAAAGCGCGACGACGAGAACTTCGTATATGCTGCCGTTTGGGAGTACAAGGGTATGGATGCCGAACCGGAACTCACGAAAGAACCACTGAACTTCGAGTTCGTTCATCCTGCACAGCGTAACTACAAAGACTAATTTTTGACGTTGAACTTTTTTAGAATTTGGGAATATGCATTTTACATTAAAGATATGGCGTCAAAAGGACGCGAAATCAAAGGGAGAGTTCAAAAAGTACGAGGTTAAGGATATTTCGTCCGATACATCGTTCCTCGAAATGTTGGACATTCTCAACAACGACCTCGTACACAAAGGCGAGGAGCCGGTTGCATTCGACCACGATTGCCGCGAGGGTATCTGCGGTATGTGTTCGTTGCACATCAACGGTCATGCACACGGTCCGGAGCAGGGTGTTACGACCTGCCAGATTTATATGCGTCAGTTCAAGGATGGCGAGACAATCGTCGTCGAGCCTTGGCGTTCGGCTGCATTCCCCGTTATCAAAGACCTTGTCGTAAACCGCGGTGCTTACGACCAGATTCTCCAAGCGGGAGGTTATGTGTCGGTGCGTACCAACTCGGTGCCTGACGGCAATGCCATTCCTATCGCAAAGGCCGATGCGGACGAATCGATGGATGCTGCCGCCTGCGTAGGTTGCGGTGCATGTGCCGCAACGTGCAAAAACGGCTCGGCAATGTTGTTCGTCGCTGCCCGCGTTTCGTCGCTCGCCAAACTGCCGCAAGGCCGTGTCGAGGGCGCACGCCGTGCAAAGGCCATGGTCGCAAAGATGGACGAACTCGGTTTCGGTAACTGCACCAACACGGGTGCCTGCCAAGCGGAGTGTCCGAAGTCGATAAGCATTGCGCACATCGCTCGTCTCAACCGCGAGTTCCTCAGTGCGAAATTGGAGGACTAAACGCTCCGAGAGATTATACAGGGTATGGCGATGTGATGGTCGCCATGCCCGCAAATTGCCGAACGGACGGAACGGTTTTGTTTGCCGTCCGTCCGTTCGACGAATGAATGCCCGAACCTGAAACCGCTGCCTGTTTTGAATGTTTTGCGCCATATATCGATAGGCTTGTTGTCAGTATTCTGTGCCGCGACCGTCGTGGCGCAACAAAGCGTATCGGTTTCGGGTCGTCTGTTCGATGCGGAGCATAACGAGGGCGTTATGGGTGCGGTAATCGAAATAGCACCTGTCAATAATCCGTCGAAACCCCGATACTATACCACCGAATACGGCGGCTATTTCAAAATTCCCGTTTCCCGCGCCGGTCATTATCGTTGCGTGGCCACATTCATCGGCTATGAAGATTGCGAATTTACATTCGATATAGCCTCGTTGCCCGTCAATCTCGGCACTATCAACATGCGTACATCGGCAATCGGCATCGAGACGGTTGTCGCCAGCGGTGTGGCAACGCGAACGACTATGTTGGGCGATACGTTGCGTTACAATGCCGATGCCTTCAAGGTGGCAAACGATGCCGAGGTCGAGGCTCTGTTGCGCAAGATGCCGGGAATAACCATTTCGGAGGGGCGAATCGAGGCGCAGGGCGAAGTGGTGAAGCAGATTTATGTGGATGGCGCGGAGTTCTTTGGCGGCAACCTGCAACAGGTGTTGCAGAGTATTCCTGCACAGGCCGTCGAGCATATCGAGGTATATAACCGATTGAGCGAGGCAGCCCAAATCACGGGCGTCGATGACGGCGAGGGTGGCAAGGTCATCAATATCGTTACACGCCAAAGTCTTACCCACAGCAGTTTCGGAAAGGTGTTTGCGGGCTATGGTTACGAGCCGAAAGCGCAGTCGAACATCTCGTCGCGCCACAAATATACGGCAGGAGGTTCGGTCAATATGTTCCAAGGCGACAGACGACTTACGGCCATGGCGTTGATTAACAACATCAACAAACAGAATCTGTCCGACGACGGAATGACCATGAGCGACCAATCCAACCGTTCCAATGCGTCGCGACAGTTTACGGTCAATTCGCAGCAGGGCGTCGCATCGGCAGAGATTTTCGCATTTAACTATGCCGACCGTTGGGGCTTGCGCAAACGGGCGCGTTTCGACGGCAATCTGTTCTACAACCACCTCGATGCCCGCAACGACTTTACGATAGACCGTTGGTACGATCGTCCCGCCAAAATCGATACGGCGCACTACAATCAGTTCGCCAACCCCAACAACCACACCCTCAAATTCCGAGGTCGATTGGAGTGGAAGGTGGCGAAACGGCAGAAACTTATCGTAATTCCGTCGGCGACATACACCAACAACGCCTCGGTGAACAGCGTCGATTCGACGAGTTTGCGATGGGGCGAATCGGGCTATCGATGGTTGCCGAGCGGTAACGATGGAAGCAGCCGCTACTATATGGTATCGACTTACGCCCAATACTCCTACAAATTTTTGCGGCAGGGCAGGGCATTTTTGGTCGTGGCAAGCGTTTCGCACTCCGACAGCGATGCCGACCGCAACTACTACTCCAACGGTGCGGGAAAAACCAGCAAGGTAAGTCCCGATAAGGCGACCATCGCCTATACCTATTCGCGCAAACTTACCGACACGCGTACAACCACCTTGCGTCTGCAACCGACCTTCCGCGAGCGTATAGGCCGATACGGTACGCTCAACCTCTCCTATCGTCTGCAAAGCCAACTGCGTCGTCGCGATTTGCTTTCGTATGTAACCGACAAAACCTATACCATTTCCGATTCGACGCTCAACAACAAAACCTCGTCGTCGTTCGACGGTCGGTTTTTGTATCATCAGGCGAATGTCGGTTTCCGCTATGCACGCAACCGCAACTGGTTCTCGATTAGTGCCGCATACCAAAATTCGCGCCTCTACAATCACAACCGATGGACGGGCGAAAAGACGTTGCGCACCTATCACTCTCCGATTTACAACGCCACGTTGCAATGGTCGTTCAGTCCGCGCAACGTCCTTCGCGTAAGTTGCAATTCGGAGGTAAAGGCTCCTTCGCTGTGGTCGATGCTCGATATTTACGATGTCTCCAACTCGCAATACATCTCGCGAGGCAATCCCGATTTGCGGCCGTTCTGCGAACACAATTTCTTTGCACGATATACCAATATCTCGACCTCAAAAGGCACGACCTTTATGCTTATGGCGAAGGCGCAGCACATTGCCGACTATATCGGTACGAGTATCGAGTATGCTCCCGACCCTATCGAAATCGACGGTCGGCAATACTCGCCAATCCAACTCACCATGCCGGTCAATTTGGGCGGATATTGGTCGTACGAAGGTCGTGCGAGCATCGGTTTTCCCGTCAAGTGGCTCGGCTCGAATCTGAACGTCGCCGTCGGTGCAAACTATTCCGACATTCCCGCCATTGTCAATAACGAGCGCGACATGATGCACGACCTGACAGCCTATGCCCATCTGACATTGGGCAGCAACATATCGGAGAATGTCGATTTTACCATAGATTGGCGAGGCTCGTACACAACCTCGCGCAGTTCGCTGGCGATATTGAACAACAACTATTTTACCCATAGCGCATCGGCCAATCTGAAAATCGTCCTGCCGCTCGGATTTACGCTGACATCATCCGCTTCGTTTACGCAGTATGTCGGCTTTACCAACAGTTACAACGATTGCTTTACGATGTGGAATGCCGCAATAGGCAAAAAAGTGTTGCGACGTTTGGGCGAGGTGCAACTGTGTGTGGACGATATTCTCAATCAAAACACCTCGTTCAGCCGTTATGTATGGACGGGATATTCGCAGGTACGCTACAACTCGGCCATGGGGCGTTGCTTTATGATAAAGTTCACATACAACCTTCGCAATTTCGCCACCGGCTCGCGACGATTGCGCATGGAGAACAAGCAGAATGCACCGACCAACAATTTCGAGGCCATCGAACGCAAATTGAGCCAACTCAAATTCTGACGACCGGTGCGAAAACGCCGTGCGGATACCCGACTAAAAAGAAATAAAAAATACACGCGCTTTCGGGCGCGTGTATCTTTATGACGGGCAGATGCCGTTATTCTGCACGATGGCGTTTGCTCCGGTTTGCCGTCTTTGCAGTTGTGACTGTCGGCTGCATCGATTTCATATATTTGGCTTTGCCGAGATTGAATCCCAATCCGAAATAGAAATTAAGCGATTTTGCCAATTTCGGAACGGCGGTGTTTTCGTATTTAGCAAAGTTGCAATCTATGTAGTCCGCTCCGAGGAACAGGTTCAAGCCGGCAGGGTGAACATTCAGCGCAAAACCGAATATGCCCGCCTTGTTGCGATTGACGAAGGTGTGGCTCAACGTGGTGGAGAACCATTTGCCGAGTCGGAAATTGACGGATGCGGTCAATTCGGTGTAGGACATCGATTGGCAGAACTGCGTGTGCGAGAGCAAGCCGAATGCGATGTGATTGTTCAGAATGTTGTACTCGACGCCGATATTCAGTGCGCAATTCAGTCGGGTCGTGTAGGCACCCGTCGATTCGGTCAATACGGCATCGAAATCGCTGTCGGTATCGACCTTGTTGCTGTCGTCGAAATTGATGCCCGTGAACGAGAAATGTCCGTCGAGCGAGGCGTTGGCAGTCGATTTCTTGCCCCAGCATATAAAGCCCAAATCGGTAATCGCTCCCGAGATTTTCAACCTGTCGTCCAACAGACGCACCTCGGTACCCACATCTATCGCGACGCCTCCGCTGCTCAGATTCTTCATCATCGTGCCGAAATTCGTCTCTAAAAGGGCATCCTTGATGTTGCTTCCCGTGAGTTTCCTGCCGACTTCGTAGTTGCGCTTGAAGCAGATGCCGTTGCCGCGTATATTGCCCGCAATCTCGGCTCGTACCGCTTCGTCGGTTACTTCGGCGTACATTTGATTCATATCGACCGTCGCTTGTGCCAAACCGATAAGTCCTTTGACACGGAATCCGATTGTCGCGAACTCCTTAATCGGAATGGCTGCACCGACGTAAATTTCGGTATATGCCAACACGCCCAACGACGAATCGGAGATGTCGTATCGACCGTTGCCCAACGTCTTTACGGCACGGAAAATATCCTTGCCGAGCGAAGCCTCTGTCTGCGCACGCAGATTGATTCCGAAATTCCAGAACATGCGCTTCGAGTGCCAACCGACGCCGAGTATGTTTGCGCTCTCGTTGCTGTATAGTTTGTTGGTATTGGGCAACTTGCCGAGAAAATCGTTTGCCGTTACGCTGTTGTGCAGGAAGGTAACAACCTTGCCGTTGCGTTTGTAGAGGAAGTTGTCCACCGAGAGGAAATTGCTGTTGAGCGATACACCGATGCCGCTCATTGCCGGCAGGGCTATGTAACCTCGTGTCGGAGCAAGTGCAGGGTTGAGGTCGGTACGGAAATACGAACCCTCCATAAAATAGGCGGTCTTTATCTGTGCCGAAGCCTGCGTTGCACAAGCGACTGCGGCAACCAATATGATGACTAAATATCTTTTCATGGCCGATTCTGTGTTAGAGGTTGTCGATATCTGTGGTTATGCCGCCTTTGATGTTGAGTTTCAACGTTGCCGACAGCGTCTGGTTTTTGTTGAGTTTCAAGCCCGATTGCCCGCCCTTTGCGGTCTCGGCAGTCAGCGTCAGACGCAGTGCCACGGCATCTGCCAAATGGCGCAGATTGTTATCCTCGCCGAGTGCCACATGCAGCACCACAACGCTTTCGCGCACCTTGCCGTCGGTCGAACCCAACGCCTTGTTGTGCGTATCGTCGATGACGATTTGCGCCTCCGTCGGATTGCCTTCGCTGTCGAGCAACAGCGCATCGATTGCAAAGTCGAGCGGAGTGGAGTTGGATACGGCGGCCGTGATGGAGACTTCGCCGACCGTAATGTCTTGGTCTGCCAAATCTGCAAGCGCATCATCCAAATCCTTTATCGTGTCGGAGTAGGAGATGGAGAAGTTCTCGCCGAATGCCAACGGAATATCGATGTCGTATCTGTATGCCACATCGTAATGTTCGCGTGCATATATCGTATAAGACTCCTCTTCGTCGGTGGCTGCGTGTATCAGCACATCGACTTTGTCGGGCATCGTGCCTTTGAACAGCCGCGTTATGTCGGCCTCGACGAATTTCGCCGCAGGGAAATCGCCGCGTCGGTCGGCCTTCGCTATCACTATGTAGGTGTATACCGAGTCGGTGCGAGTGGCCGCGGCGATGTCGATTCCGCGTACCGTTACCTTGTTGTCCGTTATCGGCGCACCATCCTTGTATGGTACCAACTCGACTACTGCATCGATAGGTACGCTGAAAGGATTGTCGATGGCGAACGACAGCACTGGCGATACATCCAAATCTTTGGCCGCTATGTCGTATTCGGCAATGTCGCTCAAATCGAGTGCGGTGCTTTCGGTCGCCGAATAAGACACCTTGCCGGCGATGCTTTCGATATAGAACGTAACGTCCATGAACGATATGCCGATGCTGACATTGCTGTTGTGCAGCAATTCGGAGGCTTTGACACGCAAGCCTTGCGCAATCTCGCCGATTATGACATCGACTGCAAATCCCAAATCGATTTTTCCGTCGGCATCGGGTGTGCGGAATATCTCGTCGGGTACTATTTTCGCCAATCCGATGGTCAAACCATCCCGCAACTGCTTGATGTCCGTATCGATATTGCCCTCATTGTCGATATTCAGGCCCGTATCCGCCAAGACAAACATGGCAGGGAGTTTGATTTTGACGTTGGCTGCTTCGGCAAGGGCGTCGCTGAGCCAATCGATGCCGGTAATGCGAATGGTGATATGCGTATTCTTCAACACCACTTCCGATACATATTTTATCTCCTTGATGATGTCCTTGATGATGATGTTCTCCTCCAAACGACGTATCTTGTCGTCCAACGAGAAGCGTGCGAGTGCAACATCGGCATCGCGATATTTGAGCGTCGAGGATATGCGTATCTGCGGATTTTCGGCAGGGTTGAACGTTATGCCCGCTTTGGCGGTAAATGCGTAGCGAATCGAGCATTGCAACTGACCGTCGAATTGCATTTTGCCGTTCTCGATGGTCTGCTGCGAAGTGTCGATGCTGCGCAGGTATAGCGAAAATGTTTGGCCTGCTGCTCTGCTTGCCACGCTCTCGGAGATTGTCAGGGAGTTGCCTGCCGTCGTCTCGTTGCTGCCGTCCCACAGTTCGTAGCCTTCGGGTACGGTAAATGCGATGGTTGCCATGCCGCCGCCGTTTATCGGTGCAACGCCGTTGAAATCGAGCGTAAAGTCTATTTTTGCGCCCTTCTCATCCTCGCCGAGGTAGATTTTGTTTACCGCTGCTATCTGTTGCGGAATGTTCAAATCTATCGCGAAATCGACCGTGTGGTCGGCTGTTATCGCGGTAGTCAAATCCTGCGGCAGCGATGTTATGAACCTCAACTGTTCGGGCAGACTGATTGTACCTGCCGAATCGATGTTGTAAGCCACATCCGTAATCTCGATATGCGGGTATGCAATGTCCGTGTCGGAGGATTGAGAGCCGACCGAGAAACCCTGTTCGCTAATGCCGTCGATTGCGAACGAGCCGTCGCCCTTGTAGCCTATCGAGTAGTTGCCGTCGGCATCGGTAGTCAGTTCCTCGATATCGGTGCCGATAATATCGCCGATACTCTTCTCTTCGACATAGCCGAGCGGGATGACAAGGTCTTCGTTGCCTACCGTTATCTCCGTATCGATGTCGTCGAGCCGGAAATCCTTATCCACGCACGAATGTGCGCAGAGTAAGAAGGCGAGTGCCATGAACAATACGGCAATCTGTCGGAATGGTGCATGAAAGTCTCTTTTCATAGCAAGAAAATTTGTGTTGTGGTGTTGTGAGATTTTTTTGTTTGTGTCCGAATTGATACGGGTGTTTTTGTCTGTAAAAATCTCTTGTCGTTCAAAGATAAGTGATTTTGTCGAAAAAATGAACAGATTAGGCGAAAAATCTCTACATTTGTCTGTGTAACCGATGATAATTTTGTCGTCGGCTTGCCTTTACGGTGCGATTATGGAGAGCGACCGCATATCGACATTGAAGGAGCAGGTGGCAATGTTGCCGCTTTCACCGGGCTGTTATCTCTTTTCCGACAGTCGCGGCGAGGTCATCTATGTCGGCAAGGCGAAGAATCTGCGTCGTCGCGTGTCGTCCTACTTCCTGCAAAGCAAAGACCATTCGTCCAAAGTGCGGGTTATGGTGCGCCACATAGCCGCGTTGCGCTACATAGTGGTCGATAGCGAGACCGATGCGCTGCTGCTTGAAAACTCGCTCATCAAAAATCTGCAACCGCGTTACAACATCCTGCTGAAAGACGACAAGACCTATCCGTGGATTGTTCTGCGCCGCGAGCATTTTCCGCGCGTGCAATCGACCCGTCAGGTCGTGCGCGACGGCTCGGAGTATTTCGGCCCTTACGGCTCTGTTGCGGCACAACGGGCGATATTGGAATTTATCCGCGAGGTTATCCCTCTGCGTACATGTTCGCTCAACCTCTCGCCCGAGATGATTGCGCGAGGTCGCTATACACCCTGCCTGCAATACCATATAGGCAACTGCAAGGCTCCGTGTACGGGAGCGCAGAGCGAGGAGGAATATGCCGCTTTCGTCGATATGGTGACATCGGTTTTGAAGGGCGATTTGCGCCCAGCCAAGGCATACCTCGAACAGGAGATGTCGCGTGCTGCCGACAATCTGCATTTTGAAACCGCCCAGCGTTTCAAGGCGCGATTGGAGGCGTTGGAGAATTATCGCAGCCGTTCGGTCATCGTCAGTGCCAACATCGTCGATACCGACGTGTTTTCGCTCGTTGTCGAAGACGACGAGGCCTATTGCAATTTTATCCGCGTGCGCAACGGCTCCATCGTCGCATTGCACACGATACGCATCGGCGTAGGTGTCGATACCGATGAGCAGTCGATGCTGACGCTCGGCATGCAGCACATTGCCGACAACATTGCGGGCGAACTCGCGGGCGAGGTGATAGTGCCGTTTCTGCCGCACGAGGAGTTTTTCCCGAAAGTGCGGTTCGTGTTGCCCAAACGTGGCGAAAAACGGTCGTTGCTCGACTTTTCCGAGCGCAGTGCCCGCATTTACCGCGCCGAGCGACTCAAAAACATGGAGATACGCAATCCCGAACGTCATACGGAACGGCTTATGGAGGCGATGCGGCGCGAATTGCGATTGGACAAACAGCCGCGTCATATAGAGTGCTTCGACAACTCCAATCTGCAAGGCTCCTCGCCTGTGGCATCGTGCGTGGTGTTCCGCGACGGCAAACCGTCGCGCAAGGAGTACCGCCATTTCAACATCAAGACGGTTGTAGGCGCGGACGATTATGCCTCGATGCGCGAAATCGTCGGTCGTCGATACCGTCGTTTGCTCGATGAAGGGGCGGAACTACCCGACCTTATCATCGCCGATGGCGGCAAAGGTCAGATGGGGGCGATTCACGAGGCGTTGGAGAATCTGCAACTGAATATCCCGATAGCGGGTTTGGCAAAGGACAGACACCATCGTACTGCCGAATTGCTGTGCGGTTATCCTCCCGTATCGGTGGGGCTGCGTCCGACATCGTCGCTCTTCCATCTGTTTTCGCATATTCAGGAGGAGGTACACCGTTTCGCCGTATCGTTCCATCGCCAAAAGCGCAGCGGTGCATTTCTGCACAGCGAATTGGAGCGGATAGATGGTGTCGGGGAAAAGAGCATCGAAGCCCTTTTGCGGCATTTCCGTACCGTATCGAAAATAAAAGCGGCAAGTCGCGAAGAACTTGCCGCAATCGTCGGACGTGCCAAAGCCGAAAAAATCGTCGCTGCTCTGTCCGAGAGCAAATAAAACCAATCTCTTTACCTGCATCGGCAGGCAGTCTTTTGCCACTGTTTCGGATATGGCGGCAGATGGTTAAATTACCGCTATCGCATCTATCTCCACCTTTGCACCCATGGGCAGTGCCGCTACCTGAAAGCAGACGCGGGCAGGCAGATTTTCGGTAAAGTATTTTGCATATACGCCGTTCATCGCCGCAAAATCGTTGATGTCGGCAAGCAACACAGTCGTCTTTACCACATTGGCGAACGACAAACCGTCCGCTTCGAGAATTGCTCCCAAATTGTCGAGCGATTGAGCCGTTTGCGCCTCTATCGTTTCGGGCATTCGGCCGGTCTTCGGATTCAGCGGCAGTTGTCCCGAGATGTAGGTAGTCCATGTTTCGGTGCAACTCTGTCCCTGCGAATACGGTCCTACCGCTTTCGGTGCTTGGTCGGTCGCAATAGGCTTGTTGGTGCTGAAAAATTGCTTGATTTTCCTTCGGATACTCCTCATAAACTGAAATTTATATGTTTGTTTTGTTCAGATATTCGCCGATTATACGGGCTGCATCGCCGACATATTCCGCACAAGGGCGTTTGCGGTAATACTCCGCCGTGCGCGGCGACGGAGTCGGCTCGTCTTTTTCGCGGTCGAGACCGAGCAACCGTCTGCATACGATATTGCCGTTGCGCTTGCGGAAAGCCTCTGCGAACTCTTGTACGAGTGCATAGTTGCGTTGCTTGGCTTCGGGATTGTCGTTTGCCGGCGCGGGCGACAGAAAACCCGCAATCATCGTCATTCCGCTGACTGCTCCGCACACCTCGCGCAAACGTCCCATGCCTCCTCCGAAAGGGGCTGCAACGGTTGCGGCAATGCGCTCGTCCAAGCCCGTCAGGTCGGCGTATGCCAATACCACCGATTGACAGCAATTATAACCGCTGCGGAACAGAGTGCGGGCGCGTTCGACGCGCTCTTCGATATTTACGACCATAAAACCTCGTCTTTTGCACGCAAATATACGATTTTTTGTCGTCGGGTTCGTAAGTACGGAATAAAAAAGATAAATTTGCGACAAGAAAAGATACGCAACATGGACATTCTGCAAAATGAAAAGGGTCTGGACTATACGTCGCTCATGAGTAGGCGAATCCGCAAGATTCTGCTTATATGCAACAGTTACGACAGTTATTCGCTGGAAGAGGACGGCCGTATAGAGGCACAGATTACGCACGAGTATTCGGAACTCAATTTGAGCAATCCGCCCTCGATAAAGCAGGTTGAATCGACCAAAGAGGCATTGGAACTCGGCGATGAATTGGCGGGTTTCGACCTCGTGATAACCATGTACAATGTCGGCGAGATAGATGTCTTTACCTTCTCCAAGATAATGAAGGAGCGTTGCCAGCAAACGCCTGTGGTGCTGCTGACCAACTTTTCGAAAGAGATTTTGCGCAAAACCGAAGAGAGCGACACTTCGTCGCTCGACTATGTGTTCTGCTGGAACAACTCCGCCGATTTGATAATCGCCATAATCAAACTGCTCGAAGACCGCATGAACGCCGAACACGACGTGTTGGAGGTCGGCGTGCAGACGATTCTGCTGGTCGAGGATTCGGTGCGATACTATTCGACCTATTTGCCGGCAATATACAAACTCGTATTGCAGCAGAACAGGGAGGCTGTGCGCGATGCGTTGAACGAACAGCAGCAGATTATGCGCAAACGCGCCCGTCCGAAAATCCTTATGGCAACCAACTATACCGATGCCGTTGCCCTGTACGAGCGTTACAAGGGCAATATGTTGGGCGTTATTTCGGATGTGGGCTTTGTGATTCACAAGAACGACAAACCTTGCGACGAGAAGTTGGACGCAGGTATCGACCTCTGCAACCTCATTCGGCGGGACAATCCCACGATGCCGTTTCTGATGCAGTCGTCGCAGGAGAGTATGCGTGCCGTGGCAAAGAGTCTAGGTGTGGGATTCATCGTCAAAAACTCCAAAACGCTGATTCACGAACTCGGCGAATATATCGGTCGGGAATTTGCCTTCGGCGACTTCGTGCTGACAGACCCCGAGACGGGCGAGGAGATTGCCCGAGCCAAAGATTTGTGCGGCTTGGAGCGTGTCATGCACTCCATTTCCGAAAATGTGCTGTACAACGTCGCTCGCCATAACTATCTGTCGAAATGGCTCTTTTCGCGCGGTATATTCTCGCTCGGCGATTCGTTCCGCTCGTTGTCGGTCGATTCGTTCCGTTCGATGGAGGAGATGCGCCGTTTCGTAACCGAAAGCATCCGCGATTACCGCATCAAGCAGGGTCTGGGCGTGGTAGCCAAATTCTCGCCCGACACCTACAACGATACGATATGGTTCGCAAGGCTCGGTAACGGTTCGCTCGGCGGCAAGGCACGCGGTTTGGCCTTCATGAACCATATACTGCAAAAATACAACCTCTATAACGAGTGGAACGACGTGCGTGTTTTGGTGCCTCGCACCCTCGTCGTAACGACCGAATATTTCGACCGCTTCATCATCGAGAACGGTTTGCAGTATGTCATCAATTCCGACATTTCCGATGCCGAAATCCTATCGGAGTTCGTCGCATCGCGTCTGCCGCAGGAATTGACGGATGCGTTGCGCATATTTATCCGCCACATCCGCAAACCGCTTGCAATACGCTCCTCGTCCAAATTGGAGGATTCGTATTATCAGCCATTTGCAGGTATCTATTCGACCTATATGATTCCGCATACAGAGAACGAAGACCAGCAACTGCGCCTGTTGTCGAAGGCGATAAAGAGCGTCTATGCCTCGGTCTATTTCGCCTCGTCGCGTGCCTATATCACTGCAACCGCCAATGTGATTTCGGAGGAGAAAATGGCGATTGTCATCGAGGAGATTTGCGGGTCGGAGGATTCGGGCTACTATTTCCCTACGCTATCGGGTGTGGCGCGTTCGCTCAACTTCTATCCGATAGGCTACGAACGGGCGGAGGACGGTATAGCCAAAGTGGCGTTCGGTTTGGGCAAGGCTGTGGTCGATGGCGAACAGGTGTTGCGCTTCTCGCCCAAATATCCGACGCATGTGCTGCAAACCTCTACGCCTGCACTCGCCATGCGCGATACGCAGCAGACGATGTATGCGCTCAACCTCCAACCGGAAAAATTCAAAACCTCGATAGACGATGCGGTCAATCTCGAACGGCTGAACATTGCCGATTGCACCCGTTTCCGCAATATCCGCCATGTGGCATCCACTTGGGATATGCAGAGTATGCGCATGGTCGATTCCGCATTGGCAGAGGGCATGAAGGTTATCACCTTCGCCCATATTCTCAAATACAACACCTTCCCGCTTGCCGAGATTCTGACACGTCTGCTCGAAATCGGTCAGCGCGAGATGAAATGTTGCGTCGAAATCGAATTTGCCGCCGACCTCGATACGACGGGCAACAAGATATTCAACGTGTTGCAGATTCGTCCAATCGCCGACGGCAACGGCTCGGCAACGGTCGATTGGTCGAAAATCGATACCTCCGATGCGATTATAACCGCTTCGAGCGCACTCGGTACGGGTGCCGTCGATGGCGTTACCGATGTCGTCTATCTGCGCCGCGAGGCGTTCGAGCCGGCAGAGACAGGCAAAATGGCAGATGAACTTACGCGCCTGAACGAACGGATGCGCAAAGAGGGTCGGGGCTATGTACTGATAGGTTTCGGTCGTTGGGGGTCGAGCAACCCTTGGCTCGGCGTGCCGGTCAAGTGGAGCGACATCTCGGAGGCGAAGGTCATCGTCGAGTGCGGTCTCGACAATTTCCGTATCGAGCCGAGTCTGGGAACGCACTTTTTCCAGAATATGACCTCGTTCGGAGTGGGGTATATGACGGTCAATCCATACGCGGGCGACGGTACGCTCGATTTCGAACGGCTCGATGCGATGCCGGCAGAGAACGAATCGAAATATATCCGCCATGTGCGCTTCGACCGACCGTTGGAAATCTGCATCGACGGCATAGGCAACAGGGCTGTGGTAAAGTAACGGCGGTCTGCGGCATGTAATATGCCGCCTGCCGTATCATCCGTTCGGCAAGAGAAATTGTCGGGGCATATCGCAACATCCGCACAACGATATGCCCGCTTTGCCGTTTTGTCTCCGAATTTCATTTGCCGTTTGCCGTTCGCTCCGCATCGAACGGTAAAATGCGGTAATTTTCAATCGATACCATCGTAATACTTTTGTGCGACCTTGCAAAACAGAAGGCCGCAGGTCGTTGTATGTCGTCAGGTATAAATCCGTTATAAAAGCAACAGAGTTGAAACACAACCAAAAAAACATTATGTAATATGGCAACGGTAAAAATCAAATTCCGACCATCGACGGTCGATGGCGGACAAGGCTCAATTTATTATCAGGTAATTCATAATCGTGTAGCCCGTCAGCAGAAGACGGGCTATCGTCTCAATGCCGACGAGTGGGATGTCCGCTTGTCGTATGTGGTGCTGCCTCGGTGCGATAGCGACAGAAGACGTTATTTGTTGGAGATAAGCGATAAAATCCGACAGGATATCGGCCGCTTCAACCGTATAGTGGCGTTGTTGGAGCGCAATCGAACGACATATACTGCGGACGATGTCGTCGCGGAGTTTGCGACATACGACACCACGCACTCTCTGTTTTTGTTTATGGAGGGAGTCATCGCCAATCTGTACAAATGGGGTAAAATACGCACAGCAGAGACATATACTGCCGCATTGTGCAGTTTTAGACGATTCAGGCGGTGTCGGGATGTGGCATTCGACGATATGGATTCGGACATGATGCTGGCGTATGAAGCCTATTTGCGGGCCAACGGCATCAGTCCCAATTCGTCGTCGTTCTATATGCGTATTTTGCGGGCGGTTTACAATCGTGCCGTGGACAAGGAACTGACAGTTCAGCGATACCCTTTCAAACATGTCTATACGGGTGTCGAAAAGACGGTCAAACGCGCCGTGCCTTTGAAAGTGGTAAAAGCAATCAAAGAGATGGAGTTGTCGGACAATCCCGCATTCGATTTTGCCCGCGATATGTTTCTGTTTTCATTCTATACGCGCGGCATGTCGTTCGTGGATATGGCATACCTTCGCAAAACGGATTTATCGCACGGCATGCTGTCGTATCGCAGGCGCAAGACGGGGCAGCAATTGTTGGTCAAATGGGAAAAATGTATGCAGGATTTGGTGGACAAATACGACACTTCCCACTCCGTCTATTTGCTGCCAATCATCGATACGCGGCGCAACTTGGACGAGCGCAGGCAATACATTTATGCCGCACACAACATCAACCGCTGTCTGAAAATCCTCGGTAACCGTTTGGGTGTATCCGTTCCGCTCACTTTGTATGTCGCCCGCCATGCTTGGGCCAGCATCGCCCAAAGCAAGAATGTTCCCGTGTCGGTAATCAGCGGCGGCATGGGACACGACTCGGAGGCGACTACCCGTATCTACCTTGCGTTGCTGGATACGTCATCGATAGACAAGGCGAACAGCGTAATATTGAAATCTTTGTGAAAGCGGCGTTGTATGGATGAAATTACAATCTCTTTGTAAGAGAAAGCATATCTCTTTGTAAGAGAAACGGTTGCCGTGACAAAAATACACTTTTTTTTCTATATATGACATAGTTTGTACAAAAAAAAAATTACGAATTGTAGATTTTATCTGTTTCCACACACGAAAATTGTTTAGCACAATCCCTCAACCTTCCTGTCCAAACCATTTGTTATCAGCGCAAAATACTGTGTGTAACACTCTTACAAAGAGATGTCAACGAAAAATAGAGTACAATGAAGGTGCGAAGGACCTGTATGCTGTTGGTAATCATGTTTTTGTGCGTATTCATAGCGTATGCGCACGAAGACAGGACTGAGTTTTGCGTGAGTTTTCGGATTGGCAGCACCGTCATAGACCCGGCGTTCGGAAACAATGCCGACCGCATAGCGGAGATGAAGTCGTTCCTCGACGAGATTCGTTGCGACAGTACGCTGACAATAGTTAAGGTCGCATTCTGCGGGGCTGTCTCGCCGGAGGGCAATCCGCAATTCAATCGCAAGTTGTCCAACGGGCGTCTCATGGCGTTGAAAGAGGTTGTGTGCCGCGAGATGTCGCTTCCCGACACAATCATCGACTATCGCGACAATTATATTCCGTGGGACTATCTGAAATCGATGGTTGCCTCCTCTTCCATCCAAAAGCGGGAGGAGATAATCGCCATTTTGGAGAGCGGACCCGAAGAGTCGGAGCCGGCAGAGGGTCGGCAGACCGACAGCCGAGTGAAGCGGTTGCGCAGTTTGGACGGAGGCAGGGTATGGAGACAGATGCAGGTCATGTTTTTCAAGTGTATGCGTAATGCCTGTGCTGTGTTTGTTACCTATAAGAGGGATGTTGGTTCTGTGCCTGCTCCGCAACCGCTTATTGAGCCTGTCATTGCTGCCGACAGCGCGGTAATGGTTCCGGATGCTGTTCCGCCCGTCCCGCAACCGGCCACAGAGCCTGCCGTTATGCCCGATTCGGTGCAAACAGCGACCACACCTCAACCTGTCGGGCAGTGGCAACGCAATATCCATGTCAAGACCAACGCCATCGGTTGGGTGTTGGCTGTTGCGAATGCCGCTGTTGAAATCGACATTTGCGAACATTGGTCGTTCACTTTTCCGATATACTACTCCGGAGTAGATTATTTTGCCTCCACGATAAAATTCCGCACATTCTCCATCCAACCCGAGTTTCGCTATTGGTTCGCTGCCAAGGACCTTTGCAACGACGGTTGGTTTGTGGGGGCGCATCTCGGGCTTGCCTACTACAACTTTGCCTTCGGCGGCGATTATCGCTATCAGGACCGAGATAGAGAGACTCCTGCTGTCGGCGGAGGCATCAGCGTCGGTTACCGTATGCCTTTCACGCGGAATAACCATTGGAGAGTGGAATTTTCGATTGGTGCGGGTGCATACAGGGTGCAGTACGACCAATTCCGCAACACTTCGAATCCCAATAACGGCGTTATGACGGGCAGCGGCAAAAAAACGTTCTGGGGTATCGACCAAGCGGCGGTAACCTTTATCTATACTTTCAATCTGAATAAGCGCAACAGATGATGGCGGCATGGCGACATATCCGGCAAATTTGGCGGCATGCGACCATATTGTGGCATGTATTGCCGGTTTGTGCATTGGCCGTCTCCTGCAACGTGCATGAGTGGCCGGCTGCGGATATGAAGGTGCGAGTCCCTCTGCATTTGCATTTTCAGACGGCAATGACACAATCGGAATATATCGACAACACCCTGCAAAATATCCATACGAGCAGTTCGATTATTGCCAATCCGCGGATGCGTTATGTGATACGTTTCTATGAATGCGCCGACGAATCTCGGGCATCGATTAACTCTGCCTTTACGGAGTTCGTCTTCGAGCGCGATGTCGATGTTCTGTACGACAACGATTTTACAATCGACATAGTCCCTGCCGACTATACCGTTATGGTGTGGGCCGATTTTGTCGAGTCGTCCGATAATGACGGCTATTTCTACGATGTGTCCGACTTTACGAGCATCACCAAACTCAAACCTCACATCGGCAATACTGATTATGTCGATGCATTCAGAGGGTGGGCGGATATCGATATGCAATCGTTGCGGCGCAACACTACACCCGTGATTGTGGATATGGACCGACCGCTTGCCAAATACGAGTTCGTCTCCACCGATTTGCGCGAGTTCTTGGAGCAGGAGAGAAAGGCTCACGCTGCCCGCAATGCCGCCAATAACAGCGATACTGCCGACGGCAATGCAACGGACGACAACGGGAATATGGCGACGGATCCGACAATCGGCAGCATCGATCTCAACGAATACAGGGTAATGTTCTATTACAGCGGTTATATGCCCAATACCTTCAATATGTTTACCGACCGTCCTGTGGATTCTGTTACGGGCGTGGCGTTCGAGGGCAAATTGGACAAACTGTCCGACGACGAGATATCGCTCGGTTTCGACTATGTACTTGTCAATCACATGGAGACCACCATTACCGTTCGTGTCGCCATTCAGAACGACGCGGGCGAGCAGGTGTCGCTGACCAAACCGATAAACGTTCCCATACAGCGTAACAACCATACGATAGCCAAAGGGCGATTCCTTATGGAGAAGGCGACGGGTAATATAAATATAGATGTCGATTACGATGGCGAATACAACATAATCATAAACCGATAACAAACCATTAACCAATAACAAACAAACTAATTAACAAACAACTTAAAAACGTATAAATCAGCAAATTACCCCCCCGCTGTATTGCTTTAACACGGCATTCGGCGCTGGCACAAAATGCTTATTTATAACCAAACAAATTTTATTAACTTTTTTTTAATTTTTTAACATTATGTACAAACATCTATTGATGAGCGTGGTTGCAGCATCCGCATTGGTGCTGACCACTTCCTGCTCCAAGAGCAGTGAGCCTGTGCAGGTTGTAGGCGATACAGCACAGGTTAGTTTCATTTTGAAGGCCGATTCTGCGTTGAAGGCTCGTGCCATCAGCGACGGTCAACTTACCGACCAACTCGTTTACCGTGTGTTGGACGAGAATGGTGCAGTCATTACCGGTCTGGACAAAGTTGCCGAGAGCGGTCTCGACCTGCTTGCAGGCCACACCGTTCGTTTGACTCTTGCCAAAGGTCAGAACTACAAGGTTGCTTTTTGGGCTCAAAACTCGGCTTGCACGGCATACACCGTTAATGACAACATGACGGTAAGCATCAACTATGACGGTGCCAACAACGACGAGACACGCGACGCATTCTTCAAGACGATTGACCTCCATGTAACGGGCGATATGACGGAGTCGGTAGTGCTGAAACGTCCTTTTGCACAGGTAAACGTAGGTTGTACTGTCGCTGATTGGGGCGCTGCTGTTGCATCGGGTATCACTGTTGCTTCTTCCGAAGTAACCATCGTCGATGCGGCCAACGTGTTGAATCTGGTCGATGGTACAGTAAGCGGTGCCGTAACGGTTAATTACACTGCTGCTGCAATTCCTGCCGAGACTTTGAAGGTCGATACCAACAACGACGGCGTAAAAGAGGATTACCACTACCTTTCGATGAGTTACATCCTGCCTAACGACGCTACTACGGGTGCCGAAAGAACTGTGGCAAGTACATCGTTCGTATTCCATACCAACGGTGGCGACATCGCTTTGGCAGACGGCTTGCAGAACATCCCTGTACAGCGCAACTATCGTACCAATATCGTGGGTACCTTCCTCACCAGCGAGGTTAGCGTTTCGGTTGTTGTCGATCCTGCATACGAGGACGAATATGTGGTTGGTCCTGTTTATATCGGCAGCCAGTCGTATGCAACCATTCAGGACGCCATCGATGCTGCTGCCGAAGGTGCTGTCATCGATGTTACGCCTGACACTTACAATGAAGTCCTCAATGTCGTAGGCGTTGCCAACAACATCACCATTCAGTCGTTGGCTTCGAGCCGTGCTACTGACGAGGTGGTAATTGCCGGTGTAAATTCGCAACGCAATGGCGAGAATCTTCCTGCCGTTACCTTCAAGGATATAACCATCGACAACTCTTTGGCAGATGGTAATTGGTTTACTGGTACAGGTCCATGCGCTCCTTGCGTCGGTGCTTGGGGCGGTAATCTGAACTTCGATAACGTTAAGTTTGTCGTAGCAGGCACTTCCGGCAAAGAGACCGGCGTTATGTCGTGGTGGACTACCAGCATCTGCACCATGAACTTCAAGGATTGCGTCTTTGTCGGTAAAAACGACCACGCAGAGGCTCGTGCAATGCAGATTTACGGCCACTACAACGTCAATGCCGAGGGTTGCCAATTCCTGACCCACAAACGCTATTCGTTGAAATATGCGGCATTGGACGGTTGCGTCGGTACGTTCAAGAACAACGTTGTAAAGAATGCCAAGAAGGATGAGGCAAATGGTTGGTTCATTGAGATAGGTTCCGATGTGTATCCGGGTGCCAACTACACCATCAATCTCGAGGGCAACGAACTGCACCAAGTAAATCTCTATAAAGAGGGTTATACTAATGCTGTTACTGCCGAGCATGTGACGATTGCTGAGACCGGCAACACCATTTATCTTGCCGATGGCTTCTCGTTGTTGAACGGTGTTTACAGCATAAGCAATGCCAATGGTTTGTTCGCTTTTGCAAAGAGCGTAAATGAGGATCATAACAATTACAGTGGCAAAACCATAAAACTGATTGCCGATATAGACCTCGAGAATGCTCTTTGGGAACCTGTTGGTCAGACCGGTGTAACAACATTTAACGGTACATTCGATGGAGACAACCACACTATCAGCAATCTCAAAGTAGTAAGCACAAGCGATAACAACTATTATGTATCCGGTCTCTTCGGTTGGCTCAATGTTGCTACGGTAAAGAATGTAAAGGTGGTTGGTGCAAATATCTCGGCACATAGTTATACAGGTGTAATCGCCGGTTATATGGAGGCTCCTGCCGATATTTATACTTGTACGATAGACAACTGCCATGTTGAGAATGCTACTGTGGATAGTACGGTGAATGGCGGAGCCAAAGGTGCCAAAGTCGGCGGTATAGTTGGTTATGTTAATCCGGGTGCTTACCTTACCGTAAGTAATTGCACGGTAAAGAACTCTGTAATCTCGGCAGGTCGTGATGCCGGTCAGGTAATCGGATGTGCTTATGCCTCTAATACTATCACGGGTTGTACGGCAGAGAGTGTTACTGTTTCTTCAAATGGTACATCTACCGGTGAAAACATCCGCGAAGAAGTTATCGGAAGATACATCGAATAATCTCCGCGTAACCGAATCATAAGTGATGCCGCAGCCGCTGAAAGTGGTTGCGGCATCTGTTTTGCATACTTCTTTTGTGCGGTATTGCGGCATGGCGAAATTAGCCGTCGTTATTTTCTGCTCGGAGTTGTACTTTTTTCGGAGATATTATCGTATATTTGCGGGTAGGTAGAGCAGAAAACATTGCAATTTAACTTAAACACTTATACAATCATGAAAAAATTATTGGCTGTTATGGCGGTTTTGGCTGTTGCCATGTTTGCCGCCGACGATGTTTTGGCACAGGAGGTCAAATCGCTTAAAATAGACGAGGTGCTTGCCGACGGCGAGCAGTATGTGGGCAAGGATATTACGGTCGAAGGGCTGTGTACCCACATTTGCAGCCACGGCGGTCGCAAAATGTTCCTGCGCGGCAAAAAAGGGCTGTTGCGCATCCAAAGCAGCAAGGAGACGGGCGCATTCGGTGCCGATGTCGTGAATGAGCCTGTACAGGTAACGGGCGTATTGTGCGAAACCCGCATCGACGAGACCTATCTCAAAAATTGGGAGGAGCGCATCAAGAACGGCAACAAAACGGGCGAACACAGCGGTTGCGAGACCGAATCGGCTGCCCGCGGCGATCAGGGCAATACCGACCAACAGAAGATTGACAACTTCCGCAAACGTATCGCCGAGCGCAACGCAAGCGAGGGTAAAAACTATCTGTCGGTATTCTATATGAATGCCAAGAGTTACAAGATTCTCTAATCCGGCAAACATCTGCGACATGGAAGGCATAATGAACAACATCAGACATTGGAGCCGCGTGTTGCACCGCGACCTGTCGTATATATTCGCGGGGGTCTTGTTGGTGTATGCCGCTACGGGCTTTATGCTCAACCATAAGAGCGATTTCAATGCCAACTATTCAATCGAGCAGCATCGCTACACGATTGAGAATCTGCCGGCAGAGATAGACGACGATTATGCGGCATCGCTGCTCGAACGGTGGGGTGTGCGCGACAACTATACGGCATGGTACGATTTCGATGCCGAGTCGTTCAAAGTGTTCGTGCGAGGCGGCTCGACGCTGCTGGTCAATCGCAACACGGGCGAGGCTGTGTACGAGAGCGTAAAGAAGCGTCCCGTATTGAGTTCGCTCAATCGCTTGCACTACAATCCCAACAGATATTGGACGATTTTTTCGGATATTTTCCTTGCCTCGCTCGTTATCATAGTATTGAGCGGACTGATTATGGTCAAAGGCAAACACGGCCTGTGGGGCAGGGGCGGAATAGAACTGATTGTCGGCATCGCCATTCCGATAGCGTTCATTCTGCTGTTGTAATGCAGAGCGGCGTGTAATAATTGCCAACTGCCGCGTTATTTTCGAACAGAGGGCGCAGTCATTTACGTTGAGTAAACTCCTGCCGCCCTCTTTCTCAATGCCTTACATTTGACGAATTATTACACGCCTTACGGTTTTGCGGAAATGGTAATTGCCGACTGCCGCGTTATTTTCGAAAAATAAATGTAAAAAATGGGTTGGTCTTTCGGCCAACCCATTTTCTTTTTCGGGGTAACGGTTTTACCGCTCTATCTCGGCTGCCACCAGCGGTGCGTAGTTGTGCAAAATCCACATGATGTAGCCCATATCGACGCAGACGGTGCGTGCGTATGCGGGATTGAACCAAATGTCGCCCGACATCGATTCGCGATTGCCGTCGAATGCAAGTCCTACAATCTCGCCGCGACCATTGACGACAGGCGAACCCGAATTGCCGCCCGTAATGTCGTTGTCGGTGATGAAATTGACCTGCAAAGGTGCCGGCAGCGAGCCAATCATATCGACCATCTTGGCATCGGGACGGAAATCGTGGTTGTCGGCATCGATTTTCTCCAAATAGCCCGTAGTGGTGGAACGCCAATCGTAAACGACGCCATCGCGCGGAGTGAGCGGACGCACACGACCGTAACTCAACCGCATGGTGGAGTTAGCATTAGGATATTGCGCCTTGCCGCATGCCGCGCGGAAATCGTAGAGCAGCGACGAATAGGTGCGCTCGTCTGCCGAAACAGAGGCTTTTGCCTTCTTCTCGGCGAGTGCGACGTGGCGTGCGAACGGCTGATACGGCACTGCCGACAACAGCGATACGAGCGGGTCGTTCATAACGGCCTTGATGCGACGCGGCTCGGAGAAAAACTCCCTGAATGCCTCGACCGACCGACAGCACGAAGCGTCGAAAGCGGCAGCGAGCATGGCACGCGCATCGCCGTTGTGGGCATCCAATTTCGCCCGCAGCGACTTGTTGATATAGTTGGCAGGCAGTTTGTCGAAAAACTCCGTACCCAATTCGATGAACAATGCGCGGTCGGTGGCAGCATCGGACTTGGCAAGCCGTTCGAGCGATGCAGCCAAACGCTTTTGACCCTCGCTTGTTATGTCGAGCATATATTCGCCCTTCTGTTTCAAACTGTTTACTGCCGATGCCAGACGGTTGGCCATAACCATCGCCTCGCTGACGCCGAACCAATGCTCGGTATAGACGACGCGTGCGCTCATGGCATCGCGACGAGCCTCGTAGCCCCGTTTCATGCGGGCAAGCAGTTCACCGTATTGCGCCTTGCGGGCAGTGTCGGCATCAATCCATGCCTGCAACGCCTTCTCCTCGCCTTGACGAACGCCCTCGACGTCGAAACGCTTCAAACAGATATTCTCCCATTTGGCATAATCGGCATAGTTAGACAAACTGAAATAACGCTCGGAATAGTTGAGACGAACGGTGTCGTTGCGCTTCATGCCCTTATTCATAATATCCATGCGGTGGTGGCGTGCGTCGATGACGACAGGGTTGCGTACTTTCTGTTTTTCGGCAACGGCAAACGACGACATATAACGGTTGGTACGGCCCGGATAGCCGATAACCATCGTAAAATCGCCCTCGACGACACTCTTCGGTGCCACCTTCAATACCCGACGAGGTTGCAGAGGCACATTGTCGGCCGAATACTCGGCAGGCTTGCCCTGCGGGTCGGCATATACGCGGCAGATTGTGAAATCGGCTTTGTGTTGAGGCCAACCCCAATTATCGGTATCGCCACCGAATGCGCCCAAACAATCGGGCGGTGCGGCTACCAGACGGACATCCTTGAAAACCTCGTAGAGATAGATGTAGCACTTCTTGCCGCCCCACATCTGCTCGAATGACGGAGTAAATTCCGTAGTGCCTGCATAGCGATTCTGCATGATTTTGCCGAGCCGCCGTACGCCCATGACGGGATTCCACTGCTTGGCCTGCACGAGCGAATCGCGCACGGCCGAAGCCTCGTCGGTAACATCGATTATGCCGCGCAGAAACTGTACCGAGAAGCCTTCGAGCGGAATCTCCTGCTCGCGGCTCTCTGCCCAGAAACCGT
>JBJEGV010000006.1:0-89643 GCA_051875395.1 Alistipes sp. | reverse complement strand
TTGCCTATGCCGGTCATCGGTCCGCCTTGCGGAATGACATATCGGAAATGGTCGAGCAAATCGAAAATAGTCTTCTCTGCAAGCGGATTTTTGTATTTGTTCTCGATGCGTGCCAACTCTTTGGCCAAACGCATGTGCATCTTTTCCGGAGACGACTCGTATATGTTGCCGAACGAGTCTTTCAAAGCGTATTTGCTTACCCAAACGGTGGCGGCAAGTTCGTCGCCGTCGAAATATTTGATTGATTCGGCGACGGCATCCGCATAGTTAACCTTGCTAATCGGCTGACTCTCTTTTTGTTTCATCGTATATGTATGTAAATATGTATTGAATTAGTAACAATTGACACAAATTTATAACAAAATTTCTCTCGTTGCAACATTTGTCGGTATTACATTTTCAATAATTTTTCGACAATTCTCCGCATATTGCCGTTTTACGATATACAGGCCTGTTTTTGCCGTTGTGTCGGGTGCTTCAATTACCGAAAAGTTTTTGTAAATTTGCGACGTTATCTATCGAACTGATGGACTTTGTCGAAAATATCGAATTGTCGGGCGACAGCCTATGCCGCATCCCTGTCGTTGCGGGACCGTGCAGTGCCGAGACTCCGGAGCAGTGTATGGCTACGGCCAAGGCACTTGCCGCGTTGGGTGTTAGGGCATTCCGCGCAGGCTTGTGGAAACCGCGTACCAAACCCAATTGTTTCGAGGGTGTCGGGGCAGAGGGCTTGGCATGGCTGACGGCCGTGCGACGCGAAACGGGCATGGCTGTCATGAGCGAAGTGGCAACGCCCCTGCATGTCGAAGAGGCTCTGTCGGCGGGCTTGGATGCCTTGTGGATAGGGGCTCGGACGACGACCAATCCGTTTGCCGTGCAGGAGATAGCGGATGCTCTGCGGGGTGTCGAAATACCCGTTTTCGTAAAGAATCCCGTTACTCCCGACCTCGCTTTGTGGATTGGCGCGATAGAGCGTTTGGCAAATGCGGGTGTGGAGGAGATTGCGGCAATCCACAGAGGCTTTGCCGACTATGCGAACGGCTCGTACCGCAACAATCCGCAGTGGACGATTCCGATGGATTTGCGTCGGGAGATGCCCGCGATTCCGATATTGTGCGACCCGAGCCATATAGGCGGCAGACGCGAAGCGGTCGAGCCGCTGTGTCGCCAAGCGGTGGATTTGGGTTTCGACGGTCTGTTCGTCGAGGCGCATGTCGCACCCGACGAGGCGTTGAGCGACAGTCGGCAACAGATTACGCCGCAGATGCTTGGCGCGATACTCGGTCGGCTGGTGCTGCGCGACGGAGCGACTACCGAAGGGCAGATGATTCGTTTCCGCTCGGAGATAGACGCGATAGATGCCGCTCTGCTCGATTTGCTTGCGCGACGTATGGAGGTTTCGCGCCAAATAGGCCGCTACAAACGCAGTCGGAATGTCGCCGTTTTGCAGTCGGGGCGTTATGCGGAGGTCGTAGCCCGCTTTGTCGAGGGTGCGAAGCGTGCGGGTATGGACGAACGGTTTATCAAAAAAATTGTCGGAGCGATTCATGAAGAGTCGGTACGGCAACAGTTGGAGAAGGAGGAGTAAGGCGTATGACGGCGTTGTATCCCGATATAATTTACGGTCCCGTGCATTCGCGACGATTGGGGTTGTCGCTCGGAGTGAATCTGCTGCCGTTGCAGTCGAAAATTTGCAGTTTCGACTGTATCTATTGCGAGTGCGGGTGGAATGCCGATAATCGCGGGCGGTCGCGGTTCAATTCGCGCGAGAGTGTCCGTGAGGCTCTGCGGGAGCATCTGCGGGCAATGGCTGCGGACGGAGCATTGCCCGATGTCATCACCTTTGCGGGCAACGGCGAGCCGACCATGCACCCCGATTTCGAGGCCGTTATAGACGATACGCTGGCTCTGCGCGACGAATTTGCACCGTCGGCCAAAGTGTCGGTATTGAGCAATGCCTCGCAGATTGGGCGCGAGAGTGTCAGGCGGGCTTTGTTGCGCGTGGACAACAACATACTGAAATTGGATTCGGCTTTCGATGCGACGGTAAGGGTGATGAACAACCCTTGCGGGGAGTACTCGGTTGCGCAGGTGGTCGAAAACATGAAACTTTTCGGAGGCAGGTTGGTCGTGCAGACGATGTTCCTGCGCGGAGAGTTCGAAGGGGTGCATTTCGACAATACCACCGAACGGGAGGTTGAGGCATGGCTTGCGCTCGTGCGCGAGATTGCTCCGCAGAGCGTGATGGTCTATTCGATTGCGCGGGATACTCCGTGCAGCACGCTCGAAAAGGTGTCGCACGAGGAGTTGACGCGGATTGCCGAGCGTGTTGCGGCGTTGGGCATAGATTGTTCTGTGGCGTAAAAGAGCCGATATGTCTGTTCTTCTGTCGTAAAAATTTAGTTCGTTCGAACGGTCGGCAAATCCGAAAAAAATACTATTTTTGCAGTAACTTGTTTGTAAATATATCGTTATATGCAACAAATTGAAGCGTGGACGCTGATTCCTTTTGCGATTATGTTGCTCGTAATCGCCATTGCACCCCTTATAGTCGAACATAGGTGGGAGAAGAATATCAACAAAATGATTTGCGTATTGGTGCTCTCGATTCCGACGGCATGCTATATGGCATATATCGGCTTGGGCGAAAAGATAGTTGAGCAACTGCTGTACGACTATCTGCCGTTTATCGTTTTGCTGGGTGCGCTCTTTGTGGTAACGGGCGGTATCCATATCAAATATAATATGGTGGCGAATCCGCTCGTCAATACCATCGTGCTGTTCGTCGGTTTCAATCTGGCATCGTTTATCGGAACAACGGGCGCGGCGATGTTGTTGATTCGGCCGCTGCTCGAAATCAACAAAAGCCGTCTCTACAAGGCGCATACCGTCTGCTTCTTCATCGCATTGGTGGCCAACTGCGGCGGAGTGTTGTCGCCGTTGGGCGATCCGCCGTTGTTTTTGCTCTATCTGCGCGGTGCGGAGTTCGATTGGTTCCGCTCGATGTTCCTCGAATGGGCATTTGTCGGCGGTGCGTTGCTGATAATCTACAACATCGTGGACCACTTCTACTATCGCAGGGAACGGCGTATGCTTGCTGCCGACAAAGCCGGTGCGGGCGACGAGGAATCGAGCGAGTTGGACGAGCCGCTGCAACTTTCTATCGGCGGTGCGATAAATGTATTCTATGTGGCTGCAATCGTTACTGCCGTGGCACTCGTCAATCCGACGCATATCCCTGCCATGGGGGCAGAGGATGCTCCGCTTTATATCAAATTCCTGCGCGAAATCATATTGGTCGGCATCATTTTGCTTTCGCTCCTGACGACTTCGAAGCGGGTGCGCAAGGCCAACAACTTCTCGTGGGACCCCATCGAGGAGGTCGCCATATTGTTCATAGGCATATTTACCACGATGACCCCTGCGCTGATATTCCTTAACATGCACGCTGCCTCGTTGGGCTTGTCCGAGCCTTGGCAATTTTTCTACTCGACGGGTCTGCTGTCGTCGTTCCTCGACAATGCACCCACTGCCGTTGCATTCCATACGGTGGCGTTGGGATTGCCTGCGGCCGATGGTGCCGCGATTGTGGCAGGAGTGTCGGAACCACTGTTGAGGGCTATTGCGTTGGGTGCGGTATTCTTCGGCGCATTGACATACATAGGCAACGGTCCCAACTTTATGGTCAAGGCCATTGCCGAGAAGGAGGGTGTCAGGATGCCGTCGTTCCTCGGATATATGTTCAAGTTCTCGCTGATTGTTCTGTTGCCGATTTATGCGATAATGCAACTGATATTCTTGTAGTCGGCCGCCTACCGTACCAAAATATCGGCAACCAGATTTACTCCCGATTGGGCATTTATCGCCCTGACGAGAGCATCGCGCTGCATCATCAACTCTTTGCGCACGACGCCCGACTGCACGTGTACATGGAGCGTCCCTTTTATCAAACGCACTTGCAGGGTCTGTTCGGCTATGGCCGTACCGACCACCTTGCGCCAAGTCTCGGGCAGCGAGCCTTCGGCGATTTTTGCCCTGATGTCGGGACTGTTGAAAATTTCGTCGATATATTTTCCTATCGGTTGCGGGTCGGTGCGTTTCATTGCAGTACTTTTCCGTAATTTACATCGAATATCTTATGTCGGCAGCCCGAAGCGTCGAGCAACCGTTTCATGCGTTCGCGATTGCAGTCGGTAATGAAAATCTGACCGAAACGTTCGGTTGCCACGATTTTCAGCAACTCCGCCACACGCCCCTCGTCCAACTTGTCGAACACATCGTCCAACAGCAAAATCGGTGTCTCGCCGAAACGCTCGGTGATGATGCGGTATTGTGCGAGTTTCAACGCGATTATAAACGATTTTTGTTGTCCTTGCGAGCCGTATTTGCGCAACGGCAGACCGCCTATGCGGAACGATAAATCGTCGCGATGAATGCCGGCGGTGGTAAAGCCGTTTACTCTGTCGCGTTCGCGGGTCGAGAGCAGCAGGTCGGCCAACGGCATGGTCTCCAACTCCGATTTGTAGGTCAGTTCGACCTGCTCCCTGTCGCCCGACAACAAAGCGTAAAATTCGGCGACGACAGGATGGAGTGCTTCGGCCGTTTCGCGCCGTTTGGCATATATCTTTTCGCCTGCGGCCACGAGTTGTGCATCGTAAATCTGCAACATCTGCTCGTCAGCCGACATTTTCAACAATTTGTTGCGCTCGGCCAATACAGAGTTGTACCGTATCATCGTGGCGAGATATTCGCGGTCGAGTTGCGAGATGAAACCGTTGAGGTAACGGCGACGCTCCTCGGCAGCATCGCAAATCAGTGCAGTGTCGGCAGGCGAAACGATTACGACCGGAATAAGTCCGATGTGGTCCGAAAGCCGTTCGTAAGCCTTGCCGTTGCGCTTGATTGTCTTCGCTGCACCGCGTGTGAACGAACAACTTATCTGCTCGCGCCGACCGGCGGAGTTGCGATATTCGCCGTCGATGACGAAAAATTGTTCGCCATGTCTTACACACTGCCCGTCGCTCATGGGCAGAGAGGATTTGCACATCGACAGATAGTAAATCGAGTCGATGATGTTGGTTTTGCATGTTCCGTTGTCGCCGACGAAACAGTTTATGCCCTCATCGAACGGCAATATCTCCTGCGCGAGATTTTTGAAATTGATGAGCGATAGTTTTTTGAGCAGCATTGCATTGTTCCTCCGAGGTCAAAAGTACTAATTTTTGTCGAACAATCCGCCTGTGTTCAAAAAAAAGTGCGTCGATGTCCGTTTATTGCATAAAAAAATGTATTTTTGTCGTTTGAATCGCATAATGCCGATTTTGAAAAGCAATAGATAATAAATTAAAAATAGTTACAAATTATGGCAAAAAACGAAACACGCGCACAAGAGGTTGCGGTAGCCGAAGCAGTAAGTCGCACCGAAACTTTTTTTGAAAACAACGGCAAGAAGGTCGTAATCGCATTGGTCGTACTCGTATTGATTGTGGCGGCAGGTTACGCCTACAAGAAACTCGTTATCGACAGCAATGCCGAGCGGGCTGCCGAACTTATCGTCGAGGCTCAATACAATTTCGAGGGCGAGAATCCCGATTATTCGCTTGCACTCAACGGCGACGACAATGTTGCGGGCTTTTTGAACGTGATAGAGCAATACGGCTCGACTCCTGCCGGCAATCTTGCAAAGCACTATGCGGGTATATGCTACCTTCGTTTGGGCGACAAGGAGAATGCCGCAAAGTATTTGGCCGATTACAAAGAGACGGCAGGTATCCCTGCATCGATAGTCAATGCACAGAATCTGGGTTTGCGCGGCGATATCGCAGCAGACAACGGCGACTATGCAGAGGCTGTAAAACTCTATAAGAAGGCTGTCGCAGCGTCGGACAACAATTTCACTGCACCGCTCTACCTTTACAAAGAGGGCTTGGCTCTGATTGCCTTGGACAAAAAGGATGCAGCGGCAGAGTGCTTGAAGCGTATCTCGACAGAGTATCCGTCGGCAGTCGAGGCTCGTGATGCAGAGAAACTGCTCGGAGCGATAGAATAACGCGCAAACAACCGATTTTATTTCCGCCATGTTGTCTCCGTCAGAGGTCCGTTTGGGAATAGTAGTGGTACGGAATCGGCATCGTCATATTCTCGATGTCGTAACGGATGTCTATACTCCGTTGCTGCGTCGCGGTTGTCAGGAGTCGAATATCCAACTGAAATATGTGCCGACCGATTTCGACATTACGCTCGGTGTGCTGTTCTTTGCCGAATATACGGATGTGGACGGCGTGATAGTCGTCGGCGACGGTTACGATGCGACGGTTGCCAAGTCGGTGCTCGATTTGCAGATACAGTGGAATATGCCTGTCGAATACCGTTTCGACGGAGCCGATACGGGCGACGGTTGCCATGTTATAGAGATGGTACAGTTGCAGAGCGAGATGGTGGCGGATGTTCCGGAGGAGAAGACACCGGCCTCGCGTCGCGAGAGCATCAACTAACGGCGCGTAACAATCGCCGACTGCGGGTTGGTTTGCTGATTTTTGCACATCTTAAAACAGGGAGATAATATCGAAACAGGGGTAGGTCGGATTTTGACACAACCCCTGTTTTTTTGTGCCCGACCCGACGGCATTGCGGTCTTAATCGATGGCGTTGCAGGTCAATAGTGCGATATTTTTCCAATAAAATGCCCGCTATTTTTGCAGAATAAAAATTTTTATTACCTTTGCAGTCGCTTTACTTGTAAAGCCGAAGCCCAGATGGCGGAATCGGTAGACGCGCTGGTCTCAAACACCAGTAGGTTCACCCCTGTGCCGGTTCGACCCCGGCTCTGGGTACAGAAATAAATAGGTAACGTTTTGTAATACATTGCGTTACCTATTTATTTATTTGTGTTTTTGGCGTTATTTTGGCGTAAAGTAGCCTTTTATACGCCGAAATATGCCCGAATAAAGCGCGGGCGACCTACGTTTTTCGGTTTATCGACGGCATCCATAATGCAATTATTTGTTAATATGCCGGCGAGGTGTTAATTGTTGTAGGATGTTTCGCCGTGTTCATAGAAATCGAGTCCGTCCTCTTCGATTCGCTTATCGACCCGCATCCCGATAAGTTTGTTTATCAGCCCGAATATCGCAAATCCGCATATGACAGCCCATAGCACATAGCAGAGTGCGCCAATCGATTGTATGCAGAGGAATTTGATGCCTCCTCCGTAAAACAAGCCGCTGTCGGTTGCGAACAAGCCTGTGAGTATGGTGCCGAGCGTACCGCATACGCCATGTACCGATATTGCTCCGACAGGGTCGTCGATTTTTGCCGTGTTATCGAAAAATGCCACTGCGAATACCATTGTTGCGCCGCAGATTATTCCGATGCAGGCGGCTCCGACAGGGGTAACCGCATCGCAGCCTGCCGTTATTCCGACAAGTCCCGCGAGTATGCCGTTCAGCGAAAGCGACAGTGAGGGTTTGCCGTAGCGTTTCCATGCCAGCAACAGCGAAGACAGCGCACCTGTTGCCGCTGCGATATTGGTGTTCATGAAAGCGAGCGATGCCGTGTTTTGTGCTTCGACGGTCGCAATGCTCGTGGTGCTGCCGGGGTTGAATCCGAACCATCCTATCCACAAAATCAACACTCCGAGTGTAGCCAATGTGAGATTGTGTCCGAGTATCGGGTGCGTTGTGCCGTTTTTGTATTTGCCGATACGCGGTCCGACAACCATTGCACCCACGAGTGCGAGCCATCCTCCGAGCGAGTGTACGACTGCCGAGCCGGCAAAATCGTGGAAACCGATTTCGGCAAGCCATCCTCCTCCCCATGTCCAATGTCCGGAGATTGGATATACTATTGCGCTGATTGATATGCAATAGATGAAATATGCCGAAAAGCGTGTGCGCTCGGCAACGGCACCCGATACGATGGTTGCCGTGGTTGCGCAAAACATGGTTTGGAACACTACGAATGCCAATAAAGGTATGTTGGCGGGTGCGACCGCATTGCCGAACGGGTTGCCTATTATGCCATTTGCCGTGTCGGGGCCGAACATTATGCCGAAACCGAGTATCCAAAACAGCAGTGTGCCGAAAGAGAAGTCGAGGATGTTTTTCATCAATATATTGGCCGTGTTCTTGGCACGGGTAAATCCGGCTTCCACCATTGCGAAGCCTGTTTGCATCATGAATATAAGTATTGCGGCCAAAAGTACCCAAATGGTATCGACGGCCATTGACAGATTCTCCATAATTCTAATTGTTGTCGGTTGTGTATTATGACTCCGTTACTGTGCTGTTTGCGCTTATCTCTTCGTCGCGCCGTCCTGTGCGGATGCTGTAATAGTGTTCGATGTCGGACACCCATACTCGTCCGTCTCCAATCTCGCCTGTACGCGCAGTGGTCATGATTATATCCAAAGCCGTATCGCATAATTCGTCGCGAACGATGATGATGAGCATGATTCGCTCTATTATATCGGTCTCGTACATGACACCTCTATACACGCGACGATTGCGTGCGTGTCCTGCTCCGCGTACATCCATGTACGAAAACCACTCAACTCCGTTTTTCAGCAGTGCTTCTTTCGTATCCTCGAACCTCGTTCGGCGGATAACGGCTTCGATTTTTTTCATTGCGTAAATCTGTTTATTGCTACTTACGGGTGCAAATTTATATATAAAATACGGTTTCTGTATATAAAAATCGCCAAAAATATCAGAAAATATATTAGTATATATTGATAAACAATATAATAAATATATAGATTTATCGAATAACAGAAAATATAAGATAAAATACCTGTCGGCAGGGCATGATACAAAATACGGGGACTGCAAGTCCCCGTATCGGTATGATGCCGTCGGCAGATTACCCGACGGATATGTATGTATCGTGCGGCAACAAGATAGGAATCGGTTCCTATTGCTGTATCGCTGACAGAAGCGGTTTGTCCCGACTGCCTTTACAACGCTTCGGCGAGCGAAGCCAATGTCATGCCCGTAAAATCATTGACGACAATGTCTGCTCCTGCATCGGCGAGTACCTTGGCGGGCAGGGTGGTGGTGATGCCTACTGCGGCGCATCCTGCCGCACAGGCCGCCTCGATACCCGGAATGCCGTCTTCGAACACCACGCAATCGGCGGGTGCGAGATTAAGCCGTTCGCAGGCTTTGAGGAATATCTCGGGGTCGGGTTTGCAGTGCGTTACGTCGTCGGCACAGACATAGGCTGCAATGCGGTCGTTCAGATTGTTTTCGCGCATTATGAACTCAACATTTATCCGCGGACCTGCCGAGCCTATGGCGCACTTTATGCCGCTGCGTACCGCTTCGTCGAGCAACTGGTCGAGACCGGCGGTAAGGCAGACGTGTCCCGAATAGAGTTCGCGGTAAATATCCTCCTTCTCCTTTACCAAAAAATCGCACCCGTAACGAGCCAGCGTCTCGGCATCGACGATTTCGGGGAATATGTCGAAAGTGTTCCAACCGTAATAGCGCGAATCGACGGGTCGCAGAAATGTGTAGCCATGACGTCGTGCCTGCTCGTCGAAAGCGGCGAAGTGGTACGCTATGTTGTCTATCAGCGTACCGTCCATGTCGAAGATAAATCCTTTGATATTCATTGTATTATTCAAATAATTGTCTGATTGAACCGAGTGTTTCGGGATAGTCGCGCACCTCTCCGATTGCCGCAGGTATTATGATGTGCAGACGGTCGTCGATGCGTTTTTTGTCCTTGCGCATCGCATCGAGCAACTGCTCCATGTCTGCCGGCAGTGCCGTGGAGAAACCGTAGCGGTGCAACAGCGATTGGATGCGTTCGGCATCTCTGCGGTCGAGCAACCCGATACGATACCCTATATCCGCCATTTTGTGCAACCCTACGGCAACCGCTTCGCCATGGCTGTATTGCGGTACGCATCGCTCGATTGCATGCGCCAACGTGTGGCCGAGATTGAGTTTGCGGCGTTCGCCCTGCTCGGTTGCGTCGCGTGCCACAATATCCGCTTTTACCCTTACGGCTGCCTCGACGATGCGTTCTGTCAGTGCCGCATCGTCCCGCAACTGCCGGAAAGAGAGGTTTTCGAGCAATTCGAACAGATTCTTGTCGCCTATTACGGCAGCCTTGACGACCTCTGCCAATCCGGCGCGAAATTCGCAATCGGGCAGAGTCCCTAACAATTCGGTGTCGCATACGACGAAACGCGGTTGAGAGAAGGTACCGACCATGTTTTTGTAACCGTCAAGGTCGATTCCGTTTTTGCCGCCTATCGCCGCATCGACCATTCCGAGCAGGGTGGTCGGAACGAAGCCGAACGGAATGCCGCGCATGTAGGTCGAAGCGACGAAACCCGCCATGTCGGTAACCACGCCTCCTCCGATGCCGAGTACGAACGACGACCGGTCTGCTTCGCGTTCCACCAATTCGGCATACAGCCGTTCGGCCGTGCGCAGACTCTTTGTCTGTTCGCCTGCGGGCAGCAGAATATGCTCGAACGGGGCAATAATGTCGGGATGCGCTTTGCCGACATTTTCGTCCGTAACGGCAATTACGCGCACATCGGCCGTGAGTTGCGGCAGAAGTTGTGCCGCAGAGCCCGTGTACAATATGCTATCGCCCGTTATTTTAATCGTTTTGCCCATTGTTGCAGACGGTCGGTAATCTGTTGAATAGTTGAACAAAAATAGAACATTTTTGCAAACTAATTGTTACCTTTGCGCAATAATTTGATTTCCGTATGCAAAAACTACGCAACATCGCCATCATCGCCCATGTCGATCACGGCAAGACGACGCTTGTGGACAAGATGATTATGGCAGGACATCTGCTTCGCGAAAATTCGGCGAAAAACAACGGCGATTTGATTCTCGACAACAACGACCTCGAACGCGAGCGTGGCATTACCATTCTCTCCAAAAACGTGTCGGTAATATATAAGGACTATAAAATCAATATCATCGACACCCCGGGGCATGCCGATTTCGGAGGCGAGGTGGAGCGAGTGTTGAATATGTGCGACGGCGTGCTGCTGCTTGTCGATGCTTTCGAGGGTACGATGCCTCAAACGCGGTTTGTGTTGCAGAAGGCGTTGGCTTTGGGCAAGAAACCGATTGTCGTAATCAACAAGGTGGATAAACCGAATTGCCGTCCCGAGGTGGTGAACGAACAGGTCTTCGATTTGATGTTCACTCTCAATGCAACGGAGGAGCAACTCGACTACAAGACCATTTACGGCTCGGCAAAACAGGGCTGGATGTCGCATAAGTCCAACGAAAAGACCGATTCCATTACTCCGTTGCTCGATGCCATCATCGATGACATTCCGGAACCTGCCGTTGTCGAGGGTACTCCGCAACTGCTTATCACCTCGCTCGAATATTCGCCATACGTCGGTCGGATTGCCGTAGGCAAACTGACGCGCGGCGAATTGCATGCGGGCGAGAACGTAACGCTTGCCAAACGCGACGGGCAGACGATGATAAAGACCAAAATCCGCGATTTGATGGTCTTCGACGGCTTGGGCAAAAAGAGGGTCGATTCGGTGCAGTGCGGCGAGATTTGCGCCATGGTCGGCATCGACGGTTTCGAAATCGGCGATACCGTTTGCGACTACGAGAATCCCGAGCCGCTGCCTCCGATTGCAATCGACGAGCCGACTATGTCGATGCTCTTTACAATCAACAATTCGCCGTTTTTCGGTCGCGACGGCAAATTCGTTACCTCGCGCCATATCAAGGAGCGTTTGGACCGCGAGTTGGAGAAGAATCTGGCGTTGCGCGTCGAGGCGGGAGCCAATGCCGATTCGTTCATAGTCTATGGCCGCGGCGTGCTGCATCTGTCGGTACTTATCGAGACCATGCGTCGTGAGGGATACGAATTGCAGGTCGGTCAGCCGAAGGTTATCATCAAGGAGATTGACGGCAAAAAGTGCGAGCCGATAGAGGAGATGACCATCGATTGTCCCGACGAGGCAGCCGGTACGGTTATCGAATTGACGACCAAGCGCAAGGGTATGCTTACCAACATGGAATCGGACAACGGGCGCACGCGGTTGGAATTCGACATCCCTTCGCGCGGCATTATCGGTCTGCGTTCCAATATGCTTACCGCCACGGCGGGCGAGGCGATTATGTCGCACCGCTTAAAGGGCTTCGAGCCGTATGTCGGCGATATAGAGATGCGCACCAACGGCTCGATTATTGCATCTGAAACGGGTACGGCATACGCCTATTCGATAGACAAATTGCAGGACAGAGGCCGTTTCTTCATCTCGCCTATGGAGGAGGTCTATATGGGTCAGGTCATCGGCGAACATACGCGCAGCAACGACATTACCGTCAATGTTACCAAAGCCAAACAACTGACCAACATGCGTGCTTCCGGCTCCGACGACAAGGCTGTCATAGTTCCGCCGAAGGTCTTCTCGCTCGAAGAGGCATTGGAGTACATCAAGGAGGACGAATATGTCGAGGTTACTCCGAAGGCGATGCGTCTGCGCAAGATACTGCTGAACGAGGTCGATCGCAAACGTGCCGCAAAATAGTTGCAAACAACCAAAAACAACGAGACCTATGAATAAGAAAATCGGAATTGCCAACGACCACGCAGGCTATGAATTGAAGGAACTGCTTACGGGTTATCTCTCGACCAAAGGGTATGAGGTCTTCGACTTCGGTTGCAATTCGCCCGAGAGTTGCGACTATCCCGATTATGCGCATCCGCTTGCCGATGCACTCGAAGCGGGCGAATTTCCGCGTGCCGTAGCCATCTGCGGCTCGGGCGAGGGTATGGCAATCACGCTGAACAAACATCAAAAGGTGCGTGCAAGTCTCTGCTGGTTGCCCGAGATAGCCGCTATCACCCGTCGGCATAACGATTCGAACGTGCTGGTGCTGCCTTCGCGTTTTATCGACAACGAGACGGCGATAGCAATCCTCGATACATGGCTCTCGACCGCATTCGACAAGGACGAGCCGCGTCATCGTCGCCGTATCTCCAAGATTCCCGTGCGGGAAATCGAATAGTATGCTTGCCGGTAAAGTCCTTGCCGACAGCGTTTTTTTACCGCAAATTATTTGGAATTGAGAAAATTTCGATATATTTGCGGTAAATAGGCATATATTTTAATCTTTGTAATATGAAACGCAAAACTCTCATTTTCAAGGAGGGGGGGGTAAGATTGCCCTATCTCTCGCCTAATTTGGCATACTATGAAATGTGCACAGAGGCAGGATTTTTGAACTCTGTAAACGGCTTTGAGGCCGACGATGAAGGCAATGTCCTCGGCGATGTCGATTCGCCTTCCAACGGCTACGGCACCATCGACAACGGTAGTTACTAACCCTCTAAAATCTGTGTGCATCATGAAAAATCTTTCTGTTATATTCGGCTTGGCTGCAATGCTTATGACGGGCTGTGCGGCCGACGACAACGATATCCGCAAGGATATTACCTCCAAAACCTATACTCTGCGTCTTACCTCTGCCGCACCTGTTGCCGACGGACGTACCTATCACGACGGTACTACGGTACTTTGGAACAGTACGGGCGAGCAGATGGCTGTCGCCATCTCCAAAAACGGCGAGATGCTCAACGTGGGCAGCGAAAAGGAGTGTATAATGCCTTTCCCTGCATGCTCTGCATCGGAAGTGGCAGCCGACGGCAGTTCGGCGACCTTCGCTTTGACATGGAATACCGACAAATACGGTGCATTCCCTACCGCTACGGGTTCTTATCGTCTGCACGGTTTCTATCCTGTGGCAGCCATCGGCAACTATGACAGCGAATACTATCCGTTTTTGAGCGGCAACATCCGTCCCGACGAGGTGCTGATTATGATGCCCGACGTGCAGCAGCCGAGTGCCGATACCTTCGACCCTTCGGCTGACGTGATGATGGCGATTTCGCAAAAAGCATATACCACCCTGACCGACGGTATGGAGATACCGATGGTGTACGACCGTATCGTAACCCACGGCAAACTGACGCTTACCAATCTGCCGTTCGATGCCTCGACCATCAAAGCGGTCAAGATTACCGCACCCGAAGACAAACAGATGACGGGCATTTGGTATATTGCAATTCTCGACAAATCGCAATCGGTCGAAAAAGGCAACTTCAACTATGTGCAGTTGATTTATCCGCAGGATGAAGGCAAGGTCGACGAAAAGAAATCGGTAACACGTGCGGGCAATTCGATGGATTGCTGGTTCTGCACCATGCCGTTCGAAATCGCGGAGGGCGAACAACTTGCGCTCCAAATCGAAACGACTGAGGGTGTGGCGACACATACCATCACGGCTCGCAGCGGCGGCATACGCTTTGAAAAGAACAAATTGGGTACTCTGTCGGTCAATATCCCCGCATCGGCGTTCTCGGCATGGAGCATCGAGGCTCCCGCATCGGTGGATGTACGCGGTACGGAGGGTGCGACATCCGAGATTTTGGTGCGTGCCAACTGCGACATCTATCCTTCCATACAATACTCGGGCGACGACACCGATTGGGCGAGTGTGGATGTCGATTACTCTTACACAACGACCGATTCGGATGGCTTTACGACATATCGCTATGTGGTAACTGCCAACGAAAACCACACCATCGATTCGCGCAGTTGTACGGTTGTGATAACGGATTACAACTCTGGATTGGTAAAGAATGTTGCGGTTAATCAGGCTGCGGGCGAGGGCGACATTACAATCATTCTCGAAGACGACACCCAATGGGTAGGTACGAGCGTCGTTCTGGCAGGTGTGCGCTGGTATCCGGTAAACTGCGGTTTTTCCAAGACGCAACCGTTCGGCAGATTGTATCAGTGGGGTCGTCGCTATGGCTTGAAATACACGGAATCGACGCCTGATTATACGGTACACGAATATACCACGACTCCATTCTCGACGCTGCATCCGGAAAACGACGTTTACTATTGGACGAAGAGGGGCGATGCCGATAAGGATTGGTACACTTCGGAGTTCGAAATTTCGGAAGCGGATGAGGCTGCCGGCGAGCCGACAAAAAAACTGCCTGAGGGATGGGTGGATATTGCGGACAATGCCGAGATAGGCAATCCTTGTCCCGAGGGTTGGCGCGTGCCTACTTTGGACGAATTGACGGCTTTGAACGACCTATTCGTCAGTGCGGTGGAAAAGGACGAATTGTATCACGGCAAATTCAGCGATGGCGAAAATACGTTGCTGCTGCCGTTGGCTGGTTTCGTGGACCCATGGTATTCAACCGGTTATAATACATCGCCTTATGGATGGAACTCGCAGGCATATTACTACTCCTCGACAAGAACATGGATGATTGCGATGTCCACGCAGTTGCGCGATCTCCGAATCCATGTGATGAATGTAATGTCGGGTTATTCGAGAATGGATACTACCAGACCTATGGCTGCCTATTCGGTGCGTTGCGTCAAGTCGCTCGAATAGCCGCACAAAACGATAGTCGCAACAACGACGTTTTTACGAAAAACTCCGCGCATCGCGCGGAGTTTTTTGTGGCAATATTTTATCGCTGTGTCGTTGTCCGACCGCAAGGCGGTTTATCGTTCGGCGAAGGTGTAGTAACGTCCTGCGAGATAACTGTATGCCGTGCAGATTACGGTAGTGGCAATTTTGGCGGGTGTCGCCCACAGCCCTGCATGTTCGACAAGCAGTTTCATGGCCACATAGTTCAACAGCAGCGACCCTGCGACGGTCAGCATGTAGCGGCACAACTGTCGGCGACCCGAGATATGCACCGTGCGAAAGGCGACATTGCGGTTGAGCCAAAATCCCGTCAGAAACGTTATCGGAAAGACGCACAGCAGAGCGAAAATATGTGGCGAAACGGTAATGAATGGCAGTACGACGAAACGCTTGCAGACGACGAAATGGTAGAATACGAAATACCACACGGCATCGAGCGTCATGTTCAACGCTCCGCATGCGCCGTAACGGAAAAAGCGTTGCGAAACAATCTTTTGCAACGGAGCGATATAGAAAAAATCTATCGCGCGGGTAATTAAGGTTGCGGCAGACATCATTGCTTGGTATAAACCCACACTTCGCCGAAGGTGCGTGAACGCTCTTTGAGCGATTCGACTTTGCGGACGCATTCGCTGCGCGTGCCGCATTCGAAAAGCGCGACCATATATCTCTCGCCATAGCGATAGATGCGGGCATTAAGGTCGGCGAATCGGCTGTTTACGACGCTTTGTCCCTCTTCGGCATTGGCGAGTTCGGCATATACGCCCCAAACGGCATAACTGTTGCCGACCGACATCGGCAGGATGTCCGTCTCTTGCTCCTTGTTTGCCGTCGTTTGTTCGGCGGCGTTCTGCAAAGGTGCTTCGGTCGGCGTCGTCTCGGCAGGCTCTGCTGTCGGCTGTTCTGCGGCAACCGGCTCTGCGATTGTCGGTGCGGCAGCGATTTTGCCGACCGACGATTTCTCCATTTTGTCGGCAAATATATGCTCCGAATAGATGATGTAGCCGGCTACGCCGATGGCGAACAGCAGGCACAGCACGGCAAACGAAATCACCAACCAATTTGTCAGCGGTCTTATGCGTATCTCTTTGTTACCCATAGGATTTATCAAATTATCGAATTGTTGGTCTGCCACAAATCCGCTTTCGCGAATCACTCCGACACCCTCAATAGTCAAAACGCCTTCGCGCAGGCTGTTCTGCAACCACTGCCCGTATATGGCTGCCGCACGCTCCTGCGACACACCCGCAACGGCGGCGATGGTATCGACGAGCGACGTGCCGCGACTCTCTTTGGAAAAGAGAATGTCGGTATGCGGCGGCAGCAGACGGTGTGCCGACAGCCTTTTGGCTCCCGTACACCGCACGATAAGACTGCCCACATTCGGCAGGCAGACATCGCGCTTTTCGGCTAACGTATTGAATATAAGGTTGTCTGTTTGCGACATTATTTTTTTGCTTTGCTTTTCGGTGTCGGTGCTTGTGCTTCCACAGGAGGGTGCTTTACGGCATACCAAATCGAAACGATGCCGATGATGATGAACGGCAAACTCAAAACCTGCCCCATGTTCAGGCCTATGTCGTCAATCATCGCCACCTCGAACTTCTCCTGCTCCATCTTGATAAATTCGATGAAAAAGCGGGTGAGAAATATGCCTATCAGGCTTATGCCGAAGAGCATGCCGTAGCGTTTCGGAGCGTCGGTGCGCTTGTACAGATACCACAGCACGACGAATGTCAGCACATAGCACGCCGCCTCGTAAAGTTGTGTCGGGTGTTGTGCCGGTATCTTGTCGATGGGTATGTTCGGATAGAGCCGCACGAACTTGAAACCCCAAGCGGCATCGGTTGCCCGGCCTATAATCTCGGAGTTGAAGAGATTGCCCAAGCGGATTATCGCGCCGCTTATGGGTGCTATGATTGCCAAACGGTCGGTCAGCCACAAAACCGGAACGCGGTTTTTGCGGGCGCACAGCCAAATGGAGAGCAGTATGCCGATGGTTGCGCCATGGCTTGCCATGCCTCCGTCGCGAATCTCGGTAATGATGGTCCAAGGTTGCGAGAGGTAGTACAACGGGTCATAGAACAGGCAATGGCCAACGCGCGCGCCGATAATCGTACCGAGAGCGATGTAAACGAATGCCGAATCTGCCAACTCCCCGCTTTTGCCCTCGTGTTTGCAGAAATAGGAGAATATCCAGCCGCCCAACAGCAGAGCCACAGCCCACATGACACCGTAATAACGAATATCGAGCGAGCCGATATCGACGAGAGTGGGATTCCAATCCCATACGATTGCAAGCAACGATGCCATGGCCTACAACTCCACTTTTTTGAGCGTGAAAGTAAAGGTGCTGCCTTTGCCCAATTCGCTGCGCACGGATACATGTTCGCCGTGAGCCTCGACGATGTGCTTGACAATGGCCAATCCGAGACCCGTTCCTCCCTGCTCGCGCGAACGCCCGCGGTCGGTGCGATAGAATCGTTCGAATACATGCGGAGTGTCGGTCTTTGCCATGCCGATACCGTCGTCCTCGACCTCGATGAGTACCTTGTCGAGCATGTCGCGGAACCCGATTCTTGTGTTACCGCCATCTTTGCCGTAGCGGATGGAGTTGATAATCAGATTTTCGAATACCTGCCCGATATAGAATTTGTCGGCCGATACCCAAAAGCGCGACGGCAGATTGTTCGAATCTTTGACTATGATGGAAATGTTGCGCTTTTTCGCCTCGATTTCGGTCTCGTCGGCAATCTCCTTCGCAAGCGATACGATGTCGAAACTCTCGTGTTTCATCTCGGTCATGTCGCTCTCCAACCGCGATATGGTATCCAAATCGTGGATGATGTTGATTAGGCGATCGACGCTCTTTTCGGCACGTTCGAGATATTTGCGATTGACCAATTCGTCCTCCAAACCTCCGTCGAGGAGCGTGGAGATGTAACCCTGAATGTTGAAAATAGGGGTTTTGAGTTCGTGCGCAACGTTGCCCAAATACTTTTTGCGGAACTTTTCGGCCTCTTTCAGACGGGAAATCTCCTTGTCGTTGTCGTCCGCCCATGCGTTCAACTCCTCCGACAGATTCTCCACCCGCTTGTCTTTGAGTTCGCCCAAAATCTCGCCCGTGTGGACATCGCGCGACAATACCACCGAATAAATCGGTTTGAGTTTGTATGCCACATAACCCTTCATCAATCCCAATGCCAATACCGAAATCAGCACGAAAGTCGATAGGGTGGCAGTCAGTACCACCCACCAAGGCGAGTGCAGCAAAAGAGTTACGACCAGCATGATGCTGCCGGCAACCGCGCCAATAATCCACGACGCACTCTCTTTCGTTTTAATCCGTATCATATCAATTCTTTATTGTTAATTTCCCTCTGACGGCGTACACTTTTTCGATGTCGGCACGACGAATGGTCATATCGTCGTAATCCGCATGATTTACTGCCACCAAACGCAACGTTGCATCGTCGGCACCGGCACGCACTTTACGCAAAGTTATCAATTTTCTGCCTATTATAACATATTCTTCTCCCAAAATCACCGACTCTGCATCTATCTCCTGCAAAATCAATACCGAACCCTTTTCGACAGACGGTACCATGTCATCGCCGGAGTAGCAGATTGCAAAATCTGCCGCCTTGATTTGTGGCAGAAACATATACGATTCCGGTCTCTTCTCGTGCAAAGCCCCGATTTCGCCTATGTCGCATCTGTAAAACGGAATTTGTCTCGCGCTATTGTCATCGTCGCTGACATACATCGCCCCATAGCCTGTCAGCAGCCACGGCTTGCTGATTTGCGGGAATCGGGCAACCACGCAGTCGGCAACGTTGCGGGAGATACCGTTTTTGCCGTTTTTGATTTGGTACAGGGTTTCGCTGCGCGTAAGTCCTATATGACGGGCAAATGCGTTGATGGACATGCCCGACAAGTCGATAACCTGCCACAATCTTTCCCAATTAGGGTTGTTTATATTTGTCATAATAACATTTTTTTTGCATCTTTGCACCCGATTGGCTCCGTAGTTCAATGGATAGAATTTAAGATTCCGGTTCTTACGATATGGGTTCGAATCCCGTCGGAGTCACTTCCAACCATCAATTATTCCCATGCAGCACATGTCGTCGGTTGCCGGCACATCGTTACCGCGAGAGCAAATATAATGAATTTTCGCCTCATCGCGTCAAAGTTGGCTCCACTTTATGCAAAAATTGCGTATATTTGCATAAATAATCCCATTGTATGACCGAAATCAGAGATACAAGACATACGGGCAGCGACTGCGATTTCGAGAACAGAATCCGTCCGCAGGAGTTGGACAGTTTCTCGGGACAGGACAAAATCGTCGATAATCTGCGCGTATTCATCAAAGCGGCGCTTATGCGTGGCGATTCGCTCGACCATGTGCTTTTGCACGGTCCCCCGGGATTGGGCAAAACCACTTTGGCGAATATCATAGCCAACGAGATGGGGGCGCAACTCAAAGTTACATCGGGTCCCGTGTTGGATAAACCGGGCGATTTGGCGGGTCTGCTGACCAACATGGCGGCAGGCGACGTGCTGTTCATAGACGAGATTCACCGATTGAGTCCCGTGGTGGAGGAGTATCTCTATTCGGCAATGGAGGATTTCAAAATCGATATAGTCCTCGACAAAGGTCCTTCGGCGCGTTCGATTCAGATTGAATTGGCTCCGTTTACGCTGATAGGCGCAACCACCCGAAGCGGCTTGCTGACTTCGCCTTTGCGGGCGCGTTTCGGCATCCAATGCCATTTGGAGTATTACGATACGCCAGTGCTGAACCGAATAGTGAAGCGGTCGGCATCGATTCTCGGCATCTCCATCGACGACGATGCCGCGACCGAAGTGGCTTTGCGTTCGCGCGGTACGCCGCGAATCGCGAATGCGCTTTTGCGCCGCGTGCGCGATTTTGCGATGGTCGGCGGAGAGGGGCATATCGACCTTGCGATTACCCGTGTCGCACTCGAAGCGCTCAACATCGATTCGCGCGGTCTCGACCAAATGGACAACAAGATACTCGCCACCATAATCGAGAAATTCAACGGAGGACCTGTCGGGCTGAATACCATTGCCACGGCGGTCAGCGAAGAGGCCGGTACGATAGAGGAGGTCTATGAGCCGTTCCTGATAAAAGAGGGTTTCTTAAAGCGCACTCCGCGCGGACGCGAAGCGACGGAACTCGCGTATAAACATCTCGGATTGGCATTTAGGGGAGCAGAGGAGACCTTGTTCTGAAACGCTCCTATTTGCGTTCGTCTTTGAGTTTCTGCAATGCGTACATGCGGTCGCGGTAACGTGCCGCAGCAAGGAAATCGAGCGATTTCGCAGCCCGTTCCATATCCGCTTTCGCCTTGGCAATCAATGCGTCTATATTCTCGCTTGCGGCGTAGGTCTTTGCAATGTCGGCTGCCATGGGGTAGTCGATATGTTCGTCCGGCAGATTGTAGGATACCGCATGGTTGTCGGCATTTCCGGCGTTCGACAACAACAGACTCTGTCCTGTTCCGCTGCGTTGCGCTTTGTGCGGCAACATCGCATGTTCCATATTGTATCGCACCTGCTTTTCGCGCCGACGATTGCTCTCCTCGATGGCTATGCGCATGGAGTCGGTGCAGTTGTCGGCATACATAATCACATTGCCGTTGGAGTGTCTGGCGGCACGTCCCGCAATCTGGGTGATTGCACGCACGTTGCGCAAGATGCCCTCTTTGTCGGCATCGAGAATGGCGACGAGTGCCACTTCGGGCAAATCGATTCCTTCGCGCAACAGATTCACGCCGATAAGCACATCGAACATTCCCGCACGCAGGTCTTCGAGAATCTGCACCCGTTCGAGCGTGTCGATGTCGGAGTGGATATAGCGGTTGCGCACGCCTACACGGTCCAAATACTTCGACAACTCCTCCGCCATGCGTTTGGTAATGGTCGTAACGATGATTTTGTCGTCGCGTTTGGCGTAAAAGTCTATTTCTTCGAGCAGGTCGTCAATCTGATTGTGTGTTACGCGTACCTCCAAAGGCGGGTCTATCAATCCCGTAGGACGGATAATTTGCTCGATGACCACACTCTCGCTTTTGACGATTTCATAGTCGGCAGGTGTTGCGCTGACATATATTGTCGTTCCGTGCAACTGCTCGAACTCTTCGAATTTGAGCGGACGGTTGTCTTTGGCGGCCGGCAGTCGGAAACCGTATTCGACCAGATTCTCTTTGCGTGCGCGGTCTCCGCCGTACATTGCCCTCACTTGCGGAATGGTAACATGGCTCTCGTCGATGACCATCAGGTAATCTTTCGGGAAGTAGTCGAGCAGACAGAACGGGCGCGTACCTGCCTTTCGTCCGTCGAAATAGCGCGAATAGTTCTCGATACCGGGGCAATATCCCAACTCCTTAATCATCTCCAAATCGTACTCCACGCGCTGTTTGAGCCGTTGTGCCTCGGCAGTGCGCCCTTCGCTCTCGAAAAATGCCACCTGTTTGCCCATATCCAAATAGATTTGGCTGACGGCCGTTGCGATACGCTCTTTGGTCGTAACGAACAGGTTGGCAGGGAATATAGTTACCGCCTGCAATGTCTCCAACCGACAGCCGGATACGGCATCTATGGAGTGTATGGCCTCTATCTCGTTGTCGAAAAACATTACTCGGTAACACTTGTTGCCTATTGCGGACATGATGTCGATGGTGTCACCCGTAACACGGAAGGTCGCGGGTGAGAGTTCCCGCTCGGTGCGGGTATAGAGAGCCTCGACGAGCCGATACAGAAAGTGTTTGTAACTCACCACGTCGCCGACCTTGATGTCGATTGAAGTGGCGTGGAAATCGGCAGGATTGCCGATGCCGTAGAGACACGACACGCTCGAAACGACGATTATGTCGCGTCGTCCCGAGAGCAGTTCGGAGGTCGCGCTGAGCCTCATCTTCTCTATCTCGGCATTTATGGCGAGGTCTTTCTCGATATATGTGTCGGTGGCGGGCAGATAGGCTTCGGGCTGGTAATAGTCGTAATAAGACACGAAATACTCTACCGCATTGTGGGGGAAAAAGTTTTTGAACTCTCCGTACAGTTGCGCCGCAAGAGTCTTGTTGTGGCTTAAAACGAGCGTCGGACGATTGAGTTCGGCAATTACGTTGGCAACCGTGAAGGTCTTGCCGGAACCGGTAACTCCCAACAGGGTGTTGTGTTCCGAGCCGCCGCGAATCGAGCGCACCAATCCGGCTATCGCTTCCGGTTGGTCGCCCGTAGGGCTGTAATCCGATACCAATTTGAAATCCATACCGCAAAGGTACGCCAAAATAGCGATGCAAGCAAATAGTATGAGTGCAAACGTCCCGCACAAAATAAGCACCCCTCCGAATTTGTTTATGCCACGCGGTTTTTTTATCTTTGCCGTCGAATGATTGACCGCGAAACCATAGACAGAATTTACGCCGCTGCCAACATCGTCGATGTCATCAGCGATTATGTTACGCTCAAACGCAAGGGCGTAAACTATCAGGCGTGCTGTCCTTTCCATAACGAGAAGACTCCTTCGTTCGTGGTCTCTCCGTCGAAAGGCGTGTTCAAGTGTTTCGGTTGCGGCAAGGGCGGGAATGCCGTAACATTTGTGATGGAACACGAGAGCGTTACCTATCCCGAAGCCTTGAAGATAGTCGCCAAGAAATACGGTATCGAGGTGCGCGAAAAAGAACTCACGGAGGAGGATATTCGTCGCAACGACAATCGCGAGAGTATGTTTACGCTCAATTCGTGGGCTGCGGACTATTTCATCGACTACCTGCATCGCAGCGACGAGGGCATGAGTGTCGGAATGACCTATTTCCGCCGACAGCGCGGTTTTACCGATGCGACGATAAAAAAATTCGGTTTGGGCTTTTGTCCGTCGAAGGGCGACAAGATGTCGCAGGATGCGCTCTCGGCAGGCTATCAGGAGGAGTTCCTGCTCTCGACGGGTTTGTCTTTGAAGCGCGAGAGCGACGGCCGCATTTACGACCGATTCCGCGAGAGGGTAATGTTCCCCGTACACAACATCTCGGGGCGCATAGTGGCATTCGGCGGTCGTACTCTGCGCACCGACAAGAGTGTCGCCAAATACCAAAATTCGCCCGAGAGCGAGATTTACAGCAAGAAAAACGAACTGTACGGCCTCTATTTCGCCAAGAAAGCCATCCAGCAAAAGGATTTCGCGATAATGGTCGAGGGTTATACCGATGTGATTTCGATGCATCAGGCGGGTGTCGAAAATGTTGTGGCATCGTCGGGAACGTCGCTGACGACCGAACAAATCCGACTGCTCGGCCGTTTTACGCGCAACATAACGGTTATCTACGACGGCGACTCGGCAGGCATTCACGCTTCGTTGCGCGGTATCGATATGATATTGCGCGAGGGTATGAATGTCCGCGTGGTGCTTCTGCCGGAGCCGGAGGACCCCGATTCGTTCGCCCGTGCGCACACCTCCGACGAGGTGCACGCCTACATAAAGGAACACGAGGAGAACTTCATAACCTTCAAGGCGCAACTGCTGTTGCGCGATGCGGCGGACGACCCTGTCAAGCGGTCGGCCGTAATTACCGACATCGTGCAGTCGATAGCGCAGATTCCGGACAACATACAGCGTTCGTTGTTCGTTCGCGAGTGCGCCAAAATTATGGATGTCGAAGCCTCGTTGCTGGTCGGCGAGGTGGCACGCAAACGCCTATCGTCGCTCGGCGACAAGGAGGCAGACGAATTTTTGCGTCGTCAGCAGCGTCTGCGTCGTGCGGAGGAGCGCGAAATGACGGCGGCAAATGCGGATGCCGAGGATAAAATCGGCGCAACGCCCGTCGGTAGCAGTACCGATGCGTTGGAGCGCGAAATCATACAATATCTGTTGCGTTACGGCGAGCATAATTTCGATTTCAAGGAGGGTGTAAACTATATCCATGTAAACGTGGCGGAGGAGATAATTACCGAACTCAACGAGGACGATACTCAGTTGTCGAATCCTGTCTATAACGAGATTCTGTCGTTGTACCGCAAGGCGTTTGCCGAAGGCCGCAAGGTGGAGATGCACGAACTCATCAACAATCCCAATCCCGAAGTGTGCAATGCGGCGATAGATATAATTACTGAGGAGGAGAACTACACCGAGAGCGAGATATGGGTTCAGAAAGAGGTGCATACGACCTCCGAATCGGAGATGCTCAAAGCGGGTGTGCCAAAGGCGTTGTTGCTCTTCAAGTCGAAATCGGTGGCGCGGATGATTGCGGAGTTGCAGACGAGGTTGGCGAATACGGAGTTGAGCGATGACGAGATGCTGCAAATCGCCGATAAACTTGCCCAACTCAACCGTGTAAAGGTGATGTTGGCAAAAAAAATTAAGAGACTGTTGCTTTAATGATTATATTTGCAACCCGTTCGGATGCAGCGGTTGCTATCGGGAGAAAAATGGCAGATTACAAGAGCGTAAATATTCGCAACAAACGTGCGACGTTCGATTACGAGATACTCGAAGAGTATGTCGCGGGAGTCGTGCTGGTCGGTACCGAAATCAAATCCGTCCGTATGGGCAAGGTGTCGATGGTCGATAGTTACTGCTATTTCGACAAGGGCGAGTTGTGGATTCGCGGTGTAAATATCGCCGAATATGCGTGGGGAACGTGCAACAACCACATCCCCAAGCGCGACCGCAAACTGCTTCTTACAAAGCGCGAAATTGGCAAACTTGCCCGTTCGATGCAGGATAAGGGTCTGACGATAGTCGGCCTGCGGCTGTTTTTGAACGAGAGGGGTTTGGCAAAAATCGCAATCGGTTTGGCTCGCGGCCGCAAAACATACGACAAACGGGAATATCTGAAAGAGAACGATGCGCGACGAGAGATGGATAAGGCTCTCAAACATTTTGGGTAATTTGTTATGGCACTGATACTGTGTATAGAGACGGGTACCGACATCTGTTCGGTCGGTATTGCGAAGGATGGCGAATTGGTTTCGTTGCGCGAGAGCGACGAGGGTCGCGACCATGCCAAGAAGGTCGGCGTTTTTGTCGATGAACTCTTGCACGAAACGGGAGTTGCGCCCGATGATTTGGATGCGGTTGCCGTAGGCAAAGGTCCCGGGTCTTATACGGGTTTGCGCATAGGCGTATCGTTTGCCAAAGGGTTGTGTTACGGTATCGGCAAGCCGCTGATTGCCGTCGATTCGCTTGCTTCGCTTGCCGCGGTTGCCCGCGAGGATTATGAAGCGGGAATTATCGATGTCGGGCAATGGGACGAAGCCCTGCTTTGCCCCATGGTCGATGCACGGCGCATGGAGGTCTATGCGCAGGTCTTCGATACGTCGGGTGCGGCACGCAGCGAAGTGTCGGCAGAGGTGGTTACCTCCGAGTCGTTTGCCGAATATCGCCGCGCATGCAGCGAGTTCGTTATCTTCGGCAGCGGAGCGGCCAAATGCGCCAATGTGTTGCGGGATGCAACGGCGGTGTCGGTTTTGCCGTCGGTGCGCGGTATGGTGTCGTTGGCAGAAAGGGCATTCGTTGCGGGAGAATTTGCCGACGTTGCCTATTTCGAGCCGTTCTACCTCAAAGACTTTGTTGTTACGACATCCAAGAAAAAATTTTTCTAATCCGATTGTTTATGCCGTGTGATGGTTGCGCAACTCTTTGCGCAACTCCTGTTCTCTGCCGTCCATGCAGCGGTCGGCAAGGGCATGAAAGCGTTTGGAGTGGTTGTGGTGTACCGTGTGGCACAACTCGTGGATTACGACATAATCCTGCAAATGTTCCGGCAGTGTCATCAGAAACAGCGACAGCGATATGTTGTTCTCGCTCGTGCAACAACCCCACTTGGAGCGTGCCGCCCGTATCGTAACGCGCCCGTAGCGGAATCCGAATTTGCGTGCGAAAAACTCGACTTTGGCAGGCAACACGCGCTTTGCCTCGCGGCGCAGAGCCTCGATTTCGTCGGGTGTGCAGATATGGCGGTCGGCAGCGGCCGTCTCTATCCGACGGCGGGTTGCGGCAATCCAATCGGCTTTGCTCTCGGCAAAGGCCAATGCCCGCGAGACGGATATGCCTGCGGGAAAACTCAAACGAACTGCTCCGTTGGGCTTTATGGTAAGCGAAATGCGACGGCAGCGTGCATTTTGCGACAGCGTTATCGCTCCGAGCGTCGGGTGGTCGATTTGCTTTACTGCCATGCGGTTGTGCCGATTGTTGCGGTTGATGAATTATCAGAAAGACGATAGTTATTCGCCTATTCGCTGGCGAACGACCTCGAACAGTATCACTGCTGCCGCAGCCGAAACGTTGAGCGATTCGATTGCGCCGATAAGCGGAATGGCGAGTTGCTCGTCGCACAATTTCAGGGTCTCTTTCGAGATGCCCTTCTCTTCCGACCCCATGATAATTACGGTCGGTTGCCTAAAATCGGCGTCGTACATCAGTTTGCGACTGTGTTCGGTGGCGGCGACTATTCTGAAACCCTCTGCCTGCAAGGTCTTTATCGTGTTGCGTATCGAGCCTACGCGACAAACGGGTATGCGGTTTAACGCACCTGCCGATGCCTTCATCGCTTCGGCATTGACGGGTGCCGAATTTTTCAGCGAAGTGATGATGCCGTGCGCTCCCGCACACTCTGCCGAACGTGCTATGCCTCCGAAATTGCGGATGTCGGTAATGCCGTCGAACAGGACAATCAGCGGTGTTTCGTCGTCGGGAACACGCTCCAAAATATCCTGCAATTCGACATATTCTATGGCTGCCATTTGCGCCACAACTCCCTGATGGTTGCCCTTTGTCAGGCGGTTGAGTTTCTCGACGGGTACCTCCTGCACACGCAGACGGTGGCGCAGACACAAATCGCGCAAATCGTTCATGAGTTGCCCGTCCGCACCTTTGCGCATATAGATTTTTTCAATCTGTTTGCCCGACTCGACAGCCTCAGCCACGGGACGAATGCCGAATACCAAATTGCACTCCATAAGACATCTGTTTTCGTTCGGCAACAAAAATACGGAAATATATTTGAATATTCGGCGATAACATCATAATTTTGTAGATGGTTTCGATTGGTTGAAAGAGATTATGAAATTCCTGCGTACCGTTATACCGATTTTCGTTGTCGCCGTTTTCGCTGCTTGCAGCGATAAGGTTGCGGAACAGCCGCAGAGCGATACGAAATCGGTGTATATAATCGGAGCATCGTTGGCATATTCCGAGAATACATGGTTCGAGATGGGGTGCGAGTCGGTCGGACTGACGCCAATCAACCGTGCCATCTCCGGTACACGCCCGACCGAGAGTGCCGTCCAAATGTCTCGCGGCGAGGAGTATTCGTTCGAGGAGTTGGATTCGTTCGATGTATTCGCCATAATGCACTGCCACGAGATGGAGGTGTGCGACGAGCGCAAGTTGCTCGATGATTACCACGATTACGAGGTGCAGATAGACATGGACTATTCGCAGGCGTTCGACTGCATCATCCGCCGATATATCGACGATTGCCGTGCGCTCGAATACAATCCTGCCTCGAAATGGTATGGCATCGAGGGCGGCAAGCCTGTCAAAATCATCCTGTGTACCCATTGGCACGATGCGCGTGTCGTATATAATGCCTCTGTCCGCCGTTTGGTAAGGCGTTGGCGGGAGTACGCCACGCTTTGTCCGTTCGACAAAAATATAGGCTTTACCAAAGATGTTCCCGATAAAAACGGCAAACAGGTTTCGTTGCGCTTTGCCCGTAACGGCATCAACGATACGGAGGAGTTGTACGGCGTAATTTACGGCTGGCATCCCACACGCGGCCGCGATGCCGAGATACAGCAACGCATGGCACGGATATTCGCCAATGCCCTGCAAAGGTGTCTCGACGACGGAGAAAACGATGTACAATAATTTTTCCGCACCTTAAAGGGGTTGTGCCAAATTTGGCGCAACCCCTTGTTTTTGTAGTTTGCATCGCGGTTTACGACTGCACTATGTCGAGTTCGTAATTCGCCTTCTCCCACTCGTGCATCAGGTGGTCGTAACGCTGTTTCAAATCGTCGTATTGCCGGTATGCCTCGGCATCGTACGATGTCGCAACGGCAAATTGCTCATCGAAATCGGCAATCCGCTTCTCGATGTCGCCCAATTCGGCCTCGATACCCTCTATCGTTTTGCGAATTTTGCGCAACACCTTCTCCTGCTCCTTTTTCTGCTCGTACGACAATTTGCCGGCAGTCGGCTCCGATTTCGTCGCAACGGTCTCGGGGGCGGATTTGCGCTCGACCTCGTGCAGATTATCCAACTTGCGCTTTTCGAGGAAATAGTATATGCCGCCCAAATACTCGTGTACTGCTCCGTCGCGGAATTCGTACACTTTATCGACGATGCCGTCCAAAAACTCGCGGTCGTGCGAAACGACGACAACGGTGCCGTCGAATTTTTGAAGTGCGGCTTTGAGTATATCTTTCGAGCGCATGTCCATATGGTTGGTCGGCTCGTCCAATACGAGCAGATTGTGCGGTTCGAGCATCATGCGTGCCATTGCCAGACGCGAACGTTCGCCGCCCGAAAGCACCTTGACTTTCTTGTCTATATCCTCGCCGCGGAACAAAAATGCACCCAATATGTCGCGCAGCCTTGTGCGGATGTCGCCTACCGCCACACGGTCGAGAGTGTCATAGACGGTAAATTCGCCGTTCATCAAATCGTCCTGATTCTGTGCATAATAGCCGGTATTGACATTTGCGCCGATTTTTATCTCGCCCTCGCTCGGCTCGATTTCGCCGATAAGCATCCTTGCGAATGTGGTTTTACCCTCGCCATTCCGACCGACCAAAGCGATTTTGTCGCCTTTGTGTATCGTAAACTCCGCGCCAGAGAATACGCGGTGCGTGCCGAAGGCCTTGCCTGCGCCTTTGATGTCGGCAACTATCTGACCCGAACGCGGTGCGGGAGGAAATTTGATGTTGAGCGTCGCCAAATCCTCCTCCTCGACATCGATTCGCTCCAATTTGTCGAGTTGCTTTATGCGCGACTGCACCTGATTCGATTTGGTGGGCTTGTAGCGGAATCGCTCGATGAACTCCTCGCTCTTTTCGATAAGACGTTGTTGATTCTGATATGCGGCCAACTGTTGTGCGCGTCGTTCGGCACGCAACGTAACGAATTGCGAATAGGGTACTTTGTAGTCGTATATCTTACCCAACGACAGTTCGATGGTGCGCGTGGTTACGTTGTCCAGAAAAGCGCGGTCGTGCGATATGAGCAACACGGCTCCGTTGTAGTTGCGCAGATAATCCTCCAACCACTGTATCGACTCGATGTCCAAATGGTTGGTCGGCTCGTCCAGCAGAAAGATTGACGGACGGCGAAGCAGCAGTTTCGCCAACTCGATACGCATGCGCCAACCGCCCGAGAATTGGCTCGTGGGCTTGTCGAAGTCGTCGCGACGGAAGCCCAAACCGAGCAGCGTTTTCTCTATGTCGGCATCGCGGGTATCGCCGCCGAGTATGTGATAACGGTCGTTCTCGTCGTTGAGGCGGTGCAGCAACTGTTCGTACTCCGCCGATTCGTAGTCGGTGCGTTCGGCAATCTCTTTGGTCAGCCGCTCAATCTCCGCCTCGATGCACAACACCTCCTCGAAGGCCTTTTCGGTCTCGTCCAACAGCGTTGTCGTATCGGCAACGCGCATCTGTTGAGGCAGGTATCCTATTGTGCATTCGCCGTTGCGCGTAACTGCACCCGACGTGGGTTGCTGTTCGCCGACAATCAGTTTCAGGATTGTCGATTTGCCCGCTCCGTTGCGCCCCACCAAACCTATGCGGTCTTTCGGGTTGATTAGAAAGGAGATGTTGTCGAACAGCGTCCAACCGCCGAAACTGACACTCAGACTGTCAATCGAAATCATCGGGCTTCAATCATTTTTACTATCTCCGCTTCTGGGTCTGCCGCTCCGAATATGGCAGAGCCTGCCACCAGCACATCGGCACCCGCACCGAATACTTCGGCGGCATTGGCGGTCGATATTCCGCCATCCACCTCGATAAGGCACTGCGCATCGCAATCGTCGGCAGCCTTGCGAATGGCCGATATGCGCTCCAACGAGCCGTCGATGAACGATTGCCCGCCAAACCCAGGCTCGACGCTCATTACAAGTACCAAATCGATTTTCGACAGCCATTCGTTCAGTACGCTCACGTCGGTTTTCGGTTTGATGCTTATGCCGACTTTCGCTCCTGCCGAACGAATCGCATCGATGCACGCTCCGATGTCGTCGGTCGCTTCGATGTGGAAAGTAACATAGTCGGCACCCGCTTCGACGAAACGCTTGACGTAGCGTATCGGGTCGGCAATCATCAGATGCACGTCCAGAACTTTGCGCGTAGCCTTGCGCACGGGTTTTATGACGGGAAAGCCGAACGAGATGTTCGGTACGAACACTCCGTCCATGACGTCGCAGTGAATCCATGCCGCTTGCGAGCGGTCGAGCATGGCGATGTCGCGTTCGAGATTGCCGAAATCGGCAGATAGTATGGAAGGCGATATGATTCTCATGGTGCAATCATCTTTTTTGCAAAGGTATGAAAAATAGATTTTATAAAGTAAATGTCAGACCGATTTTATCGGATGATTCGTATGTGCAGACAAATCCGCTCTGCTCGAAAAGTCGTCGGCTTGCAATGTTGGAGGGCGATGTTTCGGCATAAAGCAATGCAAGCCCCGACCCGCGTGCATATTCAATCAGCGTTTGCAGGGCATCGGCGGCATAGCCGTTGCGTCGGTCGGACGTTTCGTAAACCAGAATGCCGACGCCTGCCGATATGCCGTTGTATTCGTAGAGGTCGATTGCTCCGACCGTCCGCCGACCGACATCAATCATCAGACGCAGTTGGCCTGTCTCGGTTGTCGGGTGTTGCTGGTTGCGCACGAATTGCTCGATGTCCGCTCTTGTGAACACCTCCTTCTCCGGCGAACCTGCACGACGCACATTGCTGTCGTTCTCCCACAAAAGAATAGTGTCGATATCTTTCGATTCGACACTACGCAGAGTGCATATCCGGCCTTGCAGCACCATCGGCTTACAAACCGATTACCTGATTGCGGATAAGCATCGCCACACCCCAAGCCGGCGCATTGTCGCTCATCTTCGACAGACGGAATTTGGTATCCTTATAGACGAGGCTGAGCGAATACTTGTTGGTTGCCGATTTGAGAGGCAGCATTATGTAGTCGCCTGCGGCAGCGAGATTGCCGCCGACAATAACGGTTTCGGGATTGAAAATGTTGATAAGGAACGCCACTGCTTTGCCCGCTTTCTCGCCTGCCTCTTCGATAAGTTCGATGGATAGGTTGTCGTCGTTGCGTGCTGCCGCGATGATGTCGTTGATGTGAATCTGCTCCTTGCGCTCGTATTTCGGACGCAAAATGGTGTTGGCTCCGTTCTTTACGAGTTCGCTCATCTTCTCTTCGATGGCGATACCGGAAATCTCGGTCTCCAAGCAGCCTTTTTTGCCGCAGAAACATATTTTTTCGTTGTCGAACAACGGAATGTGTCCGAATTCGCCCGCAAATCCGCTTTTGCCGTAATAGAGTTTGCCATCGACCACGATACCGATTGCGACACCGAGTCCGAGATGGAGATAGATGACATTGCTCTCATCCTTCGACTTGCCGCACGAGTATTCGGCATAGCAACGCGAACGGGTGTCGTTCTCGACGAGGACGCGGATGCCTACGCGCTTCTCTATTATCTCGCGCAGCGACTCCTCGATATTGGTAAAATACTTGTAGGAACGTCCCTGCTGGGTATTGACGCGGCCGACGATACATACGCCGACGCCCAAAATTTTGTTCTTCTCGATGCCGCAGGTGTTGATGAAATGCTCGATGTTGGAACAAATCTTTTCCAGACACTGCGAACGGTCGGTCAATTCGAAGGTGTCATCGACAATCTCCTGAATGATGTTGTTTTGCAGGTCTGTGATGACATAGGTCATGCGGTCGCGACCGACGTTGATGCCGGCGAAATAGATGGTCGAATTTGTCAGACCGTAAACGTTGGGACGACGACCGCCCGGGGTCTCGACCTTGCCGAGGTCGTTCACGATGCCCTCTTCGACCAACTCCTGTACGAGTTTGGTAATTGTCGGAACGCTGATTCGCAACTCCTTGGTCAATTCGGCAAGCGTCGATTCTCCATTGATGGCCATGTAGGCTATAATGCTCCGTTTTATAAGGTTGTTTTTATGGGACAACCCCTTGCTTTCAGTCTCCTGATGGTTGAAAAAATCTATAAGAGAAGTCATGGATTTGTAATGTTTAATATCTTTTTGCGTCTGTATTGCTATGCAAAAATAGTAAAAACTATTTGCAACACGCAAGAATTTATTTAATTTTTTAGAAAATATCTATAATTTGTTAAAATTTACTTTACGGATACAGACGAAAACGGCGATGTCCGTTTGTGAACATCGCCGCGTAGAAGGAATGAACGACAGTTTGTTACAACTTCGATTGGGACGTTACCGACACATCGGCGTTCGTCTTGCGGATAAGTCCCTGCAAAACCGTTCCCGGACCGAGTTCGGTAAAGTCGGCAAAGCCGTCGGCAACCATATTGCGAACGATGTGCGTCCAGCGGACTGGCGCGGTAAGTTGGGCAATCAGGTTGCTCTTAATCTCCTCGGGGTCGATGTGCGGTGTCGCATCGACATTCTGGTAAACGGGACATGCGGGCGCGAGGAAATGCGCCTCGTCGATGGCCTGTGCGAGTTCCTTGCGTGCCGGCTCCATAAGCGGCGAGTGGAATGCACCGCCGACAGGCAGCACGAGTGCGCGTCGTGCGCCCGCAGCCTTCAACCGCTCGCAAGCGGCATCGACAGCCTCGACACTGCCCGATATTACGAGTTGTCCCGGGCAGTTGTAGTTTGCGGGAACGACCACACCCTCCGTGTCGGCACATATCTTTTCAATATCCGCGTCGTCCAAGCCGATGATTGCGGCCATGGTGCCGGCCTGTTTTTCGCACGCCTTCTGCATAGCCTCCGCACGTTTGGCCACCAACTGCAACCCCTCTTCGAAAGAGAGTGCGCCGGCTGCTACGAGTGCCGAAAATTCGCCGAGCGAGTGGCCTGCCGTTGCATCGGGGCGAATACCGAGTGCGGTGGCGAGAATTACCGAATGAAGGAATACGGCGGGCTGCGTCACTTTGGTCTGTTTGAGTTCGTCGGCCGTACCCTCGAACATGATGTCGGTTATGCGGAAACCCAATATGTCGTTGGCTCTTTCAAAGAGTGCTTTTGCCTGCGGGACGTTGTCGTACAACTCTTTGCCCATTCCGCAGAATTGTGCGCCCTGTCCCGGAAAAACCAATGCTTTTTTCATAATTCCGTATGGTATTTGTGTAAATTATTTTTTGCAAAAGTAATTAAATTTTTTCTATCTTTGTAGGAAAAACAAATATATATATTATGAAATTGTACTATATGCCTGTCGTTAAGGTGCTTGACATAAGCATTGAAAAGGGGTTCGCTGCATCCGAGCCCGACATGAATTACGGTGACGGAGGAGATGCGTGGTAGCGGTTTGAAAAATCAAAACAGTATGAAAGCAATAAGATTTATTTCGATTGTATTCGCTCTCGTTTTGGCGGCTTGTTCGCGCACTGACGAGAGTATGGATATTACCGGAGGTTATGCGATAACCTCGTTGGACGGTTTTATCGAGGAGCGGGCAGACAGCCGCACTTTGGCAGAGGTGCGCGAAGACGGCTCGGTGCAGATGTATTGGCGTGCCGGCGACGAGATTGCGGTTACCGATTTGTCCGCACTCTCCACCTTCAAACTCAAATCGGGTGCCAAGAGTACGCACGGCGTATTTGCCGGCTCGATTGTTTCGACATCCAAAACGATGTATGCCGTATATCCCGCATCTGTGGCAACGATTACGGAGGGTACTGCTTCGGTTACCTTGCCGAACATACAGTCTTATACTTCGTCGGCAGATGCCGATACGGGTGGTCGCAACATTATGGTCGGAGAGACGGCAGATGCATCGGCATTCGATTTCTATACGGTCGGTGCGATTGCACGATTTGCAATTACGGTCGATGCCGACGAGACCATCAACTCCCTGACAATGCGTGTCGAGGACGGTTATTTGTCGGGTCTCGGCACAATCGATTTGCAGAGCCGTACACTCAGTGCGCTCAACAAGCGTAACGTTACGCTGAACTATACCGAGCCGGCTACCGGTTCTTCGACCGACGGTTGGGTTTTGATTGCGCCAATCGATTTTACTTCGACAACGGGCAAGGTCTATTACGACATCACTACGAGCAAGGGCAAATATACCTTCTGCCGCAAACCGACCAAGGCGTTCAGGGCAGGTATGGTCTATAATTTCCCGCTGAACAAGAACGATTTTGAAGAGGTTGCCTCTTCGTCGGAACTTGCCGACGGCAAATATATGTTCGAGAGCAACGCCTCGACGCTGACCGTCAAACTGCTTCGTGCCACCGATACGACAATAGCGGTAGGGTGGTCGCAGAACGGTTTCCCTGCCGATTATTCGGCCGATATTGCCGACGAATACGAGTTGTATCTCTACGACGAGCGCAACCAATCGTTGGTAACTTGGCGTCCGAACACGGCTCAATGCGTAACGAGCAATGCCGTGTTCGCATATACCGAAACCAATGCCAATTATCCGCCGCGATTCATATTTACGGGTCTGACTCCGAATACGACCTACAAAGTCAAGGTTAAGAACCTGACGACCGCCAAATCGTCGGCGATGTTGATTGTTTCGACGGCTGCGGTGGATTGCGACGAGGTCGTATCGACCGCTCAAAACGAGGGCGATATCATCGCATTCCAGAACTTCGGCAAATTGGTATGGAACGGCGATATGACTACTCTGTCTGCGGGATATATTTACCCGAGTTATGCGTCGCTGACCGATATAGACGACGGTACTGCATGGGGCGATTACCGCTCGGAGGAGCAGACCACCTACAAATACACCCGTCAGGACCGCGAACAGCAACTGTTCACCACCTATAAGGCGGTTGTGCAGAGTTGCGGACTCGGCGATTGGGCTTATTGGCGCAATTCGGCAGATGATGCACAGACGGCTACTCCTTGTGCGATTCTCTCCCGTCCGGGTTATGTCAAGGTCGGTGCCAGCAAGGTGCGTGCCGGTATGGCAACACCGGTATTGTCTGCTTTGAGGGGTAAGGCTACCGTGCGCGTGTCGTTCAAGGCTTGCGCATACGGCACCACCACTCCCGACCAGACGACTGTTGGCGTGCGTGCCATCGACGGAGGTACATTGTCGAGTTACAGATTGACGGGCGGTACGGAAGGTACAGCCAAGTCGCTTACCATCAGCGATAAATTCGAGTGGAACAAATACAGCGTGGAGGTGTCGGGCGTGTCGCCTACCTCGCGTATAGTGGTTTTCGCCAATGCTGCGGATGTGTCGTCGAAGAACAACCGTTTCCATCTGGACGATATCAAGGTCGAGTTTGTCCGTTACGAAGAGGCTGTCGAGGAGGCTCCCGTAGTGAAGCAGGTGGCAGCCGACGTCCGCAATGTTACGGTGGAGTGGAACGAAACGAATACGGACGGTACGCGCAAATATACCGTTGCCATATATAAGGATGCTGCATGCACGAACAAATATCAGGAGTATGCAACTACCATTTCGTCGAGTACGAATTATATGGCTTGGCCTGCCCGATTCACTTTCCCTCATCTGACACCGAAAACGACATATTATGTTACCGTTACCGATGCTGCTGGCAAGGTTTCGAGCCCTGCTGCCGTAACGACTTCGGCCGAGCGTACAAGCGTCAGCAACGAAGTGCTGTATGCGGGCTTCGACGAATTGTGCTTCGGCGGCGACTATATCAATATGGCCAATGCTCCCGTATTGTCCGGTACTGCGTCGTCATTCAAGCCTTCCGAATTGACCGAGGCGATTGCGCAATCGGTATCGTCGAGTGCGCCTACGACCGACGGCGGTCAGTTTACTTCGCATTCGTCCGAAACGCTCCAACTGTTGGGCTTGGATGCGTGGACGGGTGTGGCAGCGTTGGTGCGTCAAGGCTTTGTCAAAGTCGGTACCGCATCGGCAAAAGGCTCGATAACCACTCCCGACCTTGGCTGTATCACGAGTGGGGCAGCACTGAAAGTGTCGTTCAAAGCGTGTCCGTTCGTCGATAGCAAGACCGACCAGACTTCGCACATAAATGTCAAACTTATTGCCGAAGACGGTACGGTTAAGGCGACACAAAGCGTCGAGATAGGCGGTCGTCGTTCGCAACCGGGTTGGGACTCCTTTACCGTCGATTTCACGGGCGCGGAGCCAATCGACAAACTGCAATTCGAAGCGGGCGACGTGCTGCAATCGCGCTTCTGCATAGACGACATACTCGTTACATCGCCATCTGCCATTACGGGCAAAATCGTCTTCGGTTATGTCAAGGACAGCGACGGCAATCCTATGGCGGATGTCGTGGTCAGCGACGGTTTCTCGGCTGCGAAGACCAACGCAAGCGGTTATTACCGCCTGACCCCGACAAGCGATACATGGTATATCTATTACTCCATTCCGGAGGATTGCGAGGTGCCTATCAACTCGTATGGTCAGCCGGCATTCTTTACGAAATACTCTTCTTCAAAGAGCCGTTACGACTTTACGCTGACGCGCATGAGCGGTGGTGTGGAGACGGCGTTCAACCTCTTCTGCCTTGCCGACCCGCAGTGTCGTTCGACCGACATCTCCCGCTTTACCAACGAGACTGTGGCGGATGTAAAGACGCATTCGGCAACCAAGACACTGCCTTGCTACGGCGTAACGCTCGGCGATATCGGTTATTCCGAGACCTCCCGCAATACGGTGCCTTACATGTCGCAGATGCGCGATGCCATGGCAAAAGACAAAATCGGTATGCCTGTATTCCAGACGATTGGTAATCATGATTATACCTATTTCTATGGTTCGAGCAATCCTATCTCTGCCGATGCAACCAGCAGTACGGCCAACCTCAAATGCCAGCGCGAATTCGAGAAGGTGTTCGGTCCTATCAACTATTCGTGGAACCGCGGCGATGTGCATATCGTATGTATGCGCAATATCATATTCAACAGTACGACGGATGCCTCCGATTATTCGAAAGGATTCACCGATGAGCAATACAAGTGGTTGCAGCAGGATTTGGCCTATACGCCGAAGACCAAGATGATTATTCTGTGCGTGCATATTCCTATCTTGAATTCGTCGGATTTGAACGTACAGAATGTATTGACACTTATCAAACAGTTCAAGACGGCGCATATCATGTCGGGACACACCCACTATATGCGTAACGAGCCAACCAAATCGGGTGTATACGAGCATGTTCATGCGGCGATATGCGGTGCCTGGTGGTGGTCGTCGGTCAATGGCGACGGTTGCCCTAACGGCTATGCAGTGTACGAAATCAATGGTACGACCATGACCGATTGGTATTACAAGGGCGTAAATACGGGAATGAATACGCGCTCGTATCAAATCCGCCTCTATCGTGGCAATATCAAGACGGGCGGCTCGTATGAGTATTTTAAATATCAACTCGGCAGCAACGTATTGTTGGCAAACGTCTTCAATGCCGACTCGTCGTGGACTGTCAAGGTTTACGAAAACGGCGTATATTCGGGCGATATGACTCCGATAACCAACAAGCGGTACAATGAGACAACGTTGCCGAAGAGTTCTACCAGCCCGACCTATATTCCTACCGATTCGAGTCAGGATTTCTGGGCGATAGGTTATCATATCGGCGTTGTGGGGCGCGGACATACCGACAGTTATATGACAAGTTGCTACCACATGTACAAATATACGCTCAAAGATTCGTCGGCAACCGTCAAGGTGGTTGCAACCGACCGCTTTGGCAACGAGTACACGCAGACGTCGATAACAGGAGATTGCGACTATACGTATGCGAAAAAACCTTAATAAACAGTGATTGACTTTTGTAGTTCCGCCGAAAGTATTACTTTTGCAAATTATTAAATAACTATTTGTAAAATGAATATAGAACAGCACATCGCCAATGTCGTATTCCATGCGGTCGATTCGTTGTACGGAGGGGTCGATATGTCCCAAATCCAGATACAGAAGACCCGCAAGGAGTTTGACGGCGATTACACGCTTGTTACTTTCCCGTTGCTGAAAGTCAGTCGCAAGTCGCCCGAAGCGACAGCGCAGGAGATAGGCGAACGCATTGTGGCGGATAATGCCGACATACAGGGATTCAATGTAATCAAAGGTTTTTTGAACATTGTTCTCGGCTCGGCATTCTGGTTTGAACGCTTCGGCGAAATCGTTGCCGATGCGCAATACGGTCAGGCAGCCCCTACGGGTCGCAACATCATGATTGAGTATTCGTCGCCGAATACCAACAAGCCGCTTCATCTCGGCCATGTGCGCAATAATCTGCTCGGTTATTCGGTGGCTCGGATTCTCAAAGCCAACGGACACAACGTCATCAAGGCCAACCTTGTAAACGACCGAGGCATACATATCTGCAAGTCGATGGTCGCATGGTTGCTCTACGGCAACGGTGCCACTCCCGAATCGACAGGCAAAAAGGGCGACCATCTGGTTGGCGATTATTATGTCGAATTCGACAAACATTACAAAGCCGAGATTGCCGCTCTTGTTGCCGGCGGTGCGAGTGAGGAGGAGGCGAAAAAGCAGGCTCCGATTATGTTGCACGCGCAAGAGATGTTGCGCAAGTGGGAGGCGAAAGACCCCGAGGTTTATGCCCTTTGGGAGAAGATGAACGGTTGGGTCTATGAGGGCTTCGATGTTACCTACAAGGCGTTGGGCGTCGATTTCGACAAGGTCTATTACGAATCGCAAACCTATCTCTTGGGCAAATCGATTGTGCAGGAGGGGTTGGACAAGGGCATATTCTTCCGCAAGGAGGACGGCTCGGTTTGGATTGACCTTACGGCGGACGGATTGGACCAAAAGTTACTGTTGCGCGGCGATGGCACTTCGGTCTATATGACGCAGGATTTGGGTACGGCATTGAGTCGTTTCGACGAGAACAAACTCGACAGCATGATTTATGTCGTCGGCAACGAGCAGAACTACCATTTCCAAGTGCTGAAACTCGTGCTTAAAAAGTTGGGCTACGAATGGAGCGACAGCATCTATCACCTCTCTTACGGTATGGTCGAACTGCCGAACGGCAAGATGAAGTCCCGCGAGGGTACGGTCGTCGATGCCGACGAACTTATCGCAGGCATGGTCGAGACCGCTCGTGCGATGTCCGAGGAGTTGGGCAAATTGGAGGGTTGCACCGAGACGGAAGCCGACGAGATTTCGCGTATGGTGGGTTTGGGCGCACTCAAATACTTCATTCTGAAAGTCGATCCGAAGAAGACCATGCTTTTTAATCCGGAGGAATCAATCGACTTTAACGGCAATACGGGTCCGTTTATCCAATATACGCATGCCCGCATCTGTTCCGTGCTGCGCAAGGCGGAGGAACAGGGCATCGAGTTTGCGGATTGCACGTCGGCAAACGAGTGTCTGCGGGAGGAGACCGAGATTATAAAGTCGTTGTGCGACTACCCGAACGTGGTTGCTGCTGCGGGCGAGAATTTCGCACCGTCGCTGATAGCGAACTACACCTACGAATTGTGCAAACTGTTCAACGGATACTATCACGATTATTCGATTCTGCGCGAGGAGTGCTGCGCAACCAAGCGTATGCGTCTGCAACTTGCACGACAGGTCGCCCGTGTCATAGCATCGTCCATGGGTCTGCTCGGAATCGAAGTACCGCAAAGAATGTAGTGCAGTATGGCAGGTTCCAATTTTGTCGATTACGTTAAAATTTTTGCGCGGTCGGGACACGGCGGTGCAGGCTCGGCGCATTTCCGTCGCGAGAAGTTCGTGGCTTTCGGCGGACCGGACGGTGGCGATGGCGGCAAAGGCGGCAGCATTATTTTGCAGGGCGACCGTCAGTATTGGACGCTGATTCATCTCAAATACCAACGCCACCAATTTGCCGAAGATGGCGAATGCGGTTCGGGTGCCCGTTCGTCGGGTAAGGATGCGAAAGATATAGTAATCCCCGTTCCGCTCGGCACGGTTGCCAAAAATGCCGAAACGGGCGAGGTGGTCGGCGAGGTTACGGAAGACGGTGAACAGTTGGTACTGCTCAAAGGAGGTCGCGGCGGATTGGGTAATTGGCATTTCCGTTCGGCCACCAATCAGGCTCCTCGTTATGCGCAACCGGGCGAAGAGGGTGCAGAGGGCGCATTTGTCTTGGAGTTGAAGGTGCTTGCCGATGTAGGTTTGGTCGGCTTTCCGAATGCCGGCAAGAGTACGCTGCTGTCGGTCGTGTCGTCTGCCAAACCGAAAATCGCCAACTATGCTTTTACGACCCTCGAACCCAATCTGGGTATTGTCGAGGTGCGCGACCACAAGTCGTTCGTTATGGCCGATATTCCGGGTATCATCGAGGGTGCGCACGAGGGCAAAGGTTTGGGTACGCGCTTTTTGCGCCATATCGAGCGCAATTCGATATTGCTGTTTATGATTCCCGCCGACAGCGACGATATATGTCGCGATTATGAGATTCTGCTCGGCGAATTGACGCAGTACAATCCCGAATTGCTCGACAAGCAGCGGCTTCTGGCGATAACCAAGTGCGATATGCTCGACGATGAACTGATTGAACAGATGCGCGCGCATCTGCCCGAAAATATCGAATCGGTATTTATTTCGTCGGTTTCGGGTCTGAACATCACAACGCTCAAAGATATGTTGTGGGCTGCATTACAACGATAATGCACCTATACAGATACATACTGTTTTCGATTGCAATTTTGTCGTGCATCTCCGTCCATGGACAGGATTTGCACGACTATCGTTATTACAAACTGTTTGAAGACGAGACGGCGGAAGCGGTAGAGGCGCAGGCCGATTCGATTGTTGCCGACACTCCCCGCAAATTGTACGAGCGACGATTGCTCGATTATAATTTTCGCTTTGTACGCACCATGCGTCGCGGTGCCTCGCTCGCCGAACGGCAAACATCGCTCGGCGGTATCGGTGTCGAGGGGTTGTATCGCTCCACGGCGGCACGGTTGCAACTCGTGCGCAACGAAACGAGCGGCATTGCATTCGCCTCTGTATCGGCAGGCGGAGCATTCGGCAATGCGGAGTATGCGTGCGACACTATTGTACGGGAGCGTACCTCGGTAGCCTTCAACCTCTCGTCGCGCAACTATCTGGCGGGCATAAATGCCAATGCGGCATGGTGTGTCGGGCGTAATTGGTCGCTTGCGGTCGATGTGTCAGCCCGAACGGGGCGCGATGCGCACATCAAAAGCGTTTTTACCAATGAAATGTCGTTCAATGTTATGGCCGTCAAGCAATTCGATTCGCTGCACCGGTTGTCGGCGGTCGTGTTGCTGTCGCCTGTGGAGCGGGGAACGAGACAGGCCTCGACCCGCGAAGCGTTCGAGTTGCGCGGCAACAATCTCTATTCGCCTTCGTGGGGTTACCAAAACGGCAAGGTGCGCAATTCGCATGTGCGACGCGACATAGCGCCTGTGGCTGTTGCCATGTATGAAGGGCAGATAACGGCACAAACCGCATTGTCGGCATCGTTGGGCGCAACGCTCGGTGTCAGGCGTTACAGTATCCTCGATTGGTTCGATGCACCGACACCTGCGCCGGACAACTATCGCCGTATGCCGAGTTATTTTACCGATGCAGCGGTTGCAGATATGGTGGCAGACGCATGGCGACGCGGCGATACCCGCTATACGCAGATAGATTTCGACGAACTTGTGGCACGCAACCGTTTGACGGGCGACGAATCGATTTATGCGGTAGCCGACAGGGTAGAGCGGATTACGCGATTGCAGATGCGGGTGGCGGCAACCACATCGCTCGACGAAAAGACGCGAATCGCATACGGAGTAAATGCTCTCTACGACCGCAGTCGCCGCTACAAACAGATGCGGGATTTGCTCGGCGGCAGCCCTGTTACCGATATAGACCATTATCTGATAGACGACGATGCGTTCTGCAATTCGTTGCAGAACAACCTGCTTACACCCAATCGCCGCATAGACGAGGGCGACCGCTACGGTTACGACTATGCCCTGTCGCGAACGTCGGCATCCGTATTTGGTGCCGTGAGTTACGTTGCCTCCGACCTGCATGTCGATACGGCTGTCGAGGTCGGATACGGCGGTGTTGTCCGCAAAGGCTTTTATCGCAAAGAACTATTCGCCGACAACTCCTATGGCTGTTCGCGCATCGTGCGTTTTTCGCCTTATGCCCTGCGGTTGGCTGTCGGTTACGATATATCGGCGCAACACCGCTTGCGCTTGGCTGCCTTGGTGCGCGGCGATATGCCGGAGGCGGAGAATCTGTTTTTGCAGGCGGATTACAACAACCGCACTATCGATAATCCCGTGTTGCGGAAGACGTTCGCTGCCGAAGCGGTTTATCTCTTTGCGGGCGAGAAAATCGATTTGTCGGCTACCGCTTTCTGCTCGCTCACACATGGCGATACGGAGAGCGACAGACTCTACGACGACACCTCGGGCGAGTATGCCGATATGGTCGTGTCGGGAATAGACGTGTTGCGTTACGGGGTTGAGGCGGAATTGAATGCGCGACTTACGGAGCATTGGCGCATTTCGGCTGCTTTGGCGGCAGGCCGCTACAAATATGCAGCCAATCCGCGCGTAACGCTCTATGCCGACAACGACAACCGTCTGCTGTGCGACCGAGTGCAGAGTTATGTCGGCAAATGTACGGTCGGCGGTGCGCCGCAGGTGATGGCAACTGCCGAGATAGCCTATTTCAACAGAGGTTGGGGCGTATCGGTCAATGCCGCGTATGCAGGATTGCGCTATGTTACGCCGTCGTTTTTGCGCCGTACCGAACGGGTGGCATATATGGCCGATTCGCCCGAATTGTTCGACGAATTTATGCGTCAGGAGCGGTTGAAGGATGCCTTCTCGATAGATTTGTCGCTCTCCAAAACGCTATATTTGAGCCGCTTCGACAAACGTATCTATACCGCGCCGCATCTGCCGCGTTTTATCGATCGCCATCCGCATTCGCGCCTGACCTTCTACCTCTCCGTCGGCAACCTGCTCGGCGGGCGCAATACGGTTTACAGCGGTTACGAATCGTCGCGCCTGCAACGGAATTGGTCGGCGGGTGCATATACGTTCCGCCCGCAAGCCTCGCGCTACCTATATGCCTATCCGCGCACCTACTATTTCTCGGTGCGGTTTACCTTCTGACGGATACGCAAAAAGACCGCACATGTGCGGTCTTTTGTTGCAAATAATCGAAGGATTCAATATTGCTCCTTGTCGTTGGGAAAGTCGCCCGATTTGACATCCTCGATATAGCGCGAAACTGCATCCGACATAACCTCGTGCAAATCGGCATATCGCCGCAGAAAACGTGGCGAGAAACCCTTGTTGATGCCCAACATGTCGTGGATGACCAGCACTTGTCCGTCTGTACCTGCTCCCGCACCTATGCCTATTGTCGGGATGCTCAACTCCTGCGAAACCCGTGTGGCAAGCGTCGCGGGAATCTTCTCCAACACAATCGAGAAACAGCCTGCCTCTTCGAGCAGATGGGCATCGTGCAACAGCCGTTGTGCCTCCGCCTCCTCTTTTGCACGAACGGTGTAGGTGCCGAACTTGTGAATCGATTGCGGAGTCAATCCGAGATGTCCCATAACGGGAATGCCGGCAGAAAGAATGCGCTTTATGGAGTCCAGAATCTCCTCTCCGCCCTCCATCTTTACGGCATCGGCTTCGGTCTCCTTCATTATGCGGATTGCCGAATCGAGTGCCGCCTGCGAGTCGCCCTGATATGTGCCGAACGGCATATCGACAACCACCAATGCCCGCTTGACAGCCCGCGTAACCGAGCGTGCATGATAAATCATCTGGTCGAGCGTGATGGGCAGCGTCGTTTCGTAACCCGCCATAACGTTGGCGGCAGAATCGCCGACCAATATCACGTCGATACCCGCAGCATCGACTATCGTCGCCATGGAAAAATCGTAGGATGTGAGCATCGAGATTTTCTCGCCGCGCCCCTTCATCTCTTTGAGCCGCAATGTCGTTACGGCTCTTGTGGTACTCTCTACCGACATTTTTGTTGTTTTTTATGTTTTGCGACACAAAGGTAAGCAATTTATCGATACGGGTGCTACCGCACGGCAAAAGTTTTTGTTTTGACCGACAAACCGAAAATTGGGCAGCATCGCCGACTTTGCTGCCATATCCGCAAAAAAATAGTCGGGCGTTTCACAACGTTCCGACTATTCCGGGGCTGACGCCCCTAAACTACTAACCCAAACTTAAATAAAATAGAAGAAACCTCACTACGGTTGCTGTCCGCAGTCGTAAGATTGTATTGCAATCTTCATACCAATAACGTATTTTGTGCAAAAAAATTGTGCCGACACCGAAAGTGCCGACACAATTTTAATCATCCGAGGCAACGAAATACCGAGCCGCGCGTGCTTTCGGATGTGCGAACAGGATGTTGTCGCTGTTGTTGCCGCAACAGCAATTTGCTTTTTTGTCGGTTGCTATACGAACAGGTCGCTATCGGCAAAATGTATGCCCCATTCGTAGCGGGCATTTTCGTCGCTGTCCGAGGCATGAATCGCATTCTGCTGTTTGCTCGTTCCGTACAGACGACGCACCGTTCCTTCGGCTGCCTCGGCAGGGTCGGTCGCTCCGACCGTTTTGCGCAGTTCGGGTACGGCGTTCTCCTTTTCGAGTACGGCTGCCACTACCGGCCCCGATGTCATAAACTCCACAAGCGGCTCGAAAAACGGCTTGCCCTCGTGAACGGCATAGAATCGTTGCGCCTCCTCGCGCGTCATGCGGTGCATGCGCAGTGCCACGATGCGGAAACCTGCATCGGCCAAATGTTTGAGAATGTCGGCCTCTTTGTGCGCCCTGACCGCATCGGGCTTAATCATCGTAAATGTCAAATTTTCCATATTGCAAATGTTTTTGTTTGGTCAAATATAGTCATAATGTACGATTTATGCAAATAGTCGGTCGTTATAGGTTTGGTTTATCGTCTTATAAAAAATAAAATTTTGATGTTGCGGGCAAAAATTATAACTTTGCACAACAATTAAAATCACTTTGCCATGAAAGAATTGAAAGGAACAAAAACCGAACAGAACCTCAAAACCGCATTTGCAGGCGAAAGCGAGGCTCGCAACAAGTACACTTATTTCGCATCGGTAGCCAAGAAAGAGGGCTATGTGCAGATTTCCAAACTTTTCGAGGCTACTGCTGCCAACGAAAAGGAGCATGCCGAACTTTGGTTCAAACTGTTGGGCGGTATCGGTACCACTGCCGAAAACCTCAAAGCAGCAGCCGCAGGCGAGAACTACGAGTGGACGGATATGTATGCGACTTTCGCAAAAGAGGCTCACGAGGAGGGCTTCGAGCATATCGCCGCACTTTTCGAGGGTGTTGCAGCCATCGAGAAGGAGCATGAGGCTCGCTATCTGAAACTGCTCGCAAATGTCGAGGGCGGTTTGGTGTTCTCGCGCGACAACGATACCATCTGGCAGTGCTCCAACTGCGGCCATGTAGTTATCGGCAAGAAGGCTCCCGAGGTTTGCCCTGTTTGCGCACACGCACAGGCTTACTTCGAGATTAAGGCAGAGAACTATTAGTCGTCGGAGCGGCGCGAAACAGCCCGCTGCTGCGACGTCGGCATGCGGGATTGCGCCCGATGTATTGAAAAAACAGGCACGGATTTGCGTCCGTGCCTGTTTTTTTTACTCTCCAATCTCCGACGGGTTACTCCACGATTTTCAACTTTCCGCGAGCCTCCTTGGTCGGCATCAGATTGAAATGCCACCACTCCGACGTGATGGTGTACAGCCCCGATTCGGTCATGACGCGACGCAACAGCAGTCGGTTTTCCAACTCGCGCTGCGTGATGCGGCCGCGTGCGAGCAGACCCTGCTCGTCGGTTATCCGCGCTTCGTCGCCGAAATAGTCGTATTCCGACCCCATCGGCAGCGGTTGCCCCGTGCAGTCCATAAGCGTAACATCGACTGCCGCACCGTAGTTGTGCATGCCGTTGCCCTTGTTGGGATTGGCGACAAAATCCTCCATCGGCGTCCCTTCGACCATTGCCCACATGTCGTACTGAATGCTTATCGGCCGTGCGGCATCATATACGAGCAGATTCAAATCCGGACGAATCGATTTCAACAGATGTTGCGCCGCAACCACCTTCTCGGCGAGTGCAGGCAGCATAAACGCCTTGTTAAGCCCGTGATACAACGTTTTTCCCATGAAATTGTAAGGCGTGGCATATACCAAATGTACGGCGATGCACGAATCCTGCTCGGCAATATCGACCAACCCCGCTGCCCGCATGCGGGCTTCGATAGGCGTATCGCCATCGGTCGGCGTTGCCTCGCATGCGGGAGCAACTGCGCGTTGCGTGCATGCTGCCGGCACAAGTGCCGCAGCCAACAACACAACGAAGATAAGTATGCGTTTCATAATGTAAATGCCTATGCAAAGGCAATCTCCTTACGAAATTGCGGCGCGGAATGCCGGAATCGTCTCGTCGAGCGACATGCCCTTGCGGTATATGCCTGCCGTGCCGCCTACGAATACGTTTGCACCCATGCCGGCCATCAACTTGGCGCGTTCGCAACTTACGCTGCCATCGACGCTGATAAGCGTTTTGGCATAACCGTGTTCGTCGAGCCATTTGCGTACCGTGCCGACCTTATCCAAAATGCCGTCGATTAACTTTGCACCGGCGAAACCCGGGCTTACCAGCATGACCGTAACCATGTCCGAGTATGCCATGTGCGGCGCCAAAGCCTCAGGGTCGGTCTCGGGATTGATTACCACGCCGAACGATGCACCCTTGCTGTGTACATCTGCCGCAAGTGCGCTCAAATCGCGACCGAGTTCGACATGAGTCGAAACGGTATCGCCGGCCTTGATGTCTATTTTAGAAGCGATGAGTTCGGGGTCTTCCGTCATCAAATGAATGTCCAACGGCATCGACGTTACGCGGTGCATGGCGTTGGCAAAATCGGGACCGAAGGTAAGGTTGGGTACAAGATGCGCATCCATTATATCGACATGCAGCCAATCCACGCCGTTACGCTCCAAAGTTTTTATGTCTTTTTCCAAGTTCATCAAATCGGAACACATGACCGATACAGAAATTTTGTTTGCCATAGTTTGAGGTTTTTAATTTACAAATGCAAAGATATGATTTTTTGTGTAAAAATTCCTATCTTTGTACTGTTTTACATAAAGATTGCCGAAAATAACTAAGCGACAGAAACTTAAAAATACCAACCGACATGAAACGATTACTTTCATTTTCAATTTGTTTGCTTTTGGCGGCTGCCGTATCGGCTCAACCGCAGGTTATAGCCCATCGCGGCTATCATGCAACAGACGGCTCGTGCCGCAACTCAATCGCCTCTCTCAAAAAGGCGCAGAAACTCGGCATATTCGGCTCGGAGTGCGATGTCAATCTTACGAAGGATGGCGAGGTGCTGGTGGCTCACGGAGGCATGCACCCCGACAAGAGCATTCACAAAGACAAATCCATCGAGCGTGTCGATATTCAGAAAAGCACCAAAGCGCAGGTTCAGGCCATCAAACTCGAAAACGGCGAGACGATGCCTACGTTGGACGAATATCTTGCCCAAGCCAAGAAGGATAAACAGACCAAACTGATTATCGAGGTCAAGAAACACGCCACTCCGGCACTCGAAACCGAGATTGTCGAGAAAACCCTTGCAAAGGTGGCAGAATACGGTTTGCAGGAGCAGGTGGAGTATATCGCTTTCCGCCCGTTCGTCTGCACCGAATTGAAACGACTTGCTCCCGAAGGGACGAAAATCGCCTATCTCAACGGCGACTATATTCCCGAATATGTGGCAGGCATGGGACTGACAGGCATCGACTACAAATGCAGCGTATTGCAGAAGCATCCGAAATGGATTAAGCAGGCTCACAAACTCGGTCTGACGGTCAATGTCTGGACTGTGGACCAAGAGGATGAGTTGCGTTGGTGCATCGAACAGGGAGTCGATTACATCACGACGGATAACCCTGTGTTGGCCAAGCAGTTGATAAAAGAAATGTGCAAATAGCACGAAGGACTGAAAGGGTGGCCGACGACCTCGGTCGCCCTTTCGTCTCTATATAATCGAGACACCCGCGACCGGCATATTGCGTGCCGTGTCGTCAAATTGTGCCTTATGGAGTATATCTATACGTTTATGTTGGCGGTAATGGTCATTTTGGCCGTTACGGGTCTTTTTATCGGCGTGATGAACGATGCTGCCAATTTTCTCAATTCGGCAATAGCGTCGCGTGCAGCGTCGATACGTGTCATCATGGCCGTTGCTTCGATAGGCATCGTCATCGGTGCCGTAACATCGAGCGGTATGATGGAGGTAGCCCGCAGCGGAATGTTCGACCCTGCGAATTTCACATTCCGCGACGTGATGATACTCTACCTTTCGGTGATGCTTGCCAACATAATTCTGCTCGACATATACAACACGATGGGCTTGCCGACATCGACGACCGTAGCATTGGTCTTTTGTCTGTTGGGTTCGGCATTGGCCACGTCGATTGCCGTCATCACTGCCGACGAGGCTCTGTCGCTCTCGCAAATAGGCAACTACATCAATTCGACACGCGCCATGGCGATAGTCGCGGGCATACTGCTGTCGGTAATTCTCGCATTCTCGTGCGGCTCGTTCGTGATGTATGTTTCGCGCATCATATTTTCGTTCCGATATATAAAGGTATTCCGCCGTTTCGGTCCGCTTTGGTGCGGAATGTCGTTTACCTCGATAGTCTATTTCGCCCTGTTCAGGGGGTTGAAGGGCGTGTCGGCAGACAGTGCGATAATCGGGTTTATCGACGAAAATCTGCTGCTCTCGCTCTTTGTCTGCTGGATAGTTTGCAGCATGTTGCTCTATTTTTTGAGCATATTCCGAGTGAATATCCTTAAACTCAACATTCTGGCAGGTACTTTTGCCTTGGCTCTCGCCTTTGCCGGCAACGACCTCGTAAATTTCGTCGGTGTGCCTGTGGCGGGTTACGATTCGTATATGCTGGCTCGCGAACACGGTACCGATATGATGATGGGTGCTTTGGCATCGGATGTATCGGCAAATATGGGTCTGCTGCTTGCTGCGGGACTTATCATGATAGTTACGCTGTGGACATCGAAACGTGCGCTGTCGGTCAGCCAAACCGAGATTTCGCTCTCGTCGCAGGAGGAGTCGGACGGTCGCTTTGCCTCGACACCCGCTTCGCGCGGAGTGGTGCGTATGGCGATGAATGTCAATTCGGCATTGGAGCGCATAACTCCGCAGAGCATCATCGACATTATCCGCAGCAGGTTCGAAAAATTGCCGGAGACGGAGCGCAGCGAAGGCTCTTACGATTTGATTCGCGCGACCGTCAATCTGACTACATCGGCAATACTTATTTCCATCGCCACCTCGCTCAAATTGCCGCTATCGACCACATATGTCTGCTTCATGGTGTCGATGGGTTCGTCGCTTGCCGACAAAGCGTGGGGCAGAGAGAGTGCGGTGTACCGCATCTCGGGCGTTTTGACGGTGGTGTCGGGCTGGTTCGTTACGGGTTTCGGAGCATTCCTTATCGCATTTTGCGTGGCTTTGGCTCTGATGTACGGCGGCAATGCGGCCATTATTGGAGTGTCGCTGTTGTGCGGTTGGATTCTGTTGCGCAGCAATATAAAGAAAAATCGCGCGGCTGCTGCCGTGGATGACAGCGATTACGACAACCTTGCCGACGGAGCCGAAGGCATAATAAGGCAGAGCGTGGCAGAGGTTTCGGAGGCGATGCGGCTTGCCACCAAAATTTACGACAGAACGATGATTGCCGTATTCAAGGAGAACCGCAAGGTGCTGCGCGAGGTGATGCAACAGTCGGACGAACTCTATGACAAAGCGAAGGAGCGCAAACAGAATATAATGTCGGTACTCTCCGCATTGAAAGATAACGAGATTTCGGCGGCATACTACTATGCACAGGCTGTCGATTACATCACGGAGATAGCGCGGTCGCTGTGCAACATAACACATCCTTGCTTCGAGCATATCGACAACAACCACGAAGGCATGAACAAGGAGCAAATCGAAGATTTGATGCGTATAAACGATGATGTGGAGGTGATATTCGCGCGTGTCAATCTGATTTTGCAACGCAACGACTTCACGGAGGCGCACATGGTTGTCGAGTTGCGCGATGCACTGTTCGAGAGCATCTCGGAGTCGATGACCACGCAGTTGCGCAGTATCAAACACAAGGAGACATCTACGAAGGCGAGTATGCTCTACATAACCATCCTTAACGAGACAAAGACGATGGTGCTGCATACGCGCAATCTGATAAAATCGCAACGTTATTTTGTTCAACACAAATACTATGAAACTCAAATACGGAACCGATGACCGCCCCGCTGCCGGTGCAATGTTGTTATACGGATTGCAGTGGTTTATGATAGCAATTCCCGTAGTGCTTACGAGTACTTTTATCGCGCCTGAGGGCGAGACGGTATGTTTTACGCAGAAGATGTTTGCCGTGATGGGTCTGACGATGGTCGTACAGGCTTTGTGGGGTCATCGTCTGCCGCTTGTGGCAGGTCCTGCCGCAGCATTGCTGATGGGGGTTATAGCCGCTTCGGCACAGGGCTATGGGTCGGAGACCATCTATCCCTCGATGATAATAGGCGGTGCCTTGGTGGCAGGCATTGCGGCATGCGGCGCATTGTCGAAACTGCAACGCATCTTTACGCCGCGTATCGTGTTGTCGATATTGCTTTTGGTGTCGTTCACAATCGCCAAACCGATAGTCGAGTTGATTTTTTCCGACGCCGAGCATCAGTTGTCGGCATTTGTCTTCTCGCTCGTGTGCGTGATGGTCATGGCGGTTGCCAACAATTTGCTGCGCGGTGTGTGGAAGACGACCGTGGTGATATGGGCTATGGTACTCGGGTCGCTTATTTACTACTGCTTTACGGGCTTCCCTTCGCAATTCGCCACCGATACCGTTGCTCCGCGTCTGTTGGTGTTGCCGATGAAATTCGATGCGGGAGTGGTGCTTGCGTTCGTGTTCTGTTACATCGCGCTGCTGATAAACCAAATCGGCTCGGTGCAGTCGTTGGGCGATATGATAGGTGCGGGCAATATGGCCAAACGCAACAAACGGAGTACCGGCATCACGGGTCTGATGAATATCGTGGCAGGAGCAGTGGGAGTTATAGGTCCTGTCGATTATTCGCTCTCCCCGGGTGTTGTGGCATCGACATCGTGCGCATCGCGGCATACCATTATTCCTGCTGCCGTGGGGCTGATTCTGCTCTCGTTCTTTCCGAAGGTCGTTGCGGTGTTGCTGACTATTCCGTTGCCGGTTATGGGTACGGTGTTGCTCTATCTCATGGCAACGCAGGTGGCTGCTGGATTGGGCATGATACAGACGACCAAATCGGTCGCCACATTTAAGGACGGATTGATACTCGGCATTCCGATAATGTTCAACATAGTGTTGTCGTTCGCTCCGCAACAGGCAATCGATGCCATTCCCGCACTGATTCGTCCGATTGTCGGCAACGGCTTCGTAATGGGCATAATCATCATATTGCTGCTCGAACATCTGTTGTTGAAACGGGATAGCAGATAGGTATATGGGACTCCTAATACAGAACGCCGTGCATCAACGATGCACGGCGTTCTGCATAAATATCGGAATCGGCTATTTTTCTGCCGAACCGACCATGCGGTACTTCTCGCACAGGAGTTCGACAACCGGCTCGACTGCCTTCGGGAATACCTTGCGAAGGTCGATTTCGTCGCTTGCAAGCAGTACGCCTTTGAGCGCACGCATGAAATTGTCTTTGATTTCGGTGGCGAGATTGACCTTTACAATACCGTTGGCAATCGCCTCGCGCACCTGCGAATGAGGAATGCCCGAACTGCCGTGGAGTACGAGGGCAACATCGGTGGCTGCATGTATCTCGCGAAGCCGCTCGATGTCCAAATGCGGCTCCTCTTTATAGAATCCGTGCGCCGAGCCTATCGCAACAGCCAACGCATCGACGCCTGTCAGTTCGACGAAACGTACCGCATCGGATGCGGTGGTAAAACCGCCTCCCTGTTGCTGTCCGAGTTTGGCGACATAACCCAATTCCGCTTCGACATTGACACCGTAAGGACGCGCCAACTCCACGACGCGGCGCGTTGTGGCCACATTCTCGTCGAACGGGCTTTCGCTGGCATCTATCATTACCGAATCGAAACCTGCATCGAGACATCGCTCCACCAATTCGACCGAGCCGCCATGGTCGAGGTGAATCCATCCCTGCACTCCATAATCGGCAATCGCCTGTCGTCCCATGGCAACCGCCTGTTTCAGTCCCATATAATCTATCGAACTGCGCGTGAGTTGCAGCAATACGGGAGCCTGCGTGCGTTGTGCGGCACGCATTACGGCAGTAAGGGTCTCGAGATTGTAGAAATTGGTGGCCAATACGGCGCATCGACGCTTTTGGCACTCTTTGAGAAGTTCTTTGACATTCATAGTGTTGAACAATTATCGTTAATCGTGTTTGTCGCAACGGAAGCTTATGCAAATGTAATAATTTTATCGATACAACGATGCGAAATAATGATGTTTCCGTGGTGCTGCCAACGACATATAGGCAGAAAAATGCGTCGAATAGGATTTTTTCTTATATTTGCAGAGGTAATTGTTTCGCGCAAGTCGCGAAATCAAAAAAAACGACATGATGGATAATACCTCATTCGATGACATAAGGGCTTATTACGACGATGAAATTCCGGCAGCGATGGAGCGTATTGCCAATGACCCTATGCTCGAACCTGCGGCAAAATTCGCATTTCCGAATATAGACATTGCACTGATACGCGAAATAATCAAAAGTTGTAAGAATACGCACGATATTCAGAGCCGTATTCTCTATCCTGCAATTCAACGGATTATCGATTCGACGATAGATTGCTTCACGCAATCGGGTTTGGAGCATGTGACTCACGAGGGCAGCCAACTCTTCATATCCAACCATCGCGACATATCGCTCGATGCGTTTTTGTTGCAGTACATGCTCTTTTCGCACGATTTGCCGACGACGGATATCGCTTTGGGCGACAATCTGCTGCGGCCGCAGATAGTGGCCGATATATGCCGCGCCAACAATATGGTGAAGATTATCCGCAAGGACGATGTTTCGCCTCGCGAATTTTTGGAAAATTCGCGGCATCTGACCGAATATATCCGTCTGCGTATCGAGGCAGGCCGCTCGATGTGGATAGCGCAACGCAACGGCCGAACGAAGGATGGTCGCGATGCCACCGACCAAGGAGTATTGAAGATGCTCGGAATGAGCGGCGATGGCGATTTCGCTGCCGATTTGGGTCGTCTGCACATTACACCTGTCGCCGTTTCGTACCAATACGAGACTTGCGATGTACGCAAGGCATTGGAACTCGCGGCGCGTGCCACGGGCGAGCCTTACCGCAAGCAGCCTAACGAGGATTTCGAGAGTATCATGTGCGGCATTACGGCGCAAAAGGGCAATGTGAACATCGCGGTTTGCCGACCTATCGGCGACGACGAGTTGCAGGCAATGGCGGCTTTGCCGAAACCCGATGCCTACAAGGCTTTGGTGGAGGCTATCGACAAGCGCATCATAGAGGCTTATGTGCTGCACGACACCAATTATATCGCGCACGATATTCTGCATGGCGAGAGCCGTTTCGCCGACCGATATACGGCAGAGCAGAAGGCGAAGTTTTGCAGTCGTTTGGCAGATGCCGAGAGTGCGTTCGGCGAGAACGTCGAGACAGCCCGCGAGATATTCCTCGGCATTTATGCCAATCCTGTCGATGCCAAGGAATAAGGATTCCCGATATAAAAAAATCACGCGCCCATGCTTCGTCAGGGGCGCGTGAAATCTTATCGGACTCTTCGGTTACCGCTTGCGGGTCAGCGTCAGCGAACTGCCGTTTTCGCCTTCGAGTTTCAGAGTGTCTTCGTCCAAGGCGGCGATGGTCCATGTCTCGATAAAATCAAACTCCTGTCCGTTGCCGATACTGCGGCCTGCAAGCGAAAGAGTATCGTCTTCTATTTGCCAAGCCGAGTAGAGGAGTGTGGCGGTGCCTATCTGCTCCGCTTCACCTTCGATGCGCAACGAGAAACCCTGCTCGAAATCGCCGTTGCGATAGGTCCAATCGCCTACCAAAAGATTGTATTCGCGCGATGTTGCAACGGAAACGGCGGTACCAATGCCGTTTTCGATGTCGCCCGCATACTCTATCGTTACGGGCGAGCCGATAAGCAGCCCGTGGCAGTCGGAGCGGTCGGCATCCATCGTGCCGAATGTTACCTTGTCGCCGTCGGTCGTTACGACCGTAAGCGTATTTACGGTAGCATCTCCGATTACGCCTGTCAGCGAATTGTGTTTCGATTGGCAGCCGCCGAGCAGCAATGTTGCAAAAAGTGCGGGCAACAAAAAAATCGTGCGCATGAATTTGATGACGGTTTATGATTAGACCTCTTTTGCTTTGATGTATTCGTCTATGGCTTTGGCGGCTCGTCGGCCTGCTCCCATGGCCAAAATCACGGTGGCTGCTCCCGTTACGGTGTCGCCTCCCGCAAATACGCCTTCGCGAGTGGTGCGTCCGTCGGCATCGGCTGCAATGCAACCCTTGCGTGTGGTTTCAAGCCCCGATGTGGTGGAGGATATCAGAGGATTCGGCGATGTGCCGAGTGCCATAATCACAACATCGCATTCAATCCGAAAATCGGAGCCGGCAACCTCGACAGGCGAACGACGACCGCTCTCGTCGGGCTCGCCCAACTCCATCCGCACGCAATTTATTCCGCATACCCAACCGCGTTCGTCGCCGATTATGCGCGTCGGATTGGTCAGCATGCGGAACTCTATGCCCTCCTCCTTGGCATGATGTACCTCCTCGCGGCGTGCGGGCAACTCGGTTTCGCTGCGGCGATAGACGATTGTGGCATCCGCTCCCAACCGCTTGGCTGTACGGACGGCATCCATTGCCACGTTGCCTCCGCCGACCACAACCACGCGCCGACCGACATATATCGGTGTATCCGATTCGTTGTCGTAGGCACGCATCAGATTGGCACGAGTGAGAAATTCGTTGGCAGAGAATACTCCGTTGAGGTTTTCTCCTTCGATACCCATAAAACGTGGCAATCCCGCACCCGACCCGATGAATACTGCATCGTAACCCTCGTCGTCGAGCAGAGAATCGACGGTTACGGTACGACCGACGATGACATCGGTTTCGAATGTTACGCCCAAACGACGTACTGCCTCAATCTCTTTGCGGACAATCGCCTGCTTCGGCAGACGGAATTCGGGAATGCCGTACACGAGTACGCCGCCCAATTCGTGCAATGCCTCGAATACATCGACCTTGTAGCCCATCTTCGCCAAATCGCTTGCACATGCCAGCGACGAAGGTCCGCTGCCGACGACAGCCACTTTGTGTCCGTTGGATGCGGGTGTCGTGTGCCCCTCCGTGCGGTGTTCCAACTGCCAATCGCCGATAAAACGTTCCAATTTGCCTATGGCTACCGCTTCGCCCTTTATGCCGAGTATGCACGAGCCTTCGCATTGCGTCTCTTGCGGGCAGACTCTTCCGCAGATGCTCGGCAACGACGAATCTTCGGCGATGATGTCGGCGGCCGAGGCGAAATCACCCACTTTGAGCCGCTCGATGAAACGCGGAATTTTAATGCCTACGGGACACGCGGTAACGCATCGCGGATTTTTGCAGTCCAAACAGCGTGTCGCTTCGAGCATCGCCTCGTCGGCATTGTAGCCGTAGCACACCTCCTCGAAATTGGCGGCACGTTGCGCCGGATTTTGTTCGCGCACCGGCACGCGCGGTATTTTGTTTGCCATAATAATTCGCTACTTGTCCAAACCGATATTGCATTTGTGTCCCGCCTCGCGTTCGCGCATAATCGCCAACGCCCGTTCCTCCTGTGTACGGTACATTCCCTGTCGGCGCATGGCTTCGTCGAAATCGACTTCGTGGCCGTCGAACTCGGGACCATCCACGCATGTAAAGCGCGTTTTGCCGGCGACCGTTACCCTGCACGCACCGCACATACCCGTACCATCGACCATAAGGGCGTTGAGTGATACGGTACATCCGATGCCGAGTTTTTTTGTCGTGAGTGCGACGAATTTCATCATTATCATCGGCCCTATCGCCACGCATCTGTCGAAGGTGTTGCCTTCCGTTACCAGTTTTTCGAGCAATGCCGTAACCAATCCGTGAAAACCTCGCGAGCCGTCATCGGTAGCGATGTGCAGCCGACATACACGCGCCAATTCGTCGGTGTAAATCAACATCCGTTCGCTCTTGGCTCCGACGATTACATCGGCTTCGATGCCGTGTTCGTGCAACCACTTTACCTGCGGATAGACGGGTGCCGTGCCGACTCCTCCTCCTATGAATACGAAGCGGGTGCGGTGCAACTCCTCCTCCGACATGCTTACGAAATCGGACGGCCGACCGAGCGGTCCGGCAACATCGGCAAACGACTCGCCGACATCCTTTGCCACTATTTTGCGTGTGGATACGCCCAACGCCTGCGTTACCAGCGTTATCGTCCCGTCGGCCGTGTCGTAATCGGCAATGGTCAGCGGTGTGCGCTCGCCGTTGCCGTCGGCACGAACGATGACGAACTGCCCCGGCAGAGCCGCTTTCGCGATGCGGGGTGCATGGACGCGCGTGAGGAATATGCCGTCGGCAAGCAGTCGCTTTTCAACTATTTCAAACATATATCGTTCTGTTTAACTATTCTTCAATCAAAGCGGTAATCCTTGCGCTCAAAACAGGTCGGCCGGAATCGTCGGTAATAATCCTGACGCGGTCGGACACTGCTCCCAACGGGCATTTCGACGGATGCAGGATGACGGAAAATGTCGTTTTGCCACCCGCTTCTATGGTGCGTTTGTTTGGCATGACGACTTCGACGATACCTCGCTCGGTCTTTGCATGGCGCAGATGCAACGGCGAATTGCCGGCGTTGTGCAGCACTATCGTCCGTCGTTGTACCGTATCGGTGCTTTTGAGCGTCCCAAATTTAATAAAATTTTCCGACAATCGTGCCGACGGTTCTCCGCTGTCGCCGTCGCGGTTGCGGCTGTCTATCGCCATACCGCTTATAATCAATTCGTAACCGGATGCCGTGCCGTCGATGGAAATTGTCGCCAAATCGCGCATCGTACCATAGACGGAACACCCCTCCGACAGTATGTAGCCGAAATCTATCATCCCCTCCTCGTGCGGAGCAAGATTGTGCGGATAGCGTATATCGAGCCGACTGTCGGTTGTCGTCAATGTTATGTCGATTCTCGCCGCTTTGTCGGAATCGTTTATTATACCGATTGCGCTGCGTTGTGCAGAGCCGTGTTCGACATATCCGAACGCATGGGCGTTCGATTCGAGCCGTATGCCGTTGCCGATGACGAGCGGATAGCGTTCGGCGATGCTCTTTTTGCGGGGTTTTACCCTGCCCGTTACCGTCAGCGGTTCTGCCCTGCCCTGCGAGGTCGAGACGGTTACCTTGCGCGAAAACGCCCCTGCGGGATAATCCATAGGGTCGAAACGGACGATAATCCCGCCCTCTGCGCCTGCCTGTACGGGCTTGCGCGAGAACTCCGCCTTCGTACAGCCGCACGACGAGGCAACGTCGATTACAACCACGGGTGCGTCGGAAACGTTGGTAAACCGAAACGTATGCGACACAACGCCTCCATCTTCATTTATCGTGCCGAAATCGTGTTTCGACTCGGTAAAACGCAATGCCGATTGTGCCGTCGCAGCAGCGGAAATGACCGATAATGCGAAGAGAGAGAGGCTGAATATGGCTAATCTGTTCATCACAGGGCAAAGTTATATTTTTTTGCATTTTTTGCACAAAATTTTTGCAGTAATAAAAAATAGCCGTATATTTGCACCACAAAAATCAGGAAAATGCTTTGTGTAGATTCCGATTATGTTGTGAAGGTTCTTAAAAACGCCTGAATAGCTCAGTCGGTTAGAGCACATGACTGTTAATCATGGGGTCCTAGGTTCAAGTCCTTGTTCAGGCGCATTTGCGCGAGGGTTGCAAGAGCAACTGCCCACTTGTACGCTGCGGATGCAGTGTTGTGGATAGCATGTTCCGTTGCGGCGGGCAGTGATGCTCGCAGTCCCGAGCCATTTTTTGAAACGGGAGTTTAGCTCAGCTGGTTCAGAGCATCTGCCTTACAAGCAGAGGGTCGGGGGTTCGAATCCCTCAACTCCCACACACCGAAGATTAAGAAACGAGATGGTTACTGCAACCGTCTCGTTTTCTTTTGGCTATATCATATGGCGCAATGCGTCAAAGCGTTAGCAAATATGTTCTCGCCAATCCGCGGGCAGCGATTGCCATCGGCACCGTTGTCGAAATTGCATGCGATGCTCCCGACGGGAGGTGGCACACAAAAACCACAAATAACCCTCGGCGGTCAATTGACTGCCAAGGGTCAAGATTTGGTATATGTTCTCGGAAAAGAGAACCTCAAAAAGGAGGTGTTGAGAGGAGCGATGATCTATTCCGAGAATAATTTTTTAAATTCAGTAAAATCATTGACGATCATCCCACGAGGGTTGTTGTGCGCCCATTTTAATAGATTGGGTTCTGTTTTCCCGCTATTTCTCGAGTTAATATCTCTGCATATATGTTCACTATACTGCTGGAAACTCTCAATGTGTTTAAGATCACGATAACTAGCAAAAAATCGCATATTTGTTTCCCAATCCCGCATCGATCTTATACCGGTAGCAAATCCGTTACTTGCTAATTGGATATCAACATTTGCAGTATGGGACAGATTTTGAATTTCTGGAAATCTATTAATAATATGTCTACCCAATATCAAACAATGGGGAATTCCGCAAAATGCAAAATTCTTTTTATGTTTCCATGCATTAAACAGAAAATATTCGATATGCGGCATCTCGTCGATCGGATAAACTTCGGCGTAAAAACAATTGCTGAAATGATCTCGAATTAAAAAATTGACAATATGACGTTTGCCTGTTCTCTCATAATTAATCCAATTAATGTCGAATTTTTTTTGTTGATATTTGATCTCGCCATTTTTTAACAAATAATAATTTTGAGAGATCGACATATTTAATTGATGTACCTGATTGGGGTAGTCGCTTTTGTATTTAAAATGATAACCAATCATATCAATATAATTATTTTCAATTGAGATTTTGTTTTCAAAGATAGTGAAAATTCATTTATTTTCACTGTCGAAGAGTAAAATTTATTGGACGAAATTCGCATCAGAAAAAAAACTCGTGAGTGCTTCGGTACAGTTGGCGGAGTTCGACGGTCCAAGTTCATCGTCGATGTCCCGACTGCCGCCGCATCGATGAAGGTTCCCGGCAAGGAGTTCAAAGGCGTGATGGCTCCGAATAAGCATACGCTGGTCGTCAAGTTGGATGAGGGCAAAATAAGTACCTTGCGCAAGGACGACCTCTGTATGGGCATCTTACTGAACTCTGCAATGGATAGCCGACTCGAACTCGGACGATGAAATACCCCCCCCTATGCAAAAATGAAAACCACTTCACTATCGCGAGCCTTTATTCGAGACAAACATAGCGAAGCGGTTCGAGATATGGATAAGACAATGTCTAATTTATAGGTAACGCAATGATGAATTTATTCTTTGCATAATCTATCCCATTTATTTTGATTGCCTCTCCTGCTTCAACTGTTAATGTCCCATTATTCAACTCGATCAAACGTTTTGCCCGGTACATTCCAATGCCTTTCCCTGCTTTTTTTAACTGCTTTGCGACGACACCAGAATAACCCTCATTAAATATCTCAGATTCTTCGTCTTGATTAATATACAGACTGGTCATTTCGAATATGATATATTGAGTATGCTTCTCTATTTTAAACGTAATATTGGCATTTGTTTTGGGTGCGATGTATTTAGCAGCGTTCTCAATTATATGATAAATCGCAACTTGAAATGACTCAAAATCCACATATACTTTTTCATAATATTCTTCAATATCAATATATACATCCTTTTCATTGAAATCATTGAAAAACATATATAAAACAATCATTATAACATCGCGAATATTATGATTTCTTTTTTCGAGTTTCAATTTTTCTCCACCTTGTAACAACTTTTCATATATGGAAAATTCGGCTTTAATACTAAGATTGAATTTTGCCATCCGAAAGAACGTTAAAGCTGCTTGACGAATATCCTTTTTTATAGCATTTTCTACAATTTGAGAATTCTCCCTAACGTTTTTTACTAATTGTTCCTGAGGGACCAACGCATATAACTCTTGCATGGCATGCGCATTAATACTTTTAAGATTGTGTATAACACGGTTTACCCTATTAGATGTTTCTGCCATTGTATATTGCCGAACTTCACTAGATAATGTGATTAATGATTTAAGGCAATACACAATCGAATTCACTTCGTCCTTAAATAATTTAGTAGTTTTAGCCTTTTGATTACATGCAAACAATTCTCCATGCTCATTTTTATGATACGCTATTCTTTTATTTGCTCTGTCTATTTGACATTTAATATTGGCATATCCATGATTTTGATTAGTCAAAATACAATGCGTACACTCAGGAAATAGCAATGAATCGCAGATTAATTCACCTTGTTGAGAAACAATTTTTGAATTCATAACTTATCGGCGTATTCTTCTATCAAATTCATAAATTCTATAGGTTCTGCATTTTTAGGTAAACAAGCATCGACCTGACGTAAAGCATTATCAAATCGATCTCCATTAGGTTCTGCCGAATAAATTATAACACATTTATCTTTATGTTTGCTTTTAATCGCTGCCGCTAACCCTAATCCTTGGTTCCTAAACAAACTACATCCAACTCCATTGATATCTACAAAGATGACATTTGCCGATAATACGGCGTGATCATCTAAATCAGAAAGATCCTTTTTATATTCAATATTTTTCCAGCCCGCCTTTTTCAAAATATTGATCATATTAAACCTCTCATCGTCAATAAATAATATGTGTGCCTTCGCTTTAATATCATAATGATTTTTCACAGGTTGCTCTTGATTCTTGGCTTGCACTCCAACATTCACATTAACAACCTGATTCTGCACTTGTTGCATTTGCGGTTTATCTTTAGACGTTCCTTTGTATATCCGCCAAAAGAATGTCCCAATCCCACTTATAACAAAAATGCCTATGCCACTAAACAACCATTCTTTATTATCAATAATCCAATTTTCCATACTAACAATGTTTATAAAAGTTCGGTCAAAGGTAATGATATTTATAAATATTACAAATATTATTTATGGTTGTTTCCTATTCAACACCCTCCTGAATGAACTGAATTCGGAGTTTCTGCGCTTGCCCGTAATGGTGATGTAGAAATCCTCCAACCGTTCGTAAGCCCCAACTGCATCGGATAGAGGTCGCGCATACAGAGGTAGAGTTCCGCGAAACCTTCGAACGAGAGGAAATACCTCACTTCGGGTTCGAGGGGATTCATCGCTTTCTACTCCGTCTCGACTTTTTCGCGCTCGGATGCGATGACCGACGAATGATAACGCTTGTATTGCTTTCGGTTCATTTTTCTGCTGCTCATAATCCTGTCGTGTTATATTTTACTTATTTAATAACTATCCACTAAACTCTACCCGTCATTCTGAGCGGAATAAATTTGTCCCCGCTGCCACCACAACGAAATGCGCCATTCTATCGCAGCGCGTTTATTGCATTGCCGATATCGGCGCGATTGCTCGCAAATTAAGAGTTGCATAGATAATATTGTGTTTATGTTTCAGCGGCATTTCGGCTAAGATGTTCTAATCCATCTTTTGGAAAAATAGTTTTCGCTTCGCGTACCATTGCCTATTTTTATTTAGCTGTCATTTACTGCGGATATAACGAAAAAAGCGGATTCGGATGCCGCTAAATGGTCAAAAAAGATTATATTTGCAGCCCGTTAAGCCCTAAACTAAAGAAAATTATGGAGAAATACGAATCGAAACAACAGCAAATCCTGCGTCCTGTGTCGCAGATATATCCGCTGATATCCGACTTCTCGTTGCTGACCACTGCCGTTGCCGACAAGGTCGAGGAGTGGCAAGCCACGGCAGATACATGTTCGTTCAAGGTCAAAGGCTTTACCGTCAGACTGAAAATGGTCGAGAAGGTCGAGAACAAGCACGTCAAGATTCAGAGCGACGAGGAGGGCGGCGGATTGCCTGTCGATTTCAGTTTTTGGATTCAGTTGCACGAGGTGTCGGCGACGGATACCCGCATGCGTTTGGTGTTGCACGCCGAATTGAATATGATGATGCGCATGATGATAGGCGGCAAACTCCAAAAAGGCCTCGACCAAGCGGCGGAAGGTTTTGCGAGAGCGTTCAATGCGCGGCCTTAAACGGCTGCATCGAAACGGCTAACGCAGTGAAAAAAAAGAAAAAAGCGCAAGAGAATTTGTGAGATTGGCAAATTAAATGTATATTTGTGCGCTGAAATGCCGAGAGGTGCAGTCCGACTGTACTCCATCGGTGTATCGAGCATAAAATTTGAGTGTTAAATACTTAATTTATTTACTATTATGACAAAAGCAGATATCGTTAGCGAAATCGCTAAGAAAACAGGTGCAGAGAAGGTACAGATTCAGGCTGTCGTAGAGGCATTCATGGAGGAGGTTAAGGATGCGTTGGCGAAAAACGAGAACGTCTATCTCCGCGGATTCGGTTCGTTTATCATCAAGAAGCGTGCGCAGAAGGTTGCCCGCAACATCTCGAAGAATACGACCATAACCATTCCGGCTCATAATATTCCGGCTTTCAAACCGGCAAAGACTTTTGTAGCAAAAATCAAGTAATATTGCTTGATTAACCTTAAAATCTATTAAAACAATGCCAAACGGAAAGAAGCATAAGCGTCACAAGATGGCTACGCACAAGCGCAAGAAGCGTCTGCGTAAGGACCGTCATAAGAAGAAGTAGTGCGTACAACTATTGCTTCGCATAGGTATCAAATAACGCCGAAGGGATTGTAGTACACCTCTCTTTGGCGTTACCTATTTGTTTGCATCGTCTTATGTGCGCCTCTCCGATACGGGTCGGAGAGGCGGTGCATGGTGCAATTTCCGATGCCGACCGACCTTGTCGGGCGGTTGTCGGGTTGCGTCGCGGGACGATTGGGCAGACAGCAACAGAGGGGAGACTGAACGTGCAACGGCGATAAGGTCGGTTGTGCCGACAGTCTTTCGATAAATAATCTTACAACTCGCAAAATGAATCGAGAATTAGTAGTAAATGTAACATCGACAGAGATAAACATCGCTCTTTGTGAAGACAAAGTGCTTGTCGAACTCAACCGCGAGCAGGCCAAAACAGGCTTTGCCGTCGGAGACATCTACCTCGGTAAAGTGCGTAAGATTATGCCCGGACTCAACGCCGCATTCGTGAACATAGGGCACGAGCGCGATGCCTTCATCCACTATCAGGATTTGGGTCAGCATTTTTCGTCGTTGGACAAAATCGTTTCGAGTTATGCGCCTGGGAAACGCGGATTGAAACTCGAAACTCTGAAAATAGATGCGGGAATACCGCGCGACGGTAAAATCGGTACCCTTTTGCAGGTCGGGCAGACCGTGATGGTGCAGATTGTCAAAGAGGCAATCTCGACCAAAGGTCCGCGCCTGACATCGGATATTTCACTCGCAGGTCGGAATGTTGTCCTCGTGCCGTTCTCGTCGAAAGTCTTTCTGTCGCAGAAGATACGCTCGAACGAGGCGAAGAAGCGGCTTCGGCGTGTGGCTGCCAGCGTATTGCCGAAAAATTTCGGAGTCATAATCCGCACGGCTGCCGAAAACGCGACCGATATAGACGTAGAGCAGGACATACTCGCGGCTGTCGAGAAGTGGAACAAAATCTGCCAGCAGATTCGTCGTCGTCCGGCTCCTTCGCTCCTTATGGGCGAGATGAGCAGAGCCAATACGATAATACGCGACAATCTGGACGGGTCGTTCTCGCAAATATGCGTCGATGACGATGCAATGTACAACGAGATACGTAACTACATCCGAGCGGTCGATCCCGAAAAGGAGAAAATCGTAAAACTCTATCGCGGTACGGTGCCGATATTCGACAATTTCGACATCTCGCGCCAGATAAAATCGCTGTTTGCGAAATATGTTTCGCTCAAACGCGGTGCCTATCTCATCATCGAATCCACAGAGGCGATGAATGTCATAGACGTAAACTCGGGTAACCGTACCAAGGCAGAAGACAATCAGGAACAAACGGCGATGGAGGTCAATTTGGCCGCTGCTGCCGAGATTGCGCGACAGTTGAGATTGCGCGATTTGGGAGGTATCGTCATCGTCGATTTTATAGATTTGCATAAGGCGCAAAACCGCCAAACGCTGTTGGAGGAGATGACGCGTCTTATGGCCAAGGATAAGGCAAGACACAAGATATTGCCGCTCACCAAATTCGGACTGATGCAGATAACGCGACAGCGCATCCGTCCGGTAGCGGTAAAAGATATTCAGGATGTGTGCCCGACCTGCGGAGGTACGGGCAAAATACAGCCGACGGTACTGCTCGACAGAAAAATCGAGAATCAAATCTCGCTATTGACGCAGGAGCGCGGTCATCGTTACATCAAACTCGTTGTCAGCCCATATGTGGCAGCATTCCTGAACAAAGGCGTGTGGTCGCTCAAATTGCGGTGGGAGTGGCGTTACAAGGCATGGATAGAGATTGTGGCCGACCAAAGCGTCGGCATCGTCGATGTCCACTACCGCGACAGACACGACAACGAATTGCTGAATACCAAACACGGCACACAGGAACGGGCTTAAATGGTCATTCGGTGCTACGACACCGGTTTGATATATGCACGAAATACTGAAACTTGCAGAACATTCGGCTCAAACGGCCGCACTCTGCAAAGAACTTGGCGAAAAAAGCAACACCGTCTACTTGAACGAGTTAGTCGGCGGGGCTTTTTCGTTTTATGCCGCAACCGCTATCGCTCGTCGCGGAGGTACGCATATCGTCGTTGCGGAGGATAAAGACGCGGCGGCCTATGCGATGAACGACCTCTATGCACTGTTGGGCGAGGAGAGGGTCTGTTTCTTTCCGTCGGCATACAAAAGGTCGATACTCTATCGCAACGAGGATGCGGCGTGCGTGGTCATGCGCACCAATACGCTCAATGCCCTGCGCAACCGTGCGGATGGATTTACCATTGTCTGCACCTATCCTGAGGCTTTGGCGGAGAGGGTGGCGGATGCGGCGCAGATGGAGGAGGAATCGATTACGATAAAGGTGGGCGATACGATAGCCATCGGCACTTTGGAGGAGCGGGTGTCGGCACTCGGATTCGAGCAGGTCGATTTCGTATATGAACCAGGGCAGTATTCGGTGCGCGGCGGTATTTTCGACGTATTCTCGTATGCGGAGAGCCGACCTTACCGTATAGACTTTTTCGATGACGACGTGGCTTCGATACGGCGATTCGAAATATCGAATCAGTTGTCGTCGGACCGCTTGGAGCAAATCGATATAATCTCCAACATCAATCGCAATGCGGGCAACCGTTCGGTCTCGTTGGCACGATTTGCGGGCGAAGCCTCGTGGTGGTTTTTCGATGCCGACTATGCGTTGCGCCGAGTGGACGAGGTGCGCAAAAAGGTGTTGGCGGAGAGCGAAAATCCGCAGGAGACCGTTGCTGCACTTACCTCGCGCAAAGAGTTGCTGACCGACTTGGCGGAGAGTAGGCTGTTGGCGTTGCGCAACAATGTGGCGGAGCGTCCGGCAAAGGCGACGATAGTATTCTCCACCTCGCCGCAACCGAAATTCAACAAGGATTTCAAACTGCTTGCCGACGACATAATCGACCGTACCGAACACGGATACCGATGCAGCATACTTTCGGAAAACCGCGCTCAGATAGAACGACTGCAAAACATATTCCGCCAAATCGGGCGCGAGCAGGCGCAACTGCACAACATCCGCATCGTGCTGCACGAAGGATTTGTGGACAATGCGCTGAAAGTGTGCCTTTATACCGAGCATCAGATATTCGACCGCTACCAGCGTTACCGCATCAACGGCGAGATAAAGCGCGACGAACAGATGACTGTCGCCGAACTCAACTCCTTGCAGGTGGGCGACTATGTGGTGCATATCAACCACGGCATAGGGCGTTTCGGCGGATTGGTCAAAATCGAGGAGAACGGCAAGATGCACGAGGCCATCAAACTCGTCTATCGCGACAACGACCTGCTGTTCGTGAACATCCACTCGCTGCACTGTATTTCGCGATACAAAAGCGGAGATGCGGAGCCTCCGAAAATCTACAAACTCGGCGGCGGAGCATGGCAGAAACTCAAAAACGCAACCAAAAAGGCGGTCAAGGATATTTCGCGCGAACTCATCGCGCTGTATGCCAAACGCAAGGCGAGCAAGGGCTTCGCATTCTCTGCCGACGGCTATCTGCAACAGGAGTTGGAGGCATCGTTCATGTGGGAGGATACACCCGACCAACAGCGTGCGAGCGAGGCGGTCAAGCGGGATATGGAGTCGGAGCGTCCGATGGACCGACTTATATGCGGCGATGTCGGATTCGGCAAGACCGAAGTAGCCATTCGTGCCGCTTTCAAGGCTGCGACCGACGGCAAGCAGGTGGCGGTGCTGGTGCCGACAACGATTCTGGCACTGCAACACTACCGCTCGTTTACGGAGCGGTTGCGCGATTTTCCGGTCAGCGTAGAGTATCTCAACCGCTCGAAAAGCGCGAAGGAGACATCGCGAATACTCGCCGATTTGGAGGGCGGCAAAATCGATATACTGATAGGTACGCACAAAATACTCGGAGCGGGAGTCAAATTCCACGATTTAGGTTTGCTCATCATCGACGAGGAGCAGCGTTTCGGCGTGGCGGCCAAAGAGAAACTTACGCAGTTGAGTGTCAGTGTCGATACGCTGACGCTTACGGCAACGCCGATTCCGCGAACATTGCAGTTCTCGCTGATGGGCTCGCGCGATTTGTCGGTCATCTCCACTCCGCCGCCCAACCGTCAGCCGATAATCACCGAATCGCACATCTTCTCGGAGGAGTTGGTGCGCGATGCCGTCGAGACGGAGTTGGCGCGAGGCGGACAGGTCTATTTCATTCACAATCGCGTGGAGGATTTGCAGACGGTTTGCGGCATGGTTGCGCGTCTGTGTCCGAAGGCGAGGGTGGCCATGGCGCACGGTCGGATGAAATCGGCGGATTTGGAGCGGATAATCATGGATTTCATCTATGGCGATTTCGATGTTTTGGTGGCAACCTCGATTGTGGAGAGCGGTGTCGATATACCGAACGTGAATACGATTATCATCGACAATGCCGACCGCTTCGGATTGAGCGACCTGCACCAATTGCGCGGTCGTGTGGGACGGAGCGACAAAAAGGCATATTGCTACCTGCTTTCGCGTCCCGACGAGATGCTCTCGTCGGATGCACGGCGCAGGTTGCGTGCCATCGAGGAGTTCTCGGATCTCGGCTCGGGCTTCAATATAGCGATGCAGGATTTGGATATACGCGGAGCGGGCAATCTGTTGGGTGCGGAGCAGAGCGGCTTTATCGCCGACATAGGCTTCGAGACCTACCAAAAGATTATGAACGAGGCTGTTGCGGAGTTGCGTGCCGAAGGCTTGGATGTGGCAGGATTGAGCAAAGAGGAGCAACAGGCTGTCGATACGATGGGCTATGTCGATGACGTTACGATAGAACTCGGCGTCGAAGCGGCTCTGCCCGAGAGTTATGTGCGTCAGCAGGCCGAACGTCTGCGGCTCTATCGCGAATTGGATTCGTTGCGCGACGAGAATGCCCTCGTCGCATTCGGCGAGCGGCTGACAGACCGTTTCGGCCAAATGCCGGACGAGGCGCGACAACTGCTCGACGTGGTGCGCCTGCGTTGGGAGGCTCTGCGTTTGGGTATGGAGAAGGTCAAAGTCAAAAACGGTTTGATGATAGTGCAGTTTGTGGGCGACGACTCTTCGCCGTTCTACAAAAGCGATACATTCATGACCCTGCTGAAAAAGGTTACCAAAGAGCCGGACAGATACGTATTGAAACAGCCCGACCGCCGATTGGCAATGACCGTAAGACGGGTTGCCGATGTGTCGGAGGCATTGCGGGTATTAAAAGCGTTGTAGAGACCATGGAACAAAAACTCAACCTTATTGTCGATATGGGCAATACTTTGACCAAGATTGCCGTTATAGATAGCAACGATGCCGTTGTCCGACAGTGGCAGGCGGAGCGATTTTCCGCAAGCGGGTTGCAGGCCATCGCTGCCGAATACTCTCCTGCAAAGGCGATAGTGGCATCGACCCGTGGCGAAGAGGAGAGCGTTTGCGAAGCGTTGCGCGACAAAGCGGAGTATCTGTTGTGCATGTCCCCGCTTACGCCCGTACCGATAGCGATTGATTATGCGACACCCGAAACGCTCGGTGCCGACCGCGTGGCTTTGGCAACGGGAGCGGTAAAGTTGTACGGCTCGGAGGAGGATATGCTGATAGTCGATTTCGGCACGGCGATAACGATAGACCTTGTGGAGCGGGGCGTTTTCAAAGGCGGCAACATTTCGCTCGGTGCAGGGCTTCGCTTCAGGGCATTGCACGACTATACAGCGCATTTGCCGTTGTGCGGTATTGCGGAGCCTTCGGCACGGTTGGGCAATACTACCTGCACGGCAATCGAGCAGGGAGTAATGCGCGGCATTCTCTATGAAATAGAGGGGTATGTCGGCAGTTTTTTGGCAAAAAATCCGCAAATGAGAATAATTTTTAGCGGTGGCGATGCGAAATGTTTTGTTAATCGAATTAAAAATGCGATATTTGCAAATTGCAATATGATGTATATCGGACTAAACGCAATTTTGAAGTACAATGCAGCGAAAGAGAGTAAATAGTTGGTGCAGGGCGGTTGCGATTGCAACGGCTGCATTGGTATGCGTGGCGTTGCCCGTACAGGTCGATGCACAGGGCAGCAGCGTAAATGCGTATTCGCCATATACGATGTTCGGCATAGGCGAACTCGGTACGGCAGGCAACACGGCGCAACGCGCAATGGGCGGTATAGGTGTGGCTTGGCGCAGCGGTCAGACGGTAAGTATGCTCAACCCTGCGGGATACAGCGCGACATTCCCGAAGAGTTTTATTTTCGATTTCGGCGTAGAGGGTAATTTTCTGCAAAACCGTCAGCGCAAATACGATGCGGCAAATGCCTATCTGCGCACGGCGAAAAATGCGAAAAATACGATTAACTTCCACGAGATAGCCATTCAGTTCCCTGTTACAAAGGGATTGGGATTCGGTTTTAGCCTTTCGCCGTACAGCAGTGTCGGCTATAAGATGTCCCATACCGAGGAGAGCGAAGATATTTGGGGTACGATAGGCCGTGTGGTATATGAATACTCGGGAGACGGCGATGTTACGGAGGTGCGTGCCGGAGTCGGTTGGGAGCCTTTCAAGAATTTCTCGATAGGTATCGCCGCCAAATATTATTGGGGCGACATTAAGCACAACTACGCATCCACCGTTGCCAACGACTATGTCGGTACGGGCTCGCCCAAAACGATAGTGGGAGTGGACGACTATTCGATTTCCAACTTCAAATTTCAGGTCGGCTTGCAGTGGAGTGCGATTTCCAACGACAAACGGATGCTGACCTTCGGCGCGACATACGACTATGGCGGCTCGTTGCGTCCGAAGAAGGAGAGAGCCATCTATCGCAACGACTCCTATTATACGGAGGTGGTTACCGAGGGGTCGCGCAGTCAGATGCGGTTGCCGCATCAGGTAAATGTCGGCGTGATGTATCAGGATACCAGAGTATCGGTCGGATTCGATTACGAGCGTCAGATGTGGGGCAGCAACGAAGGAGTGTTCGACGAACAGATTTACGGTAACATGACGGTCGGTTATATCGACACCAATACCTACAAATTAGGATTCGAATATACGCCTAACCGCTTCGACGTGCGTCATTATCTGCGTCGTATGGTATATCGCATAGGCGGTCGGTACAGCGACTATTACCAGACATACAACGGTACGAGGATAAACCAATATGCAATTACCGCAGGTGTCGGCTTCCCTTTGCGCTTTATGGGTGCGACAAGTATCGATATAGGTTTCGAATACGGTTGCCGCGGTTCGCTCGGCTCGATTAGCAACACAATCGGTCAGCGTGTCGGAATGATTCGGCAGGACTATTTCAAGATTTCGCTCGGACTGTCGATGTTCGGCGAGGATTATTGGTTCGTTCGTCCGAAATACGATTAGCCGGCTGCCGGTTTGAATTGGAGAGACAGAATAAAAACAAAATAAATAAAATAGTGTAACAATGAAACGTATCAAATTGCTGCTTACTGCTGTGTTCGGCATTGCAGGATTGACTGCAACCGTGGCACAGGATTTTTCCGACCCTCGTTTTGCGAAGTGGGGCGAGACTCCGGAAGAGAGACGGGAGAACTATCTGAACAGTTCGTTCCTGAAAGAGGAGATTAACAACCACAATTTCAATGCTGCTGCTGCCTATTTGCAGAAGTTGCTTGCAAAGTGTCCTCAGGCTTCGGAAAACATCTATGCCAACGGTGTACGACTCTATAAGCAGAAAATCAATCGCGCACAGACGCTGGAAGAGAAAAAAATGTATGTCGATTCGCTGCTGCTGATTTACGACATCCGTCTGGCGAACTACGCGTCGCATCCGAAGCGAGGCAAGGATTACATCTTGGAGCGCAAGGCTCGCGAGTACCTCACCTACAAGGAGAGCGACCGCGAGGGTGTTCGCAAGGCGTTCGAAGATGCCATATCCGCGCAGGTCGAGGTGCTCGGTGCGGCCGACCCCGAGGTGCTGGCCATCTACTTCAAAAATTTGTGCGACGACTATTCCAACGATTTGGTGGATGCGATGGAGATTGTGAATGCTTACGAGACGAATGCCAAGTATTTCGAGAATATAGCACCCGACCAATTGGAGTTCAAGGAGCAGTTCGAATCGTGCTTCGGCATGAGCGGTGCGGCAAGTTGCGAGAATATCGAGAAAATCTTCTCGAAGAAGATTGCCGACAATCCGAGCGACGAAAAGAACTATGCACAGGCTTTCTCTTTGATGAAACGTGCAAAATGCACGAGCGATTTCTTCTTTATGGTCGGAGAGAAATACTATGCGCTCAACCCTTCGTCGAATACGGCGATGCTGTTGGCTGAAAGTTTCCAGAACGTAAAGAATTACGAGAAGGCCAACCAATATCTGCGCGAGGCTCTGTCCAAGGCTACCGATTTGGTGGAGCGCGAGAATCTGTTGGTGCGCGTCGGTACTCTCGAAATGGCGGAGAACGACCACAAGGGGGCAGTCGAAGCGTTCAATGCCGTGTTGAGAAACGAGGCGGAGGAAGGCGACGGTTTGGCTTATTACTTCCTCGCACAGTGCTATGTGGCAGGTTCGGGCAACTGCACGGGCTTCGCCAAGGACGCTACGTTCTGGGCTGCATACGACTTGTTACAGAAGGCTATTCCGATGCTTGAAACGCAACAGCCCGATTTGGTTGAGAATGCCAAGACTCTTGCGGCAAGTTATCGTCGTGCGTTCCCGTCTGCAGAGGAGTGCTTCTTCAACGAGTTGAAGGAGGGCAGCAATTATACGCTCAACTGCGGATTTGCGGCAGGTACGACGACCAAGGTGCGTTGTCGCCAATAACGAAAAACGGATACCCTTTACGGACAGATGTTCGCATCGTTGAAAAAATATTCAATGGTAGCACTCCTTTTGGCAGGGAGTGCTATCTTGCTTTGGTCGTGCAAAGAGAAGGACGACGGAGACGATGAGGCATTGGAGACGATTAAGACGGAAGAGAGCGAGAATCTGACGATAGTGGAGTCGGAGAACGGGCGCAAGTCGTACCGTTTTACCACTCCGTTGCTCGAAGGCTACACGCTCGGTCGCGACCCGTATCGCGAGTTCCGCAAGGGTATAGAGATAACCACCTACAAAGACGATTCGCTGACGACGGTCAATGCCACGTTGCGCTCCAATTATGCCATCTATTACGAAAACCGTAAATTGTGGGAGGTCAAGGGCAATGTCGTCGTAACCAAATCTGACGGAACGCGGCTCTATACGCAGCAACTGTTTTGGAATTCGATAACCAAACGCATCTATTCCAATGTGGATACGAAAGTGGTTACCGATACCGACACCTTTGTCGGCGAGGGTTTCGAGTCGGACGAGGAGTTGAACGACCTGCATTTCCGCCGTTTCAAGAGCAAGATGCGCGTCGATACGGCAATGGCTGCGGAGGGAGGCGATTCCACGACGGTCGATACGAAAGCGGAGAGAAAGGCCGATGCCGAAAAGCGTGAGGCGAAACCGACTGCATCCGAAGGCTTAAAACGGGAGTCTTCGGTCGGCAGAAAACCGGCAGGGCGTGCGCCGCAAAAGGTCGCAACCCCGATTGTCTCCGAGCAGCAGCAACCTGCCGCACAAGGCTTGCCGGCGCGTGCGGATGCAGAGGGTCTGCGCAAGGTCGAGACGATAAAAATGACGCCTGCCGCATTGGACGGGCAGAATCGCATCGCAGAGTAGTCGGAATATGACAGATTCGCTTATACTGATTGTGGCAACGATAGTTGCAATGCTGTTGCTCTCGGGATTTTTCTCGGGAATGGAGTTGGCGTTTCTGAACAAAAACCGTCTGAAATTGGAGATAGACCGCAAGCAGAGTCGGGTATTCGACTTTATTGCGGGAGTGTTTGCCCGTCATCAGGGGCAATATATCACGACCATTTTGGTCGGCAACAACATTGCGTTGGTCGTCTATTCGATGTGCATGTCGCGATTTTTGCGTTTTGTGGCGCATGAATGCGGATGGATTTCGTTGGAGGGCGGCTCGTTCGTGTTGGAGACGCTGGTACCCACGATAGTCATAATTTTCGTGGCAGAGTATCTGCCCAAGTCGATAGTGCGCAGCAATCCCAATTTCTACTATCGCATTTTTGCTCCGATTATCTATCTTTTCTATATAATCCTGTATCCGATAGCGCGATGCACGACACTGCTTTCATACGGGATATTGCGGCTTGTCGGTCGCAAGCCGAGCGGAGTGGAGCAGACATACGCCTTCGACCGCAGCGATTTGGAGAGCCTGTTGGATGCCAATAATGCGGAACAGCAGAGCGATGCGGACAACGAGATAAAAATTTTCCAGAATGCGCTCGACTTTGCCGATTTGCGTGTGCGCGACTGTATGGTGCCCCGTGTCGATGTGGAGGCTGTCGATATTGACGATACCTCGATGGAGATGCTTACGGAGCGTTTTGTGAAGACGATGTATTCGCGCATATTCGTTTGGCGCGGCTCGATAGACAACATCATAGGTTATGTTACCTCGAAGAGCCTGTTCCAAAAACCCGCATCGATAGAGCAGGTGCTTATCGGCGTCGATTATGTCGCCGAAACATTGCCGTTGCAGCAGATGCTGACCCAATTCATCAAACGCAAAAGCAATGTTGCGGTGGTTATCGACGAGTTCGGCGGTACGGCAGGCATAATCTCCATGGAGGATGTGTTGGAACAGATTTTCGGCGACATCGAGGACGAACACGATTTGCCGGATTTGACCGAGAAACGTCTGTCGGAGCGGGAGTTCGTATTCTCGTGCCGTTTGGAGGTCGATTATCTGAACGAAAAATACGCTTTGCACATACCCGAGAGCGACGAATACGACACTTTGGCGGGATTCATCATTTCGCGCTACGAAGAGTTGCCGAAAGCGGGCGAGGTAATGGAGTTCGACGGTCTGCGAATCAAAATTTTGCGCACCACCCGTTCCCGTATCGACCTCGCCAAAATAGACGTATTGTAAAAAATCGCGAAAACGGATACGATTTACGAATAAAATTAGTACCTTTGGAGACTAAAACCGAAATTTAATCAAAAAAACTGTAAGTATATATGGCAAGTTTGAACACCATGCGAACCAAATTCGGCGTTATCCTGTCGGTTATTATCGGTGGCGCGCTTTTGGCTTTTATCCTCTCTTTGAAGACCGAGATGGGTTTCTCGGGCAACGACCCGAAAGTGGGCGAAATCGACGGCGATAAGATTCTCTATTCGGAGTATCTTGCCGCATACGACGACATGAAAGCCCAAATGGGTGGCGATGGCGCATACAACGACGATACCGCCAATCAACTTATTTCCGCAACTTGGCAGTCGCTGTTGGCGAATCATGTGTTGCTGCCGGGTTTGGAGTCGCTGGGTATCGATGTTCCTGCAAGCGAGCGTGAGGCTATGCTTCGCGGCGAATATCCTTCCAACGTATTCCAAAGCGTCTTCGGCAATCCGACTACGGGTGCTTACGACGTGGCTGTGGTGCAGGATTTCCTCGCACAGGTGCAGAGCAACCCTCAGGCACAGAAGATGTGGGAGATTATCAACCGTCAGGCTCTGCTCGACCGCAAAATGGGCAAATACCTCGCTCTTGTACGCGGTGGCGTGAATGTAAACGATTTGGAGGTCGCACGCGGTACCGAGGCGGAGAACAACACCTACAAAGGTCGCTATGCCGTATGCCGTTACTCGTCGGTGGCAGACTCGCTTGTGAATGTAAGCAACAGCGAAATCAAGGAGTATTACAAGGCTCACAAGTCGCAATACAAGCAGACACCGTATCGTTCGGTAAGTTATGTGGTGTTCGAGGTCAATCCTACCGATGCGGACAAAGCCGCTATCGAGGAGGAGGCAAAGAGCGCAGGTGCGACGTTCGTTTCGACAACCGATTTGAAGAGTTTTGTGCGCGAGAATCGCCATGCAGCCATTGCCGGTCGATTCATTACCGCCGCTCAACTCTCGGGCGACGAGGCAAAGGCTCTCAATGCAGGCAAACCGTTCGGTCCGGAGTTGGTGGGCAACGAGTGGAAGGCTTCGCGCGTGGTTGAGGTGCGCAATGTGCCGGATACGCTCGAATTGCAACATATAGTGCTTGCTTATAACGAGGATGCTTTGGCTGACAGCCTGCTGACGGTTGCACGCAAGGGTGCCGATTTTGCCGCTCTCGCCGTTCAATACTCGAAGGCCGAGAGTGCCGACAACGGCGGCAACATAGGCAAATTGCCTTATGCTTCGCTCGGCTCGGAGTTCGCCGATGCACTCAAAACCGTTCGCCGCGGCGATGTTGTCAAGATTGTTGCCGGCAACGTTATCCAGATTGTGAAGGTAGTAAGTGCCGGTGCCGTAAAGAAGCACATGCAGATAGCGACGCTCTCGTATCCTATCGAGGCTTCGGCTGCGACACGCCGCGAGATACATACTCAGGCAAGCCAGTTCGCAGTGGCTGCCACAGGTTCGGTCGAGAAGTTCAACGAGGCTGCTTCGGCTCAATCGCTTTCGCCGCGCGTGATGAATGTCGAGCAGGGCGAACGTGCCGTGCGCGGATTGGATAACTCGCTCGAAGTGGTGCGTTGGGCTGTCGATGCCAAGGTCGGTGCCGTGTCGGAGATATTCAAGACGGGCAACGATTATGTAGTTGCTGTCGTTACGGCGATAAACAACAACGAATACAAGGAGGTCGGAGAGGTTGCCGACCAAATCCGTACCGCTTTGCTGCATGACAAAAAGGCCGAACTGCTTGCCGAAAAGATGCACGGAGCGGATATCGACGAGGTTGCAGCCAATGCCGATGTCAAGGTCAACAACTTCGACAACACCAAGGCGGGAACATATTATGTGCCGGGTATGGGCGTCGAGCCTCGTATATTGGGCGCAATTACGGGCGTGGCTGCCGACAAGACGGGCATACTCTCCGCTCCTGTCAAGGGCAATACGGGCGTATTCGTGTTCATTGTCGATGAGATTTCCTCCGACGATGCCCAAACGGCGGATGCAGAGCGTGTGAAATTGCAGGCTCGTTCGGCCGATATGGCTATGCGTCGCGCGATGTACGCAATTCAGGAGAGTGCGAAGATTAAGGACAACAGCGTCAAGTATTTCTAACGATAAGGCGGTATTGGGTCGCCGGTACGGCACTCCGACAGGAGTGCCGTACTTTTTTTGCAGATATATACCTCCTGTTTTACTTATTTGTAATTTGTGTTTAATTTTATTCAAAAAGATTTGGATAAAATTAAACTTTGTATTATTTTTGTTGCGACAAAAACAAATATATTATGGAAACAAACAAAATTTTACCTGCGGTATGTCCGTCGTGCGGTAGCGAATTGAGGGTGCATTCGTTGCAGTGCACCGATTGCGGAACGACGGTAACGGGCGATTATCCGCTTCCTGCATTGATGCGGCTTGCGCCCGAAAAACAGGCGTTCGTGTCGGAATTTGTCAAATGCAGCGGCTCTCTCAAAGAGATGGCTGCGCAGATGGGATTGAGTTATCCGACCGTGCGTAACAAGTTAGACGAGATTATCGAAAACATCAAAAACCTTGAACACAATGAAGAGTAACTTTTTCAATCCGTTTCGCGTGATTGCCGGCGGAAAAGCCCTCGCGTGGGGTCTGTTGTTTATTGTATCGGCGATAGCACTGCTTTGGTGCTCGGGGTGCGTGCAGAACGGTTATCTGCATTTCGGTTTGCTGCCCGATGGCGGCAGGTTGTGGCAGGTGGCAGTGTTGCAAATCGCCTATTGGCTTCTTCCCGCCATTCTGCTGTATCTGTGCGGATTGGCGATGAGCAAATCGAAAATCCGCATTATCGATATGCTCGGCACTACGGCATTCGCCCAACTGCTCGTAATCCCGATGGTGGCAGTGATGCCGTTCGTGGATGTGTCGCAAATTACCGCCATTCCGCTCTATGTTCTTACGCTGCTTGCGCTGTGGGAGTTGGCGTTCCTCGTGGTATTCCTGCTGTGGAACTATTCGGCATTTACCGTTTCGTGCAATGTGAGCGGAGCAAAGGCTGTGGCTGCTTTTGTGGTCGTACAGATACTGCTCGTCATATTTGCGGGACAATTAAGTAGTTGGCTTTTATAGTATAAGGCGGTGTGTAATAATTGCAAACTGCCGCGTTATTTTCGAAAAGAGGGTGCAGTCATTTACGTCGAGTAAACTCCTGCACCCTCTTTCTCAATGCCTTGCATTTTATAATTCTTACACACCTTAAAAAGGGGAGCCCCCTTTTTATGTTTTATGGTTTCAAACCCTATTCGACGAGTTTGAACGGTGTTTTGTCGGTGCCGACGTAGCGGTAGAGTTTGGCGTTGCAGAACTGTTCTTTCTGCTTGGTTTTGCCGTTGTGCGAGATGTAGAACAGATTGTCGCCTAGCGAACAGATACCCGTTGCGCCGTATTTGAAATGCCAGCCGTAAACGGTCGGATGTTTCGGGTCGCGCAATCCTCGTTCGAGCAGCGAAAGCACCTTGCCTCGCTTTTGGTATTTGATGCCTTGCAAACGGCGATTGACGGGAGCCTTCGAGCCATCGACCACGAAGAGGCGGAAATTGGCGAAATCCTCCTTCTTGCCCTTGTAGGCTGCCATAAACCACAGATTGTGTTCGGCATCGTATTCCAAATTCTGTATGCCCCACGAGGTGTTGCCCGTATAAACGAAGTATTGTCCGTCGGGTTTGGCAGGACCGTTGTGGTGCATGTTGTCCTGCGAGAGCGGAGCCTCGAATTTCTTCCAGTCGCGCGTGTCGTACTGCAACAATACCTGATAGTCGTTGTCTTCGCGTTCGGTGTCGCCGTATATGCCGTAGGCAACGGTCAGATAGCGTTTGCCGTCCGACGAACCGAAGCGCGGACCGAACGATATGCCGTCGAAGCCGCTGCAACAGAAACGGTGTTCGCTCTCTTTGCCCAAATGCGTGGGTACCTTTGCCAAGTGGTCTGCCAATACGGTCGGCAGATAGACGGTGGTCATTATGCCGTCCTTCTCGGCACTCATTCCCGTTCGGGTTATTTTTGAAACGTCGAAGATGGCTACATAAAAGGCGCATTCGAGTACCTTGTCCGATTTCTCGCGGGCGAGAATGCCTTTTCCTATCGAGTCGTTCTTGTATTCGAGCGAGCCGTACAACCTGCCGTCCTCGTCATTGAATTCGATGCAGCCCAAGTGGCCGAGCAAACCCTCGACAGTGCCGATTACATTGCCCTCCAAATCGGTTTTTACGAGAATCGTGGTAAACGAAAAATAGATATGCTCGCGGGCAGTATCGACTGCTATGCCCTGCACATGGCCTGCCTTCCACAAACCCGAATAGATGTTGTGCGGTAGTTCGGCCGCATAAATGCCGCCTGCAAAGAGCGTTGCAAGCAACAGCGTTAGGAGTTTTTTCATATTGTTTGTGTCATTTTTGGTATTTTCATGTTTTCCGACATCGATATTATCGGTCGTTGTCGTGTTGTACATCGCAGGCGGAGCAGTTGTGCGTGCAGATGCTCTCGTCGTCGCACGAGACCTGTCCGTAATCCTCGCGCGACTCCTGTACGGCGCACTTTATGCCGAGCCGCTGCATATTTTTGTTGGTCGAAATCTCGGAATCGATGTGGTGCCCCTTTATCATCAGCGTAAGCGACATTCCCACGACGAAGAGTGCGACTGCCGCAACGGCACACAATATAACTATTAACCAATTTGCCATAAATGCGTTATAAATTCTTATCACAACCTTTTTTTAACTCATTTCGGCCGTGTTGTTTTGAATTGTTGCTACAAATTTATACATTTGTGGAATAAATTGCAAAAGAAGTTGTCGCCGTAGTCGGTGCAGTCGGATTTCGGCGGCGTACCATCGCAAAAGAGTATGAAAATCGTTATTGCAGGTGTAGGCGAGATGGGCAGCCATCTGGCGCAAATGTTGAGTGGCAACGGCCATGATATTACCGTTATCGATACGGACCCAAAACTGTTGGCAGAGGTAAGCAGCCTTGCCGATGTGATTACCATCGAAGGCGACTCGACCACCTTTGCCGTGTTGCGCAAGGCATCGGTGCGCAAATGCGACCTCTTCATTGCCGTCAATCACACCGAGAACGACAATATCCTCTCGGCCATTATGGCCAAACAGCTGGGGGCGAAAAAATCCATAGCCCGCATCGACAACAACGAGTATCTCGAACCGAACAATAAGGAGATGTTTATCAACATGGGCATCGACTATCTGTTCTATCCGGAGAAGGTTGCTGCTTTGGAGGTCATCAATCTGCTCGGCCACTCGGCCACTACGGAGTATGTCGATTTCTCTGGCGGCAAACTGTCGTTGGTGGTTTTCCGTTTGGAGCCGAATTCGTCGCTCATAGGTCGTGAGATAGGCAGTTTCGGCGACGAAGAGACGGTCGATTTCCGTACCGTGGCCATATCGCGCGGAGGAACGACCATCATACCGCGAGGCAACGAGACCTTCATGGTGGACGATATGGTGTATATCATCGCCCGACAGGATGCGGCAGGCGAGGTCATGGCTCTCTCGGGCAAAAGCAACGTCCGCATCAAAAACATGATGATTCTCGGCGGGTCGCGTATCGGCGTGCGGATTGCCACCGAATTGCAGAACGATGTAAACATCAAACTGATAGACTATAATGCCGACAAGGCCTACCGTTTGGCAGAGATGCTTGACAAGACGTTGATAATCAACGAAGACGGTCGCAATACCGAAGCCATGATGGAGGAGGGCTTGTCGAATATGGACGCATTCGTGGCCGTTACGGGTCGCAGCGAGACCAATATCCTTACGGCGATGTTGGCAAAGCGTATGGGAGTGAAGAAGGTTATTGCCGAGGTGGAGAATCTCAACTACATCAACCTTGCGGACAGCGTCGGTGTGGACACCATCATCAACAAAAAGATGGTTACGGCATCCAACATATTCCGCTTTACGATGTCGACCGACGTGCTTGCCATAAAGTGCCTGACAGGAAGCGATGCCGAGGTGTTGGAATTTATAGTCAAACCCAATTCGCCTGCTACCAAAAGCCCGATTAAGGAGATGGGGCTGCCCGACGATGTCATCATCGGCGGTATCGTACGCGGCGACAAGGTGTTTATCGCCACGGGCAATACGCAGATAAATGCCTACGACCGTGTGGTGGTGTTCGCCATGCCGTCTGCCATAGCCGATGTGGGCGACTATTTCAACTAAACCCGAAACGACAATTTTAACTCTATAATTGCTATGTATATCGCAATCGCCGGCAATATCGGCAGCGGCAAAACGACTCTGACGGAGATTCTGACCGAACGTTACGGAGCCAAAGCCTATTTTGAAGATACGGACAATCCGTACCTTAACGATTTCTACGAGGATATGAAACAGTGGGCATTCCGTTTGCAGGTCTATTTCCTCGCAAGCCGCATCAAGCAGACGACGGATATGTTGTCCGACGGCTCGGAATGCGTGTTTCAGGACCGTACCATTTATGAAGACGCCCACATATTCGCCGGCAACCTCCACGAAATGGGATTGATTTCGAGTCGCGATTTCGAAACCTATATGAAGTTGTTCGAAATCTCGACCAATCTGATTCCCAAACCCGACCTGCTCATCTACCTTAAAGCGAGCGTGCCGACCCTTGTCGCGCAGATACGGCATCGCGGACGCGAATATGAACAGAATATCGACCAAGCCTATTTGGAGAGGCTCAACGTCAAATACGACGATTGGATAGAGAATATGTACGACGGCGAGGTGTTCGTCATCGACAAGGATGCCGACGATTTTGTTGCGAATCCTTCGGTACTCGAAAGTTTGTATGCCCGATTGGACGAAATCCGTCGGTCGCAAACGAGATAATCGCCCGCGATGATTGCATTGCCCGTTGAATTCAAGGAGCAACTTCGCCGAGAGATGGGCGGGAATGAAGCCGAGGCTTTGTCGGCTGCGCTCGATGGCGTTGCTCCCGTATCGGTCAGGCTCAATCCCGCCAAACGATGCCATGCAATAGGCGACAAGGCGGTGCCATGGAGCCGTTACGGCCGATATTGCGACAGCCGACCTCGGTTTACGCTCGATGCCGCTTTTCATGCGGGAGCATACTATGTGCAGGAGGCAGGCTCGCAGTTCGTGGAGTATCTGTTGTGCGGGGTAAAGGTCGAGGGCAGCCGCATATTGGATATGTGTGCCGCACCCGGGGGCAAGACGACGATATATTCCGCATTGGCAGGGCGCGACGGCTTGGTGGTAGCCAACGAATATGTCCGCAACCGAGCCAATGTTTTGGCAGACAATGTCCGCAAGTGGGGTATCGGAAATGTTGTGGTTACCAACAACGACACGCAGACGCTGGCCGGTTTCGGCGGGTGGTTCGATATAGTGGCAGTGGATGCTCCGTGTTCGGGCGAAGGAATGTTCCGTAAGGACGAGGGGGCTCGCATGGAGTGGAGCGAAGCGGGTGTCCGTATGTGCGCCGCACGACAGCAGACCATTTTGCGCGATGCGTGGCAGTCGCTTGCGGTAGGAGGATTGCTCGTGTACAGCACCTGCACTTTCAATACCACCGAGAACGAGGGAGTGTTGAGCGGTTTTACGGAGCAATTCGGCGACGAAATCGTCGCGGCAGACGACATAACCGTCGATGATTCGTGGGGAATTGTCGTCGGACGCACGGGAGCGTTCCAAACCTTCCGTTTTATGCCTCACCGCACCGCATCCGAGGGCTTTTTTGCAGCGGTGGCACGCAAGGCGTTCGATGCGTCGGCTCCGATTGTCGTACCTCGTCCTCGCAAACGGATGTTTGCGGAGGTGGCGGCCTCCGACGGCAGGGAACTCGCCCGTTGGGTGCGTGAGCCTCGCCGTATGCGGTTCGCTTCGGCAGGCGACGTGTTGTACGGTTGCGCGGAATCGCGTTACGACGATATACGTCTGTTGGCACAGACGCTGACCGTAATCTACTCCGGTGTGGCCATGGGGCAGATATTCAAGGGTGCGCTCAAACCCGATTGGGCATTGTCGCAATACATCGACCTCAATCGCGAAGCGGTTGCATGTACGGAGGTGGACGAGACGGTGGCGTTGGACTATCTGCGCAAGAGGGATGTCAAGGCGGAGGCATTCGTCGAAGGGATGAATTTGGTCATACACGACGGTTTGCCGTTGGGATTTTTGAAACGTATGGGGTCGAGGTGCAATAATTTGTACCCCAACTCTTTGAGAATAATGAATATGTAAAATGGCGGAAAAACTCTATTATTCGATGGGTGAAGTTACCGAGATGTTCGACGTCAATCCGTCACTCATCCGGTATTGGGGTACGCAATTCGATGTATTGCGCCCGAAACGCAATAAAAAGGGCAATCGTATGTTTACGGCCGAGGATATTGCCACCTTGAAATTGATTTATCATCTGGTCAAGGAGCGCGGCATGACCATCGACGGCGCACGCAAGGCGTTGAAGGCTCGCCGTTCCGATACGGCAGTACCTCGCGATGTGGAACTGTTGGAGAGGTTGCAGCGTTTGCGTGCCATGCTCGTACAGGTGCGCGAGGATTTGGGCGGAGAGATTGGCGAACAGGTTCTCGATGGCGACATTGCGCCCGAAGCGGAAATTCGTCCGATAGCGGCAGATGCCGAGCCGCAGCCGACCGCAACCGAGCCTGTTGCAAAAGGTGCCGTCGAATCGACCCGACACACGGAGGAGGCTCTCTCTTCGCAGTCGGTTCCGACAGAGAAAAAAACGCAACGTAAACCGAAAGCGGAACCGAAGGAACAGGCGGCGGAACAGAAAACGGCCCCTAAAACCGACAGTAAACCGCAATCGACAGAGGCGCGCATGGATTTGCCGTTCTACGAACAGACTTTGTTTTAATTTGCCAAATAGCGACGAATTATGAAGATAGGAGATGTTGCCGCCATAATCGAGGAGTTCGCTCCGCTCTCTTTGCAGGAGTCGTACGATAATTCGGGACTTGTCGTCGGTCGAGCCGATGACGAATTGCGGGGCGGTGTGCTGTTGGCGGTCGATGTTACCGAAGCGGTTATCGACGAGGCCGTGCGGCTCGGTTGTTCGATGGTGGTAACCCATCATCCGATAATCTTTCATCCGCTCAAACGGCTCAATTCGGCATCGCAGACGGAACGTTGCGTGGAGGCTGCCTTGAAGAACGGCATTGCGCTCTATGCCTGTCATACCAATCTCGATTCGGCACATGGCGGAATGAGTTGGCGTGTGGGGCAGATGCTCTCGTTGCTCGATATGCGCGTTCTGCAACCTCAGGGCGATGGCGATACGGGTTTCGGAGTGGTCGGCGAATTGGCAGAGCCGATGCCGACAGAGGAGTTTCTGCAACTCGTGCGGAGGGTGTTTGACGTTCGGGTGGTGCGGCACAGCGCGATTGTGCGCGACAAGGTTGCGCGGGTTGCGGTGTGTACGGGCGCAGGCGGCTCGCTGATGGACGATGCACGGCGTTCGGGTTGCGACATCTATGTTACGGCCGACCTTAAATACAACGACTTTTTCGCACCGGCTCCCGAATTTATCGTGGCCGACATAGGTCATTTTGAGAGCGAATTTTGCGCAATAGGGATTTTATTTGACATTTTGTCGAAAAAAATCACTAACTTTGCGCTCCATAGGAGCGCGTGTACGGCGAATCCGGTGCATTACTGTCTGTGATGCAGTGAGATATATGCCGTCGTCGCGTGCTGCGGCAGGAAATAAACAAATATACAAAATATGGCTACACAGAAAAAAACATCGGAAGCAGACTATTCCATGTACGAAAAAATCAAGGCTCTCTACGATTTGCAGAAAATCGACTCCCAAATCGACGAAATCAACAAGGTCAAGGGTGAACTGCCTTTGGAAGTGCAGGATTTGGAGGACGAAATCGCCGGTCTGAATACCCGTATGGGAAACATCAACGCCGAAATCGAGGAACTCAATACTCTTACCAGACAGCGTAAACGCGAGATAGACCAGGCTCAGATGCAGATTGCCAAATATAACGAGCAGCAGAACAATGTTCGCAACAATCGCGAATTCGATGCCATAGCCAAGGAAATCGAGTATCAGGAGTTGGAGATTACATTGGCCGAAAAGCGTCTGAAAGAGTACGCTGCCGCAATCAAGGCAAAGAAGGCGTTGCTTGAAGAGGCTGAGGCTTCGTTGGCAGAACACAACATCGACCTTACGGCCAAAAAGAGCGAGTTGGAGGGTATCGAGGCCGAGACCTCTGCACAGACCGAGGCGTTGGAGGCGCAGGCTGTCGTGGCGAAGGCCAAAATAGACGAACGTCTGCTTGCCGCCTATAACCGCATCCGCGGCAAGGTACACAACGGCTTGGCTGTCGTAACCGTTCAGCGCGATGCGTGCAGCGGCTGCTTCAACCGTATTCCGCCGCAGCGTCAGGCAGATATTCGTGCAGGCAAAAAATTGATTGTATGCGAGTATTGCGGCCGTATTCTCGTGCCGGATACCGAGTGCGAGCAATAGTTGTTGCATTTTTTCGTAACTTTGGCAGACGGCAGCGGTTGTGTCGTCTGCTTTTTTGTGGTTAAAGTACAGTGCTTATGGATACAATGGTTGTGTTTGGCATTTTGGTCGCAGGTCTCTTTTTGGGAGCCGTGTGCGGCTATCTCGTTGCGCGGATTCGTACCGTTGCCGCCGAAACGGGCTTGGCCGGCAAAAACAAAGAGTGCGAAACGGTTGCGGCGGAACGGGATGCCGTGCGTGCGGAGTCGGCAGCGTTGCGCTCCGAACTGACATCGGTCAAGACCGAAAATGCCCGTTTGTCGGAGCAGTTGAGGCAGGAGGGCGAGGAGCGTGCCAAAATCCGTCGCGATTCCGAATTGGCGTTCCGCGAAATAGCCTCCTCGATTTTGGACGAAAAGACGAAGGTGTTCAAAGAGAGCAACGAGGCTCGTTTGGCGGAGATTCTCAATCCGTTCAAGGAGAATATCGAGACGTTGCGCAAAACCATCAACGACTGTTATACGGGCGAGGTAAGCGAGGTGAAATCGCTGAAAGAGAGCCTGCGGATGCTGACGGACCTCAATGCCACGATAGGTCGCGAGGCGAAAGAACTGACCGTCGCATTGCGTGGCAACAGCAAGGTGCAGGGCGATTGGGGCGAGATGGTTTTGCGCAAAATCCTCGAAAAAACGGGCTTGGAAGAGGGCGTGAATTACGATTTGCAGGCAACGACCAATACCGACGGCTCGAAAATAACGGGCAGCGAGGGCAATTCGCTGCGTCCCGATGCGGTCTTTCATCTGCCCGAGGGCAAGAATATAGTCATCGACTCGAAAGTGTCGCTCACGGCATATACCGACTATGTAAATGCCTCCGACGAGCAGACACGCCAAATCTCCATGAAAGAGCATTTGGCATCGGTAAGACGTCATGTGGACGAGTTGGCAGCCAAGCGGTACGACAAATATGTAAATGATGCCGCCGATTTCGTGATGATGTTCATGCCTAACGAGAGTGCCTATGTCGCCACCATGCAGGGTGATGAAAAGATGTGGGATTATGCCTACGGCAAACGCATCGTATTGGTCGGCCCTACGCACCTGATGTCGGTCATCCAACTCATGAATCAACTTTGGACGCAGGACAAGCAGAACAAAAACGCATTGAAAATCGCCGAGGAGACAGGCAAACTGTACGACAAATTCGTCGGTTTCGTGGGTGATTTGAAGGAGGTCGGTGCGGCGTTGGATAAGGCATCGAAAAGGTACGATGCCGCCTATTCCAAACTATCCGTCGGCAACGGCAATCTGCTGACGAAAATCGATAACATTCGCAAACTCGGCGTCAAAACGACGAAACGACTGCCTGTGGCGGAGCAGGACGAATAGACCCGAAAGCGGGGTGTGGCGCGTGTCGGCCTATGCCGAAACTACCTCATCCACCGCTTTGTCGTGCGGCTCTGTCGGGATATGCCCGACAATCTGTTCGGCAAAACATACGCCTATGCAAAAAGCCCGAAATCCTTTGCGTGCGCGGTAGCGGTCGTAATAACCGCGTCCGCGTCCGAGTCGCGCACCTTCTCTTGTAAATGCAACCCCCGGCACAATCATCAAATCGATGTCGGCAGGCGGGACTGTTTCGCCTTCGGCAGGCTCCTCGATGCCGAATGCGCCGATGTGCAGCGTTGCGGGCGAATATACCGCAAATTCCATCTCGTCGCCATCGATGCGCGGTACGACTACGCGGTGCGTGGCGGCAAGCGCATCGATTACGCCGCGCATCTGCGGCTCGTCGTCGAGCGACAGAAAGAGCGCAACGGTTTCGGCCTCCGCCACATCCTTCCGTGCAAGCAATGCGGCCTCAATAAGTGCCGATTCGGCACTCTTCTGCTCCGATGTGAGCGATGCCGTCAGACGGCGTATCGTGCGTCGCAATTCCGACTTGTCCCCAATTGACATAAAAAGTCCGACAATTTATTGTTATTCCGCAAACAATGACTATATTTGTAAATTGAAAACGGCAAAATTCATTTACAAAATAAACATAACTAAAAATCATTTCAAAACATTATGAGTTGTTTTTTATCTAATTCATCTCTTGGAAGAAAACTTGTGATGAGTATTTCGGGTTGTTTCCTCGTGCTCTTCATCCTCTTCCATATGTCAATGAATGTGGTGGCTATCGTCTCGGCAGATGGTTACAACGCGATTTGCGGATTCCTCGGAGCCAACTGGTATGCTCTTGCAGGTACGGCAGTGCTTGCGTTGGGTGTGCTGGTACACTTCGTCTATGCGCTTATTCTGACCATTCAGAATCGTCGCGCCCGCGGTAATGTCCGCTACTCGGTAACCGTTACGGAGAAGGGCGTGGATTGGGCATCGAAGAATATGCTCGCACTCGGCTTCGTAATCGTACTCGGTTTGGGATTGCACCTTTACAACTTCTGGGCGAAGATGCAGTTGGTAGAGTTGCTCGGCGGGCATACCAACGCATTGGGTCTTACGCCCGACAACGGTGCCGCTCTGATTCAGTACACATTCTCGCAGTGGTACTATGTCGCACTCTACCTCGTGTGGTTCGTTGCACTGTGGTTCCACCTTACGCACGGTGTATGGTCGATGTTCCAGACCGTAGGTTGGGCCAACGATACATGGTATCCGCGCTTGAAGTGCCTCTCGAACATCGTTGCCACAATCGTATTCCTCGGCTTTGCTGCCGTAGTGGTTACGTTTTTCGTGTCGAGTCTTCTTTAATCTGTGTTTGAACGAATAAAACAATAACAATATGGCTCTGAAATTAGATTCCAAAATTCCTGCCGGTGAGTTGGCTCAAAAGTGGAGCAACCACAAGGCGGCTATCAAGGTTGTAAGCCCTGCCAACAAGCGCAAACTCGATATTATCGTGGTTGGTACGGGTCTCGGCGGTGCATCCGCTGCTGCTTCGCTCGGCGAACTCGGTTACAACGTCAAGGTTTTCTGCATTCAGGATTCGCCTCGTCGTGCGCACTCCATCGCAGCACAGGGTGGTATCAATGCGGCAAAGAACTATCAGAACGATAACGACTCGGTTTACCGTCTCTTCTACGATACCATCAAGGGTGGCGACTATCGTGCTCGCGAGGCCAACGTTTACCGTTTGGCAGAGGTCTCCAACCTTATCATCGACCAGTGCGTGGCGCAGGGCGTTCCGTTCGCTCGCGAATACGGTGGTCTGTTGGCCAACCGTTCGTTCGGCGGTGCGCAGGTTTCGCGTACCTTCTATGCCCGCGGTCAGACCGGTCAGCAACTGTTGCTCGGCGCGTATGCGGCTCTCAACAAGGAGATTCACAACGGCAGCGTCAAATCTTATCCTCGCCACGAGATGCTCGACGTAGTTATCGAGAACGGCGAGGCACGCGGTATCATCGCGCGTAATCTCGTTACGGGCGAGATAGAGCGTCACGGCGCACATGCAGTCGTTATTGCCACGGGCGGTTACGGCAACGTATTCTTCCTTTCGACCAATGCCATGGCATCGAACGGCTCGGCTGCATTCCAATGCTATCGCAAGGGTGCGGGTTTCGCAAATCCTTGCTTTACGCAGATTCACCCTACATGTATTCCGGTACACGGCACGCAGCAGTCGAAACTGACTCTGATGTCGGAGTCGTTGCGTAACGACGGCCGTATATGGGTGCCTAAAAAGTTGGAGGACGTACAGGCCATCCGTTCGGGTGCGAAGAAACCGTCGGATATCGCCGAGGAGGATCGCGACTACTACTTGGAGCGTCGTTATCCGGCATTCGGTAATCTCGTTCCGCGAGATGTCGCTTCGCGTGCCGCAAAAGAGCGTTGCGATGCAGGTTTCGGTGTGAACGAAACAGGTTTGGCAGTGTTCCTCGATTTCAAGACGGCTATCGAGCGACTCGGCAAGGATGTCATCAAACAGCGTTACGGCAACCTCTTCGACATGTACAAGGAGATTACCGATACCGACCCTTACGAGCAGCCGATGCAGATATTCCCTGCCGTACACTATACCATGGGCGGTATCTGGGTCGATTACAACCTGATGACAACCATTCCGGGTCTGTATGCCATAGGCGAGGCCAACTTCTCCGACCACGGTGCAAACCGCTTGGGAGCATCGGCTCTCATGCAGGGTTTGGCAGACGGTTATTTCGTATTGCCTTACACCATCGGCGACTATCTCTCGCATAAGATTCAGGCTCCGAAGGTCGATACCTCGACGCCTGCATTTGATGAAGCGGAGAAGGCTGTCCGCGAGAAGATTGAACATCTGCTTTCGATTAACGGCAAGCAGTCTGTCGATGATATTCACAAGCGTTTGGGCCATATCATGTGGGAGAATGTGGGCATGGCCCGTACCAAGGAGTCGCTTACGAAGGCAATCTCGGAGATTCAGGCTCTGCGCAAAGAGTTCTGGAAGGATGTGAAGGTTGTCGGTACAGCCGATTCGTTCAATGTCGAGTTGGAGAAGGCCATCCGTTTGGCAGACTTCCTCGAATTGGGCGAACTGATGGCTCGCGATGC
>JBJEGV010000005.1:0-5409 GCA_051875395.1 Alistipes sp. | reverse complement strand
ATGGCGACAGCACATTGAGCGACTCCATCGCATAGCGATAACGCTCGGTATAGTAGTGAGCAATCTCCATCGGCTCCAACTGCTCCAAACGAGCCTTCTTTTCGATTTTGTCTTCGCCCTCGTCGGCATCGTGTTCGAGGTGGCCTACATCGGTAATATTTCTGACATAGCGTACCTTATAACCCTCCGCACGCAGGTAACGGAAGAGCAAATCGAATGTTATTGCCGGACGGGCATGTCCCAAATGCGGGTCGCCATAGACGGTCGGACCGCAGACATACATCCCGACATGAGGCGGATTTATCGGCTCGAACAACTCTTTGGCACGGGTCAAAGTGTTATAAAGAGAGAGTTTCGGTGTTTCCATTTTATCTTTGTGTTACTGTTTTGACTGTTGTGAGGTCTCTTTTTCTTTCGTTATTTTGGCTATCGAATCGGCCTCTGCCTTCTCGGCATCGGTCAGTATCAAATCCTTGTTATCGATGCCGATGATGCGGTAGTAGTCGTTGATGCTCCGCACCACCTCCTCGCGATTGGAGTAGGCTGCAAGGTAGTAGAGTTGCGAGAGTTCGCTCCATTTGTCGTCGCTCAAACCTTTGACCAATTCGCCCTGCACACCCTCGAAACTGTCGTAGTATTCGATGTAGTCGATGAGCGTGTCGGCATACGCAATAAGCAGTGCATCGCCCTTGTCGAATTCGCCTATGGCATAATATGCCTCGATGAACGGATATGTATTTGCCTCGGTAAAACGCAACTGCGTAATCGGCAACTCCTCCAAACCTCTGTCCAGCAACTCGCCGGCACGTTCGTAATCGCCTTGGCGGATATACTCCTTGGCAACCCGTGCAAAGGCTTCGCGGGCACGGCTTACCATCAGATTGTACTGCGTGAAATAATCGACATAGACACGCGGATTTTTGATATTGCCGTAGCGCATGACGTGCATCAGTTTGTCGTAGGCATAGTCGGCATCGATACGGCCTATCTCCCACGATGTCTTGTAAGGAGTGAGTATCGGCACAAGGCGGTAGGCATAGCCGTCGAATTGCAGATAATCGAGCAACCCGAAATTCTGCAACACATATACTTGGGTAAAGTATATCGGTCGTTTCCAGTCGAAATTGGCGAGCATGTCGAGCAGCATCAGTTCCGAACGCGATACGGACGATTTGCGTATCTCGATATATACGGTATCGACCATCAAATCGCGGTCGCTCTCCTTGACTATTCCCGAAGCAACGGCATTGTCTTTATTCACTGGCAAAGCGATGCGCTTGGTCGGAATGTAGTCGGTCGGCGTACCCACTCCCACATCTATCTTGGTACGGCTATCGTCGCTGCGGACGAATTCGATAATCTCGTCAATCCCTACAACGCGGTCGATTTTGGAATTGACCGGCAACCAATCGTTTACGAAGGTATATTTTTCGCGAGGCAGCGAGAACGGAATGCCGTCGGCATCGTTGGCCTTGCATTTCATCTCATCGACATACCACTCGCCGTCCAGATAACTCGAATTCATTATGCGCACATCCTTGCGCACGCCATCGACCTCCTGATTGAACCACAGCGGGAAGGTGTCGTTGTCGCCATAGTTCACTATGATTGGACTGACGCCCTCCTTCTCGACCATGGACGAGAGGTAGTTGTAACCTATGTCGCGAGCCATCGTGCGGTACGAACGGTCGTGGTCGTCCCAATTCTGCGCACAGAGCAGACAAGGCACACCCATACAGAGCAGTGTCGCAACGACCGATGTTGCCGCATGTCGGCTGCGCAAGAGTTTGTTCAGAGCGTTGCGAACCGCCAACACGCCCAAACCTATCCACATACAGAAGGCGTAGAACGAGCCGGCATATACATAGTCGCGCTCACGCACCTCCCCCGGTGAGGAGTTGAAATATACCACCTCTGCCACACCCATCATTATAAACAGCCACATCACAATCGTAAAATTGCGTTGGTCGCGGTTGAGTTGGTAAATCAAACCGATGATGCCCAACAGAAACGGCAGGAAATAGTAGGTATTGCGGGCGCGGTTTTCGGCCATCTCGCGAGGAAGATTATCCTGCGGACCGAGATACATCCGGTCGATGAATTTGATGCCGGAGAGCCAATTACCGTTGGTTATGGTAACATCCGTTGCCTGTATGTCGTCTTGGCGGCCTACGAAATTCCAAAGGAAATACCGCCAATACATATAATTCAGTTGGTAGGAGAGGAAATAATGGATATTCTCGGCAAAAGTAGGCTCGACAATGGTGCGGGTCTGTTCGCCGTCGTGATAAACCACCTTGCGGCCATAGTCGAGTACCTCCTGACGAATCGGCCTGTCCTGCTCGTCGCGGACGATTTCGCCGTTGTCGTCGCGGACAAAATCCATCTTCGTACGGTATGCCGCCCAAGGTTTGTAGTCGCGTTCGCTCTTCATGTAGTTCCACATACGCGGAAACAGGTGCATGAATTGCGGCGGATAGACATAATCATCAATCTTTGTGCGTTCCACATATTTACCCGTACTCTTGTCGAAATGATAAAACGACTGTTCGGTATAACTCTCGACAGGAGCGGCGTATGAAGCACCGTAGAGCAACGGAGCATTGCCGTACTGCTCGCGGTTGAGCATCGAAAGCAAGGCTGCGGGATTGTCGGGATTGTTGCTGTTCATCGGCGGATTGACGGCAGCACGGATGGTTATGGTGGCATAGGACGAGAAGCCGAGCATAATCATCGTAACCGACACTGCCAGCAGATTCCACAACGGGCGACCGCGTTTGTGGGTGATATATACCGCATAGCCGAGTGCGGCGAACATCGCGAATACGAAAGCGACAATGCCCGAATTGACAGGCAGCGACAACGTATTTACGAAGAATACATCGACCATCGTACCCAACCAAACGGTATAAGGGATGATGATGCCGTTGATAAGCAGCAGTATGGCACCCGCAATCAGCGATACGAGGCAGATTCCCTTGAAGGTTATGCTGCGATGAGTGCGGAAATAGTAGATGAACACCAATGCCGGTATCGTCAGCAGATTGAGAATATGGACGCCTATGGACAAACCCATGCAGTAGGCGATAAGTACAATCCATCGCATGGCATGCGGCGAATCGGCCTCCTCCTCCCATTTGAGCATCAGCCAAACCACCAACGCCGTAAACATCGACGAAAGAGCGTAAACCTCGCCCTCGACAGCCGAGAACCAGAACGTATCGGTAAACGTATAGGCCAACGCCCCGACCGCACCCGCACCGAGCACGGCAACGGCAGTCGAAACGGTGAGTTGCTCGCCATCCTTCTCGCACAGACGGCGGGCTATGTGGGTAATAGACCAAAACATGAAGAGTATGCAGAATGCGCTTGCAAGGGCATTCATCGCATTGACCATGTGGGGAACATAGTGTACCGACGGAGCAAACATGGTCGCTATTCGTGCCAACAGCATAAACAGCGGAGCCCCAGGTGGATGGCCTACTTCGAGTTTATAGGAAACGGCGATAAATTCGGCGCAATCCCACAGGCTCGACGAAGGCTCCATCGTCCACAGGTAGGTTACGGCAGCAATCGCGAATACCGCCCAACCCGTAAAGGAGTTCCAACGATTGAACGTATGTCTGTCCATAGAGTTCGTGTTTTCTCGTACTATTAACGGACAAAGTTAGCAAAAACTTGCGAAGAAACAGTCAATCAGGTAAATTTTTAGCGGGTATGTCGCTCTGTCGGCAGGCTAGGCTGCCGTGCAATGCCGCAACCGGACGCCGAACGACACATGCGGCTTGCATCGCGGCAACGAAAAAGGGTCGTATCGAAAGCGATGTTCGATACAACCCCGAATGTAATATAACGCGGCAGTTTGCGATTGTTGCCCGACGACGTCAATGTACGCAATAATCCGCAACGACCTATTTGTTCTCCGAGTTTTGATTGCGGTTGGTATAGAGGAAACGGCGAATTTTGTGGGTCGGCGATTTGATGAACTCCTCCTTCTCCTCGACAACCTCCGTGATGCGGGAGTTGCGGTTTACGCGGGCATTGACATACTCCTTAATCTCGCCGATTATCTCGTCCATATAACGCTCCCACTCCTGTTTTTTCTGCGACCACGACTCCATAATCTCGTTGTAACGCGCTTCGAGAGCCTCCTTGTCGAAATGAACGAGTGCGACCAAATGGCCCTCCTGCTCGGTTACTATCGACTCGGAGATATAGACATGGGAGTTGAGCACCGATTCGATATCCTCGGGATAGATGTTTTCGCCGCTCGGACCGACAATCATATTTTTGAGACGACCCTTGATATAGAGCCAGCCATCCTCGTCGAAGCAGCCCAAATCGCCCGTTCTGAACCAGCCGTCGGGAGTAAATGCCTGTTTCGTGGCCTCCTCGTTTTTGTAGTAGCCAATCATCTGGCTCGGACTCTTTACAACGATTTCGCCCTGACCCGTTTCGGCATTGATGTTTTCGAGACGGCACTCGATACCTTTCAAAATCGGGCCTGTCGAGCCTATGCGCACCATGTCGTTCACGGCACCTGCCAACAGAGGGGCTGTCTCGGTCAAACCGTAACCGATGGCGTAAGGAACTTTTGCCTCATAGAGGAATTTCTCGGCATTGATATCGAGTTTGGCTCCGCCGATACCCAAAAAGCGGATTCGGCCGCCAAAGAATTTGAGCAACTTTTTGCCCGCAACGCGGTGCAGATAACGGCGGATAAATCCGACACGGTAGAGCGCACGCCAAAATGCGTTGGATGTAAATTTGGCCAAAACGCGGGCGCGATATATCTTTTCGATGATAAGCGGCACGATAATCATAATTGTCGGACGCACCTCTTTGAGTGCAGCCATCAGTACCGACACGGTAGGAGCCTTGTCCAAATATACCACATGGCAACCTGCCGAAAAGGCGTAAATCATGCCGAGCGAACACTCGTAGGTATGCGACAGCGGCAGGACGGAGAGCAGCACGTCGGTATCGCGCAGAGCAAAGAGCGGCTCGATGAGCCAAGTCTGCGCACTGATGTTGTATTGCGTGAGCATGACGCCCTTCGGCGACGATGTCGTACCCGAAGTATATATGATAACCGCCAAATCGTCGGGCTTCGGAATCGCAACGGCACCCTCCTCCGAAACGGTTTGGGAAAGAATGCTCAAATTCTTGATGCGCACGACCAAATTGAGGCTGTCGATTGTCGTTTTGGAGACTTTCGTATAGAGTTTGTCGGAGACGAACAGAGCCTTTGCCTCCGAATGTTCGATGATACGGTCGATATCGTCGGTGGTAAAATCGGGCAGAATAGGCACTGCCGTATATCCCGAAGTGGTTACCGCAAAATAGCAGACACCCCAGTTCGGCATGTTGCTGCTCAAAATAGCCACGCGGTCGCCCGGTTTGAGACCT
>JBJEGV010000004.1:163-27024 GCA_051875395.1 Alistipes sp. | reverse complement strand
CATTCTTCCCCGTCGTATATATCCTCGTTTGCGGCGCAATTCAACTCTCGGGCATCATAACCGCTTACATAGCCTACGACTTCAACTGGAAAATGGTCTATCTGGTCATCGTCGGGTTGATGCTGGTCATCGACGGCATAACCTATTTCATGATGAAACCCGACCACAGACCGGGTCCGTTCATTCCGTTGAAGGGTGTGGATTGGACAGGCCATCTGCTATGGGTGGCGACATGCTGCGTCGCGGCATGGATATTTACCTTCGGAGAGCATTACGATTGGTGGGACAGTTACCCGATATGGTATGCGACATGGATTTTCATTGCGCTGTTGGCAGCCACCCTGCTGGAATCGGGATTGAAGAAAGAGCCGTTTATCTCGCTGAAAGCATTCTGTTATCCGCCGGCATGGAAGATGATGGTGCTGCTCTTCGGAATGGGCATACTGCAAGCCTCGATTCATGTGCTTCAACCCGTATTTATGAATGCCGTTGCGGGATACGACTACTTTACAATCGTCAATTTCAACTATCCCGAACTCTACGGCATCGTCGTCGGTGCGCTGCTGGCATTTTATGCTTTGGTGCGGATGAAATGGCGGATGAAAACCTTTTTCTTCGTCTGCTTCGCCTGCATCACGCTCTATCTTGCGGCAACGTATCTCCTCATCGACAAATCCACCGAGGCTTGGCAATTCTATATTCCGCTCTTTCTGTTCGGAGTCGGCGAGGTGATGATGGAGACGGGTGCCACCTTTATTTTGGCGCATACGATACCGTTCCCGCACTTCTTCATGAACATCTCCATCATCGGCTTCGTTCGTTGCGGTGTCGGAACCGCTGCTGCGGGAGCCATCGTGTCGCGCCTGTTCGCATGGGCCATGGGCAAACACATCATGCTCTCCTCGTCCGAGTCGGAGTGGCTGCGCAACGGCAACCGCGAATGGATGCAGCAATACTTTGCGGAGCAGAACATCATGCTCGCCGTCAAGGAGTGCTTCGGCTACCTCGCGTTGTTCGGGCTGTTCATGTCGTTAATCGTGCTGCTGTTCAGATACAGCGACACCATGAAACGCTTCGTGCCGCGCATCGTCTCCGTGATACGGTGGATTAAAAATCCGCGCCAAACCGCCGACCCGACGCTGTCGTAGATTAAAGTGATTAGTGGCTAGTGGCTAGTGATTGGATAAAGAAGTAAAATATCGCCGGCCACTCGCTGTTTTTTTTCGTCCGCAGGTCGCTGTTGCACCTTAAACTCTCAAATAACCTTCCCGTTATACTCTTTACTCTCCAAAAAATTACTACCTTTGCGATTCGGATGCGGCCTCTTCGGTCTGCACGGGGAAACGAAAGAAACAACAACGCAATAAAAATATGGCAGTAGAACTTAAAAATCTGACCAAGTCCGACGACAATTACTCGCAGTGGTACAACGATTTGGTCGTAAAATCGGGGCTTGCCGAAAATTCGGCCGTCCGCGGTTGCATGGTCATCAAGCCTTACGGCTACGCAATTTGGGAGAAGATGCACGATGCCTTGGATGCCATGTTCAAGGAGACGGGTCATCAGAACGCATATTTCCCGCTCTTTATCCCAAAATCGTTCTTTTCCAAGGAGGCGCACCACGTCGAAGGTTTTGCCAAGGAGTGTGCGGTAGTTACGCACTACCGACTGAAAAACGACCCTAACGGCAAGGGCATAGTGGTCGATCCCGATGCAAAATTGGAGGAGGAACTCATCGTGCGGCCTACCTCGGAGACGATTATCTGGAACACCTACAAGAATTGGATAAACTCCTACCGCGACCTTCCGATTCTCTGCAACCAATGGGCGAACGTCGTGCGTTGGGAGATGCGCACGCGCCTGTTCCTGCGCACTGCCGAATTTTTGTGGCAGGAGGGACACACCGCTCACGAGACACGCGAGGAGGCCATGGAAGAGGCTATGCGGATGGTAATGGTCTATAAGAAGTTTGCCGAGGAGTGGCTCGCACTGCCGGTCATCGTCGGCCACAAATCGCCGAACGAGCGTTTCGCGGGTGCAGAGGATACGCTGACCATCGAGGCATTGATGCAGGACGGCAAGGCTTTGCAAAGCGGCACCTCGCATTTCCTCGGTCAGAATTTCGCCAAGGCATTCGATGTGAAATTCGCCAACCGCGAGGGCAAACTCGAATATGTATGGGCGACCTCGTGGGGCGTATCGACCCGACTGATGGGTGCGCTCATCATGGCGCATTCGGACAACAACGGTCTCGTGCTGCCGCCTAAACTCGCACCGGTTCAGGTCGTTCTCGTCCCTATCTACAAGGGCGAGGAGCAACTTGCCGTCGCACGCGCCAAACTCGACGAGATTGCCGACGGGCTGCGTGCCAAAGGGCTTCGCGTCAAAATCGACGACCGCGACAACGTGCGTGCAGGCTTCAAATTCGCCGAGTACGAACTCAAAGGCGTGCCTGTCCGCTTGGCACTCGGTCAGCGCGACTTGGAGAACGGCACCATCGAACTCGTCCGTCGGGACACCCTCGAAAAGGAGACCGTTCCGCAGGCAGGACTCGTGGAGCGTGTCGCAAACCTTATGGACGAGATTCAGCACAACATCTTCCGCAAGGCTCTCGATTACCGCAATTCGATGATTACCAAAGTCGATACTTGGGACGAATTTGTCGATGTACTCGAAAACAAAGGAGGTTTCATCTCGGCGCATTGGGACGGTACGGTAGAGACCGAAGTGGCAATCAAGGAGGCCACCAAGGCGACAATCCGCTGCATTCCGCTCGATGCCGTCGAGGAGGAGGGCAAGTGTATCTTTACGGGCAAACCGTCGCACCGCCGCGTACTCTTCGCAAGGAGTTACTAAACGGATTTTTTACAACAAACAGGGGTTGTGCTTCGGCACAACCCCTGTTCTTATATGAGTGTTTAGGATTTTTACATATTCTGCGCGATTCGGATATAGCCCCGACAGGACAAACCAAACGACACAAATGGCACCCGACGCACTTTTGCCCGTTGATATGCGGAATACGGTCGTCGCCGAATGCGATGGCCTGATGACCGCCATCCTCGCACGAAACGAAGCAGCGACCGCAACCGATGCACTTGGCGCGGTCAATCACGGGGAATACAACCGTCGTGCGGTCCAAGTTGGCAGGCAGTGCGAATGTCGCGAGTTTTTCGCCCACGAGGTCGGACAGCCGTGCAATGCCGCGACCGGCCATGTAGTCGAGCAGACCCTCGCACAAATCGTCGATGATGCGGTAGCCGTACTGCATGACTGCCGTACATATCTGCACATTCCGACAGCCGAGTTGGATGAACTCCAAAGCATCGCGCCAAGTCTCGATGCCGCCGATACCGCTGTACTCCATCTTCTTTATCACGGGATTCATCGCCATTTCGAGGATGTGTCGCAAGGCGATAGGCTTCACAGCGCGACCCGAATAGCCCGAAACGGTGTTTTTGCCTGCAACCTCCGCTTCTGCATTCAGCGTTACGCTCTTGATGGTGTTGATTGCCGAAATGGCATCGGCTCCCGCAAAGAATGCACCCATTGCAGGACGGTTGATATGGGTGATGTTGGGCGTCATCTTCGGAATCACGGGAATCTTCACGTTGCGCTTGACAAATGCCGTGTAGAATGTAACGAGTTCGGGATTCTGACCGACGTCGCTGCCGAGTCCCGCCAAACGCATCTGCGGACACGAGAAGTTCAACTCCACCGCATCGGCTCCCGCCTGCTCCGCCATGCGGGCAAGCGTTATCCACTCCTCCTCGTTCTGTCCCATGATGCTGGCAACGACGATTTTGGTCGGAAACTCGCGTTTCAGCCGCTTCATGATGTCGAAATCCTCGTCAGCCGTATTTTCGCTCAACTGCTCCATGTTGCGGAATCCGCCGAAATCGCCCGTGCGGCCGTGGTCGGGCAGAGTGTCGAAGCGCGGCGATACCTCCTCGATTTTTTGCAGACTTACCGTCTTGTAAAACACGCCTCCCCAACCTGCACCAAATGCGCGGGCAATCATGTCGTAGCCCGTACATACGGCCGACGATGCCAAAAAGAACGGGTTTTCGCAATGTATGCCGCAAAAATCTATCTCCAATGACGGCTTTGTCTCTGTCGGCTTTTCCTTTTTCGCTGCCTCGTTGCGCAATACGGCGGCAATCTCGCGCAGACGCAACGGCAAATCGTAGTGTATGCAGGATAGTTCGGCACGCTCCAAATCCTCATCGCCGCAATCCTGCACATGGCGGTAAGCACCTGCCGCATTACCGAATCTCAAAGCACGCACCATACGGGCGACATCGCCCTTGCCGCATGCCTTCGAGCATGGAGCATCGTGGCACAACAGACAACGCGACGCCTCCTCCTCAACATTGAACAATCTTTTCATAAGCAGAATACAAATAATAAATTAACAACCGCATGCACCGCCATTAAATGCCGTGCCGATAATGCAAATATATGCTTTGCCTTCGATATATGCAACGGTTGTGCGCCCTTTCGATGCAGAAAAACAGACCGTTGCATCGGACGTAAAGCACAAACCGTACTGCGCCCTAAGGCATAAGCACCGAAGAATCCCCGTAGGACAAAAATCGAAAATCGTGCGAGAGCGCGTAATCGTATATCCGATGCCAATCGTCGCCCACAAAAGCCGAGACGAGCAGCAGCAAAGTCGATTTGGGTTGATGGAAATTGGTGATGATGCGGTTTACGATTCTGAAACGGAATCCGAGCGGAGTAATCATTATGCGGGTTGCCGCTTTCAGCCGTTCCGACCCGTGCTTCTCCATGTAGCCGGCAATCTCGCGCAAAGCCTCCTCGCCCGTATAGTCGGCAGGGATGTCGTATGCCTCCCACTGCCCGATTGGCTCCTCCTCGCGAGGCGACCCCGTAAGGCGGATTCTCCATGCCAACACCGGCAACGACTCCAACGTGCGTACCGAAGTCGTACCGACGGCAACCACGCGACCGCCGTTGGCAAGCAGTGTGCGCAATGCCGCGAGCGTAACGTCGAAATGTTCGGTGTGCATCGGATGACGGGCAGCATCGTCGTCCTTGACGGGCAGGAACGTACCCGCGCCGACATGCAGCGTTACCTCGTCGAAGCCGAAACCCCGTTGGCGCAGCGATGCGATAAGGTCGTCGGTGAAGTGCAACCCCGCAGTCGGTGCAGCAACCGAGCCTTCGAATTTGGAATAGACCGTTTGATAGCGCGTATTGTCAATCTCCTCGCTCTCACGGTTGAGATAGGGCGGAATCGGAATGCGCCCGAGATATTCGAGCAGTTGGCCGAAGGTCATATCGGCATCCCAGCGAAACCGCACTATGTGTTCTCGTCCGCCGCGCTCGACAATCTCGGCACGCAACACGCAATCGGCACCGTCGTATGCGAACGGAATCAGCACCTCGCCCTCTTTCCACTTTTTGAGGTTGCCCACGATGCAACTCCACTCGCACTCGCCGCGCACGGCGAATGCACGCTCGTAGTCGGCAGGCGAGTGTGGTTCGAGACAGAACACCTCGACCCTTGCGCCCGACGCCTTGTGCATGACCAATCGCGCCCGCACCACCTTCGTATTGTTGAAGACGAAGAGCGAATGCTCCGGCACGACGTCGCCGATGTCGGCAAAGCGTCGTTCCGAAATATCGCCCTTGCGATAGACGAGCAGTTTCGAGCCGTCGCGCCGTTCGAGCGGGAATTTGGCTATTCGCTCGTCGGGCAGCGGGTAGTCGAAATCGTTGATGTTTATGTGCCGTTCCGCCATAATATCCTTGTTGATTCAATATCGGGCTGCCCCCTGCGAGAACAGCCCGACAAAACACATTCGGTCAATCCGATTATTTGGCAAAGCCCTTGCCGATTGCGAGGAAATCCTCTGCCTTCAATGCCGCACCGCCGATAAGACCGCCATCGACATCCGCCTTGGCGAAAATCTCGGCTGCATTCGACGGTTTGCACGAGCCGCCGTAGAGGATAGGACACTCTTCGGCTGCCGCACCGAATTTGCCGCGCAATACCTCGCGGATGTAGGCGTGAATCTCCTGTGCCTGCTCGGCGGTAGCGGTTTTGCCCGTACCGATAGCCCATACAGGCTCGTAAGCGATTACGAGGTCGGCGAACTGCTCGGCAGTCAGATTGAATACCACCTCCTCGATTTGCGCCTTGACGACCTCGAAATGGCGATTGGCCTCGCGCTCCTCCAAATTCTCGCCGACACAGTAAATCGGGGTGAGATTGTTGGCGTATGCCTGCTCCATCTTCTTGTTCAGGGTCGCCGAAGTCTCGCCATAGTATTGACGACGCTCCGAGTGGCCGAGTATTACATATTTGCAACCGAGAGCCGCAATCATCGAAGCGGCAATCTCGCCCGTATATGCGCCCTTTGCTTCGGTGGCGCAGTTCTGCGCACCAACGGCGATATCCGAGCCTTTGACTGCCTCGACAACCTGCGAAAGGTGGGTGAACGGAGGACAAACGATGAAGTTCACGCAACTGCAAACCTCTCCGCGACCGGCGACTACATTCTTTGCCAACTCGACGCCCTCTGCGGGAAGGGTGTTCATTTTCCAGTTACCCGCAACGATTTTTTTTCTTGCCATAATCTATTTTGTTTTTGGTTTATGTTTTGCGTATAATGGTTATCTTATCACGTGCCGCTGTTATAGGAGTTCTGGGAGTTCTGGGAGAACTAAGAGAACTATGATAAGCAGCAGCGTTTTGGTTTATGTCTTATGCTTTTTCTTTTGGGTTTACACTTTATTTATTACTAACCACTGCCCGTCATTCTCGAACAGAGCGTAGCGCAGTGAAGAATCTCGGGCAGATAACCGCTCTTTCGTCCAAAACAGATTCTTCGCTATCGCTCAGAATGACGGAGGATGTTGCTCGGGTGTGCCATGACTTGTTATATATATTTCTAGCCACTAGCCACTAATCACTAGCCACTAACTACTCCCCTTGTCCGCACCAGCGTTTTACATCCTCCATCGACGGTGCTTTGAGTCCCAACTTGTTCTTTTTGTTGAAACCGCACAGGTCGTTGAAGAACTTGCCTGCCGAGAGTTTGCGCAGCGATTCGACGGTCGTGTAGCCCATCTTCTGAATCACCGGCACCCACTCTTCCGGCACTCCGAGTTCTATATATTTTTCGGGAGCGTCGGCAACGGGTTTCTTCTCGGGACGCATGGTCGGGAAGAGCAGCACATCCTGAATCGAGGTCTGACCCGTCATAAACATCGTCAGACGGTCGATGCCGATACCCATACCCGAACACGACGGCATGCCGTACTCCAATGCGCGGACAAAATCCATGTCTATCACCATGGCCTCGTCGTCGCCCTTCTCCGACAGACGCATCTGCTCCTTGAATCGCTCCAACTGGTCTATCGGGTCGTTCAACTCCGAATAGGCGTTGCACAACTCCTTGCCGTTTACGAACAACTCGAAACGCTCGGTCAAATCCCGATTGTCGCGATGCCGTTTGCACAACGGCGACATCTCTATCGGATAGTCGCAGATGAATGTCGGCTGCACCAACTCGCCCTCGCAATAGGTACCGAATATGGCATCTATCAACTTGCCCTTGCCCATGGTCTCGTCAATCTCGACATTCAGACGCTTGCAAGCCTCGCGAATCTGCTCCTCGCTCTCGCCCGTGATGTCGTAGCCCGTCTTCTCCTTGATTGCATCGGTCATCGTAAGGCGGCGGAACGGAGCCTTGAACGAAATCGTGCGACCGTCTATCTCGACATCGGTCGTGCCGTTTACTGCCACAGCCACACGTTCGAGCATCTGCTCGGTAAACTCCATCATCCAGCGGTAATCCTTATAGGCGACATAAATCTCCATGCAGGTAAATTCGGGATTGTGCGTGCGGTCCATACCCTCGTTGCGGAAATTGCGACCGAACTCGTACACTCCGTCGAAACCTCCGACGATAAGCCGTTTGAGATACAACTCCGTGGCGATTCGCATATAGAAATCCAAATCGAGCGCATTGTGGTGCGTAATGAACGGACGCGCCGAAGCACCCCCCGGAATCGGTTGCAAAATCGGAGTCTCGACCTCCAAATAACCCTTCGAGTCGAAGTATTCGCGCATGGTCGAGATGATTTTGGCACGCTTGACAAAGACCTCGCGCACCTTAGGATTGACAGCCAAATCGACATAACGCTGACGATAACGCACCTCGGGGTCGGTCAGCGCATCGAACGTCTGGCCGTCTTTCTCCTTTACCACGGGCAGCGGACGTATCGACTTGGAGATAACCGTGAATTTGCGGCAGTGTACCGACAATTCGCCCGTATTGGTACGGAACACGAAGCCCTCCACACCGATAAAGTCGCCTATGTCCAACAATTTTTTGAACACCGTGTTGTAAAGCGTCGAATCGCCTTCGGGACAGATGTCGTCGCGACGAATATAGACCTGAATGCGACCCGTATGGTCCTGCAATTCGAAGAACGACGCACTGCCCATGATACGGCGGCTCATGATACGGCCGGCTATGGAGGTGTGTTCGTACTTGTCCGGTGCCGCATCGAAACCCGCCGCTATCTCGGAGGCCGTGGCCGTAACATCGAATTTCTCGGCAGGATAGGGATTGATGCCCAATTCGCGCAATGCACAGAGCGATTGACGGCGGAGTTGTTCCTGTTCGCTGAGTTGTTCCATTTGATATATCGTTTTATTGTTTTGCGTTTTTGTGCCGCAAAGATAACCATTTAATGGGGAATTCGGTTATTTTGCGCGTTTTTTGATTAGTCCGTCGAGTTTTTCCCACAAAAGCCACATCGCCGCACCCGACGCCATGCCTACCGCAAGCCCGAGTGCCAAATCCATCGGAAAGTGGCAGGCGAGGTATATGCGCGAGTAGCAGATAAGCAACGTTATAAAGATAATTATCGCTGTGTACCAACGGTTTCGGATTGCCAAAGCCGACAACGTCGCCATTGCCGCAACCGTTGCCGCATGGGATGAAACCGTACCGAACGGACCGTGTTTGTACGAGGGTACATGGACAAGCCCCTGCAACTCCTCGGTAAACATCGGACGCGGACGAGCGGGAAAACTCTCCCAAAGATGTTTCAGCGGACCCGAATGCTTGAATATGCCGCAAAATATGTCGGCAAGCCCCATTGCGGCAGCCATGCAGACGACAAAAATCAGCGCACTGCGCCAACCGTATCTGCGCCATACGACAGCCAATATAAATACATAGAGCGGAATCCACATCGCCGAACCGGAGATGGTTTTCATCGCGGAGTCCGTTATCGCTCCGCCATCGAAATTGAGCAAAAGAAAAAGGTCGTGGTCGAAAGTGTACATTTTTTTGAGTGGCTAGTGGCTAGTGGTTAGTGACTAGTGACTAGTGGCTAGTGACTAGTGGTTAGTGGCTAGTGGCTAGATTTTTTAGTGATTAGATATTTGGTGGTCGGTTGGCGGGGTGCCGTTTTTAAGTAAACAACTACTGCGAATCGATGATTTTTATCTGTATCGCATTTATCATTTTAACAACTTCGGCAAGCAAAGAGACCGCCGTATCAATATCGGTTGCGGCACAATATCCTATTTCGACACACAGCAATAGTTGTGTTTCCAATTCTGCTGCTGAGCCTTTGGCAACCGACAAAAAGTTTTTGAACTCCTTACTCGAATTGCGAGCCTGACCTTCGGCAATATTGCTGGGGATGGATATGGCAGCACGACGCATCTGACTGCTCAATCCGAACTGCTCCTCTTTCGGTAACAATTTGACGATTTCATAAACGTTCTTTGCAAGAACCATAGACCTCTGCCAAACTATCAAATCCTTATAACACCCAACCATTTTATGTATGTCCAATGTTTTTGTTCTATCCACTAGCCACTAGCCACTAACCACTAGTCACTAGCCACTAATTAATATCTACCGCCGTCTGTTCGAGACGAGCAGTACATAATAAAGTACCGATGCTATGGCGGAGAGTGCTGCGACGAGGTAGGTGCGTGCCGCCCAGCGGAGCGAGATGCGTGCGCCGTCCAACTGTGCGCCGGCGAGGATACGGCTGCTTTCGAGCCACTCCAAGGCGCGAGCCGAAGCGTTGTACTCGACAGGCAGGGTAACAATCGAAAATACGGCCGAGAGCGCAATCATCGCGATACCTATCCAACAGATAAGGTCGCTCGACGAGGATGCCGTCATAATCAGACCGAGCATAATCACCCAAATCGCCGCACGCGACGAGAAACTGACAACCGGCACCAATGCCGACCTCATCGCCAAAGGGGCATAACCTTCGGCGTGCTGTACGGCATGGCCGCACTCGTGGCAGGCAACGGCTGCGGCAGCCACACTGCGACCCGAATAGACCGAGTCGGAGAGGTTTACCGTCATCGTCGCAGGGTTGAAATGGTCGGTCAAGTGGCCTGCAACATGGGTTATGCGCACGTTGCGGATGTTGTGTTCGCGCAACATCCGTTCGGCAATCTCGGCACCCGTCATACCGTCGGGCAGAGCCGCACGCGAGTATTTGTCGAATACCGATTGCAGACGCATCTGCACGAAAAAGCCGGCAATGGCGATAACGATGATAAGATAGAATGCCTCCGAAGCGGTAAAGTTGGAGAGCATCTGATTTTGTGCCGCATAATTGGCGGTCAAAAACGATACGAGCATATTTGTTTGCTTTTTGGTTCTTTGTGTTATGACGTAACAAAAGTACGAAAAATTGTTTACTTTTGCCAAAAATAGCACATCGGTCATCTTTTACGACATTTCGCGAAACCGTATGGACACGAGCCGTTTTATAGCAAGCCGCATGGGGCGCATCTCGTCGGCACAGGGGGTAATGGCGCATATATCCGCCACTGCCGTCGGTGTAAGTGTGGCGGTAATGATTGTAACGCTTGCTGTGGTATTCGGTTTCCGTCGCGAAATGACCGCTCTCGTCTCGCGAATGGCGGCCGAGGTTACGATAACCGATTTGCGTTCGTTGCGCACGGGTGGCGACATTCCCGTCGGCGACACTCCCGCACTGCGGACAATCGTGGCAGAGGCTGTTGCCGGCGAGGTTGCCGATGCTTCGATTGCGGCATACGCCGCTCGGGCAGGCATCGTCCGAAGCGACCGTACCGCGACAGGGATATTGCTCAAAGGCTTGGAATCGCACGACGAGGCAGCCCGTTTCGGCGACTGCCTGACGACAGGTGCGTTGCCGCGCTTCGAGGAGAATCGCCGCAAAGAGATTCTGCTGCCCGAATCGGGTGCGAAGACATTGGGAACGAAGGCGGGCGACAAGGTCGAACTGCTGTTCATGGAGGCAGACGGCACGTTGCGACGCGATGTGTTCAAGGTGTGCGGCATTTATGCGTCGGGCTTGGACGACGGACGAACGGCGATGGCTCTGACCGACATCCGCAACGTCCGCAAAATCAACGGTTGGGACGATGCGACGATTTCGGGCTACGAGGTGCGTACTGCCGACTTCGACAGTTCGGATGCGGTGGCAGAGGCGGTAAACGAGGCTTTGGCGGGACGCTACGACGGCGACGAGAATTTGGCTGCCGTGAGTGCGCGGATGCTGTATGCCGACGTATTTAATTGGCTCGGCACGCACGATGTCAATGCGGCAGTTGTCGTTACGATAATGTTCGTGGTCGCACTGTTCAACATGATTACGGCGTTGCTGATTCTGATTTTGGAGCAGACCCGCATGATAGGCATACTCAAAGCGATGGGGATGCACAACGGCGAAGTACGGCGGATTTTCACGCAGAGGGCTGCACGAATCGTTCTGCGCGGCACGGCTTGGGGCAGTGCGGCAGGCATAGGGCTGGCTCTCGTGCAGCAATACACGCACGCAATCGGCCTCGATGCCGAAAGTTACGGCGTATCGGCCGTGCCGATTGAGTTGGGCGTATGGTGGATTATCGCGCTCGATGTTATCTTTGCGGCGGCAATACTCCTGCTCTCGGCCGTGGCGACGACGATAGTGGCACGAATACGGCCTGCCGAGGCAATCAGATACGAATAAGCAGACGAACGACGATGAGAAATATCGATACCGATACCCGACACGACAAAGTGCGCAAGATGTTCGACGACATCGCACCGACATACGACAGGCTGAACCACATCCTCTCGTTCAACATCGACAAATTGTGGCGCAGGCGCGTGGTGCGCATAGTGCGTCGCGCAGGAGCGAAGCGGATACTCGACCTCGCAACAGGAACGGGCGATTTGGCTATCGCACTCGCACGCGGCATACGCGACAGTTCGATTTGCGGAGTCGATTTGTCGCCGCAGATGCTTGCCGAAGCACGGCGCAAAATCGAACGCATCGGGTTGGACGAACGGATTACCCTCGCGGAGTGTCGGGCGGAAAGTACCCTGCTGCCGACGGCGAGTGTCGATGCGGCGACGATAGGATTCGGAATCCGCAACTTCGAAAACCGCGAAGCCGCATTGGCGGAGTTGCACCGTACAATAAAGAGCGGAGGGTTGCTCGTTATATTGGAGTTCTCCACGCCCCGCAATCCGATTGTCGGGTGGCTGTACGGGTTGTATTCGCACCGCATACTGCCGGCGATAGGCGGAATGGTGTCGCACAATCGCGGCGCATACGAATATCTGCCCGCTTCGGTCGATGAATTCCCTGCACCCGCACAATTCAGGGCGATGTTGGAGAGAGCGGGTTTCACCGACGTAAAGTCGCGCTCGCAGAGTTGCGGCATAGCACAGATATACACGGCAAAAAGGGCATAGAATTATAGAATGAAGAAACTGCACATTATACTTATTGCGGCAACGGTACTCCTGCTCGCAACGGGTTGCAACAAGGAGTTGCGTCGCGACCGCTTGCGCCAAAAGATACGCATAGAGTCCGTCGAAGGCATCAGCGGCAACATGACCGACGGTTGGTCGGTACGGTTGCGCATACGCAACACGACAGGCTATAAACCCACTCTCACCGCCTGCGACGGCACGATATACATGGGCGAACGGAAAGTCGCCCATCTCCGACTGCTGGACGAGGTGCAGATACCCAAGCGCACCGAATCCGCCGAGATAACGCTGCCCGTGGCCGTAACGTTGTCCAATCCTCTGACGGCATTGGCTTTGGTCGGAGCCGTGCGCAAAGGCAACTACGACGGCATCGACATCTCGTTGGCATTGCAGATAAAGGTAATGTCGGCCAACCGTACCGTAAACGTCGAACGCATGCCGTTGCGCAAATTTTTGGAGAGCGTAGTCGGCAACCCGAAAATCGAAAAACAATGAAAAAAACAGCAATAGCGGCCATATTCGCCATGCTCGGCGGAGTGGCAGCGGCACAGACGCCTGCCGCATTCAAACAACATCTCGCCTCGCCCGTGCAAATCGATTCGCTCCGCACGATACACAACACCGTGCAGGTAACGGAACACGGTCAGGCTGCCGATTTGATAAAGGCCGCCGAGGGCAACGAGCGCAAAAGCGTGGGAGGTTACCGAATCGTGATTTTCATGAGCAACGCTCCGACGGCACGCGCCGAGGCAATGGCGGCACGCGAGAATTTCGATACGCTCTATCCCGACGAGCCGAGCCACATAGCCTACGACAACCCCTATTTCAAAGTCGCCGTCGGCAACTGCACCACGCAGGAGGAGGCGACGATGCTGATGGAGCGGGTGCGAAGCAATTTCCCGAAGGCATTCATGATGCGCGAACGCATAGCCGCAACCGACATCATACGCCGACAACCGACCGTTTCGGCCCGCGAATAATTCATTCGGGTCGATAAATATGAAAAAATAGAGAGTTTCCCGACAAAAAAAGCGGAAAAACTTGCATTTTCTATCGAAAAGCAATACTTTTGTACCGAACATATGTTCTAATTCTTAATTTATCAAATGCTATGAAAAAGATTCTTTCATTGGTTGTTTTGGTTGCTGCTGTTGCAATGGTAGGTTGCTGCGGTAACTGCAAGAAGGCTGCTGTTTCGGAAGAGTGCAAGGCTTGCGAGCAGTGCTGCGAAGAGTGCAAGGCCGGTGAGGCTGCTCCTGCTGCCGAGGCTGAGGTTGCTCCTGTTGAGGTTCCTGCAGAAGAGGTTGCTCCTGCTGCCGAGGCAAAATAATTGCAGACAAACCAAAAGAGGAAGTTTCAAATTGACGACACGGGTCGGCATACGTCGGCAAGTGTCGGGCATTGAAAACAAGGGGTTCGGGTACGCAAGATGCGTATCCGGATTTTTTTACGGTCGTTCGCGACGGACGATTGGCAAAAAATATGTATTTTTGTTCAAAATATAATAAATTAGGCAACAAATGTCTTCATACCACACGCCCGTATTGTTGGAAGAGTCTGTCGGTCTGTTGAATATAAAACCCGACGGCTGCTATGTCGATTTGACTTTCGGCGGCGGCGGACATTCGCGACGCATTCTCGATGCGCTCGGTGCAAACGGGTCGCTGTACGGTTTCGACCAAGATGCCGACACCAAGGCCAATGCTCCCGACGACGAGCGTTTCCGCTATGTTGAGAGCAACTTCCGTTTCATGCGCGGAGCATTGCGGTTGCGCGGCGTAAAGCAGGTGGACGGCATACTCGCCGATTTGGGCGTTTCGTCGCACCATTTCGACGCTTTGCCGCGAGGTTTCTCGTTCCGCGGCGATGCACCGCTCGATATGCGGATGAATGCCCGCGGAGGACGAACGGCTGCCGATGTGGTAAACGGTTGCGACGAGGCCGAGTTGGGACGCATATTCGCCCAATACGGCGAATTGGAAACGACGTGGAAAATCGCTGCCTGCATAGTTCGGGCGCGTGCCATCGAACCGATAACGACCACCGCGCAACTCGTTGCGGCAGTTGCGCCATGCACGCCCAAGCGCGACGAGGCGAAGTTTCTGACCAAACTGTTCCAAGCGTTGCGAATCGAGGTAAACGGCGAGATGGAGGCGTTGAAAATGGCATTGGAACAGAGCCTGAAAGTGTTGCGGCCGGGTGGCAGGCTCGTGGTCATCTCGTACCACTCGTTGGAGGACAGGCTTGTCAAGAACTTCATGCGTGCGGGCAATTTCGACGGCGAAGCGGAGAAGGATTTTTTCGGTCGCACCAATCCGCCGTTCACGCCCGTAACCCGCAAGGCGATGGTGCCGTCGGACGAGGAAATCGCACGCAATCCGCGTTCGCGCTCGGCAAAACTGCGGGCGGCGGAGAAGCGCACCACGGAGAACGATTAGCAACGGAACGATGAAAAATTACGATGAAGAATATCTGACCGATTCGCCCGAGGAGCAACGCGAAAAGGAGCAGCGCGAGGAGATAAAACGAATCGTGCGGGGCGAGATACGTCGCGTCGAAAGAGGCGAAGCGGACGAGGATATTGCCGACGACATAAGGCGCGAGGAGGAGCAAAAGGAGCAGGAGGGCAAACGCCGCAAACCACGTTGGCTGCACGGCATCCGATTGGTGCTTACGGGCGAGATATTGATAGACGACGAGGTGTCGCGTTTCTACAACTACGCCACCTACATTGCGCTGATGTTCTTTTTGAGCATCGTTACGCTCTTTGCCGCTTTGCGGTTGGAGATGCGGCGCGATGCGTTGGAGCGCGAGGTGGAGTTGCTGCACGAGAAGTCGATACGGATGAAGGAGCAACGCTACAACATCTCGTCGCACTCGGCGATAATGCAACAGTTGCAGGAACGGGGAATCGATTTGTACGACCCATTCGCGCCGAACGATGTCATAAAATAACAGGCGGGCGAAAGACGACCGCACAACGAATATGGAAGAACACAAACGGAAGATGATTTCGGATATAACGCTGCGCGTGAAGGTGCTTTATGTCATCTTTACGCTGGTGGCTATCGGTGTGTTCGTCCGAATAGGTTGCGTGCAGTTCGCCAGCCGCGACACCGCCGTCAATGCCGAAAAACTCCGCAAAACCATCATATTCAAAGACAGCATAGCGGCACATCGGGGGTCGATTTTCGCACGCGACGGCAAACCGTTGGCGATTTCGATTTTCCGTCAGGCGGTCATATTCGATTTCGGCAGCGAAGGCTTCGACAATCGCGAACGCTTCGAGGATGATGCCGATTCGCTGTCGAAACTGCTGGCGGCACACTTCCGCGACCGTTCGGCAAAGGATTACTACAAAACGATGATTGCCGAACGAGATCGCTGTTTCCGTTTGGTCAATGGTCGCGACAGCGTCGTTCGCAACGGCGACGGCTTCGTGGCGCAATTCATAGCCCGCATGCGGGGCAAACCGACGCGCACGATACGGATATACGACACCGTGCGCAAACACAGCCACACACGCCTCTTCCGCGACATCGACATCAACGAATGGCAGGAGTTGAAGGAGTATCCGATACTCAACGAATCGCTCGGGCGCGTCTATACAATCGAGAAAAATGACACCCGCATATATCCGCAGAACGACATCGCGCTGCGACTTATCGGCCGCTCGGGACAACAAGGCTCGTACGGCATCGAACATGCCTACCGCACGGAATTGGCGGGAGAGAACGGTTACGAGTGGCTGCAATGTATCGCCCCGCGTTGTTACGGGCGCGTGAACGGAGCGGAACACAAGGAGCCAATCGACGGAATGGATGTGGTAACGACCCTCGACACGGAGATACAGGATGTGGCTGACAAGGTGTTGCGGCAGCAACTTGCCGACGAACACGGCATTTGGGGAACGACTATCGTCATGGAGTGTGCCACGGGCGACATATTGGCAATGGTCAATCTCGGCCGAAACTCCAAAGGCGAATATGTCGAGAACAAAAACTATGCTCTCGCCTCGCGCATGGAACCGGGTTCGACCTTCAAACTCGCGGCGATGCTTGCGCTTTTGGACGACCGTCATCTGCCGCTGTCGCTGACATACGATTCGGGTCGCGGCAAGGTGGTCAAGGTCGGCGATACGAAAGTCGCCGTACAGGATTCGCACAACATCGGCGGCAAGATAGACATGATGACGGCATTCGCGCAATCGGCCAATGTCTATTTCACCAAGGCGGTTTACAATGCCTACAAGGATAATCCGCAGGCATATTGCGACTTTCTGAAATCGTTGCACATCGACCGTCCGACGGGATTGGAGATGTTGGGCGAGGTAACGCCCCGTTTTTACGAGCCGAAGGACAAATACAAAGGTTGGTATCCGCACACCACGCTCGTAAACATGGGTTACGGCTACGGTTTGGAACTCGCGCCCATACAGACGCTGACGCTCTACAATGCCGTGGCAAACGGCGGACGCATGGTCGCTCCGCGCATCGTTTCGCGCCTCGTGCATGGCGACGAGATTGTCGAGGAGTTCCCGACACGGGTGCTGGTCGAACGGATTTGCGACGAAAAGACGCTCTATGCTGTGCGCAGATGTCTCGAAGAGGTGGCATTGACGGGTACCGCCAAAGCCTATTTCGGCGACAAGGCGACTGCATACCGAGTGGGAGCGAAAACGGGTACGGCAAAGTTCGCGCAGGGCGACATCGCCTACAAAGACGGTTACTATCTCGGCTCGATGATAACCTATCTGCCTGCCGACAAACCGAAATATACCGTTATGACTGCCATATTCAAAAAGAAGGGGAGCGGAGGTACGACGGTTTACGGCGCAGGATTGGCAGGTCCCGTGCAGCAGAAAATCTGCACCTACCTCTACAATCGCCATACCAATCCGGCAGAGAGCGGTATGACGGACGGCGTACAGTATCATCCGACCGACATCAAAGGCGGCGACATAAGCAAAATCCGCCGTGTCGCTTCGCGCCTTTCGCAACGGGTACAGACCAATGCCCGTACAGGTTGGGGTGTGGCAGAGGCGGGTGCCGACGGCGCGGTGGCTGTTTCGCCCGTTGCCACTGCCAACAACACCATGCCCGATGTTTGCGGCATGGGCTTGTCCGACGCGCTGTTCCTGCTCGAAAATCGAGGCTTGAAGGTCGATTTTTCGGGCAGCGGCAAGGTGGTGGAACAAATCCCCGAAGCGGGTGCGGGCGTAAAGCGCGGAAACAGGGTAACCATAAAACTCGAATAAACAGGACGGTGTCGGAGCGACCCGACGACCGTCGAACAGATAAAAGATGAAACTTGAACAACTGCTCAAAGGAGTAACATACCGCGAGGCAATCGGTACTACCGACCGCGAGATTCTTTCGCTCGCATACGATTCGCGCAAGGCGGGTGCAGGCTCGTGCTTCTTTGCCATAGCCGGCACGCAAGCCGACGGACACGCCTTCATCGGCGCGGCAATCGAAGCGGGAGCGACTGCCGTCGTCTGCGAACATCTGCCCGAGGAGGGCGCGGCAGAGGGTTGCACCTATATATTGACCGACGACCCTTCGCAAGCCATGGCAACCGTGGCAGCCAACTTCTACGGCAATCCGAGCCGACGGATGAAGGTGGTCGGAGTAACCGGCACCAACGGCAAGACGACCATAGCCACGCTGCTTTACGATTTGGTGCGTGCGCTCGGACACAAGGCGGGATTGATTTCGACGGTGGTTTACAAAATCGACGACCGCAGCATCGCCTCGACGCACACCACTCCCGATGCTCTGCGTTTGCAGGAGATGATGGGCGAGATGGCCGATTGCGGCTGCGAATACTGCTTTATGGAGTGTTCGTCGCATGCCATAGTGCAGGAGCGCATCGCGGGTATCGAATTTGCGGGTGCATTGTTTACCAACCTCACCCACGACCACTTGGATTACCACAAGACTTTTGCCGGATACATCCGTGCCAAGAAACTCTTTTTCGACCGTCTGTCTGCCGATGCCTTCGCGTTGGTCAATGCCGACGACCGCAACGGCAGCGTGATGTTGCAGAACACGGCAGCCCGAAAATATACGCTCTCGCTGCGTTCGATGGCCGATTTCCGATGCAAAATTATCGAGATGTCGGCCGACGGCATGAATCTGCGCATCGACGGACGCGACGTGTGGGTGCATTTCCTCGGCCGCTTCAATGCCTACAATCTGCTGACGGTCTATGGCGCGGCTGTATTGTTGGGTTTCGACAGCGAACAGACTCTCGTTGCATTGAGCAATCTGCACCCCGTAAGCGGACGCTTCGAGGTGGTTACGGCAAAAGACCGCACCATGGCGATTGTCGATTATGCCCATACGCCCGATGCTCTCGAAAACGTTATACAGACAATCGACGAGATTCGCGGCAAGGGACAACGGCTGATAGTGTTGTGCGGTTGCGGAGGCGACAGAGACAAGACCAAGCGACCCGAAATGGCAGCGATAGCGGTCGGACATGCCGACCTCGCCATATTCACTTCGGACAACCCGCGCACCGAGAATCCCGACGACATACTGCGCGACATGGAGGCGGGAGTCGAGGCAGGCAGCCGCTATATGAAAATCGCCGACCGCAACGAGGCTATAAAGACCGCCGTATTGCTCGCACAGCCCAACGACATAATACTAATCGCCGGCAAGGGACACGAGGATTACCAGATAATCGGCACCGAACGCCACCATTTCAACGACAAGGAGTGCGTAGGCAGTTGGTTTGCCGCCTTCGACCGTTAAAAAAGGAATTTTTCATCAACAATCAATTACTAATTACGAATTACTAATCACTAATCACTATTCACTAGCCACTAAAAAAATGCTGTACCACTTATTCAAATATCTCGACACGGTTTGCGACCTTCCGGGTAGCGGAATGTTCCAATATCTGTCGTTCCGCGCCGCAATAGCCAACATAGCGGCTCTGCTCATAGTCGTATTCTTCGGCAAGCGAATCATCGACGCCCTGCGCCGACACCAGATAGGCGAAACCGTGCGCGACCTCGGTTTGCAGGGGCAGTTGGAGAAGCGCGGCACGCCGACGATGGGCGGAGTGTTGATTCTGCTCGCCATAATCGTTCCGATACTTCTGTTCGGCCGATTGGACAACATCTACATCCAACTGATGATTGTCTCGACGCTGTGGTGCGGAGCCATCGGTTTCTTGGACGACTATATCAAGGTGTTCCGCCACCACAAAGAGGGTTTGAAGGGCAAATTCAAAATCGTGGGACAAATCGGTTTGGGCATCATCGTCGGTACGACCATGTGTTTCTCGCAACAAATAGTCGTGCGCGAACACTCGACCGCACCCGTCGAGGAGCATGTCACCGACGAAGCATCGGGCAGCCAACTATTGACCGCCGTAAAGAAAATCCAACTCGACGACCACGCCGAGAAAACCACCAAAACGACCATTCCGTTCCTAAAAAACAACGAATTGGATTACAGCATTTTCGTCGGTGGCAACGAGATGCTCTCGTGGCTGCTCTACATCGTGGTAGCCATATTCATCGTAACGGCTGTATCGAACGGAGCCAACCTGACCGACGGCTTGGACGGCCTGCTGACGGGAGTCTCGGCACCGATTATAGCCGTGTTGGGCGTGTTGGCATATCTGTCGGGACACATCGTATATGCCGACTACCTCAACATCATGTACATCCCCGACAGCGGCGAATTGGTGGTATTTGCCGCGACCATGGTCGGCGCACTCATCGGCTTCATGTGGTACAACTCGTTCCCTGCACAGATTTTCATGGGCGATACGGGTTCGCTCGCCATCGGCGGCATAATAGCGGTCTTCGCACTCTGCATACGCAAGGAGTTGCTGCTGCCCGTTATGTGCGGCGTCTTTTTGGCGGAATCGGTATCGGTCATGATACAGGTGTCGTACTTCAAATACACCAAACGCAAATACGGCGAAGGACGACGCATACTGCTCATGTCGCCGCTGCACCACCACTATCAGAAAAAGGGTGTGTTCGAGACGAAAATAGTTACGAGGTTTACCATCGTTTCGCTGCTGCTCGCCGCAATCAGTCTCGTAACGTTGAAAATACGGTAAAAAACAGTGGCTAGTGATTAGTGGATAGTGATTAGAATACACACGCAAAGCAAAAATGAAAAAACGACAAATCATAGTTCTCGGTGGCGGTATCAGCGGCTACGGCTCGGCGATACTCGCAAAAAAGGAGGGATTGCAGGTATTCCTCTCCGACGCGGGCAGCATCGCACCGCTCTATCGTTCGCGGCTCGACGAATGGGGTGTGGAGTACGAACAGGGCGGCCATACGATGGAGCGCATATTGGCGGCAAGCGAGGTGGTAAAATCCCCCGGTATTCCCGAGAAAGCACCTGTTGTAAAGGCGATTCGCGAAGCGGGTATTCCCGTAATTTCCGAGATGGAGTTCGCCTGCCGATACATGGGCGATGCCCGTACAATCTGCATCACGGGTTCCAACGGCAAGACCACGACCACTTCGCTCATCTACAAAATCATGCGCGATGCGGGGGCGAACGTGGCACTCGGAGGCAACATCGGCGAGTCGTTCGCCTACTCGGTAGCCACGGGACGATACGATTGGTATGTCCTCGAACTCAGTTCGTTTCAACTCGACGGCATGTATCGTTTCCGCGCCGATATAGGGGTGTTGATGAACATCACGCCCGACCACTTGGACCGTTACGGCTACTGCTTTCAGAACTATATCGACTCGAAGATGCGCGTAACGCAGAATCAGCGTGCTTGCGATTGGTTCGTCTATTCGGCCGACGACGAGGTGATTCGCGCCGAACTCGCCAAATGCCGACCGCGTTCGCGCGAGTTGCCGTTTATGGCGCACTCGGCCGTGGCAAGCGGTGCGGGCGATGCCTGTCTCGACCACAACGGACGTTTCATCGCAACGGTCGGCAAGCAGTCGCTCGAAATCGACACCGCAAAGATGCAGATTAAGGGGTTGCACAATGCCTACGATGCCATGGCTGCCGCACTCGCGACATTGGCGGCAGGAGTTGCTCCCGCAAAAATCAGGCGGTCGATTTACGATTTCTCGCCCGTCGAACACCGGCTCGAACCTGCGGGCGAGGTCGATGGCGTACTCTACATCAACGACTCGAAGGCGACCAATGTCGATTCGGTATGGTATGCGCTCGAAAGCATGACCCGTCCCGTAGTGTGGATTGCGGGCGGCACCGACAAGGGCAACGACTATGCTCCGCTCAAAGAGTTCGCCCGCAGCAAGGTGCATACGCTCGTATGTATGGGCTTGGACAATGCCAAATTGGAGCGCGAATTTGCAGGCGTGGTGCCGCACATCGTATCGACATCCTCGCTCGACGAGGCGATGAAGGTCGCATCGAAGGCTGCACGCAAGGGCGATGCGGTATTGCTCTCGCCCGCATGCGCAAGTTTCGATTTGTTCAAAAACTACGAAAATCGCGGCGAACTATTCAAACAGTGGGTGCGCGACAACCTTCTTAACGTAAAATAGCGGACAACCATGCTCGAAAACGAACGGAACAGAGGCAAACAACAGGTACCGTCGATTCTCTCGAAGGTCAATATCTTCAAGGGCGACCGCGTGCTGTGGATAATTGTGGTGATTCTCTTCGTCGTGTCGCTGCTGGCGGTATATTCGTCGGTCGCAAAGATGGGTTACAGCCCCTATTGGAAGCCCTCGACATCGCACTACCTGCGCAACCACATATTCGCCATCATCATCTCGGTATGTGCACTCTTCGTCGCCTACCTCGTCAGTTGCCGCTTCTACCGACGCATCGCCACGCTGCTCTATATCGTCGCGTTGGTGCTGACAGTCATGGCATACATCCCCGGCATCAGCCATGCCACCAACGGTGCCGCACGGTGGATTTCGATATTCGGCTTTCCGTTCCAGCCGTCGGAGTTGCTCAAAGTGGCGACAATCCTCTTTTTGGCACAACAACTCGCGGCTCGGCAGAAGGTCATACGCACCCTGCGAATAGTGCCTTCACTCAATCCTTTCCGATGGTCGCGACCCGAACAGAAACAGATTTGGCTCACGGGAACATCCCCCATTCTCGTACCGGTGGCTCTGTCGTGCGGAGTCATCCTCAAAGCGCACACCTCGTCGGCAGTGTTGGTATTCATAATATCGATGGTGATGATGTTCATCGGGCGCGTCAAGGTGCGCGAACTGCTGAAAGTGTTGGGCGTTGTCGCCATAATCGGAGCGATGCTCGTGGTATTCGAGTTCGGCCGCACGCAGACCGCAAGCGGACGTGTCGGCACATGGATAAGCCTGTGGACGGAGTCGCAGGCCGACAAACCAGTGCGCGATTTGACCGATACCGAACGGGCGATGATAGCCATTCACGATGGCGGAGTGGTCGGCGTCGGAGCAGGACGCAGCGTCATGCGTGCCAAAATCACCCATCCCGAAAGCGACTACATTTTCGCCTTCTTCGTCGAGGAATACGGCATCATTCTCGCCGTCTTTTTGGTGCTGCTGTATCTGTGGATATTCTATCGCGCAATCCGGATTTTCGAGCATTGCGAATGGATTTTCGCGGGACTGCTCGAATTGGGACTCGCGCTGCTGATTACGATACAGGCCTTGGCGCATATCATGGTGTCGATTAACCTGCTGCCCGAAACGGGACAGAATCTGCCGCTGATTGCGCACGGAGGCTCGTCGATGCTCTGCACCGCCATAGCCTTCGGCATAATACTCGGCACCAGCCGCCAAATCGAACAGGAAACCCTGATTCCGGAAAAGAACGAGTCGAGTTTCGGAAAACAGTAAAAACAGTGGCTAGTGATTAGTGGCTAGTGGCTAGAAAAAAAATATATATAACAAGTCATGGCACAGCCGAGCAACCGACAAGATGAATGATACCCGAATCAATATATCTATTCACTAATCACTAGCCACTAAAACACCATGTCCATCCGTTTAGACAAATACTTATGGGCGGTGCGGGTATTCAAAACCCGCAGCGATGCAGCCGAGGCGATACGCAACAACCGCGTCAGCGTGAACGGCACCACAGCCAAACCCTCGCGCGAAATCAAGGCGGGCGATACCATTGCCGTCAGACGCACCCTTATAACCTGCACCTACCGCGTTGTCGAGCCGGTCGCCAATCGCCAACCCGCCAAAAACGTTCCGCAGTTCTGCACCGACATCACTCCGCAGAGCGAACGCGACAAACTCAACATGCCGCACGAGACGATTTTCATGTTCCGCGAACGGGGTACGGGTCGCCCGACAAAAAAAGAACGCCGCGACATCGACTCCCTCATGGAGGGCATGTTCGTCTGCGACGACGACGATTTCGACGACGAGGAGTAACGGCCTATCGCCACTTTATCACGCTGCCGTGCGATGTCTGCATCGGCACGTCGCCATTATATACGGCAAAACACTGTTCCGGCGTTGCACCCGACAATTTTGCCCATTTCGATATACCCTTAAAGAAGTCGGGCGAATAGGTTGCTCCCGATTTTATTTCGTAGGCGTACCGGCTGCCCGAATCGTATCTCAACAAATCGACCTCATTGCCCGTACTGTCCCGCCAAAATGTCAAATTCGGCTCGCCGCCGCTGTTGTATGCACCCTTTACGAACTCGTTGATGACGAGGTTTTCAAACAGACCTCCGCGTAAAAAATGGGTCGAAACCTGCGATGCCGACCGTATCTCCAACAGCGAGCAAGCCAATCCCGTATCGTAAAAGTATAGTTTCGGCGTCTTGACCAATCGCTTGGCGTAGTTGTTGTAATCGGGCTGCAACAAGTAGCATATATAACTTGCCTCCAACACCGAAATCCATGCTGCCACGGTCGATACGGCAACACCGCACTCATTCGCCAACGATGACAAGTTCAACAGTTGCCCTATGCGACCAGCACACAAGCGCATAAACTTGATGAATCGGCTCAAATCGCCGATATTTTTCAGTAGCCGCACATCCCGCTCAACGTATGTCTGTATATAAAACGGATAGTAATCGGCAGGAGCAATCCCCTTGTCGAACAGACGCGGATAGCCACCGGTAAAAATCTCCTCATCCACCGATTGCCGCAATATGCCTCCCGCCTCCATTTCGGCATGCGAGAACGGCAATAATTTCAGCACAGCCGTTCGTCCCGCAAGCGACTGATTGATGCTCTCCATCAGCAGAAAATTGTGCGAACCCGCCAACATATACATACCCTCGCCGCCCTCTTTGTCGATATGCGTCTGGATATAGGAAAAGAGCGACGGCACACGTTGAGCCTCGTCGATAATAGTCTTATCGGGATATGTGGCAAGAAATCCGCGAGGGTCGTCGGTCGCAAACAGACGCATGTCGGGGTCTTCGAGCGAAACATATCCGTATTCCGGAAAAGTATGCCGCAACAGTGTGGATTTACCCGATTGGCGGGGTCCCGTCAAGGTAACAATCGGATATTTGGCAGCCAACTCCGTAAGTTTCTGCTGTAATTTACGCTCTATCATACCGTATATTTTTTGCAAATTTACGATTGAAAAATAAATATGCAAATTTTTATAATAAAAAAAGAGAGCCGGAATAGAGTGTTTGCAAAAAAATAACAGGCCTTCCGACCTGCTATTTGTTGTTAAATGCGTTCATTGTGCGTTCCGTGCCGATAGCGACGAACGACAGCACGGCATCGGAGCAGAGTTTCAGTCGTTCGGGCAGTTTGGCACGCTCCTCGTCCGTCCATTCGCCCAACACATAATCGACCTGATGGCCTCGGGCAAAATCGCCTCCCACGCCGAACCGCAGGCGAGGATAATCCTCCGTACCGAGTATCTCGGCGATGTTCTTCAATCCGTTATGGCCTCCCGCACTCCCCTTCGGGCGCATGCGCAGTTCGCCGAACGGCAACGCTATGTCATCGACCACCACGAGCATATTCGCACGCTCCACTTTCAGCGTATCGAGCCAATAGCGCACAGCCTTGCCCGACAGATTCATATAGGTCGAGGGCTTCAACAGCGTAACGCTCCGACCCCGATAACGCAACTCGGCTGTCGAGCCGTAGCGTCCCGCGATAAAAGAGATGTTGGACGCCTCGGCCAAGGCGTCCAACACTTTGAAACCTATGTTGTGGCGGGTCTCGGCATACTCGGCACCGATATTGCCCAATCCTACAACCAAGTATTTCATTTTACATCGATGGTTTATGCCTCGGCAGCCTCGGCACCGCGCGAAGCACGCGTTACACGCACTGCGCATACGGCCTGTGTCGCCGGCGAGATAAACTGCAAGTTGTCGAATTTGAGGTCGCCGACAAAAATCGTTTGACCCACTTGGAGCGGAGTAACGTCCACAACCAACTCGTCAGGCAGATTCTCCACCAAACCGCTGACAACGAGTTTACGAGCCGACAGAGCCAACTTACCGCCGACCTTTACGCCTTCGGCTGTACCGGTCAGACGTACCGGAACGGCGATTGCCACAGGCTTGCCCTCCTGTACACGGTAGAAATCGATGTGCAGAATCTCCTCGCGAACGGGATGGAACTGCACCTCGCGCAATACGGCTTTCTCGACTTTGCCGTCCAACTCAATCTCCACGATGTAGGAGTTAGGAGTGTAGATAAGCGGTTTTACGGCCTTTACATCGACGTTAAAAGCCACATTTTCGCCACCGCCATAGATTATGCACGGAACAAGTCCTGCATGGCGAGCGGCCTTGGCTGCCTTCTTGCCGAAATCGGCACGAGCGGCTGCCTGCAATTTAATTGTCTTCATAATAGTTTGTTTTTTAATATGTTACCTTCGGCGGCACTCAACACGCACCCTCGATGCGCATCCCATAACCGCCTGTTTTCGAGCGCAAAAGTAATACTTTTTTCCGAAACAGCAAAAAAACAGTGGCTAGTGGCTAGTGATTAGTGGCTAGTTTTTAGTTGTTCAGTTTTTAGTCAGTGCTGTTTTGTAGTGTAGCATCCATCTTGTCGGTCGCTCGGTGTGCCATGACTATATTTTTATTACCTTTATAGTCTTTTTTATATTCCACTATCCACTATCCACTATCCACTATCCACTATCCACTATCCACTATCCACTATCCACT
>JBJEGV010000003.1:0-27244 GCA_051875395.1 Alistipes sp. | reverse complement strand
ATCCCGAAGTGGTTATCGCAAAATAGCAGACATCTCAGTTCGGCATGTTGCTGCTCAAAATAGCCACGCGGTCGCCCGGTTTGAGACCTGCCGATACGAGAATCTGCTGTACCTGTTCTACACGTTCGCCGACCTCTGTATAAGTGAGGTCTTCGCCCTGCCATTGCGAAAATGCAATGTGGTCGGAGAACTTTTTGATGCTCTCGTGAAGCACCTCGTATAAGGTAGTGAGTTTCATATTTGCCAAATTTTAGCGTTGTCGTTTCAATATTAAAACTCCGCAAAAGTAATCTTTTTTCGGCAAAAACACTAAATTTGTGCATAAGAATAGCCGTAATGGTACACATCGAGACGATAAAAAAAGTGGCTGCAGATGTCGGATTCGACCTGTGCGGAGTGGCAAAATGCCGTCCGTTCGACGCCGAGAGGGTCTTTTTCGAGCAATGGCTTGCGAACGGCTTCGGCTCGTCGTTGGATTATCTCGAACGCAATACCGACAAGCGTTTCGATACGGCGCAATTGGTCGAAGGGGCAAAAAGCGTGGCGGTATGCGCACTTTCGTACAAAAACGATTTCTGTAACGGCTATCCCGCAGATTGCCGCACGAAGGTAGCCTCGTATGCCTGCGCCAAAGATTACCACAACGTCATCAAGGAGATGTTGCGGCAGATGGCAACGGCACTCAAAGCCATATATCCGTCGTTGTCGGGACGCGCATTTACCGATTCCGCGCCAATACTCGAAAAACGTTATGCAGTCGAGGCAGGTTTGGGTTGGATAGGGCGACAGTCGTTGCTCGTTACGCCGCGCTTCGGGACATTCGTACTGATAGGCGAATTGGTGTTGTGCGAGGAGTGCGACCGTTACGACGAGCCGCTGCATACCGCAGGATGCGGCAGGTGCCGACGATGTATCGAAGCCTGTCCCAACGGAGCGATAAAGGAGCGGCACATAGACACCTCGCGCTGTATCTCGTGTGCGACAATCGAACGGGGCGAATCGAACATACCGCTGCACGGTTGGATTTTCGGATGCGACGAGTGCCAGAGCGTTTGTCCCTACAACAAGCAGGCCGCACGCAGCGACTGCAAGGCATTGGAGCCGCTGTTCAACCCTTTGGAAATGGGTGCGGACGAGTGGCTCGCCATGACCGAAACGGAGTTCGCACAAAAAATGTCCTCCACGCCTCTTTCGCGCAGCGGACTCGAACGTATCCAAACCAATGTCCGACGGAACAAGGAGTTATAAATGCTCCGAAGCGTAATCAATCATCTTTTGCCGAATCGCCGACGTGCAATCGGGCAGCATCGAATGATTTTGGTCGGGATAGACCATCATGTCGTACTGCTTGCCCGCCTTATTTAGCGCACGACACATCTCCATAGTGTTTTGGAAATGGACATTGTCGTCGGCAGTACCGTGTATGATGAGCAGGCGCGTATGCGGAGACAGTTTGGCAGCATGCGCAATCGGCGAATTGTCGTCGTAACCTGCGGCATTATCCTGAGGCAGACCGTTGTAAATCTCGGTGTAGATGGTATCGTAGTAACGCCACGACGTTACGGGGGCAACCGCAATAGCCATGCGGAACAGACCGTTGCCGTGCAGAGCGCAATTCAAAGCCATGAAACCTCCGTACGACCAACCGTATATGCCTATCCTGTCCGCATCGACATACGGCAATGCGGCCATATAACGTGCAAACGACAGTTGGTCTTCCGTCTCCAATCGTCCCAAATCGCGATAGGTCTGTTTTTTGAATTTCTCGCCTCTGAAACCCGTACCCCGACCGTCGCAACATGCGACGATATATCCTTTGGCAGCCATGGCATCCTCCCAATCCAGCGACCAGCGGTTGCGCACCTGCTGCGACCCCGGACCCGAATACTGCGTCAGCAAAACGGGATAACGTTTGGCTGCATCGAAATCGGCGGGCAACTGGATGTAACAGTTGAGCGTGTCGCCGCGTTCGGTAACAAATTGCGAGAACTGTTTGGCCGGCCACTGCCCCACTGCCGCAACCCTCTTGCGGGAATCGGCGAGAGTGTCGATTGTGCTGCCGTCGTTGCGATGGACGGTTACCACATTCGGAGTGGCAGCGTTGCTTGTCGTCTGCACATAATATTTCATCCCTTTCGACGGCTGCACGGCACAAAACCCCTCCGATACCGTCAGTCGGCGTTTACCCTTGCCGTTCAAGGCTACCGAATAGAGGTCGCGGCACAACGGCGACTGCTCGGTGGAGAGGTAATAGAGCCGTTTGCCGTCGAAACCGACCAAATCGGCAACCTCCCACTCGCCCGATGTAACGGCATGCAACCTTCCTCGCTCGACATCGTGGAGATAGAGGTGCATATAGCCTGTCGTCGTCTCCTCGCGAACGACGAAACGGCGGGAATCGATGAATGTTATCGACGAAGCATCGGGACGCTCCACATAGCACGGCGAGCATTCGTCGTAAATGACCTTCTGCGTACCGTCATTGCGTTGCAGAACGACCTCGAAATGGTTTTGAAGGCGATTGACGCGATAGAAGCAGAGTTCATCGGCAGGAGTCCACGACAGATTAAGTATGTATTGGTCGGTATTCGCGCCCGTATCCACAAGACTCTTTCGGCCTGTGGCGATGTCGTACACCCACAGCGAAACGACCGAATTGGCATCGCCCGCCTTGGGATATTTGAACGAGTAGGCACGGTTGTACAACGAGCCGTCGTAACGCATCATCTCGAAAGTGGGAACACAGCTCTCGTCGAACCGCAGATAGGCTATCCGCCGACCGTCCGTCGAAAAGGCATAGGCCCGCGTAAAGCCGTACTCCTCCTCGTACACCCAATCGCTCGTACCGTTGATGACGGCATTCCACTCTCCGTCGTCGGTTATGCGGGTGGATATGCCGGTGGCTATCTCGTACAGATATAGGTCGTTGCCGCGCGAAAACGCCAAACGGCTGCCGTCGGGCGAAAAGGCGACATCGCGCACCGCATCGAGAATCTTGCGGCTGTTACCGTCGGCATCGCTCAACCAATAATCGGCAGTATAGGAATGGCGGTATATCGGTCGGACGCTGCGCGAATCGGCAAACACGCAACTGTGCTCGTCGGGCGAAAACGCATAGTCGCGCATCCGAAATCCTGCTTTTACGATTGTGGCCGTATCGCGGGAATCGGTATAGGCGCAACGCACTATGCTCGTACCCTTATTGACCGTATAGTGTTCTCCGTCCGACATCGACCGCAGACCGTACACGCTCCTGTTCGCCGCACGCGCCCTGCGCACGGCTCCGTACTCGTTTTGTGCCGAAACACCCATGACGGCAAGGCACAAAACGGCAGCAATCAACACTCCGCGCATAATCCTAAATGTCGTCCACGTTAAAATCGTAACCGATGCGTTTGCCCGTTACGAATTTGGAGTTGTCCATCTTGGTATTGAACTGCTCGACCGTAACCCGCTTGTTGTCCTCGTAAGGAGGCATGAGCAAATCGAAATTGATTGCATAGTTGATTGCCGTTTCGAGTATGGCGACCAATGCTTCGTGCGAGATGTCGGCCTTGCCGAAATTCATCGCCTTCATCGTCGTCTGCCGTTTGCCCTCGACAAAGAACTTGCGCTCGCGATTGATGAATATACGGCCTATCAGATAACCTTCGTCGGCACTGCGGTTGTATTTGAAGGAGTCGGACAGAAAATCGTAAATGTTGATTATGCCGCAATAGGAGTTGGCCTTATCCTGCTGCACATACGGATTCTGCCATATTATATGGTTGGAATCGAACTCGAATATATCGGTGTGCATCTGGAATATGAGCAGGTCGCTGGCAATCTGCAACTGCGCCTCGAACTTGCCGCGGTCGCGATATTCCAACCTTACACGTTTGTCGAGACGACCGTCCAAGGCATCGTCCAATTCCGAAGCCATTTCAAGCAACGTATCTTTCAATTCGCCGAATGCAGCAAAGGTATTGTCGAATACCCGCTGTTTCAACGTCGATTTTTCGATTATCGTCGCCAATATCTTCTCTCTCAAAGGCTGCTGTGTCATAGCGATACGAACTGTTTTAATGTTTTCGACAAAGTTAGTGATTATATTTTGCTTATCGGTTACGAAACGAACATAAAATTTCTCTATTTGCCGTATCGGCGGAATACGGCAGCATAGACCCGCATCATCGCTCCGTCGGCATTGCGCAGCAAAAATCTCACGAATGCGGGATATCGTCTGCCGTAACGCGACCAATATTTCAACAAATCGACACCCAGACGATTGTTTACCGGCACGTCTATCGCCCCTATGCCGCAACGTCCTGCCGCTTTTAGCAGTTTGGAATAGACGGCGACAAACTCCGACACCGCAAATCGCTCGTCGGGCATATCCAGCAGATATTTGCGCAAAACGATACGGATGCGGTTTTTCACTATCTCGCGCAAAAACGCCTTACGCTCCGCGCTGAACCCGCGTTTGTTCGTCTTGACGAAAAACATCGCCATATTCTCGGCAAGTGCGGCAAGTTGGGCGATGTTGCGCAACTGCACCGCACCATCCATCGTCTGTCCTTCGCGGGCGAGATTGTAGCGATAGAGCGGAATATCGGCAAAGGTTATGGTGCGCACGCGAAACAGCGGATAAAAGACCCACTCTTGGTCGGTATATGAGATACCTTCGCTTTGGCGATACTGCATTTGGCGCAGCAACTCCGTCCGATACGATACGGAGTGCATCATAAAGAATCGTATTATGCCTTCGCCGAAAATGCGGTCGGCTTCGTACTCCTCGCCATGCCTGTACCGGTGTCTGGCATAGATGTCGTAATCCACATAGTGTTCCGAGCATCGTCCGACCTCGATAAAAGGCGACACCACCATATCCACGCCGGAGTGTTGTTTCAGAAATGCCAAATAATCCGCCAATAACGCCCCATCGACACTGTCGTCGGCATCGAGCAGTCTCACATATTCGCCCGTCGCCAACGGCAATGCGGCATTGACCGTCGAGCCGTAATTGCCGTTGGGTTTGTCGATGACGCGAATCACATCGGGATAACGCTGCCCGTATTCGCGAGCCACCCTCAACGACCCGTCGGTGCTGCCGTCATTGACGACAATCACCTCGACGGCAGCCAACAACGTACTCTGCAATATCGAATCGAGGCAGTGTGGCAGCAACGCCTCCATGTTATAGGTCGGCACAATTATCGACAAACGTTTCATTGCATATCGGTTTTATCGCCAAACGACAATCGGTATGGCGCATGATTTACCTGTTCCTCTTCCGGCAGTACGGGACGCAGATTGGGATAGTGGTGGTGCAAATAGGCCTCTATGTTCCGAGGTGCCGCAACCATAAGACCGCCGAACGGCATCATAACGGGATTCTCGATATCCTCGCGCGGAATCTGGTCTTTCGGCATGCGCACTATATTTACACGCCGGCAGTCGCAATCGTTGTATGCCCCCAACACACGGCACATCTTGCGATAGATGCGTTCGCGAGACATCGTTGCACAAACGAGGCGTATGGCCAAACAGCCTATCCACGATTTCGGCAGAGGCTCGTCTATGGCGCATCGTCCGCACCAACGCCACAGCCAAATCGCTTTGCCGATAAAGCAGTTTATCCAAAAACCGCTCCGAAACCGGTGCCACTTCTCCGCAACCCTCGAGTCGGGAATGCGGTCGTAAGGAAATATATCGACGAATATGCCGTGATGAATATCCATGTCGCGAAACATCCGCTCGACGAACAGCGTGCCGTTGCGTTTGACTTTGGCGAAATAAAACGGCGTGTCGGGTTCCGTACCGAACCACTCCAAAAAGTATTGCGGGCGCAGATGCTGCGGTGCTTCGCGCAAAAATCGTTCGTAATTCTCGCGGGTCATGCCCACATCTATATCATCGTCCCACGGCACTATGCCCTGATTGTGCAAAGCCCCTATCGCACTCCCTCCCTGAATGAAGTAGGGAATGCGGCACACCTCGCAGACACGCACAATCTCGGCGAGTATCGCCAAGAGTTCCGCATGCAGCCGTTTCAAGTCTTCGGGTTTGTATCTCATTACTGTACCAATAAATTGCAACCGCGTATGTCGCTCTCCTCCACGCGCCCCTCTATACGGAAACCACCGTCGGCCGCAAGGATGCCCACATCCTGTGTGGCGATAAAAGCGCACGAATGGATGTTGCCCAAATCGATTATGTCGATTGCCCCGCGACGACCCGATGCAAAATGCGTGAACGGGTCGTTGATGTCGCGCACCGAAACGCGCATCCACGGAGGGGCATAAAACAATCCTCCGCCTTTCGAATAGGCTTGCGACGAAAGTTCAGCCATACCGTACTCGGAGTGTATCGCATCCACGCCGAACGCCTTGCACAGCAGAGCGTGGAACTCCGCCTTCGGCATCTCCTTGCGCCGTCCCTTCATGCCTCCCGTCTCCATAACGACGGTGTTCTGCAATCGGGGTGCATACCGCTCCGCCAAATCGAGCAGCGCATAACTGACACCGAGCAGAATTTTGGGCTTCGCATCGCGAGCCATATCCTCTATCAGCCGCTCATAATCGTCGAGATAGAAACCTCCGCTGCCGCATTCCCGAATCAGGGCATCGGTCATATAGACGAGCGACGAGCCGCTGCGTTGCAGATAGTTGGGCAACAGCCCGTATATGCTCCACTGCGACGGCTCGCCGTAGAAGCGGCGGAACGAAGCCTTGAAATCGCGTTCGTAAACCGACTTATCGGCCATCGGGTGGCGCGAAGGCACCATGCCCGTCGTAGCACTCGATGTAAAGACAATCTGCGGCCGACCTTCGCCGCAATAGACATCGCAAGTCTTGAACAACTCAATCGGCAGAAACGGTATATCCTCGACGCATCGCACATCGTCGGGACGCATACCGAGCAGACGGATATACTCCGCATACGGCAGACACCGCTCCGACTGGAAGCGGAACAACGCCATGGCCGCATCGCGGAACTGTGCATCGGTCTCTATCGCAAATATCTCTTCCGCCGAAATCATCATACGGAGGTTTACAACATCAAAGTTACAAAATTTTTATATAACGACAACCGTTGCCCCTTGTCGGGACAACGGTTGGAATGTACCTGTCGTCAAGTCCGTTCTCGGGGATTGGCAAAGTCGGCGAAACAATCGCACACTCGCGCATGCGACATCCTTACCGAATCGACATACGAACGCACCCGAACAGACCGACGGCTATTTCTTCGGTTTCGGGGCAAGAATCATATTCATCTTCTTACCCTCCAACGTAGGCATCATCTCGACCTTGGCAACAGCCTCCAAGTCGGTGGCGAAACGCAACAGAAGTATCTCGCCCTGCTCCTTGAAGACGATGCTTCGACCGCGGAAAAAGACATACGCCTTGACCTTTGCGCCCTCCTTGATGAAATTCTCGGCGTGGCGCAATTTGAAATTGTAGTCGTGGTCGTCGGTCTGCGGACCGAAACGTATCTCCTTGATGACCACCTTCGTCTGCTTTGCCTTAATCTCCTTCTGCTTCTTTTTCTGTTGATAGAGGAATTTCTGGTAATCGACAATGCGGCATACGGGAGGCTCGGCATTCGGAGAGATTTCTACCAAATCGAGATCCATCTCATCAGCAATGGCGAGAGCCTTCGCAATCGGAATCACGAGATTCGGCTCGACATTGTCGCCGACCACACGCACCATAGGTGCGGTAATCTCGTTGTTAATCCTGTTCGGGTTCTCTTTTACCGGACGGCGTCCGCGATTTTGTGAATTTGTCTGTTGTACCTGCGGACGAGGTGGAAACGGTTTTAATCCTGCCATGTAATAAGTTTATGTGTGTTATGTTATTGCAAATATTCTGCGCCTATTTCGCCCTGCACCAACGAGTGCATATAGTCGCAATAGGCATCGAGCGTCATCGAACCCTTGTCGCCTTCGCCTTGTGCGCGGACGGATACCGTATGTTCGGCAGCCTCTTTCTCGCCTACGATAAGCAGATACGGGATGCGTTTGAGTTCGTTGTCGCGAATCTTGCGGCCGATTTTTTCGTTGCGGTCGTCGATTTGCGCACGCACATCGTGTTTGTTCAGATAGGCTGCGACCTCGGCGGCATAGTCGTTGAACTTCTCGGATATAGGCAGCACAACGGCTTGGTCGGGCGAGAGCCACAACGGGAATTTGCCTGCCGTATGCTCCAACAACACCGCCACAAAACGCTCCATCGAACCGAACGGCGCACGGTGAATCATAATCGGGCGATGCAGTTTGTCGTCGGCACCCTTGTAGGTCAAATCGAAACGCTCCGGCAGATTGTAATCCACCTGAATCGTACCGAGTTGCCAACTGCGGCCGATTGCATCCTTGACCATAAAGTCGAGTTTCGGACCATAGAAAGCAGCCTCGCCATATTCGATTACCGTATTCAGTCCCTTGTCTTTCGCCGCCTTGATGATGGCCTGCTCCGCCTTTTCCCAATTCTCGTCGGAGCCGATGTATTTCGAGTGGTCGTTCTTGTCGCGCAACGAAATTTGGGCGGTATATTTATCGAATTTCAGCGTCTTGAATATGTAGAGAACGATGTCGATAACCTTCTCGAACTCTTCGAGCAGCTGGTCGGGACGAACGAACATGTGGGCATCGTCCTGCGTAAAGGCACGCACGCGCGTCAGGCCGTGCAACTCGCCCGACTGTTCGTAGCGGCACACCGTACCGAACTCCGCCAAACGCACCGGCAGGTCTTTGTAGGAGTGCGGTTTGCTGCGATAAATCTCGCAATGGTGAGGGCAGTTCATCGGTTTGAGCAGATACTCTTCGCCCTCGAACGGCGTATGGATAGGTTGGAACGAATCTTTGCCGTACTTGGCATAGTGTCCCGACGTAACATACAAATCCTTGTTGCCTATCGGAGGAGTGATAACCTGCTGATAGCCGTAATCCTTCTGAATCTTGCGCAAGAATCGTTCCAAACGGTCGCGCAACTCGGCACCCTTCGGCAGCCACAACGGAAGACCTGCTCCGACACGCTGCGAGAAGGTAAAGAGTTCCAACTCTTTGCCCAATTTGCGGTGGTCGCGTTTTTTGGCCTCTTCCAACACCGTCAGATATTCGTCGAGCATCGACTTTTTCGGGAAGGATACGCCGTATATGCGCGTCAGCATCTTGTTGTGTTCATCGCCGCGCCAATATGCACCGGCCACCGATGTAAGTTTTATCGCCTTTATAAGCCCCGTATTCGGGATATGCGGACCGCGGCACAAATCGGTAAACGAGCCGTTGGTATAGAACGAAATCGTACCGTCCTCCAAATCGCGGATAAGTTCGCATTTGTATTCGTCGCCCTTTTCGGTAAAGGTTTTCAGAGCCTCTGCCTTGGACACCTCGGTACGTACCAGCGGTTCCTTGTTGCGGGCGAGTTCCACCATTTTCGCCTCGATTTTCGGAAGGTCGGACTCCAAAATCGGAGACGGCGAATCGACATCGTAGTAGAAGCCCTGTTCTATGGCAGGACCTATACCGAACTTGATACCTGGGTACAGTGCTTCCAAAGCCTCTGCCAACAGATGCGAAGACGTATGCCAGAACGCATGTTTGCCCTCGGCATCGTCCCATTTGTAGAATTTGATTGAGGCATCCTCCTCAATCGGGCGCACCAAATCGACGGTTGCGCCATTGACCGCAGCAGCCAATGAGTCCGCAGCTAAACGAGGACTGATACTCTCGGCCACTTGGTAAGCGGTTGTTCCCTTTGCATACTCGCGTACCGAGCCGTCGGGAAACGTAATTTTAATCATAATGCAGTATTAAAATTTAATTTGTTAATATGTTTTGCACCTTCGAGGCTCCACAATAACGAGACGGATTACCTCTCAACCATGCAATGTTTGCAACCTAATCTTCCGGCTCGGTATCGGGCAAATCCTTTGCCGACACGTCGCGTCCTTTGTCGCGCTCGAATCTTTGAAGCGGATTGCTGCTCCATGCGTCGTATGCCGCACGATGCCGCACGATGTCGATGGCGGCATATACCGCATTGCGCATCGACTGTGCATCCGCCACGCCCTTGCCGACAATGTCGTAAGCCACACCGTGATCGGGCGAGGTGCGCACCTTCGACAGCCCTGCCGAGAAATTCACGCCCTCCGGCGACAGAGTTTTGAACGGAGCGAGCCCTTGGTCGTGATACATCGCCAAAACGGCATCGTATTTACGATACGCACCGCTGGCGAACAATCCGTCGGCAGCAAGCGGGCCGAATGCCAACACGCCTGCCTCGCAAGCCTCCAAAACGGCAGGACGGATAATCGACTCCTCCTGACTGCCCAACAACCCGCCGTCGCCCGCATGCGGATTCAGTGCGAGTACCGCTATGCGCGGCTCGACGACCTCGAAATCGCGTTTAAGCGTAAGCCGCAACGATTTGAGTGCATCGACAATTTTCTCTTTCGAGAGCGACTCCGCCACCTTTTCGACGGGAATATGCACCGTCATAAGAGCCACGCGCAACAAATCGCTGCACATAATCATCATCGCTCCGCCTCCGAGTACCGAAGCAAAATATTCGGTATGCCCCGTAAATCCGAAGCCCGCTTTCTGCATGGCCTCTTTGTCGATTGGGGCGGTAACGACGGCATCTATCGCACCGTCGCGCAAATCGGCGGCAGCACGCTCCAATGCGGCAATGGCCGCTTTGGCACCCTCGACGGTGGCATGTCCCATATCCACCCGCACATCCTGCTCACCGCATTCGACAAGGTTTACTCTGCCGCGCTTGGCCTCGACAGCCGTGGCGCATACATTGAATTGCACGGGTTCGACCTCGTGCAAACGCGCGGCGTAAAACTCCGCAATATGTTTGGTACCGTAAACGACGGGCGTGCATATCTCCGTCATTGCGACATCGGAGAAGGTTTTGAGGATTACTTCCCACCCTATACCGTTCGCATCGCCCTGCGTAATACCGATTTTCAATCTGTTATCCGACATAAAACACTGTTTCAGAGTACAAATATAGACATCTTTTGCGATAATTGGTGCAGCCTCAACCAATTTTTTACATAATTATAACGCAAATCTCCGATGCCCGAAGCGAAGATTGCCCGAGCGCGGATGCCAACCGACAAAAAAAAGAGGTTGTGTCGAATCGACCAACCTCTTTCAGGTTTTCAATAATCGGTAAAATGCACGGCTTCGAAAAGGAGGGCGACAGGAGTTTACCCGACGGAAACGACCGAGCCCGACGACGAAGGCAACGCAGCAGAAAGCCGATTATTACACACCGTAAATTATTTGATGCGCTCGTAATAAGCCCGAGTGCGCGTATCGACACGAATCTTGTCGCCCGTATTGATGAACAAAGGCACCTTGATTGTGGCACCCGTATTGACGGTAGCGGGTTTGAGCGAATTGGTCGAAGCGGTATCGCCCTTGATACCAGGCTCGGTATATACGACCTCCATATCCACAATCGGAGGGAGTTCTGCCGAAAGTACGGCATCGTTGTCGGTGCGGTACATAACCTCCACGACCTGACCGTCTGCCATAAGGTCGTAATTCTCTATGAGGTTTTTGTCGATGTTAATCTCCTCGAACGTCTCGCAGTGCATGAAATGCGCACCCAAATCGTCCTCGTAAGTGAATTGGTACGGACGACGCTCGACGCGCACCTGCTCGATTTTCTGGCTTACCGACGAGAAGGTGTTTTCGATAACGCGGCCGTTTTCGAGATTTTTGAGTTTGGAACGAACGAAAGCGGGACCTTTACCCGGTTTGCAGTGTTGGAAATCGACCACAAGGAATGTCTTGCCGTCCATCTCGATACACATGCCGATTTTGATATCGGCGGCTGTAATTGTCATAATATTTAGAGTTTTAATAGTTTCCGACGGCAAAAATATAAAAAAAGTACGAAATTTCGCAAACTTGTCCCAAAAACTGCACAGCGGGATTCGGGATTTGCCTTTTCGGGCATCATCCTCAATCCCGCATGGTGCATCGGTTACATTCCGCTCATGTTGCCTTGGCTGTTGTTGCCCTTGACATCATCGCCGCCGTCGTCGATTTTACGGTTGGTCGATTTTACCGACACGCCGTGTTTGCCGAAGCGGTAACTTATCGCAAGGCGGATACTGCGCGACAGGTTGCGGGATACGCTGCGATTGATATATGTAGGCGTATCGCTCAACTGTACATACTTGGTGTACTTTTCGTGAGGATTGTTCACGACGAGCGAAATCTCCATCTTCTCTTTCAGCAGTTTCTGACCCAAACGCACCGATGTATTCACAATCCATTTGTCGGAGGTTTGACCCATGCGCGGTTCGGGCAGCATGGCATATTCCGAGAGCGAAAGTCGCGCACCTTTCCACAGGGCGATGGTCATGTTGAGATTCTGCGAGACACCCCAACCCTCCGCGTTTATGCCCTGCGACGGCAGCGTATTGCGACCCCAACCCGCCTTGACGCCGAGCGACATGGAGAATTTGCCCGACGGACGGAACGACATCGAGCCTTCGCCGCCATACACACGAAGTCTTCCGCGATTGGCGTATGTCGAGTTGAAAATGCCGTCGTCGTCGAGGAACGTATATACGGATACCTGATTGTTCGACATCATCAGGAGCGCACCGACCGTCGCACTCCACTTGTTGTTGGAGAAGGAGTATTTCAACGACATATTGTGCATCACGCCCGTTTTCAGATGCGGATTGCCGTATTGGCGCATAATCAAATCCTCGCTGACATAAGGCGACATGGCTTCCACGCTCGGACGCGACAGACGCTCGGTATAGGAGAGTGCGAGCGAATGGCCCTGCTTCGGCATATAGGTCAGCGAGAGGTAAGGCACGAAATTGAGCAGCGAACTGTCGTATTTTTTCGGCACGGCATTCTCTTCGGCATTCAGACCGTACCATGCGCCCTCCATTCGACCGCCCGCACGCACCGAGAACTTATCCATCGAGTAGGCATAGCCGACATACACGCCGAGTATGTTGCGCGTAAGTCGCGATATGCCGTTGGTTGCCGCCGAAGAGCCGTCGGCATATTCGAACGTTTGCGACTCGCGCAGACGATTGTAGTCGTACAGATGTTTGGCTCCCGCCTCTATCGTATGGTGTTTGTTTATCGGATTGAGGTAGTCGATTTGCAGGACATTGTCGATACCGCTTTCTATATTGGCCGCAACAATATCGCGTTGCTCTATCGAGGTAACGCCGTCGGCAGGAGTAATGTGTTGCAGGTCGCCGACCTTGACCGAAGGAGACACCGCCACGTTGTCCGAAACGGTCAGCGTATGCCCCTCGCGACCGAATGTGCGCTCGTAGGTCAATACCGCATCGACCTCGAGCCAAGGTGTGCGTAGTCTGTCCGCACTGCCATAGCCGTAGAGCCACGAATCGGCATCGGAAAAATAATCGTAACCCTTATATAGGTTGACAACGCTTTTACCCTCCCATGCCGACACTTCGGCAGTAACGAGATTGAGCGAATCTATCTGATAACTCGCCTGTATCGTGCCATAGACACTGACACTGTGGCTTGAAACGCCGTATCTGCCGAGCCCTTTGAGATATTTGTAACCGCTGCCGGATGTCTTGTTTTCGACATTCGTTTCATACATGCCGTAATCGTCTTTGTCCGCCCATGCCTGCGCATAGTACAAGCCTGCCGAGAGTGCGAATTTGTCGCTCTGCAACGTAAAGTTCGCCGAGTTGTTGGTATTCCAGACTCGGTTGAACCAATTGCCCGCAGCGAGGTTTATGCTGCCGTTGTAACCGTCGAAACGTGCTTTGGCGGTGATTATGTTCAGCACTCCTCCCGCGCCTTCGGCATCGTACTTCATCGAAGGATTGGTGATTACCTCGATGCGTTTGATGCTCGAAGCCGGCATGCTTTTGATAATGTCGGCGAAGTTGCGCGCCATCGAATTGGACTGATGACCGTTCACGAGAATTTTGTAGTCGCTCTGACCGTTCATCAACACCTTGCCCTCGGCATCCAACGAGAGTTGCGGCACCTTGCGGATGATATCCTCCAACGTACTCGATTGCGCCTCGGGGTCGTCCTCGACCGAATAGGTCAGTTTTTCGGCATCGGCAGTAACTATCGGTTTCTGCACCACAACCTGCACGGCTGCAACCTCGACACCTGCCGAAAGTGCTATGCGACCCAAATCGCACACCTTACCGTCGGCCTCAATTGTGGTTACATACGGCGCATAGCCGACCGACGTAACCTCAATCTCGACGCTGCCCGACTCCTTTACCGCGAGTTCGAACACGCCCTGCTCGGACGATGCGACTGCCGCCAATACCTTACCTTCGCGCAGGGCAGCCACGGTCGCATACCCTATCGCCTCGTCCTTGTCGGCATCGCGCACGACGCCCTTGACCACTGTTTGCGCCTCGACAGCCATACAGCCGACGACGGCAGCAACGAAAACAGCAATAAATCTCTTCATTTTTATCTGTCAATTAACCCTGTCGCCCTTACAACGGCGACATTCATTCGTTTGTCGGTGCAAATATACGCACAAAAGCCTCTACTTTGTATCGCAAAGTATCATTTTTTCGCAACTTTTTTTTTATGGATAATAGTCAATCAAACAAATATGTCTTCGTACGACAAGTGTATCAAGACCTTACGGCATACGGCACGCCGTCGTGCAACAGAGAACTACAATTCGATGATTTTGCATTTGAGGCCCATTTCGCGTATCTTCTCCAATGTACGCGGAAGGGCATAACTCATATTTTTGAACGATTTTTCGCTGTCGTGGAATACGACAATCGACCCTGCCGCAAGATAGTCGGTAACATTGCGCAGGCAACGTTCGGGCGAGAGAGACCTGTTGTAATCGCGCGACACGATGTCCCACATAACGATTTTGTAACGTTTGGCAACGGCACGCATCTGCGACGGAGTAACACGGGCATACGGCGGACGGAACAATTCGGAATGGACTATGTCGCCCGCAAAATCGACATCTTCCAGATAGCGTTCCAACGGCATGCCCCAACCCTTTTGATGAGAATAGGTATGGTTGCCGACCTTATGCCCCGCATCGATGATTTTTTGGTACAGGTCGGGGTACAACTCGACATTCTTGCCGAGTACGAAGAAGGTGGCTTTGGCATCGTATTTTTTCAGAGTCGCGAGAATCCACTCGGTGATACCGGGTGTAGGACCGTCGTCGAAGGTCAGAAAGACTCCGTTATCATCCCGAATCTCCCAAATCAAATCGGGCATCAGGCGGCGAATGAACTTCGGCGGTTTGAATCTCATCGTTGTTTCGTGTTGAACGGTGCAAAGGTAGGCAAATTTTGGCAATTAAGTAAAATATGCGTAATTTTGTACGGAATAGGTATTATCCGCACACAAAACACGAAACAGATGACGAGGATTTTCACACGCACGGCTCTCTGCATCGCAATCGCCGTTTTGGCGGTCGGTTGCGGCAGTTTCAACACGCTGTCGAATGGCGGCAAAAAGACGGCACAAGGTTCGCCTTACGAGGTGTTGGTCGTATGTCAGGCGCCCGAATGGGAGGGCGAAACGGGCAAGGCATTGCGCGAATTGCTGGAACAGCCAGTCGAGATGATAAACCAGACAGAGCCGCTGTTCAACGTGATGCGCGTAACCTACAAAGATTTCAAAAACGTACTGCCTCTGCACCGCAACATATTGAAGGTCGTCATCTCGCCGAACGTCGCACAGCCGACAATTGCCGTGCAATACGACGTCGAAGCCGCTCCGCAAATAGTGCTTACCTTGCAGGGAGCCACCGAAAAGGATGTGGTCGATTATCTCGCCTCGAACGGCGACAAACTGCTCTATGTACTCGAAATGGCCGAACGCAACCGCACCATACACTTTGCCGAGAAGCACAACGCAAAGACGCTCGGAGAGATTATCCAAAAAGAGTTCGGTATCAAAATGACCGTTCCGCAGGGCTACGAGTTGCGTTCGCAAAGCGATGGTTTCGTATGGGCATCCTACGAGTTTCCGACGGCAAGTCAGGGATTTTTCGTCTATTCGTACCCGTATCGCGGCAAAGGCTCGCTCGGAGTCGAAGAGTTGGTGCGTATGCGCAACAAATTCGCATCACGCATACCGGGTCCGTCGGAAGGTTCCTACATGACCACCGTCGATAAGTTGCCGGATGCCGAAGCCAAAGAGTATCTGCCTTTCCAACCCGACCACAAAACCATCAAAATCGGCGACCGCACTTGGATAGAGATGCGCGGCTTGTGGGAAGTGGAGAACGATTTTATGGGTGGTCCTTTCGTCAGTTACACGACTATCGACGAACGGTCGGGACGGGTATTGACGTTGGATTGTTACGTCTATTCGCCCAAATACGGCAAGCGCAATTTCTTGCGGGCAGTGGAGCATCTGGTCTATCTGACGGATATTCCGCAGGCGGCGAATTAGGGCAGGCAAAAAGAGCGGCATGCCGAATTTTTATCGGGAAAAATTTGGTTGTCCGATTTTAATTGCCTACCTTTGTTGAAGCAAAAGAAATTCAGGGTTCCGATTCAAAAGGTTGGAATTCTTTTTGTTTTTATGTTTTAATTATGGCAAAAGAGACTATTTATCTTACGGCGGAAGGTTACAACAAATTGAAAGCCGAACTCGATTATATGCGTTCGGTTGAGCGTCCGAATATATCGGCTGCCATCGCCGAGGCACGCGACAAGGGCGACTTGTCCGAAAACGCCGAATACGACGCTGCCCGCGAGGCTCAGGGATTGCTCGAAATGCGCATCGCCCAAATGGAGAATACGCTCGCAAATGCACGCGTTATCGACGAAACCAAAATCGACAAGAGCAAGGTGCAGATTTTGAGCAAGGTTACGTTGCTTAACCACAACACCAACCGCGAGGTGGTCTATACCATTGTGGCCGAACACGAGGCCAATCTGCGCGAAGGCAAACTCGCCATCGGCACTCCGATTGCCAAGGCTCTGCTCGGCAAAAAGAAGGGCGATGTGGTTGAGGTTACCGTTCCTGCGGGTATTCTCAAACTCGAGATTTTGGACATTTCGATTTAGTATCGTCCGAACCGAACAACGGATTGCGGGACAACGGCTTGTTGTTCCGCAATCTGCTTGTGTGCATCTATGCGTCGTTCTCGAACGGAGCATCGCGAAGTGAAGAATCTCGGACAAAAAAAACCAATGGTATAAAACAAGCACACTCGGCAAAACAGATTCTTCGCTATCGCTCAGAATGACGACAAACAATGTAACACTTGCAAAAAGCAAGCACATCGTATTTTACCGTTGTTGTATTCTGTCCGTCATTCTCGAACGGAGCATCGCGAAGTGAAGAATCTCGGACAGAAAAAGACCAATGGCATAAAACAGCACACTCGGCAAAACAGATTCTTCGCTATCGCTCAGAATGACGACAAACAATGCGGCCAGATTAGTGTATATTCCATTAAACACTCGAAAACAGCCTTACTACTGCTCACAATCAAACCACCCGTCAGCCAAATCCTTATACTCGGGATTCATGGTCGCAATCAATGCCTCCTTCTTGCACCTAAGCCAACCTTTTATCTGTTTCTCTCGCTCTATCGCTGCTTGCATTGACGGCAATTCCTCGTAATACAACAATACGCGACACTTGTATTTTTTTGTAAATCCGTCTATCTGCGCCGACTTATGCTCATATATCCTGCGCATAAGATTGTTGGTAACACCCGTATATAAGGTTTTACCATTGACACTTCCAATCAAATAGACCCAATTTCCTTGTCGCATAATACCAATAGCATACAATCGACCGACCAATCACAACAACATCTATGCGTCGTTCTCGTCGAGCAGAGCCAGAATCCGTTGCGGAACGGTTGCGGGATTGTCGAACCTAACGGCGGCAAAGCCAAGCGCGAGTGCTGCTTCGATGTTCTGCGCATTGTCGTCGATAAACAGACATTCGTCGGCACGCAACCGATAGCGGTCGAGCAGACGGCGGTAAATCTCCGGCTCGGGCTTTATCACATGCTCTTCGCCCGAGACCACTATGCCGTCGAAAAGCGAAAAGAAGTCGTAGCGTTCGTATGCCACTCCGATTGTTTCTGCCTCCCAATTGGTCAGTCCGTAAAGCCGATAGCCCCTGCGCTTAACCTCTTTCAGCAGAGCCACGCCTTCGGGAATCGAGGCACGCAGCATCTCGTCCCAACGGCTTTTGAACATGGCGATAGGCTCGGCATATTCGGGAAACTGTCTCTGCAAACGGGCGACATTCTCTGCCATCGGCACCCCACGGTCATTCTCGGCATTCCACTCGAAGGTGCAGATATTGGCAAGGAAATACTCCATTTCGGCTTCGTCGTCGAAATAGGAGCGATACAGATGGCGCGGATTCCAATCGAGCAATACGCCGCCGAAATCGAAGATTACATTACGGACAGCCATAGACGTTATTCGTGATGATAAGGCTCGCGGTTTATGATGGTAAAGGCTCGGTAGAGTTGTTCGGCGAATATGGCGCGGACGATTTGATGCGAGAAGGTCATGCGCGAGAGCGACAATTTGCCGTTGGCTCGCGCATAGACCGCATCGGAAAAACCGTAAGGACCGCCGATAATCATTACCAACCGGCGCAATCCGCTCGACATCCGTTTTTGCAGCCATGCGGCGAACTCGACCGACCGCAGTTCGTCGCCGTGTTCGTCCAACAGCACCACCACATCGCCCTCGCCCACCTGTTTCAAAACAGCTTCGCCCTCTGCCGTGCGCTGTTGCGCTTGCGAGAGTTTCCGCGTATTGCGGATGTCGGGAAGATAGATAATCGAGAACTTGGCATAGAAATTTATGCGTTTGGCATACATCGCCACCAACGCATCGACCTCTGCCGAATCGGTCTTGCCGACGACTATCAAATCGATATTCATGCCTACTCTATTTTATCGATGTCCGTATTCCACTCGCCATCGGCCGTGGTGCATATAACAGCCCGCGAATGCTCCACCGATTTCAGCCACTCGTAGGCTTTGTACATGTTGTAACCGTTGCCTGCCCTGTCGCCGCCCAAAGCGTAGGCTATGATGCACGAGTGGTTGCGTGTGCGGTAATACATCGACTTCACGCGCTCGACATATTCGTTCGCCAACTCGGGTTTGTTCGACGGCGTACCGTTTTCGGTACGGTCGGCAGAGCGTTGAGCGGTATTGTTGTTGGCGCGCTCGATGACATACATGCCCAAACCGTCGCACAGGTCGTAAAACCATGCGGGTTGCGGATTCGACGGCAACAGTGTATTGATGCCCCGTTTTTTCAACGCCCTTATCTCCGCCAAAGCCTCTTTGCGGGTGGTACGGGCATTATATACCTCTGCACGCACCTTTATCGGCTTTCCGTTGCGGACAATATGCCGATTATCGAAAGCGGTCGAACCGAGACCGACTCGGACAGGGATGTATTCGCGCGGTTTGCCGTCGCGCTTGACAAAGAGCATCAACTTATAGAGCGGAGCGCGTCCTTCGCCCCAAGCAAACCCTTTTGCCACACCCAGATTGACACGGACACGGAGCGTATCGACCGAACGGCCTGCTACATTCATCTCGCGAACGGCATAGTCTATCAGTTTGCCGTCGGGCGCATATATGTCGTAACCTATATCGATTCGCTCGGGATAGTTGAACGAGTTTGCGGCAACCACATCCAGCGACAACAACGCATTCACACCCTTGTCGTCGTAACGAATCGCCACGTCGTAATCGAAAATGTGCGTCTTGTATTGGGCAAATATGCAGCATCCTTCGAACTGTTCGCACAGTCGGCCTACGGCATCGTCGCCGAGTTCGGGATTGTCGGCACGACGCAACCTCAACGCAATTTCGTTTACCCCCTGACGCAGAAACGGCGAAATTTTGTAATCGGCAGGCGTTATGCCGTCGTCGTTCGAGGCAATCGCCGCGCCGTTGATTACCACGTCGTATGCCTTTATGGTGTTTTCCACATGCAGATACACGTCGTAATCGCCCCAAGCCACCGGCACGACAATCTGCTCGCCCACTACCTCTATGCGATCGACCGCCGAAATCGGACGAGGCGAGTATTTGAGATAATTGACCGTATTGGCACGATTGCGTGCAAGCGCATCGGCACGGGTATCGAAGGTAACGAACTCCGAACGATATATTTTTTGGCCGTATGCCGTTGCCGCGCAAAGCGACAACAGTATGGCCGCCGATAAAAGTTTTTTCATAATCCCTGCTTTTGGATTTGCAAATATACACAGATTTCGGCAAAAACAGGACAACAACATTTATGATGATAATTGAAATTAAAACGGATTTATTTTGTACTTTTGTGATTTGATAGGCCTGCATGCCTTAATACAACGATTTTGAAAGAGAACAAAAACATATCGAAACAATGAGAATCGCTCAATTACTCAAATCAACCGACTACGGCACCGATGTCGTGGTAAAGGGTTGGGTACGCACCAAACGAGGCAACAAAAACGTGGCGTTCATCGCTATCAACGACGGCTCGTGCGTAGCCAACATACAGATTGTCGCCGACCTTGCAAAATTCGCCGACGAAACATTGAAACCGGTAACGACAGGCTCGTGCATCTGCGTAAAAGGCCGTCTGGTCGAGAGTCTCGGTTCGGGTCAGGGTGTGGAGGTACAGGCCGACGAGATAGAGGTTTACGGCACGGCCGACCCCGATTCGTATCCATTGCAGAAGAAGGGACACACGCTCGAATTTCTGCGCGACATCGCCTATCTGCGTCCGCGCACCAACACTTTCGGCGCGATACTGCGCATCCGCCATGCAATGGCATACGCGATTCACAAGTATTTCAACGACAGAGGTTTCTTCTATCTGCATACGCCTCTCATCACTGCATCGGACTGCGAAGGTGCCGGCGCAATGTTTCAGGTAACGACGCTCGACATGAACAATCTGCCGAAAACCGAAGACGGCAAGGTGGATTACACGCAGGATTTCTTCGGCAAATCGTGCAGTCTGACCGTATCGGGACAGTTGGAGGGCGAATTGGGCGCATTGTCGCTCGGTCAGATTTACACGTTCGGTCCTACGTTCCGTGCCGAAAATTCCAACACGCCGCGCCACTTGGCGGAGTTTTGGATGATTGAGCCGGAGATGGCGTTCTACGATTTGGAGGACAACATGACTTTGGCGGAGGATTTTCTGAAATATCTTATCGGATACGCTTTGGAAAATTGCCGCGAAGACCTCGAATTCATGAACAAGATGTGGGACAACGAACTTATCGAGCGATTGAAGTTCGTAACCGAAAACGATTTCGTGCGATTGGATTACACCGAAGGCGTGCGCATACTGAAAGAGTCCGGCCGCGAATTCGAGTTCCCGTGCGATTGGGGTTGCGATTTGCAGAGCGAACACGAACGCTATCTCGTGGAGGAGCATTTCAAACGGCCTGTCATCCTCATCAACTACCCTAAGGAGATAAAGGCGTTCTACATGAAACAGAACGAGGACGGCAAGACAGTACGCGCAATGGACGTATTATTCCCGAAAATAGGCGAAATTATAGGCGGTTCGGAGCGCGAAGCAGACTTTGGCAAACTTAATGCAAGGGTAAAAGAGCTGAATATGCCCGAGAAAGATATTTGGTGGTATCTGAACACCCGCCGTTGGGGTTCGGCTCCGCATTCGGGATTCGGTCTCGGATTCGAGCGGTTGCTGCTGTTCGTTACCGGCATGGGCAATATTCGCGATGTGATACCGTTCCCTCGCACACCGAAGAACGCCGAATTTTAGGGCTTGCGCCGCATTCGTCCGCCTGTACGACACTCGCGGGCAGGGTAAAGACCGATTCGGGAAACAACGTGAATCGGTTGCCCGAGAACAATAACCGGAAACCTTAAAAACCTGCGCGTATGATACTCAACCAAACCCAATCGCTGACGATGCAGCAAAAGCTGTCGCCGCAGCAGATTCAGATGATAAAATTGCTGGAACTGCCGGCCGCTTTGCTCGAACAACGCATCAAACAGGAGGTCGAAGAGAATATAGTGCTCGAAGAGGAGCAGCCCTCCGACGAGGAAGGCGAACAGCCGAAAGAGATTTCCATGGAGGAGTACCTGCAAGCGGATGAGACTCCGGCATACAAGAGCCGCATCAACAACTACTCGAACGACGAGCGTCCGCGCAACATCCAGATTGCCGGCGGCCGTTCGTTCCAAGAGTCGCTTATCGAGCAACTCGGTTTCCGCAATCTCTCGGAGAGGGAGATGCAGTTGGCCACCTTCATCGTGGGCAGCATCGACAACGACGGCTATCTGCGTCGCGATTTGGCATCGTTGTCGGACGACATAGCCTTTTCGATAGGCATCGAGGCTTCGGTCGGCGAGTTGGAGGCGTTGCTCGATGTAATCCACCATTTGGAGCCGATTGGGGTAGGAGCGCGGGATTTGCGCGAATCGCTGTTGCTGCAACTCGAACAAACGGGTCTCGACACGCCCGCACGAAAACTTGCCAACCGCATACTGACCTCCTATTTCGACGAGTTCGCCAAAAAACATTACGAACGGTTGATTGCACGGCTCGGTGTCAGCGAACAGGAGTTTCGCAAGGCTGTGCAGGAGATTCAGCATCTGTCGCCCAAACCGTGCAACATGTATTCGGAGGACCGGAGCGAGGCTGCTCCGTACATCATTCCCGATTTTTTGCTCGACTATCACGACGGGCGATTCGACCTATCGCTCAACTCCTACAACATTCCCGAGTTGCGCATCAACAGACATTATATGGATGTCATCCGCAACATGATGGGCATACCGGAGAGCAAAATGAGCGAGCAGGACAAGCAGGCCATCCAATTCGTCAAGCAGAAAATCGACTCGGCGAAGTGGTTTATGTCGGCCATAAAGCAGCGGCACGACACGCTGTTGCGCACGATGCGGACGATTCTCGACTATCAACAGGAGTATTTCAAGGATGGCGACAGCAGCAAACTGCGCCCGATGATTCTCAAAGACATCGCCGACCGCACGGGTTTGGACGTATCCACCATCTCGCGCGTGGTAAACAGCAAATATGTACAGACCAATTTCGGCATCATACTGCTAAAATCGCTCTTCTCGGAGGCGATGCAGACCAAAAGCGGCGAGGAGGTATCGAGCCACGAAATAAAGACAATCCTGCGGGAGTGCGTGGATGGCGAGAACAAGCGGCACCCTCTGACCGACGAGGAGTTGATGAACATCCTCAACGACAAGGGCTATTGCATAGCACGCCGAACGATAGCCAAATACCGCGAGATGCTGAATATACCCGTGGCACGGTTACGGAAACAGATATAAACGGAGATGGAGCATAAACGATACGATTATCTGATTGTGGGTGCCGGATTGTTCGGCGCAATCGCTGCATGGAGATTGCATCGGGCGGGACGCCGTGTGCTGCTTATCGACAAGCGGGAACATACGGGAGGCAATCTGCGATGCGAACGCATCGAGGGGATAGACGTACACCGTTACGGAGCGCATATTTTCCACACGTCGAATCGTCGCGTGTGGGAGTTCGTGAACAGCCTCGTACCATTCCGACCGTTTATCAATTCGCCGATAGCCAATTTTGAAGGGCGGCTGTACAATCTGCCCTTCAACATGAATACGTTTTATGCGCTGTGGGGTGTTGCGACGCCGGAGGAGGCGCGTGCCAAAATCGACGAACAGAGGCGCGAATGCGGCATTGTCGCACCGCAGAATCTCGAAGAGCAGGCTTTGATGTTGGTAGGCCGCGACATCTACGAGCGACTTATCAAAGGCTATACGGAGAAGCAGTGGGGACGACCGTGCAAAGAGTTGCCTGCCGAGATTATTCGTCGGCTGCCCGTACGCTTCACTTTCGACAACAACTATTTCGACGACCGTTGGCAGGGCATTCCGGACGGAGGCTACAACGCTCTGTTCGACGCTCTGTTGCAGGGCATCGACATCAGGCTCGGTTGCGACTTTTTCGCCAATCGCGCCGAGTTGGAGAGCATGGCGGAGCGGATTGTCTATACGGGCGAAATCGACCGCTACTACGACTACTGCTTCGGTCGGTTGGAGTATCGTTCGTTACGATTCGAAACGCAAACTCTGCATCGGGAGAATTTTCAGGGTGTCGCTGTGATGAATTTTACCGACAGCCGAACTCCTTACACCCGCATAATCGAACACAAACATTTTGCGGCAACGCAGTCGCCATGCACGGTCATAACGCACGAATATCCGCAACCATGGAGCAACGGTTGCGAGCCTTACTATCCGATAAACGACGCACGCAACAATGCCGTCTATGCCCTTTACCGCGCAAAAGCGGAGCAGGACGAGCGGACGATTTTCGGCGGACGATTGGCAGAATACCGCTATTACGACATGCACCAAGTGGTGGAGAGGGCTTTGGAGACGAAATTACCATAAACGACAATAAAAAATCATCTGTTTATTACCATTTATTACCATGAAACACGACATTTCCGAACACATACGCTACATCGGAGCAGACGACAAGACACTCGATTTGTTCGAAGGCCAATACATCGTACCCGAAGGCGTATCCTACAACTCATATCTGATTATCGACGAACGCATCGCCATTCTCGACACGATAGACATCCGTTGCACCGAGGAGTGGCTCGCCAATTTGGAGTGCGAACTGCGCGGTCGCAAACCCGACTACATAATAGTCTCGCACATGGAACCCGACCATGCGGCAAGTCTGCATACGCTCGTCGAACGCTATCCCGAAATTACGATTGTCGGCAACTCGAAGACATTCGCGATGATTGAGCAATTTTTCGAGGCGTTGCCCGCATGCAGCCGCTTGGCAGTCAAAGATGGCGACACGTTGTCGCTCGGCAGCCACACCTTGCAGTTCATCACCGCGCCGATGGTGCATTGGCCGGAGGTAATGACCACTTACGAACAGAGCGAAAAGGTGTTGTTCAGCGCAGACGCATTCGGCAAATTCGGTGCGTTGGATTGCTACGACGGCGATTGGGACTGCGAGGCTCGCCGTTACTACTTCAACATCGTCGGCAAATACGGCGCACAGGTGCAAATGCTGCTCAAAAAGATTGCGCCGCTCGACATCCGCACAATCGCTCCGCTGCACGGTCCGATTTTGCGCGACAATCTCTGCCGCTATATCGACAAGTACGACACTTGGAGCAGTTACCGACCCGAAAGCGAAGGCGTGTTCATCGCCTGCGCCTCGATATACGGCAACACAGCCAAAGCGGCACGCGCACTCGCCGAGATACTCGAAGCGAAGGGAGCGAAGAAGGTGGCCTTTGCCGACCTCACGCGCGACGATATGGCGGAGGCAGTCGAGGATGCGTTCCGTTACGACAGGCTCGTGGTCGCATCATCGACCTACGACGGCGGCATATTTACGCCTATGGAGCAGTTCCTTGCACAACTCGCCCATAAGAATTTCCAAAAGCGCAAGGTCGCAATCATCGAGAACGGCACTTGGGCACCTGCGGCAGGCCGCCTGATGCGCGAGTTGCTCGAAGCGATGAAGGAGGTGGAGATTTGCGAAGGTACGGCGACCATCCGTTCGGCATTCAAGCCGTGCGACCGCTTCGCTCTCGAAGCCCTTGCCGACGAGTTGCTGGCATAAGACGCGGAGGCTTAGTGATTAGTGGTTAGTGACTAGTGGCTAGTGGCTAGAAAATAGTATATTTCGTCATGGCACGCACCATCATACGACGTGCCGGACAAAAAAATCGGGACTGCTTTGGCAATCCCGATTCTGTCGAAAGCGTCAGGCCGACGCTACTTCTCCACCCATTTGTCGCCGCTCTCGTCGCGCATGGTTTCCAGATTGAGAACATGGAAATCGCCGAGATTGTCGGTAAACTGTATCGAGTGGCCGAACGAGAGCATATCGTGCAGCGCAAAGTGCATGAATTTGGTCATGACCAAAACGGCAACCGCCAAAATCGCCACTCCGATAAGGCTCGTACCGCACAAAATCGCCACTGCATTGACGATGACCGACATTATGGTTTTGTGCAGACGTCGTCCGCGCGGAGCCTCAATCCAAGCGAAAGCGGCAAGCATGGCAAGCGTGCCTATACATATAATGACGGCATCGTGAAAGTAATCGAACAACGTTGTCGCCAATCCCGCCCATACTCCGAGCAATACCGCCACAATCAGGCTGCCAAGCCCCTTTGCCTCGTAAGGTTCATCAGCCTTGATGCCCTGCACCTTGCGGTCGATTGCCGCATAATAGCGCAACAGCACAATCATTATAACGGGGAACACGAGCGACGGACCGAAGAGATTCTTATCCAAATAGCCGAACAGTGCGCCCGTATCCAACCGCATATCGGGCAACAATACCCCAAAAACGCAAACTGCGGCTGCTGCAACGATGACAGGTCGAGTCTCGTTGCACCGGTGTACGTCTGCCACCTCTGCCGGCAGAGTGTAGGTCTCGCCCGCCTGCGTATAGAACAACTCCTTGATGTTGTTGATGCAACGGTGCAGGTTGTGATAGACCAAACATGCAAAGAGAAATGTCAGGTGCGACACCGTGAGATATTCGTTTACGAACGAGGTCATCGCCACCCATACGACATACAGCACCAACACGTTGCGGGTCGCCTGCGTGAGGCGCGTGCTTCCGATGAGATTGTCGATTTTCAGCAATGCACGCAGCATACATACGCCTCCTGCCGTCAGTATTGCCGTTCTGCCTGCCTGCGCCAGCCACTGCGGCAGGAACGAAACGACAGAGAACCATGCACCGATGCCGAACGACAGCACATACAATCCCATGCCGCGCAGCACCGCACCGACGCCTTGGTTTTGCAACGAACGTCCGCGCACCAAAAGGAATCCGCCTATGGCGAGCATAATTATTACGGGAAGAGTCGAAGCGTGTTTTCCCACCAACAGAGGGCCTGCCAACATGCCGACGAGCAACAGGGTGTTATCCATGCTCTGTGGAACTTTTGCATTCATATACAGATAGGGTTTATGATTATTTCGCACAAATTTAGATTATTTTCGGCAATCCGACAAAAAATGGGGTTGTGTCAAAATGCAGAATTTGGCACAACCCCTTTTAGGTGTGTAAGAATCGGCGCAATTATGACACACCGCCTTGTTTTTGCGCCGTTGCAGCCTCGTTAAAGGCGCAAAAAATGATGAATTTGTGTTTTTTGCAAAAAAATTCCGCTTATCGGTATAACGACACGATTATCATATTATATTTGTATATTGAATATTATGCTATT
>JBJEGV010000002.1:0-96672 GCA_051875395.1 Alistipes sp. | reverse complement strand
CACCCTCTTTTGCGACTTTGGCAACGGCCTCTACCGCCTTTTTCTGTACAGGCTCGAACAACTCTGCCGATTTATTTTGATAATCGTTTTGTGCTACTCGCTGAAATTCGGCATAACGGTTCTGCAACTGCTCCAACTCCTGCTGTTTGAACTGCCTTACCGACTCTGCCATGGTTGCCTGATTCTTTTGGAAATCGGCAAGTTTGTTGTTGAATTCGACCTGAATCTGCTCCAACTGCTCCTGCAAATCTTTGCCGAATGCTTCGAGGTTGGTCTGCATCTCCTTAAATTCAGGCATTACCGATACAATCTCCTGCATATTGACACGGGCGAATTTCTGTGCATACAACTCGGTTGCACTTACAACCAGAATCAACGCAAGAGTAACTTTGATAAATCGTTTCATAACTTGTTTGTGTTAGTTTTCTAAAAATCGGATATAAAATTATACAAAATTATTGTTTCAGCAAAGCAATGACGGCATTTGTGTGATTCACCGCGTCGGAATTGTACAAAATTGAGGTGTTCGACGCCTTGTCGATGACCATTTCGCAACCGTTTTCCTTGGCATACTGCTCGATTGCGGCGAAGACGCGCTTCTGAATCGGCTGAATCAACTCGATGCGCTTTTTCATTATTATACCCTCCGAGCCGAATACCGACTCCTGATACTCTGTCGCACTCTTCTCCTGTGCGAGAATCTGTTGCTCGTAAACGTTGCGCGACTGTGCGCTGAGCGATGCCTTTTGCGCCACATAGGCGTTATACAGGTTTTCCACCTCCTTGAATTTGGCATCCACGGCCGACTGATACTGTTTCGACAGGTTGTCGAGCGATGTCAGAGCAGTGTTGTACTCCTCTATCGACTTGAATATCTTTTCGCTGTCCACAACGATATACTTCTGTGCAAATGCAATCCCTGCACTTGTCAGCAACAAAAAGGCGGTTACAATCAATCGTTTCATATTCTGTTAGGTTTTTGTGTGTCGTATTTTTTACCAAACGTATTGTCGGTGCGGTTTCGTATGTCGCTAAAAATTTTGACCTATGACGAAGTGGAACTGGCTGCCGCTGCGCTTGGAACTTCCGGCAGGGGCATCGAATCCCCATCCCCAATCTATACCGAGCATACCGACGATAGGCAGATACAGTCTGACACCGACACCGGCCGAACGTTTGATTTTGAACGGCGAAAATTCGCGCCATGAGGAGAATCCGTTACCGCCTTCGAGGAAACCGAGAACGTAAATCTGCGACGAAGGTTTGAGGATGATAGGGTAGCGCAATTCGAGCGTGTATTTGTTGTAGGCGATGGAATACGAACTGCCCACAGGGTCGAGGTCGCCATCTTCATAACCGCGCAACTGAATTATATCGACACCGTAGATGCTGTAACCCGACATACCGTCTCCGCCGACTTGGAAACGTTCGAACGGCGAGACCTTGTTCTTGTTGAAATGTCCGAGGAATCCCATCTCGGCTTTGGCCATCAACACGAGGTTTTGGTTGGTGGTGAGAGCCTGAAACCATTGTGCCTTGAATTGCCACTTGTGGAACTCTATCCATTTCCATCTCTGCTGGTCGCTGAGCGTAGGGTCGGCATATCGCTTGCCGTCCCATGCCGAGAACGGAGGCGTAATCTGCAACGATGCCGAGATGCTCGAACCGCGACGAGGATATATCGGCTGGTCGGTCGAGTTACGCTCCAAGGCGACGCGCAACGATATCATGTTGGCGTTGCCGTTGGTCATGATGAACGAGTTGTAACCCTTCAAATCGTACCGCTGATATGCAATTTCGGTATATAGCGAGAAATATGGGTCAGGCCACGAGAGTCGCTTGCCCAAACCGACCGCGATACCGTAAGAGCGGAAATACGAGGTCGCTTTCTGCCAAATGTAGTAGGCATCGTTGGTCTCGGAGATATGTCCCGAGATGGTCAGCGAATTCGGTTTGCGACCGCCGAGCCAAGGGTCGGAGAAACTCAACGAAAGGGCCTTGTAGTAGGTGCCGTTGGTTTGTCCCGAAATCGACAGACGCTGATTCTGCCCCATCGGGTAAGGTTTCCAAGCGTTCTTTTTGAAGAAATTGCGTATCGACAGGTTGTTCAGCGTAACGCCAATCGAACCGACGAACGTACCCGAACCCCAACCTGCCGCGATGTTGAATTGGTCGGAAGCCTTCTCTTCGAGCGGCCAGTTTATATCGACCAACTCGTTCGATACGGGTTTGATGTCGGGCATAATGGCCTCTTCGTTGAAGTGCTGCATCGACGCGAGGGTACGGATTGTCTGCATCAAAAGTGCGCGGTTGTACAACTCTCCCGGGCGGGTATAGAGTTCGCGTCGGATGACCTCGTCATCGACACGCATATTGCCCGAGATGCCGACATTGTTGATTGTGAACGGTTTACCCTCGAATATCTTGATTTCCAAATCGAGCGAATCCTTGCCGACGATGATTTCGGCAGGCTCGATTTGCGACATCAGATAACCGTCGTTCTGATAGAGCGACTGTACCGACATATCGTCGGGATTCTGCTCCTTGCCGATACCCAAACGCTTGTGCATCGACTTTTTGTCGTACACATCGCCTTTGTTTACGGAGAACATGCGTTGCAACTGCTCGGTGCCGAATTTCGAGTTGCCTATCCACGTTACGTTGCGGATGTAATACTTGTTACCCTCTTCGAGGTTGATGTGTATGCCGAGCCGCTTCTCGTTGATGCTGTATATCGAATCCGAGACGATATTTGCGTTGCGATAACCTTTCGAGTTGTAGAAATCGATGAGCAACTCCTTGTCGCCTTCGAAATCGTCCTCCTTGTATTTGGTGTTCTGCCAAAACTTTATACCCGTCTTGTGCGTCTTTTTGAAGGTGCGGGCAAGTCGTTTGTCGCTGAAATTGTTGTTGCCCGAGAATGTTATCTCTCCGACGCGGACACGCGGGTTTTTCTTGACATCGAACGTTACGTTCACGCCTTGCGGAATGACCGTATCGTTTTCGATTTTGACCTGTACGTCGCAGTTTCTGAAACCTTTGTCGCCGAAGTGCTTCTTAATGAGTTTGGTGTTCTTGTCGATGATGTAGTCCGACAGTTCGTGGCCGCGTTTGAGTTTCAATTCGCCGAGCAGGTCTTTCGATTTGCCTCGCGATACGCCCGTGATAGCCCAATTTACCACGCGCGGACGCTCTTTGAGCATTACCTCCAAATCCACGCTGTCTCCCTCGATGCTCGCTCCGATTTGAATGTCGGAGAAATAACGCTGCGACCACAACCGATTGATTGCATTCTGTACGAAAGAACTCGGCAGATATATCGAATCGCCCGGTACAAGACCCGAAGCCGAACGCAGAATGTCGTGATTGAGATGCCGAACGCCGTGTATGTTTACCTTGCGCAGATGATACAGCCGACGATTCTTTTCGGTAAGATATGGCGCATTGTCCGGCATGACGAACGTGTCTTCATCGTCGTACTCTGCCTTTGCCTTCGTCTCCGCAGTCGTCTCCGCTGTCTCCTCTGCTTTCGCCTGCTCCTGTTTGTACTCTCTGTCGTTCTCTCTCTGCTGCTGACGGTCGTGCATGTGGCCGTGTGCCGGTCTGCCGTGGCCTTGGGCAGAAACATCCAACGACAGCAACAAGGTTGCCGCCATTGCAAAGAGTGATGCCGTGAATATATGTTTCATCAAAACCTCTGAAATTTACACTATAACTTTCCGTATCGGCGATTGCGCCCTGCATACACCTCCAACGCCTTGTCGAACTCCTCCTGTGTGAAATCCGGCCACAATACCTGCGGGAAATACATCTCGGCATACGAGGCCTGCCACAGCAAAAAGTTGCTCAATCTGCACTCTCCGCTCGTACGGACGATGAAATCGGGGTCCGGTATTCCCGCCGTATATAGCGCATTCGCCACACACGCCTCGTCGATGTCGTCGGCCTGCAATTTTCCCTCTGCCGCACTCTGCGCCAAATGTCGCACCGCCGCGGTTATTTCGTCGCGCGACGAGTAGTCGAATGCCAATACGAGCGTCAGTTTGTCGCCCTCGGCAGTCTGCTGCTCTATCCTGTTCAGATGCTCCGCCACCTTGTCCGAAAAACGGTCGCGTCTGCCGATTATGCGCACCTTTACTCCCTGTTTCACGAGGTCGGGCGTCTCGCCGACTACGCATTTGCAGAACAATTCCATGAGTGCCGACACCTCTGCATCAGGCCGACCCCAATTCTCGGTGGAGAAGGCATAGAGCGTCAGATACTTCACTCCGTTGCGCACGGCAGCCTTTATGCTTGCACGCACAGCCTCCACGCCGGCAATATGGCCCTCGTAACGCTCTTTGCCGTGCAGTTGCGCCCAGCGCCCGTTACCGTCCATAATGATGGCTACATGAGTCGGTATACTCTTCGAATTATTCATATAATTCGCAAATATACGGTTTTTTCTTATAAAATGATGATTTTGGCCGGATATTTGTCGCCATACGCTATCTTGCATCCATGCCCCACATCATCTTATCCCGTAACGTATCATAAAACGATATATTGTGTTGAACGGCCAAAGAAATGCGTCGAGAGGCTTTTTGTACGGCAAATGTCGCATGGTCGGCTATTTGGAAAGTGCGGTTGTCTATCGATATGGAGGCGGCATTCCCGCGCGTATGGACGGTCAGCGTTATTTCGCTCGAATCGGCCATTACAATCGGGCGCATGGTCAGGTTGTGCGGCGAGAGCGGAGTCAGCACCATACTCGGGCATGTCGGCGCAATGATTGGGCCTCCCGCACTGAGCGAATAGGCTGTCGAGCCGGTCGGAGTGGAGACTATTACGCCGTCGCCGTTGTATGTCGATACCTTCTCGCCGTCGATGGATGTCTCTATCGAAATCATCGTTGCTCCGAGTCGCTGAATCGACACCTCGTTGAGGGCGAACATCGATTGTTGCACTCCTCCTATCTCGCCTTCGATGCAGAGCATTGTGCGCGATTGCAGATGCAGCGACCCCTCCGCTATCGAGCGGAACACGTTGTCTATCTCGCCGCGCGGAGCAAGTGCCAAAAAGCCGAGACGTCCCGAATTGATGCCCGCTACCGTGCAGTCGCGACCATCGAGCCTCCTGACTCCTTCGAGCAGCGTGCCGTCGCCTCCGTAACACACCATAACCGCTTCGGCAGGCACCTCGCCTACCGTGTCGCCGTATATTTGTTCGGCTGTGAAGGTGCAACCCGTGAGGCTCCGTACCGACTCGGCGAACTCTCTGTTTATGACAAATTCAAAGCCGTTTCGTTCGATTGCGGCGAATATGCGGGCTATATCCTCTTTGTGCGGAACGATGTCCGCTCGCGAAAAAAGTATGATTCGCATCTGACTTAATTCCGAAAATATAATTAACTTTGGCACAAATATAAGCAAATTATGACAAAATTAAGCGTCAATATAAACAAGATTGCGGTGATTCGCAACTCACGCGGAGGCACTCTGCCCGATGTAGTCAAGGCAGCCGAGTCAATCGAACGTTTCGGAGCCGACGGCATAACCGTCCATCCGCGTCCCGACGGTCGCCATATCCGCTACGACGACGTGCGTGCGTTGTCGCGTGTGATAAAGACGGAATTCAACATCGAGGGCAATCCGATTCCGAGTTTCGTCGATTTGGTCTGCGAGGTGCGTCCTACGCAGGTTACGCTTGTGCCCGACGCTCCCGATGCCGTAACGTCGAATGCCGGCTGGGACACCGTTGCCAATCGCCGGTTTCTGACGCAAATGTGCCGCACGTTCCACGATGCGGGGATTCGGGTTTCGATATTTGTCGATGCCCTGCCCGAGATGGTTGCGGGTGCAAAAGAGTGCGGTGCCGACCGTGTGGAACTCTATACCGAAGCCTATGCGCGAGGCTTTGCAGCCGATGGCGACAAGGCTGTTGCGCCGTATGTCGTTGCTGCCGAAAAGGCGCGGGAGTGCGGTCTCGGGCTGAATGCGGGGCACGATTTGTCGCTCGAAAATCTCCGATATTTCATCTCGCGCATACCTTTCTGCGACGAAGTTTCGATAGGCCATGCCCTTATCAGCGATGCGCTGTGGTATGGTTTGGAGAACACGGTGCAGATGTATCGCCGTCAGTTGCTGCTTAATGATTGATATGGCTGTCGAATCGCTCTCCCTGCCTGTGTTCAAACGAATTTCGCGCCTTGCCGACGAGCGGGGCGTGAGGGCTTTTGTCATAGGCGGCTATGTACGCGACTACTATTTGTACAGGCCGTGTACCGATATCGACGTGGTGGTCGAGGGCAGCGGAATAGAGATGGCAGAGGCTTTGGGCAGAGAGTTGCACACGAAGGTCTCGGTATTCAAAACTTTCGGTACGGCCATGCTGCATGCCGACGGCATGGAGGTCGAGTTTGTGGGTGCGCGTCGCGAGTCGTACTCGCCCGATTCGCGCAAACCGCATGTCGAGGACGGCTCGATAGAGGACGACCAGCGTCGGCGCGACTTTACGATAAACGCCATGGCTTGGTCGCTCAATAGTGCCACTTTCGGCGAGTTGGTCGATCCGTTCGACGGCATGTACGATTTGGAGGATTGCATCATCCGTACACCGTGCGCCCCCGACATTACATTCTCCGACGACCCTTTGCGGATGATGCGCGGTGTGCGATTCGCTGCGCAGTTGGGATTCGATCTCGCACCCGAGACGTTCGATGCGATAAAGCGCAACCGCGAGCGTATCGGTATTGTGTCGAAGGAGCGCATCATTACCGAACTCAACAAGATAGTCGCTTCGCCGGTGCCGTCGATAGGCTTCGAACTGTTGGAACTGACGGGTCTGTTGGAATTGATATTTCCCGAATTGCACAACCTTTGCGGCGTGGAACGACGAGGCAACCATGCCCATAAAGACAATTTCCGCCATACACTCAAAGTTCTCGACAATGTAGCGCGTCGCAGCGACGATTTGTGGCTGCGTTGGGCTGCCGTGATGCACGATATCGCCAAGCCGCAGACCAAATCCTACAATCCGCAAACGGGGTGGTCGTTTCATGGCCACGAGGTACTCGGCTCGAAGATGGTGCCTGCCATTTTCCGCCGAATGAAACTGCCGATGAACGAACACATGAAGTTCGTGCAGAAGATGGTCTTTCTGCACCTGCGGCCGATAATTTTGTCGGAGGATATGGTAACCGATTCGGCGGTGCGCCGTCTGCTGTTCGAGGCAGGCGACGATGTCGAGGCTCTGATGACGTTGTGCGAAGCCGATATTACTTCGGGCATCGATGCCAAGGTCAAACGCTATATGGCCAATTTCGAATTGGTGCGCCGCAAGATGAAGGATTTGGAGGAGCGCGACCGTGTGCGCAACTTCCAACCTCCGATTACGGGGGATATAATTATGCGCGAATACGACATCGCTCCGTGCAATACCATAGGCGAAATCAAGGAGATAATCAAAAATGCCATTCTGGATGGCGAGATTCCCAACGAATACGATGCTGCGCACGCCATGCTCGAACAGTTGGCTGCGGAGCGCGGATTGAAAAAGCGGGAGTAATTGCCCTCGTCCTATTCCCTTACGATTTTTACTTCGCCCTCTTCGCCGAAAGCGATTATCGAACTCGCTTTGCCCGTAGGCTTGCCCTGAAAGCGCGGATTGACGACGAAATCGACGCCGTCGATTATCTCGCGTGCGACCTCTGCGAGGTTTTTGGGCGTCGGCTCGCCCGATATGTTTGCCGATGTCGAGACTATCGGCTTGCCGAATTTGCGCAACAATCGGCGACAAAACTCGTGGTCGGGAACGCGTACGCCGAGCGTTCGCTCTTCGGGTATCAGATTGTCGGCCAAACCTTCGGCACCCGGCAGAATCAGCGTCAGCGATTTGGTCGCCATCTCCATCACCTCGAAGGCTATGCGCGGAGCTTTATTGACATAGCGCACCACCATATCCGCCGATTCGCACAATACGAGCATCGAGTGTTTGTTCTCGCTCCGTTTGAGCGAGTAGATGCGGGCCACCGCATCGGCGTTTGTCGCATCGCAGCCTATGCCCCAAACCGTATCGGTCGGATACAATATCAATCCTCCTTTGCGCAGAATCTCCAATGCAAGTTCTATCTCCCTCTCCATTGTTTTGCAAAATTTCGTGCAAAAGTAATAAAATTTGCAATATATTGCGGTCTGTGCGAATAATTTGCTAATTTTGCGTTCAAAATGTGAAAATAACAAAATACGATTATAACTATGGGAAGAGCATTTGAATACCGAAAGGCGCGTAAGTTGAAACGTTGGGGTCACATGGCGCGTACATTTACCAAGTTGGGCAAGGAGATTGAAATAGCAGTCAAGGCCGGAGGCTCGGACCCTTCGGGCAATACCCGTCTGCGTATTCTGATTCAGAATGCCAAGGCGGAGAATATGCCGAAGGAGAACATCGAGCGTGCAATCAAACGTGCCACCGAGAAGGATGCTGCCGATTATAAGGAGGTCGTTTACGAAGGATACGGTCCTCATGGCGTTGCATTCCTCGTCGAGACCGCTACCGACAACACCAACCGTACGGTGGCCAACGTGCGCATGTATTTCAACAAATGCGGCGGTACGCTCGGCAATTCGGGCAGCGTGGCATTTATGTTCGAGCATAAATGCGTGTTCAAGTTCAAGGCTGCGGATGCCGATCCCGAGGAGTTGGAGTTGGAGATGATAGATCTCGGCGTGGACGAGTTCTACAACGAAGAGGACGGCATAACGGTCTATGCTCCTTACGAGGCGTTCGGTGCGATACAGAAATGGTTGGACGACCATTCGTTCGAAATCGTGTCGGGCGAATCGGTACGCATCCCGACCGATACCAAAGAACTCGATGCAGAGGGTCGCGAGTCGGTCGAAAAGTTGGTCGAGAAGTTGGAAGAGGACGACGACGTGGTCAATGTTTACCACACCATGGCCGAGTCGGATGCCGATGCAGAGTAATCGTCATTCCGCATAGGGGGCGATTATCATAATTGCAGTCTGCTGCGTTATTGCCGAAAGAGGGGCGCAGCCATCGACATTAAGCAAAATTCAGTCGCCCTGCTTTGCAAAACTTTATACACTCAAAGGGGTTGTGTCGAATCGGCACAACCCCTTTTGCGTATGACGATAATGGTCGTATCGGCTCTGTCCGACACCTATTTGTGGCAATACTTTTTTTCGCTCTTGCCGGAATACCACTGCCAATGCCGTTTGATATGCCCCAATATCAGCAATGCGAATACAAAACCGATTTTTCCGTGTACTCCGCCGAGACCTGTATGTCCGTGTGTCAGCCACAAGGGAACGCATACCAGACCGGTCGCGGCAGTCAGCAGAAAGACGACGATTGTGCATTTGAAGCCTTTTGCGTGATGCTGTTTGAAACGGCTGTACCAATCTCCTGCATTTTTCCAATTCAGTTTGACGTGCCATACGGTCAACGCGAGCAGCAGAATGGCTGCGATTGCATGCAGAGTTGTCCATACGGCGCAACCGAGTCCGCAAAAAGGCTTTCCGTGCAGACACTCCAACAATATGCCGGTTGCGACGACAATCGGCAAAACGAGCAACAGACTTTTGTTGCAAATCGATAAATGTTTATTGTTCATGTTTTCGGTGTTTGGATACTGTTGCAAAGGTATCTCTTTTGCATTTGGTTTATATTATGTATATTTGCAGATGATTTCTGTATATTTGCATATATGATAAAGCGTCCGATAAGAAACCGCATGGTCGAACATCTGACACGGTTGGGCGATACCTCCGTGCATCGGGCTGGCGATGCCAATGAGGGAATAGCCCAAACATATCACTACCACAACACTTTGGAGGTGATTGTTGTCCGACAGGGTTGGTTAGAGGGACTTGTGGGCGGAGTGATGGGAACGATGCAGAAAGATGTGATTGTCGTAATCGGCAATGATGTGCCTCACTGTATTTTGCGCACCTCCGACGATTGCAAGGTCGTGCTGATTCACATCCCGTCCGAGGTGCTTACTTGGGACGAAGAGCGTTTTCCTGAACTGATGCACGGCATCGAATTTATCCGCAACAGCAAAAGTGTGATGACGTACAATGATGCGGCATTGACTGCCAAGATAACGAGACTTGCCGGCAAAATCGCTTCGGCGGACGGATTTATGCGCATGTCGTTGCTGATGCGGCTGCTGCATGTATTGAGTACCACGCCGCCTGCCTCGACCTTAAAGGCCGAACTGCACTCGCTCGGCAGCAGACAGGACAAGGCATCGGCCATCGATAGGGCCTACCGCTATCTTTACGACCATTTTCGCGAACAACCGACGTTGGGCGAGATTGCCGCATACGCAGGTCTCAATCCGTCGGCTTTGTGTCGTGCCTTCAAGCGGGCGAGCGGTTGCACGGTCGGGCAACTGTGCAGCCGTCTGCGTATCGAATATGCCTGCAACCTGCTGCTGACGACCAATATGGATGTTGCGCAGGTGGCATACCAATCGGGCTACAACAGTTATCCGCATTTCTGTACGCAATTCAAAAATGCCATGCAACTCTCTCCGACTCGGTATCGCGGAGGAGCGGGCGACAGAGCGTAAAAACGCAAAAGCAACAAAAAAGAGCGAAAAAAGCGGAGTTCCACACGGCAAAAGCCGAAAAAAATATATATTTGTAACAGAAAAACAAACCATTAAAACCATAACAACGATGAAAATTACCTTATCTGCCGTCAAGAGCCTGCTGGTTGTCGGTGTAGCGGCATTGCTCTGTATGCCTTCGGAGGCTGCGGCAAAAAAAGAGAAAATCTCGGACCCGCGTTTGAAGGCGGTGCAATCTATGTCCAAGTCGGTCAAGGAGTCGCAATTCGTGGTCAAGGGTGCAACGCTTGCAACGGCTCATCGTGCCGTGCAGGGTTTCGACATCACGGATGACGGAACGCCTTGGTTCTCGCAACCGGGCAATATCGGCAAGAAACAACCCGGTTTGACCAAAGTGCATGAGACGTATATCGTCAAGGGTACGGGTCGCAACAAGCAGAAGATGACTTTGCGCTATTTCGGCAACGGTACGGGTATGGCTGTCGAGCATGCCGAGGACGGCGATTACATCTGGATAGGCTCCAACGGTACGAAGTGGCACGACCACTACATGCGTACCCGTTCGGTATCGCGTATCCCTTACAATGCCGGTACGGAGTTGAACGAGGGTTATGCGGGCGAAACCTACTACATGGGCGGTGCGCGTTACTGCTATCCTGCCATCAACGTAGCCGACGACATCCTTGCCGTGGCAACGTCGAACGTGGGCAACGTAACCATCAACATCTATTCGCTCAAAGAGGCTCGCGAACTGCCGAATACGAACATCAAGGTAAAGACCGTATGGAAGGGCGAGAATATCGGCGAGGAGCAGGAGACAGTCTCCCGCACGGAGAACATCAAGGATTTGGAGTCGCTCGACCCGAAAGCCAACTTTACGATTTACAAGCCCGAACAGGAGAAGGCCAACAAGGCAAAGGATGTCAATTCCTACAATTTCCGCGGTTTCGATGCCGATAAGGATTATGTCTATTTCATCGAAGGCGAGCATAACAAGGGCAAGACCGAGAACGGTCCGTCGGTTGCATATATCACCGTCTTCGACCACTCGGGCAAGGTGGTGCTGCCTCGTCGCCGCATCTCTGTCATCGGCGACGGATACATTCTGAACACGCTCGGCCTGACCTCGACGGGCTATGCCGACATCGAGGGTGTGAAGGTGCATAACGGCAAGGTCTATATCGTCTTCTCGACCTACGGATTGAATAGTAAGAACAAGAACGTGCATCGCGCCAGCGTTGTGGTGTACGAATAGCGGCAACGTGCGTGCCGTCAAAGCGGTCGGCATGCGGATATACAATGGAAACAGATGTGTCTTTCGGCACATCTGTTTTTGTTATGGGCGGTGCAGCGTCGTGCATACCTATATTTATTAAGATGCTGTCGAACGGTCGGAGCGAAACGGCGAATCGTGCAGACAAGTGGTTTTTTATGCGGTAAAATAAAATATCTTGCAAATTACAATTTGCTTGCACAGAGACTCGGGCGGCATCGGGTCGATGCCGCCGATGGCAGAGGGAATAAATATGTTCATCTTTTTGCAATGCGGTGATTTCTACCCGATTTACTGCCTGATGCCATCGGCTTCGGATATCGGGCTGCGGGCTGCGGACAGAGAAAAGAGACGTTTTTTGAATGTAACGGATTATGTTGGCACGATAAATGCCTAAATTACGGCTTACAGCGCGTTGTAAGGGGAAAAACCGAATTTGAAGTATTATTTATTAAAATATTTTCATTATATTTTGAAAGATTTTAATCGCAAAAAGTTATAAATCGAAAGCAAAAACAAACAATTTTCGATATAAACGACATAATGGCGTATTTTTATTCATAAATTATTTGGCTGTGGACATATTTGTTCATACCTTTGTATCGAATTATCCAAAATGTATAACAACTAAATTTAATGCTTATGGTAAGGAAAATTGTACTATCAATTGCTGCCATTCTGACTGTTTGCGGTTTTGCCGCAGCGCAGAATCTGTCAGTATCGGGTACGGTTACCGCAGCGGACGGAAGTCCTATCGCCGGCGCGACAGTTGTCGTGGAGGGTACATCGATAGGTACTTCGACCGATGTTCGCGGTCATTATACCCTGAATGCTCCGGGCCACGCCAAACTCGCCGTGTCGTTCCTCGGTTATGAGGAGCAGGTGGTTCCTGTCAACAACAAGACGGTCATCAACGTCGTGTTGAAGGAGAGTGCCCACGGAATCGACGATATCATCGTCACGGCGTTCGGTACAGCCAAGAAGGAGGCGTTTACCGGTTCGGCCAAGGTCATCAAGGCTGAGGAGTTGACCAAGACGCAGTCGTCGAACGTAACGGATGCCCTTGTCGGTAAGATTGCCGGTGTGCAGTTCACGTCGGCTTCGGGTCGTCCGGGTTCGGGTCAGACTTTGACCATCCGTGGTTACGGCTCTATCAACGCCGGCAACAACCCTCTGTGGGTTGTCGATGGTGTGCCGTATGACGGAGATATCAACAACATCAACGCTGCCGATATCGAGTCGATTACCGTGCAGAAGGATGCCGCTTCGAACGCATTGTACGGTGCTCGTGGTGCCAACGGTGTCGTTATGGTTACGACCAAACGCGCCAAGGTCGGCGAGGCTCACGTTACAATCGATGCCAAGTGGGGTGTCAATGCACGCGGTCTGCAAAAGTACGATATCATCGAGGATCCGGGTGAGTTCTACGAGTTGCACTACAAAGGTTTGTACAACAAATTCACTCTCCGCGACGGTCTCAGTGCGAATGCGGCTTATGTTGCAGCCAACAACCTGCTGACTTCGAACCTTGCGGGCGGTTTGGGTTACAACGTCTTTACGGTGCCTAACGGTCAGAACCTCATCGGTACCAACGGTCGTCTGAATCCGCTTGCAAAGCATGGTCGCGTTGTCAATTTCAACGGTCAGGACTATATGTTGAAGGCCGACAACTGGCTCGACGAAATCTACAAGTCGTCGTTCCGTCAGGAGTATAACGCAAGTGTTGCAGGTGCAACCGACCGTTCAAACTTCTACGCATCGTTCGGTTATCTGGACAACAACGGTATCATCGACGGCTCGAAGGCCGAGCGTTATACTGCCCGTCTGCGTGCCGACTATCAGGCGAAGAAGTGGCTGAAAATGGGTGCCAATATGTCCTATACCCACTTCAAGTGGCTCAACGGTAACGACCCTGACGATGAGGGTTACAGCGACGGTGGTAACGCATTTGCAACCGCTATCCGTATGGCTCCTATCTATCCGGTATATATCCGCGACGGACAAGGCAACATCATGCGCGACAAGTACGGTATGAAACTGTACGATACGGGTGATGGTCGCAACGGTGGCGCACTGCGTACCAACGGCGGTCAGAGCAACGACTTGCAGGATTTGCAACTCAACAAGTATATCAGCGAGGGTAACGCATTCTCGGGCAACGGTTTCGTGGACATCAACATCTACGACGGTCTGAAAGTTACCATCAACGGCGGTGTTACTGTTGACGAGATCCGTTCGACCACTGCACTCAATCCGTTCTACGGTCAGTTTGCCGAATCGGGCGGTTTGATTCAGAAATCGCACGGTCGTACAATCGAGTACAACCTCCAACAACTCATCTCGTACAACAAGACGTTTGCCGATGTACACACTCTCGACCTCTTGGTAGGTCATGAAATGTACAACGAGAAGGTTTACGGTTTGTACGCTTCGAAGACCAAGATGTTCTCTGCCGACAACCTCGAATTGAGTTCTGCCGTAATCGACGGTGCAAATTCGGGTTCGTCGATGTCGGAGTACAACAACGAGGGTTACTTCTTCCGCGGTCAGTACAGTTACGACAACCGTGTCTTCGTCAGTGGTTCGTATCGTCGCGATGCTTCGTCGAAGTTCCATCCGGATCACCGTTGGGGTAACTTCTGGTCGGTATCCGCTGCATGGCTTATCAACAACGAGAGCTGGTTCAATGCCGATTGGGTAAATCTCCTCAAAATCAAGGCATCGTACGGTTCGCAGGGTAACGATAACATCGCATCGTACCTCTATACCGACTACTATTCGATTGAGAACGACGGTAACGGTGGTGTTACCACGGTATTCTCCCGCAAGGGTAATCCGAACATCACTTGGGAGACCAACTCCAACCTTAACGTAGGTGTCGAGTTCGGCTTCTGGAACAACCGCTTGTCGGGTAGCGTCGAGTTCTTCAACCGTAAGACTACCGACATGTTGTTCGACCTCCCTACTCCTACCGAGGCAGGTTATACGTCGTTCTACACCAACGTCGGCGATATGGTCAATCGCGGTATCGAAATCGAGTTGAACGCCGACCTTATCCGCACCAAGAATGTGGTATGGGATTTGTCGCTCAACATGACCCACTACAAGAACAAGGTAATCAAGTTGCCTGAGGAGTACAAACTGAACACTTCGTGCGACGGTACCACGCAGGGTCTCTACAAGAGCGGCTCGGCATACTTCCGTTCGGAGGGCAAATCGTACTTTACGTTCTATGTACCTACTTATGCAGGTGTAGATCCTACTACGGGTAAATCGTTGTGGTACACCTATGAGACCAAGACAATCAAGAATGAAGAGGGTAAAGACATCGAGGTTAAAGAGCGTGTAACGACCGACAACTACTCGACTGCTTCGCAGTATGGTCGCGAGTTCCACGGCGATGCGATTCCGAAACTCTACGGTGGTTTCAACACTTCGGTTCGTTTCTACGGAGTCGATCTCTCGGCAACCTTCACATACCAGATTGGCGGTAAGGTGCTCGACTCGGGTTACCAAATGTATATGACTGTTCCGAGCGGTACTTCGACGGGCTTCACCTACCACCGCGATCAGTGGAAGGCTTGGTCGGCAGAGAATACCACCTCGAACATTCCAAGTTTCACTTACGCCGATTCGAACGTGAACGGTACTTCGGACCGCTTCCTCATCGATGCGTCGTATTTGAGCATCCAGAACATTACGCTGGGTTATACGCTGCCTAAGCATATTACCCGCAAGTTCCTTGTCGATAGCCTGCGTATCTATGTAACCTGCGATAACGTTTGGTTCTTCTCGAAACGTCAGGGTCTCGATACCCGCCAGTCGTTTACGGGTGGCTCGAACCCTTACTACTACGCTCCAATCCGTACATTCTCCGGTGGTGTAACCATTACGTTCTAATTTGAATAAAGACAAGATATTATGAAAACGAATATATTGAAAACAGTCACCGTGATTCTCGGTGCATCGGTTGCCTTGTCGGGTTGTATCAAAGAGACTCTTCCACAGGGAAGTTACGTTACTCCCGAGCAGATTCAGGAGTCGCCTTTTGCACAGGACGGTCTCTTGGCTTCTATTCCGACGATATTGATTACCAATTATGTCGGTATCGGCGACCACTTCGATTTCGGTTATCCCGGTATTTTCGGTGCAACCGACCGTTTGGCTGGCGAGGTATTCCCTGTCAGCGGCAACCTGCCTGGTGGTAACCAATACTACGACCGTTGGCAAGGCTATCTCTACCCGTACTACTCGACAGGTTTGTCGGCAACGGGTTATTGCGCGCCGTTCTTCTATCTCAACTACTACGGTTTCATCAAGACTGCAAACGATGTCATCGACACCGTCGGCGAGTCGGAGGCGAACAAAGAGGCACGCGGTGTAGCCAAAACGTTCCGTGCATCGTTCTACCTCGATTTGGCTCGTCTGTACGATCCGTTGTTCGCAAAGGCTCCGGAGCGTCCGGAATACGAGGAGCAAGTAGTAGCCGAGAACATCAAGGAGCGCACCGTGCCTATCGTATTCGGCAGCACTTCGCTCGACGAGATGAAGAACAATCCTCGTGCTACTCGTGAGGAGATATTTACTCTGATTCTCAGCGACCTCGACGATGCCGAAGAGTGCCTTGCCAACTATACGCCTGCAACCAAGAGCCTCCCTTCGTTGGCTGTGGTTTACGGCTTGAAGGCTCGTGCTTACTTGTGGCTCGGCGGTTTCGACAACCAGTACGAGAACGTTCCTACGGGCGAAGCGGCTTACCGCAAGGCTGCCGAATATGCCCGCAAGGCCATCACCGCTTCGGGTTGTACGATTATGAACGAGGCTCAGTGGACAGACCCTATCACGGGCTTCAACACCGTGAACAATTCGTGGATGTGGGCGATGATACAATCGACCGACACCGTACTCAACAACCTGCTCTCGTGGTCGGCTCACATGTGTCCCGATGCCATTTGGGGTTACGGTTACGGTGCACAGCCGGGTATCTCGGTATTCAGTTACCAGCGTATCAATTCTGCCGACTTCCGTCGTAAGGTATTCGTCGGTCCCGACCGTTCGTATGAGGCAATCAAGCCTTATACCAACCTGACCGAGACGGAGTTCAAGACCATCGCTCCGTACACTTCGTTCAAGTTCCATACTCACAATGGCGAAAAGAACTCCTATACCATCGGTAACGTAACGGATATTCCGATTATGCGTGTCGAGGAGATGTATCTGACCGAGGCTGAGGCTCAGGCTCACTACGATATCGCTGCTGCGAAGGCTTCGTTGAACGCCTTCATGGCCAACCGTGCTCCGGGCTACTCCTGCCCTGCGGCTGCTGCTACGGCAGAGGCTGTTGCAGAGGAGTGCTTGTTCCAAAAGCGTATCGAGTTCTGGGGTGAGGGTATCGTATTCTATGATATGAAGCGTCTGAATATCGGCATGCAGAACGGTAATACGGGTACCAACGCTCCGTCTATGGCAAAATACACTACCGACGGTCGTGCTCCTTGGTGGAACTGCGTGATACCAAGTTCGGCGGTTGACCAGAACAAGGCCTTAATCGGCAACAACAATCCTGACCCGACCAAGACGGTAAAATCAAATGAGTAACATTTAGGATTATAAGATTATGAAAAGAGTAAAATTATTATATTTGGCTGTCGTCGCTTTGTTGGCGGGTGCTACGTTCACTGCCTGCAACAACGACGATTACAAAGCCGGTCCTGCCGCAACAGGTCAGCAGGTCTATTTCGATGAGGGCAACTCTACCACATTGAGCATCGGCGACGAAGTTACGTCGTTGAGCATCGCCCTGCACCGTGTGGCAGATGCCGAGCCTCTGTCGGTGGCCATCCTTTCGGAGGTCAGCGAGGGTGCCGAGTCGCTCTTTACCATCCCTGCATCGGTCAATTTCGCTGCGGGCGAGACCGATAAGGATTTGGTGATAGCAATCGACCGAGCCAATCTTGTCGATGGCGAGGAGTACACAATCGACCTTGCTGTTGCAGACGACACTTTGACAACTCCTTACGGCTACAACCAATGGTCGCTGTCCATCACTCCGTGGCCTTGGGCAGAGTTCGAGGCCAATGGCAGCAAGGGCTTATATCGCGATGACTGGTTCTGCGCTGCATGGAAAGTCGGTAACTTGGAATACGAGGTTACCATCTACAAGCACAAGACCAAGGAGAATGTCTTCCTGTTGGTTGAGCCTTGGAACTGGTCGTATCTGACCGAGGCATTCGATGGCAGCAAAGAGCAAATCGAGGGCGCAGGTTATGTTACCTATACTCCTGCCAATATCCAAATCGACTGCACCGACCCTAATCAGGTTATCATTCCAAAGCAGTTCTCGGGCGTTACCGACCTCGATGAATCTTGGGGCGATTACTATATCGAGACCATCGAACCGGGTACTTTGAAGGACGGTGTAATAGAGTTCCCTACCAAGGGCTTGGGTCTGAGTTGCTTGGGTGGCGGTTTCTATGCCAACAAGAGCGGTCTGTTCCGTATCGTTCTGCCGGGTTACGAGGCTGTCGATTATTCGCTTGCCGTGGCTTATGGCGGTATGAAGGTGGCAGCCGACAACATTACTGCAAGCGCAGTGCTCGATTTTACCTGCGGTGCCGATGTAACGGGTGTGAACTATCTCCTCTTGGCGGACGATGTTACGGCCGATGCCGAGACCATCATCGCTTCGATTGCCGACGGCTCTGCCGAGAACATTCAGGAGATTGCCGATTTCGAGGCAGGTACCACTAACGTATCTATCGAGGCAGAACTCGCTTCGGGCGTATATACCGTAGTGGCTGTTGCCAAGGATAAGGCAGGTCAGCCTGTCGTTGCAACCGCAGTGGCAGAATCGTTCTACTTCCCTGGTGTCGGTGGCGAAGCCAAAGATGTCGAGGCAAGCGCAGCATTGTACTATGTCAGCGATGTATTGCCTCAGTATGCGGAGCAGTATCCTGATACCTCGTCGTTGGTTTACCAAATTAAGGGTTCGGAACTCAAGAGCCTGAAACGCTATGTAAACACGACGGCTTTGATAGATAATGTCGAGGATTACGGTATGACGTTGGAAGAATTGATGGCAAACTATGCTTCCGAAGTTTCCGCAGAGGTGCTTGCGTACATCAATGACGGCGGATATTCAAACATCCTGATAAATCTGAAAGCCGACACCTCTTATACAATGGTTATCGAGGCGACCAACATCTATGGCAAAACCGAAATCATCAAGAGTGCGCCGCTCGCTACAAAGGCTCTGCCTTATGCAGGCGAACTCAAAATCGGCGACTATACGATGACTTATGTGGCAAACGCATCCACAACCTTCGAGAACCTGTTTACGCTTAATCCTACGGCAGGCAGCGAGACCGAATTTATCGTCGATGACTTCGGATTTGAGGATGGTACATCGTGGTATGCAACCTACGATTCGGCAGCCGGTACTCTTACGTTGAGCGGTTTGCAGGTAGGTTACGAGGATGAAGGCAACATGTTCGGTACATTCTTCTACTACGATTCCAACAAGACGATGATTTACGGTGTCTGCTCGTTTGCTTCGGAGGAGAGCGAAGGCGATGACCCTTGCGGCATTACCGTCAATGCAGAGAAGGCTCTTGCGGGTCTGACTACCACTGTGGCAGTGCCGGTATTGAGCGCATCGGATGGTTCGTTGCAAGGTTATCTAGGCTACTATCCTGCCGCAGGTACGACGATTGAACCTGTAGCCGCTACCTCCGCAAAAGCGAAGAAGGCTACCGTTAAGCGTGTGAACGTGCCGTTCAGCAGCGTGAAGGCTTCGGCTGTGCCTATGCGTTACAGCAAGCGTTGGGCAAACAAGGTAACCGACGTGCTTGCCGTGCCTGCTTCGACAGGTGTTCACGGCTTGGCTGTCAAGACCGCAGTTTGCGAGCCGCTGCCAAAGGCAAAACCTACGCGCAACAAAGTCGCATTCAGTTCTTTGAACGAATTGAAATAGAATAGGGCAACCTATTCGCCAATAACCCGGCACGGCTTGACCGCCGTGTCGGGTTCTATGGTCTTTTGAGGGACCGATTGATGGAACTATTTTATTTAATTGAAAATTAGCATTATGCGAAAAACAGGATTTATCCGTGCTGCATTGTTGCTTGGTGTTGCAATGGCAGCCGTCTCGTGCGTCAAGGACGAGACGCAGCAGGTCACTTCCTCCGAAATCGACGCAGGCGTAAAGGCAAAACTCGTGCATACGTCGGCAAATGCCGCAGCGGGCAGTTTGATAGTCTGCTTCGGCGACGATGCGACCAAAAGCATCGAACTTACGGCTTCGCGTGCGGGTGGTATAGCCACACGTTCGGGTGTCGAGCCAATCGATGCCGTGTTGTCGGATATCGGTGTGGTTGCGTTGCACCGCGTGTTTAAGGACAATAAGACCAACTACGAGCGTCTGCGTGCAGAGGGCATGCACCGTTGGTACACCGTCGAGTTCGATGAGAGTGTCGATTTGGACAAGGCTGCTGTTGCGCTTGCCGGTCTCGCCGACATCAAGGCTGTGGAGTTCGACCAGACGCTCAAACACATCGGCCATGTCGGTCCTGCCATGCCGCTCGAAGAGAGCGGGGTGCAGTCGAGTGCGTCGTTTGCACAAACGGCGGTATTCAACGACCTTTACCTCGGCCAGCAGTGGGATTTGATAAATACGGGCGATACGTCGCTCTATTCGGGCATCATCGCGGGTGCCGACGTGAACTGCAAGGAGGCTTGGCGTATTTGCACGGGCGACAAGCGGGTAATTGTCGCCGTGGTTGACCATGCTGTCGATTGCTCCCATCCCGATTTGGCGGCGAATATATGGACCAACAAGGCGGAGATTCCCGACAACGGCATAGACGACGACAACAACGGCTATGTCGATGATATCCACGGCTACGATTTCGTAAACAACAGGGTGTTGGAGATAGATGACTCGAGCCACGGTACGCATATTGCCGGCACAATCGCCGCAATGAACAACAACGGATTGGGCGTGTGCGGCATAGCAGGAGGCTCGGGCAACAATGACGGCGTACAGATAATGTCGTGCCAAATGTTATATACACCAGCGGGCGGCAAAGAATCGGGTGGCACGGCTTCGCAAGCCGCCAGAGCGGTACAATATGCAGCCGACATGGGCGCAGCGATAATCCAGTGCAGTTGGGGCTATACGAGCGGTGCAATCACATCGGACAGTTCCTATTCGACATCGTTAGCCGTCGAGAAACAGGCCATCGACTACTTTGTCAAATACGGCGGTGGCGATGTACTCGATGGCGGTCTGCCGATTTTCGCCGCAGGCAACGATATGTGCGAGCCTTCGGGCTATCCTGCCGCATTCAAGGATTACATATCGGTAACCTCCATTTCGTGCGACTATACGCCGGCATACTACACCTGCTACGGTGCAGGTTGCAACATCGCAGCACCCGGTGGCGATTTGTACCAGTCGTTATTGACAACGGGTTCGTATTCGGCAGGCATACTTTCGACCTACAACAACGGTCAGTACGGTTACATGCAGGGTACGTCGATGGCTTGCCCTCATGTGTCGGGTGTGGCAGCATTGGGTCTGTCGTATGCCGCCCAATTGGGTAAGAAATTTACGAACAAGGAGTTTACGACGCTGTTGCTCACATCGGTAAACGACGTGAACAAGTATTGTACGGGCGTGAAGCAGTATGTAAACTCTTCGGGCTATCGCTCGGTACTCGATTTGTCGCAGCACAAAGGCAAGATGGGTACGGGTTTCACGGATGCGTTCCAATTGCTGATGAACATACGCGGAATCACCTGCATACCGGTACCGACAGGCTCTGTACAGTTGTTGGACATGAATCCGTACATCGGTGGCGGCAATCTGGGTCTGAAAATCGGTAATGTGAAGATTTCGGCCGAGGATATGCAGCGGTTGGGTATCGTGTCGGAACCGAGCATATTCGGAAACAAAATCAAAATCAAATGCGACAATGCCGGCTCGGCAATCATGACAGTCACTTTGCAGGCGGGTACGAGCAACACAACGGGCATAAGTTCGATGGTAATTACGAAGGATTTCGCCATAATCGCCCGCAAGGATTTGCCGGCTAACGGAGGTTGGTTATAAACAAAAGAGGAGAAAAAGAGTATGAAAACGATAAAATTATTGCTGATGGCCGCTGTTGCCATCGTTACAATGACCGCTTGCGGAGGAAAAAGCGAGGATGGTCCTACGCCTCCGAGCCAGAACGGTACGGTTGTCGCCCAGTGGCAACTGATGGCGTGGAGCGCACTGCCGACAACGGACGCTGTCGTATATGCCGAGTTCCACAAAGACGGTAAGTTCGACCTCTACCAACGTCTCTACACACCGGCATTCGTGCATCTGACGGGTACATACAAGTATTCGAAAGGTCTCATCAGCGGAACGTACAGCGACGGTGTGGCTTGGGCGCATACCTACAACGTTACCTTTGCCGACGAGGGGCAGTCGATGCGCCTGACGGCTGCGGACGACGCAACGGATGTGGCAGATTACAAACAGACCATAATCCCGACCGCAATCATAGACGGAACGTTGTCGGAATCGCGTGCCGCGATAACCGACGAGGTGGTACGATTCCTCTAAAAATCTGTTCGGCAAAAACAGGCGGTACGCACCCAAAGGCGCGTACCGCTCGCTTTTTGCGGGAACGATGCGACGATGTACCGCTAAAATTTTGCAGGAATATCGTACCACATAAGCGAATATTTACTAATTTTATACCGAGAAGCACGCAAACGATAGCGGAATATGCCTGCCAATTACGAATACAAGTTGTTGCAAAGGTTGTCGGAGGGCGATGAAAAAGCCTTTCGGGAACTGTTCGACACCTTCTATCCGAAGGTGCTGGCATTCGTCGGCTGCATAGTGAAGCAGACGGGTGCAGCAGAGGATATTGCGCAGGATATATTCGCCAAAATATGGGAACGTCGCGAGCAACTCGGAGACGGCAACATACAATCGTTCAACGGCTATGTCTATCGCATGGCACGCAATGCCGCGCTCAACGCCATCCGCCGCAAAAGCGACATCAACCTGTCGCAACTGCTGCAGGCGGAGGAGTCGCCTGTCTGCGATGCTTCGATTGAGGAGCAGTATTATGCCCGCGAGAAGGAGTTGTTCATCAAACTAATCGTCTGTCAGATGCCCGAGCAGCGTCGCCGCATATTCGAGATGAGCCGCTATATGGGAATGGACAACCAAACGATAGCGGACGCACTGCATCTGTCGAAAAAGACGGTCGAGAATCATCTGTCGCTCGCACTGAAACAACTGCGTAACGCTTTGGCGATATTTTCGCTGTTTTTCTTCGTGGATTGACGCCGCAGGGCGACAAAGTATCCGTTTTCCCGCTTATGCCTTTGGGTGTAAGCGGGCTTTTATGTGTCTTATATATAGCAAAACCATATAACGATGTCAAGAATCAAACAAATCATCGACTCGTACATGAGTCATCTCTATCCGCAAAACGTCAGCGAGGATTTCGCCGAGTGGTTGGAGCATCCTGCCGACAAAGAGGCGAAACGCCAAGCGATGCAGGAGTATTGGGAGGCAATCGATGCCCCGATGGACAGACAAAAAATCGATACCGCGTACGGTTCGACCAAGGAACGCATAAGCAGGCGCAATTTCGGTCGTCGGCGGTTGTCGATATTCGCCCGTGTGGCAAGGGTTGCCGCCGTCATTGCGCTGCCGATTGCCGCTGCCGCACTGACATACGCAGCCGTGTCGTCGGTCATGGTGGAGCCTACGCAGTGGCAGGAGGTGTATGCGCCTTATGGCGAGATGCGCCGCATCACTTTGGCCGACGGGTCGCAGATAACGCTGAATGCAGGCAGCCGACTGATTTATCCCGCCAAATTTACGGGCGACGAACGCCGCATATTCCTGTCGGGCGAAGCGTATGCCGACATCGCAAAGGATGCGGAGCGCAAATTCGTGGTCGCAGCCGACGATGTGGATATAACGGTGCATGGTACTTCGTTCAATGTACGCGCCTATACGGGCGACAGTGAAGTGGCGGTGGCACTCATCTCGGGCTCAATCGACATGCAGACAAAAAATCTCGCCGACAACCGCACGTTGCACATGCAACCCGGTTTTTTGGCGAAACTCGATAAAACCACAGGCGAAATATCGACGATGCGTTTTCCGGACGGCACGTTCCACAACGGTACGGGCGACAACCTCACCTTCATCAACGCCCGTCTGTCGGATATAACAGCCCAATTGGAGCGTATATTCAACTGCAAAATCGTAATCGATGATGCTGGTTTGGCCGACGAGCGCTATTGGTCGGTATTCGCAAACGGCAAATCGTTGGAAGAGATTTTGTCGGCTTTGCAGACCAACGGCAATATGCGTCGTCATACGGTGGATTCCACAATACATTTGACCCGCAAACGCTGACGACCCGTACAGGTCGGCGCCGGAAGTCGCCGAGCGGTGCCGATGACCGAACAGAACAAAAAACAACCTAATAACTAAAAACTTAAACCTTTATGAAAAACTCTCTACTTTCCCGCATCGGACGCAAAGGCTGGTTGCTGTGCGTCGCGATGTGTACGATGCTGAGTATCTCTCAACAGGCATCGGCGCAGAAAGTCAGCCTGAGATTGCAGAATGCAACGGTGCAATCGGCTATATTGGCTTTGCGCCAGCAGGGTTACTCGATTTCGGTAAAGGCTGACGATGTGAATATGGAGGCTCCCGTATCCATCAATGTTGCCGACGAAGAGGTGCAGAGCGTCGTAGAAAAAATCTTTGCAGGACAGAATGTGCAGTGTACCGTGAACGGTAACATCATTCTCGTTACCAAGAGCGCGAAACATGCGCGTTCGCTTTCGACACGCACCGTTAAAATCCGAGGTCATGTCAAGGATGCTTCTGGTACTCCGTTGGTGGGCGTTACCGTGTGGGTCGATGGTACGACAACCGGTACGACGACTGATTTGGACGGAGCCTATTCGGTCGAAGCACGGGCAGGAGATACGCTCGTATTCTCGTATCTCGGATACTCGGAGCATAAAGAGGCAGTCGGCAGCCGTGCGGTAATCGACGTCGCTTTGACCGAGACTGCAACCTCGATGGACGAGGTCGTGGTGGTCGGCTACGGTACGCAGTCGCGCCGAACGCTGACAACGGCCATCTCCAAAATCGACGGCTCGGCTCTCTTCGATGCACCTGTCTCGTCGATTGGCGAGGCGTTGAAGGGCAAGGTGCCGGGTTTGCGCGTGGCAAGTAACAATACGATATCGGGTGAGACTCCGCGATTCTTGATTCGTGGCGGTTCGTCGGTCAATCTGAGCAACGACCCTATCGTGATTGTCGATGGCGTAACGCGCAGCATGACCGACCTGAATACAAACGATATAGAGTCCATAGAGGTATTGAAGGATGCGGCTTCGGCAGGTATCTACGGTGCGCGTGCTTCAAACGGTGTGATTCTCGTAACCACCAAAAAGGGCTCGGCAAACAAGGCTCCCGAGATAGTGTTCGATGCACAACTCGGTTGGTCGTCGCCTGCCCGCAAATGGAATCTGATGAACTCGCGCGAGTTTATCAATTTCGTGCGTCCCGCAGTGGCGGAGGGTCCGAATGCGACAGCCATACTGACCGGTGCCAATGCAGCAGGTACGGGCAACACGTTGCCGACATCGACCTATACGACACGTTATTTGGACTACGGTCAGCGTGTACCCGACGGATACGAGTGGATGTACGACCCGCTCGACAAGAACAAGGTAATCATCTTTACGAGCCATAACTATCAGGACGATTGGTTTTCCAACGCATTTTGGCACAAAGAGTATATCGGTGTGAATGGCGGTACGGAGAAGATGCGCTATGCCGCATCGGTAAGTTATCTCGGCGATGACGGCGTGGTTGCGATGAGCAGTTACAACATCTTTACGATGCACGGCAATACCTCGTTCAACATTACGAAGAACCTCGTCGCTTCGACCACTTTCGATTTGTCGCGCTCGAAGAAGCACCCGCTTATCACCAACTACTTCAACTCTATCGGTCGAGGTATAATGATGGCTCCTACGCATCGCGATTATGACGAGAACGGCAACTGGATAACCGGCGGTACGAACAAAAACCAGCAGACGGCATCCTTCTACGAGGCCTTTTACGACCGCGAAATGGCGACTATGCGCATGACGGGTAATTTTAACCTGAAATGGACTATTACCAAGGGTCTGACGGCAACGGCTCAATATGCACTGTTCAACGAGAACTATCGTGGCAGTTACTATGCACGCGGTGCGGTAGGCGATACGCCGAACTATATCTCGACGACGCGTTCCACGACCGAAACCCGTACACAGACGATGCGCGATTCGTTTACGGCATACCTCAATTACGACCGTACCTTCAAAGACCTGCATCATATCAACATCACGGGCGGTTACGACTATATGATGCAGCGTTATTGGTATTTGACGGCAGGCTCGACGGGTTCGGTATCTGACAAGGTACCCGTCATATCGTCGGGTACGGAGTTTACGGCGGATAACAAGGACGAGAAACAGTGCCTCATCTCCTATTTCGGCCGTGCAAGTTATGACTACGGCGGTCGATACATAGTTGCCGGTACGTTCCGTGCCGATGGCTCGTCGAAATTCGCCAAGGGCAACCGTTGGGGCTATTTTCCGGCAGGCTCGTTTGCATGGGTTATCTCGGAAGAGCCGTTCTGGGATGTATCGAAGACGAAAATGAATACCTTTAAGATTCGTGCGTCGTATGGTCAGACGGGTAATAACGGCATCGGATTGTACGACACCTACGGAGCCTTTGCAACCGACCAATATAGCGGCCATTCGACCCTCTTGCCGAGCGTGATGCAGAATGCGGGTATGAAGTGGGAGACGACCACGCAACTCGACATCGGTCTGGATTTGGGATTCTTCAACGACCGTCTGCGTTTCATATTCGACTACTACAACAAGGTTACCGACAATATGCTCTTCTCGATTACGCTGCCTGATACAGGCTCGCTGTCGTCGGTTAAGGCGAATGTCGGCAAGGCGAGATTCTACGGTTTCGAGGCGCAGTTGAGTTCGGTGAACATCCAAAAGAAAAACTTTACTTGGACGACCGACATCACCTATGCCTACAACCGTAACCGCGTACTTTCGTTGCCCGACGAGTACAAGTACACCGACATCAACGGCAAAACGGCGTGGCGTATAGGTGGTTATACGATGAGCGAGAGCGGTTACCGTTTCGGCGGTACGGCTGTCGGCGAGTCGCTCGGCCGCATATACGGATACAAGATTTCGCATATCATCCAGACCGAATCGGAGGCCAATGCAGCACTCTACGATTCGCAGTCCCACGGCTATCGTCGCAGCGACGGTCAGTCGATAACAGGCCGCAAGGATGCCGGCGATTACGAGTGGTGCAACCGCCCGGGTTCGAAACGCTTGGCAGACGGCAGGGAGCAGATAGATGCCGAAGATATGTACTATCTGGGTAATGTGATGCCGCACTCTGTGGGAGGTATCAACAACACCTTCCGCTACAAGGGTCTGACCGTGCAGATATATTTCGACTTTGCAATAGGTCATTCCATATACAACTATATGAAATCGCGATTCTTCCAGAATACGCTCGGCAACTCCAACTCCAACCTCGACAAGATGGTGTACGACTGTTGGAAATACCCCGGCGATAAGGCCAAGTATGCGCGATTCTTCCCTAACGACCCCGATTTCGGTAACCGCAACTTCTCGCGTATCTCCGATTTCAACGTGGAGAGGGGCGATTACCTCTGCCTGCGTGATGTGTCGATATTCTATGACCTGCCCGAACGGTGGACCCGCAAAATCGGAATCAAAAAGATTACGGTCGGCATCACGGGCAACACCCTCTTCTATTGGACGGGCGTGAGTGGCTCGATAAACCCCGAAACCGGTATGGGTACAGGTTCGGGCGACAGTATGTACACCTCCGTATCTACGGGCGCAAACGACAATTCGAGTATTGCACCACCGACACGGAAAGTGTTGTTCAACGTAAAAATCACATTCTGATAACGGTGTCGAATCTTAAAACAAGGCAAATATTATGAAATACGGAAATATAATCGGAATCGTACTGCTGGCAGGATTGTCGTTGTGTTCGTGCCACGGCGATTTGGATATAATGCAGGACAATCAACTTTCGCGAAGCAATATGTGGAAGGATGCCTCGGATGTGATAACATCGACCGACGGCATATACCAGCGTATGCGTGCCAACTTTGCACAAGCCGATATAAATGTGTTCTATTGGGGAGAGGCGCGTGTGGGCGACTACATGTGGGGTCCGAGCCTCGAATCGCATGTGCAGAACGGAAATATGATAGATGTCCGCCACTCGACGATGAACGCTTCGACGGCATCGGCATCGTGGTCGGCTCTCTACACGACGATAGACCAAGCGAATGCCGTGCTGAAATATGCACCCGTCGTGTCGATGAAGGATGCGGAACGGAGTTATGCGATAGGACAGGCATCGTTCGCGCGTGCTTATTGCTACTTTTGGGCTGCCCGTCTTTGGGGCGATGTGCCGTTGGTGCTTGTGCCAATCGAATCGACCACGCAACCCGAGACCTATCCCACTCGTACCGACAAGGCGAAAGTGTATGCGCAAATTGCCGTCGATATTCAGGCGGCGTTGGATAATGCTGCCAATCTCGGTGCGGACAAGTATTTTGCGACAAAGGATGCCGTGAATATGCTCAAAGCCGAATATGCGCTGTGGATGTACTCCACGCAGAATGGTGGCGATTCGTATTTGACGATGGCGGAAGAGGCATTGACCGACATAGGCATATCGGCAAGCCGACTGTTGAGCAACTATGCCTCGATATTCTCGCGTACCAACAAGTGCAACAACGAGGTCGTGTTTGCGTTGAACAACAACCAAGCCGAAAAGTTGCTCGGCGGCTATTATCAGTATTTCTATATGCCGTCCAACCTTGTGAAATCCGAGTATTGCCAGAATCCCGTGCCTATCATCTCGACCCAATGGTGGAGTTATTCGCAGGAGTTCGTCGATGTTTTGCGGGCAAGCAAGACCAATAACGGCGACCGTCGTGTGGATTGCAACCTCGGCGACGGAGATTATGGCGCGGCAGGACAGAACATGACTTGGCCGAACAAGTTCCTCGGCGATATGTCGGGTGCGATTACCATACTCGATTGCGACCTGATGTACTACCGTTACGCACAGGCCGTGATGATGGATGCGGAGTTGAAATACTACCAAAAGGATTACAGCGGTGCGCTCGCTTCGCTCAATCTAATTGCCAAACGTGCTTATGGCAGAGACAATTTCTATACCGATGCCACTCGCAACGGCGTTTTGGAGGCTCTTACCAAGGAGTATTTCCTCGAATTTCCTGCCGAGGGTGTAATATGGTGGGCGTTAATCCGGCTCGACAAGATATGGGAGTACAACCCTTCGTTAAAGGAGAAACAGGCACTCAATCCGAATATCCTGTTGTGGCCGATTACCGCTTCGGCACGTAACCGTAACAACAAACTGACGCAAACGGAGGGTTGGAGTTAGGCAACCGTCGTCGGATAAGCGAACCGATTGGTTACCTTGTGATTAAATTATAAAACAGTACAAATAATGAAAACGATAACATATTTCAAGACCATAATTCTTTCCGTACTTGCGTTGTCGATATCTTCGTGCGTAAAGGACGGAACGGACGCATTCGACAACAGCGTGCGTGTGGGATTGTCGCCGGAGCCGGAACAGTTTGCCGCCAACGGAACGACCGTTTCGGGCGACGAGAGTTTCGTCGGAGTGGTTACCGTGGTAAAGGACAACCACAAATTGAGCGACAATAGTTGGGAGGCAGTCATCGCCGAAGAGACAGATTGGGCTACCATCAACAGAACAGTCATAACCTCTACCTTTACGGAGACGCACTCCGGTAAGATACATACCGTTCAGGAGGCAGGTATCGAGGTCAAAGTGCAACCGAATACGGAGTATCGCCGTGCGTTTACGGTGGAGATTCGTACCGCCGACGGCTCGGTAACGCCGTTTACATTCTCGCAGTTGGGCGAGAAGGCCGATGCCGAGGTTACGACTGCAACCAAAGATGTCGAATTTTTGGCTGCGGGAGGCTCGGAGGAGATTGTATATACGACCAATATGGGCGATGTGTACAGTTTCGAGGTCGAATACGGCGAAGAGGGTGCAGAGTGGCTGTCGTGGAGTGCCGAGCGTGCAGGAAGCGTAACTCTGACCGCTGCGGCTTGGACGGACAAGGTACATACCCGTACGGCTACATTTACCATTGTCGTCGGTACGGAGGCTACGAGCAAGGCTTCGGTCAGCATCCCTGTCGTACAACTTGCAGCCGACGAATACTACTTCATATACGGTGCTTCGTGCAACGGCCTGACAATTGACAAGGCACTGCAACTGACCAAGCGCGATACGGGTATCTATGCGTGCGACATATATTTTATGGCTGCCGACGGCGGGAAGAACCCTATCCTGCTCAATCCGGATTCGCGCATTCTGTCGTATCCTTATTATGCACTTGCGGCCGATGGTACGATTGTCGAAATCGCAACTGCCGAGACAGCATTGCCGGCAGGTCCTGCAATCGATATCGACGGACGCCGCAATTTGATTGTCAATATGAATGACAAGACGTGGACATGGACGCGTGTTACCACCGCAAACTGTCTGCCTGACAGCGAGGTGGCATCGTATAAGACCAAATCGTTCATTGCTCGCGACGGTTCGATGAAGACATGGATGGTAGAGTTCCTGCGTTGGGACGGAGGCGATATTCGTCCAAAACTCGGCTCGCCGATGGTCGCTACCGCAACAGGTGCGGGAGCTGCCGGAACGGGTGGATATGCCGCAGCGAACTTCCCTTCGTCGTGGGACGATACATCCAAACTGAATATGGCATACGAGACCACCGAAATCGGCGGACAGTTGGTAGGTACCAACGAACACGGCCGTATATATGCCTTCTCCGAGATAATCACCGGCAAACCGACTGCGGGTGTCGGAATCGCCCGTTACGAGCCTCTGCCGGAGGGTTGGACGGCAGGTTGCGAAATCGTCGATGCGGTAGGCGACCGCTATGTAATCGAGCATATCGTACATACGCAGGCGGGTACCTTCTCCGGCGACAATGCAGCCGACGAAGCGGCACATCCTACGTTGAAGATGCAGATTCAGGGTATCTGTCCTTACGGTTGGCATATCGCCAACACGGCGGATTGGTTGGATATAGCGTATGCGGCAGCCAAGGCTTCGGCAGGCCATACGTTCCCTATCGACGAAAGCAGGGTTACCTACAAACAGTTCTCCACCGTAAGCGGCAGCACCTCGTCGGGCGACAAACCGGATGCTCCTCGCGGCATAGGTAACTTCGCCGCATGGTTGCGCAACACCCAATATTGGAGCGGCTCGACAATGGCTGTGTCGGATGGTGCCGACGCATTTGGCTTCGAGTACTATCCGCTCGGATGGCGTTACATGACGCAGGGCTTCCAATGCGCGGGAACACGTGCACAGGTATGGATTCCGCTATTCTACTCGAATACGGCCACATTCCGCGTAAATGTTTTAATCAACAATGCCGTAACATCGGCCGAGATGGCCAACTTCGACAACGGACAAGCCATTGCTCCGTTCCGTTGCGTAAAGAATTATAAAAAATAAACCCCTTTACATTGCTGCACTGCCTATGCGGGGTGCAGCAATGAAACCCTAACATAAATACGATTATGATAAAGAAAATAGCAATTATCGCAGTATTGTTTGCGGGCGCGGTATGCACCTCGTGCAGCAAAGACAGTTGGCCGGCACAGCCCGATTGGAGCAAAATCACTCCTCCGGAAGAGCCGACAGGACCGAGCGACAAACCGTCTGAGTGCGACAATATCGTCGTGGCGCACCGTGGCGGAGCGAGCGAATGCGGTCAGCCCGACAACTCCATCGCCGCTTTGACATATACGATGGGACTCGGCTGTTATGCCTCGGAGTGCGACATATATTGGACGAAAGACAACAACGTAATAGTCGCCCATGCCGATTCCGAGTGCCGCATCAACGGTTATCATCCGTGGGAGGCCACTCTTGCCGAGATTCGCAAGGCGGGCAACCTGACCAACGGCGAGGTAATCCCTTCGCTCGGCGAGTATATCGACAAGGTGATGGAGAAAAATCCCAAAACGGGCGAGGCATACAGCACCCGTCTGTGGCTCGACATCAAGAATATCACCTCACCTTCGACACTGACGCAGTATCCTATCGCCGCATGTTCCCGCGCATGCGAGATTATTGCGGAAAAGGGTGCGCAGAATTTTGTGGAGTTTATCTGTACGGGCAATGCAACGGTTATGGCATCGGCGTTCTCTGCTGCCACCAATGCCGGTATAAATATCGCTTGGATGGCCAACCGCGCAGTTGCCGAATATACCTCGCGCGGCTATGCATGGGCAAATATGTCGGTCGAATATATGAACGACGGCATCAATACGGGTGCGCGTACCATCAACGAGTTCGTAAGCAAAGGTGTGGCGATAAGCATCTACAATGCAGATACCGAAGCGTCGATGGATTACTACATCAACCAATCCGCCAACATGAAGGGTATTTGCACAAACTATCCTGCCACGTTGCTGCGACGCATGGGTAAACGTTAAAACGAAGGATTGTCGGACAACAACGAAACAAACCAAATACAACCTAAAATCATGAACAGAGAGTTACAAAAGAGGGTTGCTCGCATCGGGTATGCGACACCCGTGTTGCGGATATGCAACTGCTTAATCGAGCGAGGCTTTGCCGGCTCATCCGATTTCAACGACCTCGATTTCGACAAACGGGACGAGGAATAAACAATGGTGCGATTATGAAGAAGTTGTTTTATTTTGCAGTCGTTGCCGCAGTGTTGGCAGGCTGCTCGAAGGATATTGCGACCGATATAAATAACGGTTCACAGAACGATAAAGAGAACTATTATGGTGGCATCGTTGTCGAAGCAACGGTGGCCGATGTTACGCGCGTTACCGTTGGCAACGACGGTACGGCAAGCCTTACCGCTTGGGAGGCGGGCGATGAGATTACGATTGCCTACGATGGCAAGGCATACGTCTATGTGGCTCAAAACAGCGGCCGCACTTCGGCGTTTGCGCCGAAAGATGCCGAGAATGCCATCACTTCGATAGATTCTGCACAGGATGTAGCGGCATTCTATAATGTTACAACTGTCGATGTCGATGCCAAATCTGCCGTTTTCGACATCGCTGCCGTGCAGACGGAGGGTACTCTGTCGAACAAACTGCCGCTCTATGCCTACGACGCATCGGCGCAGTATGCCGACGGCAAACTCGTATTGACGATGAATCCTCTTGCCTCGATTTTGGAATTCGAGGTGCGTTCGTCTGCCGATTGGCATGCCACGACGCTCTCGGTCGCTCCTGCCAAAGGTGCCACCGTTAGCGGCTTTACGAGCATAACGGGTGCGAAGATAGATGCCAAAACGGGCGATGTCGATACTGCATCCGCCACGCCGGCAACATCGGAGATTATGGTCGATTTTGCCGCTGCCAAGAATTTTAATGGCTCGCAGAATGTGCAGGTCGTTGTCGGAGCGGTTAAATTCGGCGGTGTCGGTACGGGCGAAGGAGCCGTGTATGCAGGCGGTGCAGTAGTCAAACTCTACAAAGACGGCAATGAGAATTTTCGTCGTGTGATTTGGACGGATGAGGCCAAGAATGTCGATTTGACAACCGCTTACAAGCATGTTTACCAGCCGATTGCCGATATTTTGGCAGGTCATCGCAACGGCATCTCCACGGCCGAGGATATGAAGGCGTTTGCCGATGAGGTCAATGGCGATACCGAGTCGTATCCTGTCGGTGCGGGATTCTGCAACGAAGACGGTGTCGTGGTGTTGAACAACACCATTTCGCTCGCTGCTTATGACCCATGGACTCCGATTGCCAACTTCAAGGGTATATTCGAGGGCAACGGCAAGTGCATCTACAACCTCCATGTGGCACAGACGGAGCGTTACGCGGGTCTGTTCGGAGTGGTACGCGGTACGGTTTGCAACCTTACATGCGGCTCGCAGGATGGTACGACCTACGACGGCGTGAGTGCAATCGAGGAGAAATACAGCACCGATACCGATACATGGTGTTATGCAGGTGTCGTGGCGCAAATCTATGGCGGCGAACTGAACAACATTACCAACTATATGCCTATAACCACCACCTCCGATTCCAACTGCAAATCGCGTATCGGCGGTATCAGCGGCAGCGCATACGATGCAAAGGTTATAGGCTGCAACAATTATGGCGAGGTGCGCAATGCTGCCACAACCGGCAACATCAGTTATACGGGCGGTCTTCTCGGCGTTATCGACGGCTCGAATAACGACGCGAAGGAGAGCCTGATAAGCGATTGCCACAACCATGCCAAAGTCAGCATGACGCTCTGTTACAAGGATAGCGCAATAGGCGGTATTGCCGGTCTCGTGATTAAGACCGCATTGAATGCGACTGTGGAGAATTGCACCAACGAGGGCGAGGTGTTCTATGACAACAGCACGAATTCGGATGTCCACAACATTGCCGGCATTATCGGACGAAGCGAGAACTCTTGCCCGACGCTTGTGGTAAACGCATGCAGCAACAGCGGTAAGGTACACTCCACGATGAACGGCAACTGCTTTATGGGCGGTATCATGGGTTCGAGCCAAGGTGCTGCAACCATCAAGGATTGCGTCAATACGGGCGAGGTAAGTTTCGAACAGACGGCTGCTGCTGGTGCAGGCTATATCTCCATTGGCGGTATATGCGGTCAGACCTACCGCAGTACGATAATCATCGGCTGCAAAAACCACGCTACCGTAAAATCGGACAAGTTGCAGGTGAGCCGTATCGGTGGTATCGTCGGTACGCACAACGACAGTTCGCTGACCGACTCCCACAATACGGGCGATGTGATTCTCGATATGGGCGGTGTGGCCAACAACTGGGAGGCAGCAGGCGGTGTGGTAGGTTTCTATGATGGAACATCTGCCGCAGTCTGCACAAGCGGTTGTACCAACAGCGGTACGGTTACGGCGCGTATCAACACTTCTAACGCTTCGGTCGGTGCAGGAGGTATAGTCGGCTTAATCAAAATCGGACAGATTATCGGCAATACCAACAGCGGCAATGTATCGATGTACAATGCTCAAACTGCATCGTATGCAGGCGGCGTTTTGGGCAACGTATATAGCGGTGCGGGCGTTATTACCGACAACATCAACTCCGGAAACGTAACGGCTGAGGCCGTAGGCGGTTCCACTGCATTCGCCGCAGGCGGAGTGGTGGGTTACAACCAGACAGGAACGGTGTCGGGCGGTTACAGCACAGGCTCCGTCGAGTGCGCACTCTATGCAGGAGCGGCAATCGGTTGGAACAAGAAGAATGTAAGCAATATCGGAGTGGGTGGCAGTGTAAACGGTACCGTTTTGACTGCGGATAACTTCGGGTCGCTTGCCATAGGCTCGGATGCCGGTACGAGCGAAGGCATTACATTCAAAAATTAACCCGGTCGTTTGTTTTGTATTGGTTGTTGCAACGCCGATGTTGCAACGGATAAAGAAATCGAGCCGCCTGCATAGGCGACTCGATTTCATATTGCGGCAGGGTAGAACTATACGAACGGATATTTGACCACCTCCGCCTTTATAAGACGGTCGCGGATGACAACGGCGATGGTCGTTCCGATTTTTGCGAATTCGCTCTTTACATAGCCCAAGCCGATGCCGACTTTCAGGCATGGCGACATCGTCCCCGATGTTACCTCGCCTATGCGGTTGCCGTCGAGGTCTGCCAATGGGTATTCATGGCGCGGAATGCCGCGGTCAATCATCTTGAAGCCTACGAGTTTGCGCTCGACACCGTCGGCCTTTTGAGCCGCCAGCAAATCGCGGTCGATGAAATCTTTGCACTCGGCGAACTTGGTAATCCAACCCAAACCCGCCTCAATCGGCGAGGTGGTGTCGTTGATGTCGTTGCCATAGAGACAAAATCCCTTTTCGAGTCGCAGAGTGTCGCGTGCGCCGAGACCGATGTTTTTCAATCCGAACTCCTCGCCGGCTCTCCACAACGCTTCCCACATGCGGTCGGCATCCTCGTTGTGCAGATATATCTCGCAACCTCCTGCTCCCGTATAGCCCGTAATGGAGAGTATCGCTTCGCAACCTGCCACCTTCATTTGGCGGAAAGTGTAGTACTCCATCTGCTCGACAGGCTCGTCGCACATTTTCTGCACGATTTTCATCGCCAAAGGTCCCTGTACGGCGAGTTGGCAAATGCGGTCGGAGGCATTCTCCAATTCGCGGCCGGCTTCCATGCCGAAGGCCTTTGCCTGCTCGCAGATGTGAGTCCAATCCTTCTCGACATTTGCGGCATTGACGCACAGCATATATTTCTCTGCGGAAAAGCGATAGACCAAAATGTCATCGACTATGCCGCCTCGACCGTTGGGCATACACGAATACTGCACTTTGCCATCGTACAGTTTCGATACGTCGTTGGTCGTGATATGTTGCAACAAAGCCAAAGCCTTGTCGCCTTTAATCCATATCTCGCCCATGTGGCTTACATCGAACACGCCGGCCTTTTCGCGCACCGTAAGGTGTTCGTCGTTGATGCCCGTAAACTCGATAGGCATGTTATAGCCTGCAAATTCGGCCATTTTTGCACCATTGGCAATGTGGAACTTTGTAAAAACGGTAGTTTTCATATTTTAGTGGTTTTTGATTTGCAACTTTTGCGGAGCATCTACTCTTTGCGACGGACGCCCAAGCGAGGACAGCGATGAAACTCTTTCGTGCGGTCGAACAGATAACGATAGGTGGTGTGCATCTTGTGTTGCGTGGCACAGACGTAACTCTGTATCATTCTGTTCATGACAGGATTGAAATCGCCAATCCACGCGAACTCGATTGTTTTGTAATGGTTGCGGTCGCTGCGGATGTAGGTCTCCAATATATGGCGCATCATGCCGCTCTCGATACCCTTGCCCTGAAATTCGGGCGTTATGCCGAAGATAATGCCGAATATGCGGTCGCAGCGGCGCAATTTAAGGTCTGCCATCAGACGAATCTTGTTGATAAGATTGAGTTTGCCGTGGAATTTGCCGATGATTCGGTTGAGGTCGGGTACCATCACGAAAAATCCGATAGGCTCGTCGTTGAAATAGGCGAAAAATATGATGTTGGGGTCGATGATGGGTCTCAACGCCTTCAACATCGACTGCGCCTCCTCTTTGTCCATCGGTTTTACTCCCGTGAATTGCGTCCAAGCCTTGTTGTATATTATGCGCAGATTTTCGGCTGCATCTTCGAGATTGGTATGGCGCATATCCTCGAAATGATACCCCGGTGTGGACATCACGCGTTTTGCTTTTTCGAGTACTATATCGTTGAGCGAGTCGTCATAGACGCGCCAAAGATAGGTGTTCTGATTAAAATAGTTCTGAAATCCGTAGTTCTCGAACAACTCTTTGTAGTATGGCGGGTTGTACGGGTTGGCATAGAGCGGTTGGAATTCGTAACCTCTCACGAGCAGTCCCCACCACGAGTCGCGGGAACCGAAATTGATGGGTCCGTCCATAGCCTCCATGCCGTGGCCTGCCAACCATATACGCGCAGCGTCGAACAACGTATTGGCCAACTCTTGGTCGTCTGTGGCTTCAAAGAATCCGCAACCGCCGGTCGGCTGTTCGTTCAATGCGGCTGTTGCGCGGTTGTAGAATGCGGCTATGCGTCCTACCGCTTCGCCGTTTTCGTCGAATGCCGTCCAACGAATCGCCTCTCCTCCGACGAACATATCATTCTGCTTCGGGTCGAAAACCTTTATTATGTCGTTGTCGAGCGGACAAACCCAATTACGGTTGCCTTTGTAGATGCGGTCGCATACGCGCAACCATATTCGCTCGTCGGCTTTGGTGATTACCTCTTTAAGAGTATATTTGCTCATAATGTCGAAATTTTCGATGACTGTATTCTCTCTCCGTACAAATCGTATTCGTCTGCCGCAGTGATGCGTACATCATAGAATCGGCCGCGCAGCATGCGCCGATTGTCCGCCTTGACAAGTATCTCCTCGTCCACTTCGGGCGAATCGTATTGCGAGCGGCCTATGTAGTATTCGCCCGAACGACCGTCGATTACAACACGCTCGATACGTCCTATGCGGGCTCGGTTGTTTGCGAGCGAAATCTCGCTCTGAATCCGCATAATCTCATCTACGCGATACTCCTTGATGCGTTGCGGAATGTTGTCTTTTAGATTGCCGGCAGAGAAGGTTCCCTCCTCCTCCGAATATGCGAATACTCCCAAGCGGTCGAAGCGTTGCAGGCGCACAAACTCTTTCAACTCTTCGAAATCCTGCGCACTCTCGTTCGGATAGCCGACCAACAGAGTGGTGCGGATGGCTATGTCAGGGATGGCTTTGCGCAGTCGGTCGAGCAACTCCAAAGCCTGCGCCTTCGTATGACGACGGTGCATAAGCGAGAGTTGATTGTCGCTGATGTGCTGCAACGGTATGTCGAGATATTTGCAAATCTTCTTTTCGCGGGCCATTACCTCGATTACATCGTCCGGAAAGTCGGTCGGGTAGGCGTAGTGCAGACGAATCCACTCTATGCCGTCGATGCGGCACAACGCTTCGAGCAGTTCGGCCAAACGACGGCGACCGTAGAGGTCGATGCCGTAGTATGTCGTGTCCTGCGCTATTACCATCAACTCCTTCACGCCCGATTCTGCCAAGCGTCGCGCTTCGGCAATAACCTGCTCGAAAGGTACCGATTCGTACTTGCCGCGGATAAGCGGAATGGCGCAATAACCGCATCGCCAATTGCAACCCTCGCCGATTTTGAGGTAGGCGTAGTGCTTCGGGGTCGATAATTGGCGTTCGATACGGCAGTCGTTGCGGTATTCGGCTCCGAGCGTGCGGACGATGCCCTCCCAATCCTTTACTCCGAAATATCTGTCCACTTCGGGTATCTCTTGGCGCAACTCGTCGGCATAACGCTCGCTCAAACAGCCTATGACGAAAACCTGTTCGATGCGTCCCGCCTGCTTTGCCGCCACTGCCCGCAGAATCGTATCGATACTCTCCTGCTTGGCATCGCCGATAAAACCGCAGGTGTTTATCACCACGACCTTGGCATCGGTGCGGTCGCTGTCGAATACGACCTTGTATCCCGAAGCGGCGAGTTGTGCCGACAAATGCTCGGAATCGACGCGGTTTTTGGCACAGCCGAGCGTTATGACATTGATTTGTTTCATCGCCGCATTTTATCTCTTTTCGCCGAACAGAGCCTGTACGAACTCTTGGCGGTCGAATACCCGTAATTGGTCGATACCTTCGCCGATGCCGATATAGCGTACCGGTATATGGAATTGGTCGCTGATGCCGATGACCACGCCGCCTTTTGCCGTACCGTCGAGTTTGGTAATGGCAAGCGATGTAACCCTCGTTGCCTGCGTGAACTGCCGTGCCTGTTCAAAAGCATTTTGTCCCGTCGAGCCGTCCAACACGAGCATCACTTCGTGCGGAGCATCGGGAATCACCTTCGACATGACGTTGCGTATCTTGGTCAGTTCGTTCATCAGTCCGATTTTGTTGTGCAGTCGGCCTGCCGTGTCGATAAGCACGACATCGGCCTTGTTGGCTACTGCCGAGCGCAATGTGTCGAACGCCACCGAAGCGGGGTCGGAACCCATATCCTGCCGTATCATCGTTGCACCCGCACGGTCGGCCCATACGCCCAATTGGTCTATTGCAGCGGCGCGGAACGTGTCGGCTGCACCGATAAAGACCTTCTTGCCCGCTTTTGTCAGTTGTGCCGCCAATTTGCCTATCGTCGTGGTTTTGCCGGCACCGTTTACGCCGACAACCATCACTACATAAGGCTCGCCCTCGCGCGTGTCGAGTCCGAAACTCTCCGTCGAGCCTTCGGCCTCCTCCATCAGTCGGGCAATCTCGTCGTGCAGTATCGACTGCAACTCGTCGGCATTTACGTATTTGTCGCGTGCGACACGCTCTTCTATGTAGTTGATGATTTTGACCGTGGTCTCCACACCGACGTCGGATGTTATGAGTACCTCCTCCAAATCGTCCAATACGGCGGCATCGACGGTCGAGCGACCTGCAATGGCACGGGTCAGTTTCGAAAAGAAACCCTGTTTGGTCTTTTCCAAGCCTCGTTCCAACTCCTGCCGGCTATCCGTCTGTTCGGAGATTGGCGTTGTGGCGGATTTATTGCTTTTGAATATGTCGAATAATCCCATTTGTTGCGTTTTGTTGCAGTCCGAAGCGGTGCGACAGTCCGTCGGATGGTTTTATATATGCAAAGATAATGATTTTGCGAGATAATAAGTATATTTGCATTGACTAAAACATCATTTTGCATATATGAGGATAGCAATTATTGTTTTGATTGCCGCAGTTTCGATTGTGTCGGAGGTGCGGGCGCAGGATTTGTTGGTCAAGCGCGATGGTACGCAAATGCGTGTCAAGGTGTTGGAGGTAAGCAAGAAACAAATAAAATATGTTCGGTATAGGACCGAATCGCCGGTGTATATATTGCCGGTCGAGGACATCGACTATATCGAATACCCGAATGGCGACCGCGATACGTTCGTGCCGAAACATAAGCCTGCCGTAACGGTTACGACCGAGGGCGACACCCTGAAAAAGTGGCACGGTCCCGTAAAGGTGGCAGTCCCTTACGACCAAATCCCGCATGTGTTCGACGATAGCGGTGCGGCAGTCGGACAACTGCCTGTTTACGAAACGGGCGACATATATGCACGCGACGGTATCAAAGGCATTGTGGTTATTACCAAGGATGGCGGCAGACACGGCGTTGTGATGTCGCTCGACGAGACGTGTGCGGCATGGTGTTCGTTGCCGCGCAAGGATTTGGAGGCAACGGGAGCAATCGATTTGCACGACGGCGAGCAGAATATGCAGACAGTCGAAAGATTCGTCGCCGACCACAATCTGTCGTGGAGCGATTTTCCTGCGTTCGAGTGGTGTCGGGCAAAGGGCGAAGGTTGGTATCTGCCGGCCGTAAACGAATTGTGGCTGCTCGGTACGATATACAATGGCGGCTCGCGGGTTACGGTAAAGAAAAAGGTGCGCAAGGTGTTCAACGACACGCTTCGTGCCAATGGCGGCAAGCCTTTGAACAACATAATGTTCTACCACTCCTCGACCGAGGCTGCCGATGCCCGTTGTTCGGTCTATTCGCACTTCAATCTCGAAAAGCCATATACGGCCGACGGCAACAAGGGCGACAAACTGTTCGTCCGCGCATTCCATAAATTCTGACGGGCGCAAGCCGTACGGATATAAAAAACGAGTGTTTGCTTGGGATAAGCAAACACTCTGTTTTTCCGAGAACAGCAGTTTCTACTTGTTCTTTTTATCGTAGCGTTTTGCGTAACGGCTCATAAACTTATCGACGCGACCGGCGGTATCCACCAACTTCATCTTACCTGTATAGAACGGGTGCGACGTGTTGGAAATTTCCATCTTATACACGGGATAGGTTTCGCCATTGACTTCGATGGTCTCCTTTGTTGCAACAGCGGACCTGCACAAAAACACGTGGTCGTTCGACATGTCTTTGAACGCCACCAAACGATAATTTTCCGGATGAATTCCCTTTTTCATCTTTCGTGTTTTGTTAAATTAAGTACTTAATGCAACTGCACGAGTTGCGACCGCAAAGATAACAAATTTTTTACATTCGCAACTTTTTTGTCGATTATTTATTTGTCCTTCGCCTGCGGTGTACTTTTTTGGCAAATTCGTCGCAAAAGGGTATCTTTGTGTACGAACCTTAAAATACGCTTTTATGAAACGACGTCTGCTATTTGTCGCCATGGCGGCAATCCTTGCTGCATGCTCTTGCCGCGAGGCGCAAATAATCACCTCTGCCGAGTCGGTTGCCGATGGCGAATGGATATGTTTCCGCAACGATTTTACGCTGCTCTCCGTCTCCGACTTGGAGTTGCGCATTGCTGCCGATACCAAATATTGGTTGTGGGTAAACGGCGAATTGGCGGTGCGCGAAGGAGGGCTGAAACGAGGTCCCAATCCTGCCGATTCGTATTGCGACGTACTGCACGATGTGGCAGGATTCCGTCGTGGACGCAACAGCGTGGCGGTATTGGTGCAGTATTACGGCAAATCCTCGTTCTCGCATCGGGCTTCGGCGACAGCGGGTTTGTGCTTCGAATTGACGACCGCATTGGACCGCAAAGTGAGCGATGCGTCGTGGCGTGCGGTGCGGTACGATGCAATGTATGCGCCCGCAGACGAGAATCCCGCAGGTCAGCGGCAACACAGGCTCGCGGGTGCCAATGTCGGTGTCGATGCCCGCAAAACGGTTGCGTTTGCCGAGTGCGGTTTCGACGCTTCGGCATGGCCGCATGCAGTGGTCGTGCCACGCGAACAATCGGGTTGGGGTGCATTGGTCGAGCGTCCGATACCGATGTGGCGTTGGAGCGAACTCTCCGATTATGTTTCGGTACGGCGCGAGGGCAATATGCTCGTTTGCCGACTGCCTTACAATATGCAGGTGTCGCCGTACATAAGGTTGCGTTCCAAAGAGGGCAAACTGATAGACATACGCACGGACGACTACAAAATCGGCAAGGCGCGACAATTCCATGCCGAATACATAACGCGCGAAGGCGAGCAGGAGTTTGAAGTGCCTATCTGGATTAACGGCCACGATGTCCGCTACATTCTGCCCGACGAAGGGGTGGAGGTGTTGGAAGTAAAATGGCGCGAAAGCGGTTATGACAGCGACTTTGCGGGTTCGTTCAGGTGCAACGACGAATTTTTCAATACGTTGTGGCGCAAGGCGCAGCGCACGCTTTACATTACGATGCGCGACAACTATATGGATTGCCCCGACCGTGAACGCGCCCAATGGTGGGGCGATGCCGTTGTCGAACTCGGCGAGGCAGGTTATGTCTTCGACGAACGCGCCCATCTGCTGACCCGCAAGGCGATTCGCGAGTTGATGGGTTGGCAGCGTCCGACGGGCGAGATATTTTCGCCTATACCGGGTTGGTACGCGCAGGAGTTGCCGTGTCAGATGCTAGCGAGCGTCGGATATTATGGTTTCTGGACCTACTATATGCTCACGGGCGACAAGCCGACGATAGAGAGCGTCTATGACGGCGTGCGTCGCTACATCTACGATGTATGGGAGACCGATGGCGCGGGTATGGTGCGTGTGCGTCGAGGCGGTTGGTATTGGGGCGATTGGGGTACGAACATCGACAAAGAGGCCTTGCAGAATTGTTGGTACGCTTTGGCATTGAGAGGCATGGAGAATATGTCGGCACTTACGGGCAGAGGTACCGAAGCGATGTATGCACGGCAGTTGCAGCGGGTTATGGCGGCAACGTTCAACGACCGTTTTTGGACGGGAACGCACTATGCGACCAAATCTTACAAGGACGAACCCGACGACCGTGTGCAGGCTATGGCAGTGCTTACGGGATTCGTTCCCGAGGAGCGTTACGAGACCATGCGCGAATTTTTGCGTTGCCATTTCAACGCAAGTCCCTATATGGAAAAATATGTCCTCGAAGCGTTGTGCCGCATGGGATATTACGACGATGCGTTGTCGCGGATGAAGAGCCGTTTTTACGACATGGTCGTTTCCGAGGATTATACGACCCTGTGGGAGGGTTGGGAATATACAGGCGGCGAAGGCATGCAGTACAAGTCGGGCAACGGTACCTACAACCATGCTTGGAGCGGTGGCGGATTGACCATTTTGTCGCAGTATATCGCAGGCATCGAGCCTTTGACCCCTCAATTCGGGCGGTTTGCGGTATGTCCAAACCTCGCTTCGCTCGAATGGGTCGAGACAACGGTGCCGACCGTATTCGGCGATATTGCGATGAATGCCCGCCAAGATGGCGGGCGACTGAACATAACGCTTACCGTCCCTTCCGGCACAACCGCCGAAGTGCGACTGCCGCAAGGCTTCTCGCGACTGACCTGCGGCGCAGAGGAGAGTACGACACTTACGCTCGACGCGGGGCATTACACCATAGTCGCGGAACATTAAACCACGTCCGCGGCAACTTTTTTGCGTGGTGCGTTGTTGTTTTACCAATTTTTGTTTTATATTTGCACCCGCGTATCAACCTCTTGTATAGGGCGGGTGGCCGGTTTGACCGATGCAAATTGGGTCGGGGATTATAAGGCAATGACTTTGTATGGTAGGCCTAACGCAGCGATAATGTTGAGCGTATAACGTAAATTTTTGTTGCAACAATGAACAAGGATTCATTAATCAAATTTGTGAACGAGAAACTCTGGCCGAAAACCGACGCAGACATTCCTTCGTTCAAAGCCGGTGATACCATCACCGTTACCTACCGCATCGTCGAGGGAAGCAAAGAGCGTTTGCAGAGTTTCCGTGGCGTGGTAATTCAGATTAAGGGTTCGGGCAAGACCAAGATGTTCACCATCCGCAAGGTGTCGAACGGTGTCGGTGTCGAGCGAATCTTCCCTCTGTACTCGCCGCATCTCGACCACATCGAGGTAAACAAGCGTGGTGTCGTTCGCCGTGCGCGTATCTACTATTTCCGCGATTTGACGGGTAAGAAAGCCCGTATCCGCGAGAAGCGAGTGGCTACGAAAGAGGCGGAATAGTCGTAAAGATTATTCCCGAAAAATAGAGATGCCGAGCAGGCGTCTCTGTTTTTTTGTCTATATTTGTGCGATGTTATCGGCACACGACCAAATAATTACATGCTCCTACTCCGCTCCGTGCGGCGAGTTGCTGCTCGGCGCATTCGGCTACCGTCTGTGCATGTGCGATTGGCACATAGGACGGCGAAGCGAAATTACGGGACGCCGTCTGCAAAAGGGGCTGAATGCCCGCTTCGTGCATGGCGAATGCGAACTGCTCGCCGATGCCGTCCGACAGTTGGATGAATACTTTGCGGGTCGCAGATGCGCTTTCGATATGCCGCTGCTGCTCGTCGGCTCGGAGTTTCAAAAGGCGGTGTGGAACGCGCTGTTGGGCATACCCTTCGGAGTAACGGTCTCGTATGGCGAACTCGCCCGTCGTATGGGCAGAGCGTCGGCTGTGCGTGCCGTTGCCAATGCCAACGGTGCGAATGCCTTGTCTCTCTTCGTGCCGTGTCATCGGGTTATCGGCTGCAACGGTGCTTTGACGGGTTATGCGGGCGGCGTGGATGCCAAACGTTATCTGCTTGCATTGGAGCAATCGTCTCTTTTCGGATAGTCGCCTTACAAAATGCCGACCGTCTCGAACATCTCTCTATATGCTGCGGCTTTGCGCTCTATTGCCAAAGGATAGGCCCGCGATGAGGAGGGCATGCGGTAAAATTCGATGGTACACGCATCGATGACCAACTCCGTTTTCCCGTTCGGACGCGGCAGCGGACAGGCAAATTGTGCCGCGACAGTCTCGGCTGCCTTCTGTCCCGTGGCCGCTATGGCGCAACAGTGCGGCAGTTGCCTTACCAATGCCGCCGTGTCGGTCGATGCCACCACCTCCAAAAAGGCATCCGACGCATTGTCTTTCATGCGCCGCACGATTGTCGCCGTATCGTAAATCGCGATGCCGTGCCTTCCGCAAAACTCCGTTATGCGCTCTCTGTCGAATCGCTTTTCGTCAGTCATGACGAAATAGTCGCGTTTGCCGTGGAATATCAGTCCCATGATACGCCACATGTCGTTGTTGAAATTGGGGTAGAAAAACTCCATCGACCACCTCTCGTGCTTGGGCGGGAAACTGCCGAGCATGAGCAGCCGTGCGTTTTCTGGCAGAAAAGGCTGCAAAGGATGATGCTCCGTCGGTATGTCGTGCGATGTCTTCATGCGTGCAAATATAGAAATTTTTGCAGATACCTGCCGACGGTTTCGCTATGGCAGTTGCGATAAGCCGCGCAAGGCTGTATATTTTTCGGATAATTCGCTATATTTGTATCGTAACACAAAAAGTGCCATGAAAAAGATTTTAACGACAGTTATGCTTTTGTGCGTTGCCGTTTGTGCAACAGCACGCACTCCGGAATATCGCACGGGTTTGGGCGAATACAAAATTCGTATCGGCGGCATCGAGCGCACCTTCAAACTCTATCTGCCTGCCAAATTGTCCGACGAGGCTCCGCTCGTATTCGTGCTGCACGGCTACGGCAGCAGTGCCAATCCCGACCGCTTCGGAATGAATCCCGTGGCAGAGGCCAACGGGTTTGCGGTCTGCTATCCGCAGGGCGAACGCGACGGTAAGGGCAAAACGGGTTGGAATGTCGGTTATCCCGTCCAGCAGGGGATGAAAACGGATGATGTCGATTTCGTATGTCGTCTCGCACGCCATTTGCAAAAGCACTGCAAACTCAGCAAAAGGAACACTTTTTGTACGGGTATGTCCAACGGTGGCGAGATGTGTTATCTGCTCGCCTATCTGCGACCGAAGATGTTTGCAGCGGTTGCTCCCGTATCGGGTCTTACGCTCGAATGGATGTATCGCGATTTGACTGCCAAACACCCTGTGCCGTTGTTCGAAATCCACGGCACCGAAGATACCACTTCGGCATGGGAAGGCGATCCGGAGAACAAAGGCGGCTGGGGTAAATATATTGCGGTGCCGCTTGCCGTCGGATATTGGGCGGCGGTCAATCGTTGTACGCACGAGGTTACCGAGGAGTTGCCGTCGAAAAGACCCGAAAGCGGGCATCGCATCATTGCCCATCGCTATTTGGGCGGTACGGACGGCAACGAGGTTTGGCTGTACGAAATCGTCAACGGCAAACACTCGTGGGCATCGAAAGATATAGACACCTGCGAGGAGATTTGGCGGTTTTTCGGCAAGTTTGTCGGGCGCAAATAGCCGACGAAGAGAATTTTTGTAAATTTGTAACAGTAAAACAATAAATGTCTATGAAAAAATTTTGGAGTATTGTCGTTGCGATTCTTGTCGTCGGCCTGTTGCTGTTCGTCTATTTCCGTTTTTATTTCGTCTTCGGCGAGGGCGTCAAGAGCGGAGAACTCAACTATGTGGTACACAAAGGCTTGGTTTTCAAAACCTATGAAGGTAAACTCATCCAGTCGGGCATCCGTTCGCAGGCTGCCGGCTCGATTCAGTCCTACGAGTTCGAATTTTCGGTGGAGAATGCCGACATTGCCCGCGAGTTGATGTTGCAGGGCGGCAATACGGTCGAATTGCACTACAAAGAGTATTTCGGCCGATTGCCTTGGCGGGGATTTACCAAATTCATCGTTGACAGCATCGTAAGCAAACGACCGTCTGCCGGCAGAATCGCCCCTGTCGCTCCCGATATTGCGGAGCGAGGCGGCATTACGGGAACTGCACCGAAAACTGCGGATAGTGCCGTAACCGAAATATAGTTCCGACAGTCTATGCTGGCAAAAGCGGGTTGCAAAATCAATATCGGCCTCGATGTGTTGCGTCGTCGTTCGGACGGCTATCACGACATCGAGACCGTGATGTATCCGATTCGGGAGTTGTACGACGAAATCGCAGTCGAACGATGCGACTGTCTGCGCTTCGTGCAGAACGGCATCGCTGTCGATTGTGCCGACGAACAAAATCTGTGCGTCAAGGCATACCGACTGATGCAGCAGCGTTTCGGTATCGGCGGAGCGGAAATCCGTTTGAACAAACGGATACCGTTCGGCGCGGGATTGGGCGGAGGTTCGAGCGATGCGACGACGACGATTATGTTGCTGAACGATTTGTTCCGCCTTGCTTTGTCGGAACGGGAACTGCTCTCTTTGGCCGCTTCGCTCGGCAGCGACACGCCGTTTTTCGTTCGCAACGAGCCGCAATTTTGCAGTGGTCGCGGCGAGGTGTTGGCTCCCGTTGCTCTGCCCGTTGCGGGGAAATATGTCGTTATAATGAAGCCCGACGAGGGTATATCGACTCGCGAGGCATATTCGGGTGTCAGTCCTGCCGTTCCTGCCGTTCGGTTGGGCGATGCTCTGCAAATGCCGTTGTCGCAATGGCGCACCTGCGTCAAAAACGATTTCGAGCCGCATCTTTTCGCTACGCATCCGCGCCTTGCGCAACTCAAACGGTATCTCTATGATGCCGGTGCCGTGTATGCCTCCATGTCGGGGTCGGGGTCGGCAGTATTCGGATTGTTCGACGAACTGCCGCAGGTGGCTCCTCCGTTCGAAAACATTTTTATCCATATCGAGATATTGTCATGAAACGAATTTTAACGATTTTTTCGGCTTTAATCTTTACGGTGTCTGCGTTGTGCGCACAAACGCTCAATGTCGCGAGTTATAATGTGCGTACTCTCAATGCAAAGGATTACGAACACGGCGACGGATGGACGCAGCGTGTCGATTGCCTTTGCGATGTGATACGTTTCAGCGATTTCGACATATTCGGAGCGCAAGAGGTGCGTTACGGGCAACTGACCGACATGTTGGCACGTTTGGACGGTTATGCCTATGTCGGAGCGGGACGCGACGATGGCATGACCAAAGGCGAATACAGCCCGATATTTTACAAGCAGGAGCGTTTCGTGTTGTTGGACAGCGGCACGTTCTGGCTCTCGGAGACACCGAATGAGCCGTCGAAAGGTTGGGATGCCAGATACCCGCGCGTTTGCAGTTGGGGATATTTCAAGGACAAGAAACTGCACCGCAAATTTTGGTTTTTCAATCTGCACATGGACCACAAAGGCATCGAGGCTCGCCGAGAGAGCGCAAAGTTGATTGTCGCACATATCGCCAAGACATGCGGCAAAAAGGCGAATGTGATTCTTACGGGCGATTTCAACGTGGCGCAGGACAACGAGATATTCCGCATATTTGCCGATTGCGGATTTCTGCACGATGCCTACGAGATTGCCGAAGTCCGCTTTGCTCCCACCGGTACGTTCAACAGTTTCAAACCGACCAACTACACCACACGACGAATCGACCATATATGGGTCTCCGACAAAATCGAGGTCGAACGTTACGGGGTGCTGACTTATCACTATTGGCACGACGAGCGTGGTGCGGAGGCTTCCAATACCGACGCTCCGAAGGATGTCAAATCGGAATCGCGCAGCGTTCATCTGCCTTCCGACCACTATCCGATAAATGCGTTCCTGCGCATCGGCAAATAGGATGAATCGGCGGCATATAAACGAAAAGGTTGGTCATTTCGACCAACCTTTTTTGTACGTCCCTTTGCCGTACGGCCTGCCTGATTAGAACGGCAGGTCATCGACATCGCCCGCGCCCGTTGCGCTGCCGGCCGTATAATCCTGCTCGGTCGGCATCGGTGCAACATCGCCCGTCGGTGCTGCCGCAACGGTGTCGGCAGGTACGCCCGCCTGAGGTTGCTCGGCCTGCTTGGGCTGTATGCGCCATGCGCGAATGTCGTTGTACCAGCGACCGTTGTATTCGCGTGCGTCGATATCGATTGATACCGTATAAGTCGCACCCTCCGCAAGTCGCTTTACCTCGTCGGCCTTGTTGAAGAACGATACGAGTATCTTGCGCGTATATTGCGATTGCGGCTGTACCTCGAACAGTACATCCTGACTTGTCCACTTATTGCCTGTGGTCTTCGATACTCCGTCTCGCTGCGGGAATATCTTTACGACCTTGCCTTCGAAATCCATAATATGTTGTAGTTTATCCGTTATTCATCTGCAAAAGTAGCACAAAACGGCTGCAAAAGCAAATTTATTTTGCGCTTATCGTCGCCGTGTCGGAGTAATAGGGCTGTGTTGAGCCGAAAAGGGCGTTGGTGTTTGGTTATTAGAAATTTATTGCGTATATTGCACCTCGATTACCGTATTTGCTGTATTGATGCAGTCTGTCGGAGACATATTAACCTTTGGATTATTGCTTATGACAACCACAATGATTGCTCTCCCTGATATCAACAAGCCATGTTGTCGAATATCGGTGTCAGTCTCTTCGGTTGCCGGCAATACGGTGTCATGTCGATTTACCCCCCCCCTAAATACAATATGCTGATAACCAATTATTTACCGTAAGCGGGTGCGGCATGTCCGTATGCGACTGCGGCAAATCGGTTCAGATGCGTATTTGCCATGTGCCTTCGTTGTAGGTTGTGGCAACGATGAGCAGATTATATCTATATCATAAAAATACCAAACAAACCCAAAACACACTCAACGATTATGAAAAGAGAAAAGTATTCAGAGCCGCTGTTGCGTTTGCTCAATGTAAAGACGGAGTCGGGATTCTTGGCGAGTTCCGAAGGTTTCGAAAGAGATGACCAAACCGATGCAGGTTGGGAATAGTACACACCATTAACCATTATTGAATTATGAGAAAGATAAATATACACATATTGGCAACAGCCATATTCGCGCTTGTCATGTCGGCTTGCGTGAAGAACGATTCGGCAATAGACGCTACGCAGCAACAACGCACATTCAAAGGCGTAATCGCCGACAACGATTCTCGTACCACCATGGGCGAAGACAATTCGGTAGTATGGAGTGAAGACGATCATATCGTGGTATTGGGCGTTACCGGCTCTGCGTATTCGGCAAAGGTATTTGTGCTTGCTTCGGGAGCGGGAACCTCTGCGGCAGAATTCAACGGAACGATAGATGACTATGATGCCTATTATGGCCTCTATCCTTACGAAATGTACGCAGGTGCGAGTTTGAGTGGTTTGTTCTTGATAGACATACCAAATTCGGGCATCGTTACCGAACGGAATTTCATCAAAGACGCCAATCCTATGGTTGCCTTCTGCGATAACAGCCAACAACTTGAATTCAAGAATCTGTGTGGTATTCTCGAAATCCAATTGGTCGGCAGCGGTACGGTTTCGGGTATCGAGGTGGTGAGTCAGGACAATCCCATATCGGGAAGGTTTTTGGTATCGTCCGTCGATGGCAGCATGTATTATAACAGTGAATCGTCGGAAGGCGGTTACTCGACCAAATTGAGCCTGACGTTGGAAACGCCAATCGAACTCTCTTCGACGCCACGTTCGTTGTATGCCATTCTGCCTCCTGCCACATATTCGGGTCTGCAAATTCGTACAACCGATACGGAGGGCAACGTAACCGTTCGTACTGCCACCCGCGCCATTACCATTACCCGCGCCCATATTACTCCTGTTTCGGAGTTTACGCATACCTCCTATACCGAACCGTATGCCAATGTCGCATACTTATCGGAGAGAAGTTCGTGGGCGAGGAGTTGGTTTAATGTTACCCTAAATGGCTTGGCAACGGGTTACTATTACCGATTTATGACATACGATCAATATGTTGCCTCGGGCGAAAGCGACATCGATTTGGTCAAAGCGGGCAACACCCGTACAGGAAGCGGATTGTTGCGTGCCTCCGTATATAGGCAGGCGACCAAATATGTATTTTTGTCTCTGGCATTTGACGGCGACGGCAATACTTCGTCGCATGTATCTAAATGCGTATATACCACACCTGTCGTACCTATCGATGAATCCATGTCGGTAACATTGTCTCAGGAGTCGGTTGCAGAAGACAAGGCCGTAATTAAAGCGGAATCGTCCGAATCGGATGTTGTGTTCCTCTACTATTATTGTATGACGGTAGATTTCACAATGACAAGGTTGGAGGAAATGCTGGATGCGATGTGGGTTGCATCTTCTGTACCGGCGCAATCGACATCGTTGGAACTGTTAAATCTGCTTTCTGACACGGAATACACACTCATTGCGTGTGCGACGCATGGTACGAAGTCTTTCAACAAAACGACCTATACCGATTATTCGAAGGTGGCACTAATCAAATTCACAACTCCCGAGCATCAGGCTTCGAGCGCAACGGTGGAGATAACGACACAATCGGTTACCGACACAAGTGCCGAATTGTTGCTTACGCTGTCCGATAATGCCGTAAAGATAAAATATCAATGGTCAACCTCTTGGTACAACGGTGAATTTTTAGATTCGGTTACGGCCGGCTTGATTCACAACAGTGGTATCGAAGCGACGCCGGAGTCGGGCAAGACGATAGTTCTCTCCCACTCCGAACTCAACCCTGAAACGGAGTACTCTTTGGCTGTGGTGGCATACGATGCCGATGGCAACTATGGCGAGTTGGTGTGGAAGAAATTTACCACTTCGGCACTCACTGCCGTTGAAGATAGCCGTTACGATGCGTTTATAGGTACTTATATTATGACCGGCACGGGTAATTATCTGCCGCAAACAGTTACCATCGAAGAGGGTGTCAGGGGTAAAACGTTTGTGGTGCGCGGATTACTGCCGCCGAACGCTGTCGCAACCTATGGTCTCGACGATGCCGTTACCGCATGGTTCAAAGATGGCCGATTCGTGATTTGTGGCGGATCGTTTGATAATACCGGTACCTCGGGATATGAGTATCTGAATCTGTGCTATCGCAACAACATGTATTACTGGTATAGTCGCACCGGAGGTATTGGCAGCGAATACAACGATGGAGTATTGGAACTGAAATACGAAGATGACACTAATATGACGTGGACAGGTTTAGCCTTCTTTTTGGCCAACGGAACCAATATTTATGAATTATCAATAGGCTCGTGCTATGATTTGGTTCTGACCAAGCAATAGCCTCGTTTCGACTGAACGACAATCGATGACAGTCCGCCGCATAGCAGCGGACTGTCTGTTTCTGTCGGGGGATTTTGATAAATCGACACTTGTGCGTAACTTTGTCGGACAAAACCGCAAGATGATGATAAGTATAATAGTGGCGATAGCCGACAACGGCATAATAGGCGACAACAACTCGTTGCTGTGGCATATCCGCGAAGATATGCTGCGTTTCAAACATATCACCATGGGGCATCCGATAGTGATGGGGCGCAAGACATTCGAGTCGATAGGTAGGCCTTTGGCGGGTCGCGACAACATCGTCGTTTCGCGACAGAATCTCGCCATCGAGGGGTGCCGCGTGGTACATTCGCTCGGCGAGGTGCAGGGCCTGTTCGCTCCCGACGAGGAGATTTTCGTTATCGGCGGGGCGCAAATCTATGCTCAGGCACTGCCTTTGTCGGAGCGGCTCCATATTACCGAGGTGCATCGCGATTATGCGGGCGATACCGTATTCCCGCCAATCGATTTCGCCGAGTGGTCGGAGGTGTATCGCGAAGATTTCGAGCGAGGCGAACAGTTCGATTACCCGTTCTCGTTTGTCGAATACGTCCGAAAATAGGTATAAATACCTATAACACATCCTGCTGTTTGAGATAACTTTGCCTGCGCAAGGTTATCTCTTTTTATGGGTAGATATTTCGATATGCTGATGGAGGATGTCCGTGTCCGCGAAGGTCTGAAAGCCTGTATGAATTGCGGAGTGTGTACGGGCGTCTGTCCTGCTGCGGAGTTCTACGACTACGACCCCCGCCAGATAGTCGGCATCGTGCAGTCGCGGGACGACGAGGCAATCGGGGAGTTGTTGCGCAGCGATACCATCTGGTTTTGCGGACAGTGCATGTCCTGTCGTCCGCGTTGTCCGCGAGGCAATACGGCGGGTTATGTCATTCAGGGGTTGCGTGCTTTGTCGCAAAAGTTGGGCTTTTTCGTCGAGAGCGAAAAGGGTCGCCAGCAGATTGCGCTCAAACGGACAATCGGCGAGAATATCATGCGCACGGGCTACTGCATCGTGCCGAAACTCGTCGCTCCCGACCTGCATCCCGAACAAGGGACGGTGTGGCGTTGGATTTACGACCACGATACCGATGTATATTCGCGCTTTTCGCCCGTTTATCGTACTGCCGGTGCAGGTGCATTGCGCAAAATCGATGACGAATCTTTGGCGGAACTGCACCGTATATTCGAGGTCAGCGGAGGTGCGGAGATGTTCGATACCATAGAGCGATTTTCGGAGCGGAAGGCTCGCGAAATGGGCTATGACGGCGCAACGGACGAATATGTTATGGATACATATACGACAAACACTTTGGAGGAGCAGTAGAGGATGAAAAGAGGTAATTGGACAGAATATCAAAAGGCCATTGCGGACAATCGCTACTACTACGCCCGCAGTTGTATCCGTCAGAACTTTTTCCCCGGCAGCGAGAAGGCTTTTCTGCAAATCATGCGCGACGAGTTGGGCAAAGATGTCTTCGACGACCCTGCCCATACTTCATGTACGGGTATAGGCTATCACTCCGACATCGTGCCGCTCGAAACCATAATGACGGTTGTGGCAAGACAGTTCTCGCTTATGAACGAAGCGGGATACGAGAATTTGGTGGCCTCGTGCATCACTTCATTCGGAATTTATACGGAGATTCTCGCCACATGGGAGGAGTTCCCCGAAACCGAAGAGCGCACCCGCGAATATCTGCGCAAGGCCACGGGTCGCGAATTTGCAAAACCCCAAAATTTAGCCCATACCTCCGACGTGATATTCCATTTCCGCGACCGCATAGCCCAAAAGATGACGCATCCGTTGGTCAATGTCAAGACGGGCGAGCCGTTGAGGGTTGTGGAGCATATCGGGTGCCATTATGCCAAATTGTTCCCGTCAAAGGGAATAGGCGGCTCGGAGTTTCCGTATGTTTTGGCGGGCATGATAGAGTCGTGGGGCGGCAATGTGGTCGATTATCCCGAGCGTCGCCATTGTTGCGGTTTCGGTTTCCGCAACTATCTCGTGCAGGCCAATCGCGGTTACTCCATCGCCAATTCGCACAAAAAGTTCGAAAGCATGGCTCCCTATCGTCCCGATTTCATAGTCTGCAACTGCCCGGGGTGCGCGATGTTTTTGGACAAGTGGCAATATGCAATCGCCGAGATGGACGGCACCACCTATGGAGCCAACGGTTGCGGCATTCCCGTTCTGACATACGAGGAGATGGCGGGTTTGGTGTTGGGTTACAACCCTTGGGATTTGGGTATGCAGATGCACCAGGTCGATGTAGAGCCTCTGCTCGACAAGATGGGCGTGGAGTACGACCCTTCGGCAAAATATCTCGGCATCGACGGAAAATATATAGGCAAACCGGATTCTGCCGTGGTAAATTGCAGTGCGCAGAATACGATTTATAATATAAAACCATGACACGCAAACGGGTAGTGATAGTCGGCGGAGGTATTGCCGGCATGCAGACAGCCTTACGACTGAAAGAACAGGGCGCAGAGCCGCTGATTGTCGAGCGCGATGAAACATTGGGCGGCAAGTTGCGGAATTGGTATGTGCTGTTTCCGACATTTACTCCGGCTTCGGAGGTGCTCTCCGATTTGCGTCGTCGTGTTGCGGCAGCATCGGTCGAGGTACGGCTCGGTGCAACGGTTGCAGAGGTGCAGCCGACTTGCGTTACGCTCGGTACGGGCGAGCGAATCGGGTGCGATGCCGTGGCGTTGTGCAGCGGATTTACGCTTTTCGATGCCCGCATCAAAGAGGAGTACGGCTATGGCATATACGACAACGTCTTTACATCGGCCGACATAGAACGGATGCTGGCAGATAATCGCGTTGCGATGGTGTCGGGCAGCAAACCGAGGCGTATCGCCATTCTGCATTGTGTCGGCTCGCGCGACGAAAAGGTCTGCCAACGGCACTGCTCGAAGGTGTGCTGCATCACGGGCGTAAAGCAGGCAATCGAACTTAAAAAACGGTTTCCCGAAGCCGATGTCTTCAATTTTTATATGGATATACGCATGTTCGGTGCGGGATACGAGGAACTTTATCGCGAGGCGCAGCAGACCTACAACATCCATTTCGTTCGCGGACGTATCTCGGAGGCGAGTCCGATGATTGACTCCCGTATCCAGATTAAGGCGGAAGATACGCTTACGGGCCGACCTTTGCGCATGTCGGTAGATATGCTGATACTGTTGGTAGGCATGCGTGCCAACGATGACAATGCGCATTTTGCTTCGGCTGCAAATCTCGTGCAGTCGCCGAGCGGCTTTATGCAGCCCCGCGATTTGTTTGTGAACAACATGGAGAGCAACCGCGAGGGCATATTCTATGCCGGCGCCGTCTCGTCGCCCAAAACCGTCGGCGAGACGCTCAACGAGGGCATAGCGGCTGCCGACCGCATAATCGAATATCTTAACGGACGCAACTGACGATGGCAACAATCGATTTCGGGTACGGCATCAATCGGCCGCGAGTGATAGACGTGGACCGCAACAATCTGCGTAAGAGCGATGAAATTCTGCTCGAAATGCCGGAGTTGCAGACCTGCATCGGTTGCGGAACGTGTACGGCGAGTTGTACGGCAGGCAATCTGACCGATTTCAATTTCCGTAAGGTGCATACGCTCATTCGACGGGGCGAGTATGCCGGTGCATACGAGGAGATGAATAAATGTATGCTGTGCGGCAAATGCAGGCTGTTGTGTCCGCGAGGCATCAATACGCGGGGCGTGGTAATGCTGATTAAACGTAAGTTGGGGGATTTTTAGCGATGACATTCTTTGCTGCGTTCACATTGCCGTTTCTCGTCGGTGCAGGAGCGATGTTCGTCGCTCTGGCATGGAAATATGCCGCATGGTTCGTCGCCATGCCGCGCGAGGATAAATTGCGCGTTTGGCACGGACTGCCGACGATGAACACCCTGTACGCATTGTGGGATGTCGTGCGCGATTCGCTGCTGCATGTAAGTATATTCCGGATAAATCCGCTGCTCGGTTATATGCACGCGAGCCTTGCATTCGGTTGGTTTCTGCTGATTGCCGTGGGTTGGGTCGAAACGGTCGCCTATATGGGCTTTGTGTATGTTCCTTTGCAGGGGCATGTCTTTTTCAAATATTTTATCGCGGGACAACCCGTCGGACATATTGCATTGTTCGATTTTCTGATGGATTTCCTGTTGTTGGTCGTGTTGTCGGGTGTCGCTCTCGCTTGGTTTAAGCGCATGCGTTCGCGTGCACTCGGCATGCGTCGGACGACGCGCCACACTTTGGGCGACAGGATGGCGTTGTCGTTTTTGTGGTTTATATTTCCATTGCGCCTTGCGGCGGAGAGCGTTACGGCAGGCATTTACGGCGGCGGAGGATTTATGACGGGGTCAATCGGCAGCGGCTTGGCATATCTGTTCGGCGAGAGTGCTTTGCATGCCGTTTACGAGCCGTTGTGGTGGGCATACTCCTGTGCGCTCGGCGGATTCTTTGTTGCGCTGCCATTCTCGCGCTATATGCACATCTTTACGGAGATTCCGCTGATTTTTCTGCGCCGCTACCGCATTCGACCGACCGAAAAGAGTTCCTCCTACGACAATTTCGAGGTGCAGGCATGTTCGCGTTGCGGTATCTGCATCGATTCATGCCAACTACAATCCGAACTCGGCATCGATACCGTTCAATCGGTCTATTTTCTGCGCGACAGACGCCATGACCACCTTTCGCTTGCCACCGCATCCGACTGTCTGATGTGCGGGCGGTGCGAAGCCAAATGTCCCGTGCATCTTCATCTGAACACCTTGCGCCTCAATTCGCGCGATGCGATGCGAAATATCCCCGACGAACGGCGATATGCCTATTTTGCGGGTCAGGACCGCTCCGAGGGCGAGGGTTGCGTCGGCTACTTTGCAGGCTGTATGACGCTGCTTACTCCGCGCACCATGGCGGCGATGGAGCGCATATTCGACCACGTCGGCGAGCAGGTATGGTGGGCAGACCGTAACGGCGGGGTGTGCTGCGGTCGTCCGCTCAAACTCTCGGGCGAGACCGATTCGGCTCGTCGTATGATGGATTATAATACCGACCTCTTCCGTCGGCACAACATCTCCACCCTAGTTACTTCGTGTCCGATTTGTTTGAGGGTGTTCAAGGAGGATTATAACCTGCAAGGCATAGAGATTCTGCACCATTCCGAGTATATCGCCCGACTTATCCGCTCGGGTCGGTTGTCGATTGCGCCGACCGGTATGTCGTTTACCTATCACGACCCTTGCGAACTCGGACGGGGCAACGGTATATACGATGCGCCGCGTGAGGTTATCGAGGCTGTCGGTCATCTGACGGAGCCGGAGCATACGCGCGAGAATTCGCTTTGTTGCGGGTCGTCGTTGGCGAATACGGCCATAAGCGACGCCCAACAGATGCGCATTTCATCGTCGCTGACGTCGGAACTCGACGGTACGGGTGCGCAAACCATCGTTACGGCGTGTCCGCTGTGTAAAAAGGCTTTGGTGCGCACGGCAAAAACCGACGTCAGAGATTTGTCGGAGATTGTCGCCGAGGCATTGCAAGGCAAATGATTGTCGCTGCCTGTTAATCGGCGGCGTATTTGAGGGTCGGGAATATCTTTTTGAACGATTCCGCCACGTCCTGATGCGAAACGCCCTCGCGCAAAATCATTATTATTGCGTTGTCGCCCGCTACCGTGCCGAGAATATCTTTGGATTTGCGACTATCGACAATCACCGATATTGCACTCGCATATCCCGGTTTGGTGGATATGACGCCTATGTTGCCCGAGAATTTTATGTCGATGATTGCATCGTCGAGATTGACCGAGCCGGTCATGTTGTCGCCCACTATGCTGTCGCCCAATACATAGACGTAACCTTTTTCGGGATGCGGGGTCTTTAATACGTTTATTGCCTTGAAATCCCGAGAAAGAGTGCTCTGCGTTGCCTTGACGCCGTGTACTTCGAGATGGCGGATTAGTTCATCCTGCGAACTGATAAGTTCGTCGTTGATGATGCGCTTGATGATGCCGATACGCTCGTTTTTCTTTCCCATAATTGTAAATACTTATGCAAATATATGCAATTTCTTGTAGATAAACAAATATATTGGCAGGTTTTGGCGAATTTGTTTGCCGAATCGCAAATAATGGTTATATTTGCAGTCCCGAATGGGAGTTTAGCTCAGCTGGTTCAGAGCATCTGCCTTACAAGCAGAGGGTCGGGGGTTCGAATCCCTCAACTCCCACGAAATTTTTTGACAGACCGCTACACGAAAGTGTAGCGGTTTTGTTTTGAGGATAATTTCCTGCAATAGCCTTGCCGTAATTTTTTCTCAAAACAAAATCTGCGACGCGTCGCATTCTGTCAAAATCTCGGTTGTTGGTGCTTCGAACTTTGTGCGGGGGTTGCCGAAATAGTTGTGTTTTATTTTCAGCGGTATTTCGGCGACGGCTTCGCCGTTCGAACCCCGCGTTTTCTTTGTCGCCCGACGGATTCTGAAATGGGAGTTGCAGGGATTCTCACTTTGTGCGGGGGTTGCCGAAATAGTTGTGTTTTATTTTCAGCGGTATTTCGGCGACGGCTAACGCAGTTCGCATCCCTCAACCATATAAGAAAAAGAGCAACCCTTTCGAGTTGCTCCGTATAACTCGGGCAGTATGCCGCAAGCGTATTATTTGTCGAAATACTCGTTCAGCAGGCGGGCCAAACGGTAACCGGCGTTGCGCATCTGCGTATTGACCAAATCGCGCGAGAGTTCGACGGTATCCGGATTCAACTCCTCCGTATTGAACGGATTCCACTCGTATATAACGGCATTGCGGTCGGCAATATCCTTGACCCAATCCAATAATGTGCCTTGTTGTACCTTTTTGATTTGTCCTTTTTTGAGGTTGTCGATTTGCTTGGCTACATCCTCAGAAGCGACCTTCTTGTAGAGAAAGTTCGGCATCTTGTCATATACGCTGTGGAAGGTTTTTTGCGGTTTGCCGTTGAGCGAGCATGGCCAGAAACAGCGCGGACCCGGGAAATAGGAGTGGGTCGGGCAGTGCATATCGCCGACGAAATGCAGCACCATCCGCAGATTCATCACGACGGTCGAATCGCTCAAATTCTCGTAGTGGCGCAGATTGTAGTCGGCAACCAACAGAGCCTTAATCACGTCGCCCTTTTTCAGGCGCGGATTCGGGTCGTACTCGTGGTTGGCATCGACATTATATACATGCCAAGCCGAGGTGTAGGCAATCCCTTCGTCTTTGCGGTGGACATCCATCCAAACGGCATCTTTTTTGAGCGCGTAAGGCATATATTTGGCTATATTTGCCTTCGCACGGTCGGTCAGATGATGCTCTGCGACATTTACCACCACCTCGTGTCCGAGTTTACCCCAAGCCATTGCGCTTTGCTGACAAACAATGGCAATCAACGCAAAAAGTATAAATTTTCTCATTTCGGTTTATGGTTTTAAGGTTTGTTTCATTGACCAAAGGTACATAAAAATATGCAAACGAGAAAACTTGCCGCGTCGTTTTTTATTGCCCGTTTCCTTGCCCGCATAATGCGGCTGTGGGCATAATCGGTGTGTTGTGTCATCGGTTGCCCTTTGCCCGATTGTGCGTTTGGCAGAGCATCTGACAATTCCCTATATCCGTCGCACCGCCTTTGCTCCATGCCGTAACATGGTCGGCATCCATCTCTTTGAGCGACCATATTTTCGTGCGGTTGGCATCGTGGCCTACGGCACACAGCGGACAATTCGACACGCCTTGCTCCTGCGCCTCTTTTGTCTGCCGCGCATAGACTTTGCGTTTGGTAATTTCGTCGAACACGCGCAGGTCAAGCAGTTGTGTATTTTTTTCTCCGCCGAGTATGTATTCGAATATACCACGACGGTTTTTTATATAATCGTCATCGAACAGTTCCAACATGCGTTCGGTTACATAGGCAGGATTATATGGGGTGTTATGATATTGCTCGTAAAACCTGCCCCATGGTTGTCCGCACATTTCTGTTTCATTGCGACGAAATAGGTTGGATACCCAATCTATAACGGTTGAGAAATACACAACCATTTCATCAATGTTTGTATCGTAGCGGTGTTGTTTCATATATGGGAGGATGTCGCCATGACTGACCCAATCGAGTGCGCATTCGAGAAAGTGCTGACGATTGACATTGCCACGTATATACGTGCTCCATTTCTGTATGTTGGCATTTCGGGAGTTGCTGAATTCGGCTTTGGCGAGTGTTACGAACGGACCGGAACAAATTGCATTGCGCAACTCCTGTGTATTGAGTGGTATGCCGGCAATGTTTATGATTTCAAACCAATCATGTATTTCATCCTCCGAGCCTTCGCACTCGTATATCAGCAAATGTGTGTCGAGTATGCGGTTTTGTTTTTCGGCAGACAGCCCCGAAAAGTATTGTTGCATACCTCGCTCGTCCTCGATTGGGAATTTGCCGGTTATGTAACGCCCGATGCTGGTGATGCGTTGTTGTCCGTCGAGTATTTCAAACCTACCGTCTGTCGTGCGGTTGAAATAGATTAACCCCAACGGATAGCCTTGTAATATCGATTCTATGACAGCCACATCTTTTTTGCCGTCGGCATAGATGTAGTTGCGTTGATACTCCGGCTGTATGGTCAATCGTCCGCCTAATCCGTACAACCCTTTTCCTTCCAGTTCATTATATACAAACCCGTCGCATATTTCGCGAACAGTCAGTTCGGTGAGTAGTGTGGTTTTCATGTGATGATGTAATTGTTATATTTGTTTATATGATAATCTACACTTGTACGTTTCTGATAAGTATTCTTTTAAATACACCTTTGTTATTTACTAAAAACTGATTGATACTATTACTATTACCAGTTCCGGACAAATCGTGTTCATGTCCGATTATCTCAAACTGCTCGGGACAGTATTTGTCCAAAAAACTAATTGGTACACCCATGATTCCGGAGTGAATAGTTATGGATTTGCGGTCGAAGCCCATGCCGACGATAAGGTCAATTATTTTTCTTCTCTTCTCTTCTCTTCTCTTCTCTTCTCTTCTCTTCTCTTCTCTTCTCCACTACCTGTATAAACAACCGTTTGAAAACTTTGTTGCCACGCACCATTGCTTGCGATATGCCGCTTTCTGGATTCCACAATCCTGCCGAGAATCCGCGCCCTTCACTCTCGGTCGCTCCGATTATTCGGTATTGAAATGGACAGTATTTGTCGAGAAACGAAATTGGTACACCGATACACTCTGTGTAGTCGCTTGGTATGGCATCGGTGTATGGTACTTCTATGGCATCGTAATTGTCATAGTGCAAGTAGCCGACTTCGCGTATCTCTTTGTGGCGACTAAAACGGATGTTGTCCTCCATTGTCATCAACGCTAGTGGACTATGTCGTCTGCCGTGTCCTATATTGGTGAACCAGCATGTATTACCCATCTTTTGCATACTACCGTCAGGTCGCATGTATTCACGCGCACCATTGCTTACACCCAACCACATGCGATTATCTTTAATAAGCGGAAATATCTCCTTGTAGGTGATAGCGTTCATATTGCCTATTATTATGAATTTCTTGTCGGCATCGTTGAGCCACGCAACAAATTCGCGGAACAACGAAAAAGGAGGATTTGTAACTATAATGTCTGCCTCGTTGCGTAATGCACATACCTCGTCACTGCGAAAATCGCCATCGCCATCCATGTATTTCCATTCGAGGTCGTCTATATCGATGCGACCATTGCCGTTGGTGTCGCGTGTGAGAGTAAAGATTTTGCCGCAACGCTTCGAACGGTCGATGTTGTAGTGTGGATTTTCAGTTTCAAAAAGCGTTGGTTGCCACTCTGTTTTGTATTGTTTGCTATTTATGGCATAACTTGTCGAGATTAGTTTATGGAGACCGAAATGCTCGAAGTTTTGGGCGAAGAATTTTGTGAAGTTGCTCCATTCGGGGTCATCGCACGGCAACAAAACAGTTTTGTTACGGAATAAATCCGGATCAAACTCCAAATAGGCGTTTATTTCGCGTTGAATATCGTGGTACTGAGTGTAGAACTCATCGTTTTTTGCATTCTTTGCCGTTGTTAGATTGCTGTTTGCCATAAAGGGTGCGGTTTTGCGACCTTTGCCCTTATGTTGCATCGACAAACAGAAAAAGCGTGGCGCCGTTTGTTGTTGCCTATCCGACTTTGCAGGTTCGCCAAAACCTTGTACACCGATAAGCACAAACGGTCCACGCCGCAATGGACGTGAACCTCTGTCTCTTATACCTGTGTACTTTAATAAATTTGGCGATTTGCAAAGTCAGGAATAAGGACTAAAAGTCCGTTAATTAATATGTAGGTTTATAATTTTGTCTGTTGTCTTTTTGTAAGTTAAAGTTATACAATCGGTTTATTGCGCTGTCCGATATCGAATCAAATTATATCGAACGCAATCTCCATCATATTGGTAAACGATGTTTCGCGTTGTTCGGCCGTGGTTACCTCGCCCGTTACGAGCGAGTCGGAGATGGTGCAGATGCACAACGCCTTGTTGCCGCTGCGTGCCGCATTCATATAGAGTGCCGACGACTCCATCTCGACGGCCAATACTCCCATCTTTTGCCATTTGAGCCATGCATCTTTGTCATCGCTGTAAAAGGTCTCGCTGGCGAGTATGTTGCCGACGCGATAGTTGATGCCCATCGATTCCGCCTTTTCGACCGCTTTGCGCACGAGGCCGAAGTCGGCAATCGGTGCGAATGTACCCGGCAGATTGTATTGTGCGCCGTAACTCGAACTGTCGCATGCGCCCATGCCTATTACGACATCGCCGCAATGCAGGTCGGCATTGTAGGCACCTGCCGAGCCGGTGCGGATGATGCTCTTGACACCGTAAAAATTATATAGTTCGTAGGTGTATATGCCTATCGACGATACACCCATGCCGTGTCCCATGACCGACACTCGTTTGCCTTTGTAGGTACCCGTAAAGCACCACATTCCGCGCACCTCGTTTACGAGTACGGGGTTGTCCAAATAATGCTCTGCCATGAATTTTGCACGGCGAGGGTCGCCTGCCATTATCACTTTGTCGGCGATTTCGCCCAATTTAGCCCCGATATGCGGGGTAGGTGTCATATCTTTCATAGTTGTAAAATTTTGCTGTTTACAAAGATAATAAAATTATTTTACATAAAACCTATATATGCAGGTATGTGTATAAAGGTCGTCGGGGCGCACCGTGCATGAAGGAAATTGCGGATGGTTGGGCGAATCGGGATACCTTTGCGTTTCGAGCGCAACGGCACTCCGATAGGTTATAGGCCGCCCGTATTTGCCGCAATACGAGCCGTCGAAAAAGTTGCCGCAGTAGAATTGCAGGGCAATCTGGTCGCTTGCAATCTCGATTCCGCGACCGCTTGCGGGGTCGTACAAATCGGCGAGTTTTACAATCGTCTTGTCGTCCGCACGGTCGATAATCCAATTGTGGTCGTAGCCCGCGCCGCACAGCAACTGCTCGTTCTCGACCTCCAAGCGTTCGCCTATCGTATGGGCGGTGCGGAAATCGAACGGAGTGCCTTCGACGGCCATAATCTCGCCCGTCGGAATCGACAGCGTGTCGATTGGCGTTATGTGCGAGGCGTCGATGGTCAGTTCGTGGTCGAGAATCGTGCCGTTGCCCTCGCCGTGCAGGTTGAAAAAGGAGTGGTGCGACAGATTCAGCACGGTCGGAGCATCCGTCGTGGCAGCGTATGTTACGACAAATTCGTTGTCGGGTGTCAGCGCGTATTTCATCTCTATTTCGCGATTGCCGGGGAAACCGTCCTGTCCGTCGGGCAGTGTGGCGTGGAAAATAATCTCGTTTTTGCCGAGCGATTTTACGCTCCACACTATGCGGTCGATGCCGAGCGTGCCGCCGTGCAGCGTTTGTCCGTTGTTGTTTTGCGGCAGGGTGTACTCCTTGCCGTTCAATACGAAACGGCCGCCCGCTATGCGGTTGGCGTAAGGCCCTACGGCTGCACCGAGAAACCGCTCGCCCGTGTTGTCGATATAGCGGTCGATGTTGTCGTAACCGATTTCTATGTCGGCATAGTCGCCATTGCGGTCGGGCATCCAAAGCGATACGACTCGTGCGCCGTAATTGGTTACCTGCATTACCAAATCGCCGCCTCGCAGGGTGTACAGGCCGACCTTCTTGCCGTCGATTTCGGTGTCGAATGCCGCATCGTCCAGCAACGCAATCTGCTGTTTGGTAGTGGTGCAGGCCGCTGCCGACAAAACGAATAGAGATAAAATTAGTTTTTTCATGGTGCTGTGATTTTGTCGTATTCGCAAATATAATGAGATTTTGTCTATATTTGTCATGCCAAAACCATTTTTAAGAGATAAAACAAATCGAATTGCGGCAGTTCGGACGATGTAATTGCATGGATGCGCAACCGCCGCAATGTCTATTCGGAACAAGTGGAGCGGATTTCAATGGATACTACAAACGGGTGTTCCACCCCTCGAACTTTGCGCAAGACCGACCGCATGGTTTATATCGATATTGCCAAGGCGTTGTGTATCGTATTGGTGGTTGTCGGGCATTACACTCCCGCAGGTTGTCCTGTGTGGTGGCAGACGATTCATGACATAATTTACACGTTCCACATGCCGTTGTTCATGTTCGCAAGCGGTTTCGTGTATGTGGCGACGAAAAAGGATGAAAAATATAAGGATTTCATCATAAAGAAGATTCGTCGTCTGATGATACCATATTTTGTCGTTTCGGCCATTGTTATAGGCATCAAATTGGTGGCAGACCACATAATGTATGTGCAACATCCGAAGACGGCGATGTCGTTCGTAAGGATGTTCTACTATCCGGAGGCGGGTGCTTTCCTGTGGTTTATTTACGCGTTGTGGTGGATGTTTGTCGTCGTTCCGCTGTTTAAGACCAAACGGCAGAGATTGGTACTCTTTTTCATGGCGATAATATTGCACTATGTCCCGTTTGCCGTTCCCGATGTATTTTGTTTGGCGGAGTTTAAGAACATGTTGATATACTTTATGCTGGGCGTAGTCCTGTATGATTGGAAGCATGTTTTTGCGGTTTTCGGGCGAGTGCCGAAATCGGTGTATATACTCCTTTTTGCGGCAGTTTGTGCGATATTGACTGCGAATGTGGGGGAGATATGGCGCAGGTGCGCCGATTTTGTCGCTCCGTTCCTCGGTATCGCTGCCACCGTATCCTTGTCCAAGGCTGTCGAACAATCGAAAATAAGGAAAGATTGGCTGCTGGTTACATCCGCATCGTCCTATATGATATATTTGTTCCATACGACATTCGAGGGTTTGGCAAAGGCCGTATTGGTCAAAATCCCCTATTTTAACGATACGACCGACGGATTTGCGTTTTTGATTGGTGCGGTATTGGTGGTCTCGTGCGGAGTGGTGCTGCCGATTGTTCTGAACGAGAAGATTTTGAAGAAATATACCCTGACGAAGGTGCTGTTCGGCCTCAAATAATCGCACGGATTGGCATTGTTGCCGCATCGGTCCGACAGATGTTCTGCTTTACGGTATGCTGCAAATACGGGATTTTGTCTATATTTGCACGGAATCAGTAATAGATTTAGATATGGAAGTACGCATTGCCGAGGATTGGAAACAAATCTTGCAACCCGAATTCGACAAACCCTATTTTGAGCGATTGGCGGCATTTGTCCGTTCCGAGTACGCATCGCAACAGATATACCCGCAGGGTCGCAACATATTCCGCGCATTCGACAAATGCTCCTTCGAGGCGTTGAAGGTGGTCATAATCGGACAAGACCCCTACCATGGCGACGGTCAGGCAAACGGACTCTGTTTTTCGGTCAATGACGGTGTGCCGTTTCCGCCGTCGTTGGAAAATATATTCAAGGAGGTGCATGCCGATACGGGCGTTCCGATACCGTCGAGCGGCAACCTCGACCGTTGGGCGGAGCAGGGCGTGCTGCTGCTCAACTCGGTGCTTACCGTGCGGGCGCATCTCGCCGCCTCGCATGCGGGACAGGGCTGGGAACAATTCACCGATGCTGTCGTGCGAGCCATCGCCGAGCGCAAGGAGGGCATAGTCTATATGCTGTGGGGCAGTTACGCCCAACGCAAGGGTGCAATCGCCGACCCCGCACGCAATCTGATTCTGAAATCGGTCCACCCGTCGCCGCTCTCGGTCTATCGCGGATTTTTCGGCTCGCGCCACTTTTCGCAGGCCAACGCCTACCTCGCCGCACACGGCAAAACTCCGATAGTGTGGTAGAGGGTCGGCAATCGGGCATACGATAACGAAACAGGAGGCTTTTTTGCCTCCTGTTTCGGTTATTTCACTTTGAAGTTGTATTCTTTTCCGTATTCCCGCAATATCGCAAGTTTCAGCGATTTCTCTGTCAGGTTATACATCGACGACCATTGAGTCTGCGAGGTCAGTTCCTCGGTAGGCGGTTGGGATACGGCGCTGAGCAATTCCATTGCCTCTTTTGCGGTCAAGGCGTACTTTTTGTCGAGCAGGGTCTTTCGCATCGTTTCATAGCGGTCCTTGCCATGGCTCGAACACCAACCGTCGGTGGTATTCGCCATCGAAGGGGCTATGTAGAAATTGGTTACGCAGCGCAGTATGTCTTTGCCCGTAAATACCTCCATGATGCTTGGGTACTCGTCGCCATCGGCGAATGTGTATTCCACGATGGCATAATCGCCCGTTGCATCTGCCATGAAATAGTGGTAGTTGCTGCGACCGTTTCCGCGCATATCCATATCATACTCTTTCAGCATCTGTATAGCCTCTTTGACGGTCGAAGCCCTGTCGAGCAACATTCGTATAGCAACCGTCGTGTTTATTTTGGGCTTGCCGGTATTTTGGCATGTCTGTTTCTCGTTCAAAGCCAGCACTCCGATAGCGAAGCCGTCCTCGTTGATACCGTCGAGTGCTGCATAAGGCAGACCCATCAACAGCGACAGGTCGATATTTTCGTCCGAATAGAATCCCTGCCCGTAATTCAGTTGCAAGCCGTCCACCATCGAAATCGACCTCTTGCCGCCTTCGGGTGCTGTGTGGACAAGAATTGCCGAGATTGGTTTGTAACTCTCGTTGTCGTCCGTGAAGTGGCGGAAATCGTAATTGCGCCCCATCAGAAAGTCGGAGCCGTCGGACTGCGGCACTGCAAACGCACTGCATCCCGCACCGAACGACACGTTGCCTATGTCGGTCGGCAATTTGTCGTAAAGCAGTGAGGCTACATACCCGAAGAGTCGGGTAGTCTCCGTAATGCCCGATTTCAACACTTCGTCCAACTTGTAATCGATTGTATAATCGACCTCGTACAGACGGCCTTGTCCGTCCAAATCCTTGATTGAGTCGAGCATGGCCAATTTTTCGGCATCGGTGATGTATGCCGCTCTTCTCGTTATCGGCGTCGAATCGGAGTTGTGGTAAAAACTAACTGTTGCCATTATGATAATTGTAATGATTGTTAAAGCAAGTAAAGCGATTTTATGGTTGCTTTTCATAATACATATGATTTGGTTTCATACAAATATAAGAACTATTTTGTTGTCCAAATATTTGATGAAAATCTATCGCCGCGTTTTCTCGCCATGCCTCATTTCGCCCGATTTATCCAGCGGTTTGAATGCTATACGGAAGCGGGGGATTTAGGGGGTGGGTAAAACGTGCCTTCGGCATACAACAAGTAATCCACCCAGAACAGAGAACAAAAAAGAAGCGATTTCCATATCGAGAACCGCTTCCGAATATCCTGATTATATAAGGATTACTTGTTGTACGCCTTCATAACCGAGATGAGGTCGAGCACTTTGTTCGAATAACCCCACTCGTTGTCGTACCACGAAACGACCTTAACGAAGGTGTCGGTCAAAGCGATACCGGCAGCCTTGTCGAAGATGGAAGTGCGTGGGTCGCCGAGGAAATCGGACGATACGACAGCCTCTTCGGTGTAACCGAGGATGCCCTTCAACTCGCCCTCCGAAGCCTTCTTCATAGCCTCGCAAATCTCGTCGTATTTGGCAGGTTTTGCCAAGTTTACGGTCAAATCGACAACCGAAACGTCGAGGGTAGGAACACGCATCGACATACCGGTCAGTTTGCCGTTCAACGAAGGGATAACCTTACCTACTGCTTTTGCGGCACCGGTCGAAGACGGGATAATGTTGCCCGAAGCGGCACGGCCACCACGCCAATCCTTCATCGAAGGACCGTCTACGGTCTTCTGCGTTGCGGTAGTCGAGTGAACGGTGGTCATCAAACCGTCGGTGATACCGAAGTTGTCGTTGAGGACTTTGGCGATAGGAGCCAAGCAGTTGGTCGTGCAGGATGCGTTCGAAACGATTTTCTGACCTGCATAGGTGTCGGTGTTCACACCGCATACGAACATCGGAGTAGCGTCCTTCGAAGGAGCCGACATAACCACATATTTCGCACCTGCTGCCAAGTGAGCCTGAGCCTTCTCCTCGGTGAGGAACAAACCGGTCGATTCAACAACATACTCTGCACCTACCTCGTTCCATTTGAGGTTTGCAGGATCTTTCTCTGCGGTAACGCGGATAGCCTTACCGTTTACGATAAGTTGGCTCTTCTCGACGTTGTAATCGATAGTGCCGTTGAATTGACCGTGCATGGTGTCGTATTTGAGCATGTAAGCCAAATAATCTACCGGGCAAAGGTCGTTGATGCCGACGATGTCGTACTTGTCAACCTGCGTGCAGGCAGCACGGAATACCATACGGCCGATACGTCCGAAACCGTTGATACCAATCTTGATTTGTGCCATAATTGTAAAATTTTATAGTTTAATGAATGAAATAGTTACAATCTGTTATTTTTCTAACGCTGTGCAAAAGTACACACTTTATACAATTTACGCAAATAAAAAATAAAAATTCTTATTAAGAACTTTTCCTGTTGCCTTTCACTGCAAAAGCCGTGCAAAACTTCGCTCCTTCGTACAGGTGTTTTTGCGGGTATTGTTCGGCCTTGCGGCACCGTTCGGATAATGTTCCGCCGCTATTCCTGTCGTCGTGCGCGTTTGGCCATGGCAGAGGCGAATACGAAATCGTTGAGTTCGGGATTGTCGGCGTGCAGTATCTCGTCTTTCGTCCCTTCCCACCACTTTTTGCCTTGGTAGATATAGACGATTTTTTCGCCTATCTCCATTACCGAGTTCATGTCGTGCGTGTTGATTATGGTCGTTATGCCGTACTCCTTCGTTATGCCGTGAATCAGATTGTCGATGACGATGGATGTCTGCGGGTCCAATCCCGAATTAGGCTCGTCGCAGAACAGATAACGCGGATTCATCACAATAGCCCTTGCAATGGCCACACGCTTAATCATTCCGCCCGACAACTCCGACGGATACAGATGATGCGCATCCGACAGATTGACGCGGCTCAAACAATAATCCACTCTCTCGCGTTTTTGCGCTTCGCTGTCGTCGGTAAACAAATCGAGCGGCAGCCGTACATTTTCGTAAACGGTCGAGGAGTCGATAAGCGCACCGCCCTGAAAAATCATGCCTATATCCTTTCTGACCTGCTTACGGTCGTTGAATGACAGCGAGGTGTAACATACATCGTCGAAAAATATGTCGCCTTCATCGGGCGTATGCAGTCCGACCAGAGTTTTGAGCAATACCGTTTTGCCCGAACCGCTGCGGCCGATTATCAGATTGGTTTTGCCTGTCTCGAACTCTATCGAGATATCCTCTATCACTCTCCTTCCCTCGAAGGATTTGGATATGTGTTCGCACTTTATCACGTCAGCAACAGTTGTGTAAGGATGAGGTTGAATATGAGAATCGTAATCGAACTGACTACCACGGCATGCGTCGAGGCGCGGCCTACTTCGAGCGAACTGCCTTTGGCGTAGTAGCCGTAGAATGCCGAAATCGAGGTTATGATGAAGGCGAAAACGGCTATTTTGATAAGCGAATATATCACCTCCCACAGTACGAAATCGTACAGCAAACCCTCTACATAGTCATCCGGCGACATGATGCCGGTCGTCCAAGCAATCGTGTATCCGCCTATGATACCTATCATGATGCTGAGCAGGGTCAGGAACGGAAAGAAAAATACGGTTGCGATTATTTTGGGCAGAATCAGATACGAAGCGGAGTTTACGCCCATGATTTCGAGTGCGTCGATTTGCTCCGTTATGCGCATCGTTCCAATCTCCGAGGCTATGTTCGAGCCGACCTTGCCTGCCAAAATCAGAGCCACGACGGTAGATGAAAATTCGAGCGTCATCGTCTCGCGCGTGGCGTATCCGATGAGGTATTGCGGAATGAACGGCGATTCCAGACTGATGGACATCTGCAAGGTGATGGCCGCTCCGATGAATACGGAAATTATGGCAGTCAGGCCGATGGAGTTGAGGCCGAGTGCCTCGATTTCGAATATCACGCGACGACGGTATATCCCCATCTTCTCGGGTCGCGAGAAGACTTTGCCCATAAGGATACAATACCTGCCTATCAGTTCAAAAATTTTCAACACCTCTTTGCCGTTTTTGCCGTTTTCCCTGTTCCGCGCCCGTTGTCCGCATCTTTGCGCCTAACGATTTTCGGATTTATGCTCTTTTACCTCTTTGAAATCGACATACTCTCCGACATCGTCGCTAACCCGTTTCTGTATCGTGGCGGTTTCTGTTATCGTAACGTCGCCTTCGCGTTGCTGTCGTCTGCCGAAATCGTACCAACTGCGTTGTCGGCGGGCATCGGCATCTTGCTCCATGGTGCGCTGCGCATCACGCACACGCCACACGAGCGAAAACCACGAGAGCAACGATACGAGCAGTATCGCCAAGAAAATCAGAGCCACGACTCCCAACAGATACGGTGCAACGCATATCAACGCCAACAACAACACGAATGTCAGCGGATTGCGGCGTATGTTGCCGAGTAGCGAAGAGAAAAACATCTTTATCATATTGCCTTTTGCGTACTTTGTATATCGAACGTACTGCAAGCGAATATATTTCGATGCAAAGATAAGATTTTTCCTGCAAAAACAAACGCATTGCCTTTCGACAATGCGTTTGTTTGCAGAAGCAGGATGCCGCTTACAGCCATCCGCCGTTCGATGCCGTTCCGCCGTCGCGTACCACAATGGCGAACTTTTTGGTTATCTCCGTTGCGATAGGGGCTGTCGAACTGCTCTGCGATGTTCCGCCCACGAGTGCCGTAACGGTTACCACAGCAATACCCGGTTTGTAGCATGCGACATAGAGTTTCGAGCCGGAGAGCGTGCATGCGGTCATGTTCACTGCCGCTTTGTCCTCTGCCGAAACGGTTGCGCTAGTGAATTTCAGCGCGGAGGCTCCTGCACCGAAGAATGTCGCGAGGTCTATCGTCTTTGCCGCGCTTGTGGTTACGGGCATCGTAATACATGGCGTACCCTCGACCTGCAACAGCAACAGATATGCGTCCGAATAACCGCTGCCCATCTGCTTGTTGTAGTTCGACAGGGTCATCGTTTCGGGATACGATGTGCCGTAGTTCGAGTAGTAATAGTAGTATTTCTTGGTACCCGTCATATATTGGTTTATATCCTGTACGGCAGTGAGCAGCATGGTGCGGTACTCCGATGCCGTAAAGTGCTTGCCCAACTTTTTGGCATACGAGAGTCCGAGAGCGGCCACACCCGAAACATGCGGACAAGCCATCGACGTACCCTCCATGTATCCGTAAGGATTGGATGCCGACGATTCGGCAGGTGTCAGAGTTGAGAGTATTGTGCCTGCCGCACTCTTGGCATAATCCGAATCGCCACCCGGAGCGCAAATATCCACACCGGGGCCATAGTTGCTGAACGATGCAGGCGTATAGTCGGCCGATATTGCAGCCACACTTACGCAACGCTCGTATGCACCCGGATAACCCGGCATTGCGGCATATTCGTTACCTGCCGCAAAAATTGCGATACCGCCTTCGATTACATCCGTAGCCGAGCCGGCATTGTCGATGAAATAATCTATCGCCGCCTTCTCTGCCGAGCAGTAACGGTTGAACTCCGATTCGCTTACAAAACCCGCATCTTCCGTATCCAAGCCTGAGTTGTAACCCCAACTGCATTGCAGAATTACCGCGCCGTTGTCGGCAGCATACTGAATGGCCTTCGCGGTGTTCGACGTCGTTGCGCCGCTTTCGCCCGAGAATATCTGGCACGACATTATCCGCACGCCGTCGTTGTTGCCGCTTCCGCCTGCAATGCCGCATACGCCCTTGCCGTTGCCGTTCACTGCCGCAACAGTTCCCGCAACGTGCGTGCCGTGGCTTACATCGCCGCTTACGTCCCACGAGATTTTGCCGGTGTTGCTTACGAAGTTGTAACCGTAAATATCGTCCTTGTAACCGTTGCCGTCATCGTCGCTGCCCGACGAGCCGTTTTTCTCGGCGGTATTGACCCACATGTTGGCAGCCAAATCCTCGTGCGAATACATCACACCCTCATCGACCACCGCAACGATAATCGAAGGGTCGCCCGCACAGAGCGTCCAAGCCTTGTCGCAATTTACGTCCGCACCGGCCTTTATCGGCGAGGTAACATTCGTGTCGCCCGTGTTGATGAAGTGCCATTGGTAGGAGAGCAGCGGGTCGTTGAATGCGGCAGTTGCACGGGTTTGAGCCGTTGTCTGATGCACGCTTTCGTATGCCGTTGCACGACGGGTGTAGTTGCGTTTTACGCGTATGTTGTACTGCACCGTTCCGATTTCGGCGATGCGCGCGAGTTTCGATGCGACCATCTCCAAATCGGCGTTTTCGTCGAAAGTGAGTTTGTACCACAAGTGCAACCCCGAGCGATAAACCTTGTCGCGGTTGCTGTCGGTTACCGTAAATACGCGCTCGACTGCCGTTGCGCCTATCGTCTCCAAAAGCGCATCCACAGCCTCCACTCCCGAACGTGTGGCACCCGCACGCGAGGCTGTCGATTCGAGTACGGACTCGGCCTCAGGCTTGAATTTTACCACTATTTCTCCGCGAACGGCCTCGTCTGCCGAATTGACTATCGTTGCCGTGTTTTCGTTGTCGGCTGTCGATACTCTCGTTTCGTTCAAATCCTTCGTACACGCTCCGAGCGCGGCGAGGACAAATACCGATAATAATATCTTTTTCATAATGTTTCTGCTGCTAAATCGTTACAAGAATCGTTTTACGCTCTTCGCGCTCTTTCGGGCAACGGTTGCACCGGCGATGTTGTCCGGCACATCCGCTCTGACATATACCGAAACCTCTGCTTCATTGGCCGTGTTGCTCCAAGTGAGCGTGTTCGCCGTTACCTCTTCGAGTGCATAGGTCGTCGCCCAAGCCACACCGTCCGAATACTCGCCGCCGAATATGTTGGCCGATGCGTCGAAGGTGTATGTACCCGTGAATTTGGTAACCTCGTAATCGTTGGCACGCTGGTAGAGCGTGAACGAGTAGTCGTCGCCCAATACCATATATACATCGAAGCCGGCATCCTGACCGCAATAGGTCGAAAGTTTCCAACTGCCCCAGCAATCGGCAAGTTGCGATGCAGGTTGGTCGATGAGCCGCTCGTCGGTTGCGTTGAAATTGATGGTGGTTACCGCTCCGCGATAGAAATCTATTGCTTCCGTCGTCTGCGCTTGGAATCTGCCGAGCGACGTGGCGACCGTTATCGTCGATGCGACAGGCAGAGTCGCCGCATTGACGAGCATATAGCCCGTAAACGTGTCGTCTGCTGCCGTTTTGGTGTTGTTTTCCACCGTCAGCGCAACGCTCGGCGTTCCGTTTACGATTTTGACAGTCGGATTGACTATGTCGATTGCCACCTCGCCCGTCAGAGCCGTTTCCGAATCTGCCGACTCTATCGTGATGCCCGTTACGGTAAATGCGCGGGCATATTTGTTCGCCACGTTGAACTTGATTATGGCGAAAGCGTGCGTGAACGTGAACGGCACGGTTACCGTCGTTCCTTCAATCATCGATGCGGTAATCGCGGTCGGAGTTGCCACCAAAAAGTCGTTGGCTCCGATGTGTGCTGTCGAGGCGTTGCCGTTCTGTATCTGTTCGCCCAAAGTGAACGGACGACCGAGCGAATAGGCTATTGCCCGCGAGCCGCCGTCGAGCGACCCTTCGATTTCGACCGTCTGCTCGCTGCTGTAAGGATAGTAGCCGACGATTATATCGCCCGTCTTTACGTTGAAGGTTGCAGTCGAGGTGAAGCGTGCGACACTCGACAAGTCGTTTCCGGCATTGTCGTAACGCAGATTTTCGATTGTCGAAGCATAACCGTCGCTGAAATTGCGGCATACATATACGCCCAATTTGTCGGTTGCGTTCCAATATGCCGTTGTCAGGTTCTCCTCATACGAGGTGCGCGTAGGCGATTCGGCGGAGATGACTATCGAAGCCCCCTCTACCGTGATGCCTTTCGGTGCATCGTTTTTTGTGCAGCCTGCCGCAAGCAGCAGGACGATGCAAAGCATGTGTAATTTTTTCATATTGCTTAACTGTGTTTTACAAATCATAACTCTCTCCTTCGTCGAACGACGGGTCTCCCTTGGGTGAACCCCACTCGCGCGATGCCGCGAATCCATGTTCGACACCGACGTATAGCGGTATAAGCGCAGGTGTCGTGTAGCGTTTTGTTGTTTTCATCGGTAACGAATTAACGTTTATATTTCACAAAAATATGTATTTTTTAGAAAAAGATATACTCGACGAGGCAATTATTTGCGATTTTTCGGTCGTAAAACGCCTTTCTGTTGTAGAAAAACGCCTGTTGATTGAATTTATTTTCACGATAAATCCGAATTGGGTATTTTTGGCGTTTGAAAACCCTTAAATTGTTATTTTAATTATGTTTACGAAAAAAGAATACGATGCTCCCGCACTGTTTATCGAGGAGGTCGTTTGCAACAGAGGCTTTGAGGTTTCGCCTTTTGAGGGATTCTATTCCGATTACGGCGATGGCGAAGAGGACGAATTTACAGACCTTTATTAAAAAAAAACTCTCGATTATGAAAAAGATATTGCTTTTTATGGCTGCTGCCGCTATGATTGGCGGTTGCGCCAAAAACGACTCGGATAGTTCCGTGATTGCTCCTGTTAGGGAGCGTGTCGAAGTCGGTGTTGCTGCCGACGGTACGAAGGCCTCTTACGATGCCTCGTTGAAAGCCTATTGGGAAACGGGCGACAAAATCGTTGCCGTTATGGGCTACGGTACGGTGCAGGGCGAAACTTTGGATATACAGAGCGGTAGCGGCAGTGCCAATGCCGTGTTTGCGGGCGAAATCACCGTTCGCGATTTAATCAATCCGCGCTATATCCATTTCGCATATCCCGACACCGCAGTTTTGGAGAGTGTGGGCGATGCCGAGTCGGCAACCACATGTACTTTTACCGTTGCAGCCGCGCAGGACGGCAAATGGTCGCCGTTCCTCTGCGCTTCGTCTGCCGAGAAGGCGCGACCTTCGAAACTCTCCGGCATAACGTTCGGCAAGTCGCTCAATGCCGCATTCGGCGTGCGCGTGTTTGCTGCCGACGGCACTACTCCGAAACAGTTGCAGAGCGTTAAAATCGAGGCTGCCAACAACATCGCGGGTACGATTTCTGCCACTACGGCAGTCGATGGCTCGTTTGCCGATGCCGTGTTTGCGGTCGATGCCACGGGCAACACGATTACCGCAACCAATCCGCAATATACGACGGGTGTCGATGGCGCAGGCCGCACATACTACGAATACCGTTTCGAGGTGTTGCCTGTCGTTGCGGGCGACATCAAGATAACCGTTACCGCAGCAGACGGAGCGGTATTGTCGCGCACCATGGGCAAATCGGTAACCTTTACCGCCAACAAGCGTGCGGGTGTCAATATCACATGGGCATCAGTCTCGGTCGAGGGCATTACATCGTGGTACGAGGATTCGTGCGACAACGGTGTCGCATCCTCGCTCGACGGGCGCAAAATCTATGTGAACAATGTCAAAATCGCTGGCGTCGATGCCGATGCCTCGGGCGTATCCGAATCGGGTGTCAAAGTAACCGATGCCTCCGATAACGTGTCGGTTTACAAGAATACCGACGGCGGCACGTCGTTCAGCAAGGAGATAGCCGTTGTTGGCGGCACTTACAGGGTACAGCCGTATGCCGTTATCAACGGTACCGAATATACCGCAGCCGAGCAGTCGATTATCGTTACGTCGGTGTTAGGTATCGGTACGCACAATATCTGGACATCCTACAACCACAACGACGCGGTCAGCAAGCAGAACAGCGGTGTGGACAACGATAAAATCTATGCCAACGTTGCTCTCTCGGGCGACGATGCCTCCTATGCCGCTTCCAATTTGGTATCGACCGTCGCTTTGGTATATGGCAGCACCACGACGCTGAAATCGGGCGACAAATCGCTTGTCGGTACCGATTTCACGACCGATGCCGTCGCCAAGACCCAATATGCCGACTGCCGCTTGCTCGTTACGCTCGCCAATGCTGCGGGCAAAACATTTACACTCACCTCGCCGGCATATACAATGAATGTTACGGGAATACCATATAGCATTAACTTTACCAATGGTTCTCCTGATGAATGGACTACAAATAACACAGCAACTTCTTCTTTGGGAGACTATTTAAGACTTGTTTACGGTACTGCATGGATAATATCGCCACGGTTTGTGGTTCCAACCACATGTGATGTTACTGCAACAATTAATGCAGGTGCATATCGTTCAGCAGGAACCTACAGCCCAAATGTATACATATCGGTATCGAATACGGGTGTAGCAGGAGGAACTGCCACACAGTTGTCAGGAGGAAATGCAATCTCCATATCTTACCAAGATATATCAAGAGATTTACAAATTGGAGCAGAAGATAACAATTCTCATATATGTATATATTCAAGTGGGGATAAACCATGGCAGGCCACAAGTAATACCGGTATAACGGTTAGGACGTTCAATATTACATATAGATAGACGTTGTTTTGGTTAAACATTTTCGGGCGAGATTTTTATCTCGTCCGATTTTTTTGTTTTGCGCAATGGAGTGGTAGTTGGTTGCTCGGGTGTGCCAAGACAAAAGCAATCGCCGATACTAAGAGATATAAGAGAACTAAGAGTGCTACGAGGGCAGGAAACAAATAGAAAAAATAAAAACACTGTTGCTATATCTTAGTTCTCATAGTTCTCCCAGAACTCCTATAAAAAGCAGTCGTTGGCATGTGCCGACCTTCCCGTCATACCCGCGACCAACTAATCACTAACCACTAACCACTAAAAAAAACTCCCGTTCCTTTGCGGGAACGGGAATCGGTATGCCGGTGCAATCCGTGTCGGATTACTCCTCTGCTACAACGTGCAAAGCGACCTCGGCCTTGACCTCGCGGTGCAATTTGACGGTGGCCTTGTATTCGCCTACGGTCTTGATGCTCTCGACACCGATATTCTTCTTATCGACTTCGATGCCTTTGGCTGCGAGAGCCTCGGCAACATCGGCGGAAGTAATCGAGCCGAAGATTTTGCCCTCCTCTGCCTTGACGGTAAAGGTGAGCGGCAGATTGGCGATTTTCTCTGCCAAAGCCTGAGCGTCGGCGAGAATCTTAGCGTCCTTATGAGCGCGTTGTTTGAGGTTTTCGGCCAAAACTTTCTTTGCCGATGCCGTGGCAGCCTTTGCAAAACCCTGCGGAATGAGGTAGTTGTTGGCATAACCGGCCTTTACCTTGACGATGTCGTTGGCATAGCCGAGTTTCTCTACGTCTTTAATCAATATAATCTCCATGGTTGCCTCCTCCTTATTTCATACAGTCGGTTACGAATGGCAGAATCGCAAGATGACGCGCACGCTTAACGGCCTGTGCGACTTTCTTTTGGAATTTCTGCGATGTTCCCGTCAAGCGGCGAGGCAGAATCTTGCCTTGCTCGTTGAGGAACTTTTTAAGGAACTCGCCGTCCTTGTAATCGACATACTTGATGCCGAGTTTCTTGAAACGGCAGTACTTCTTTTTCTTGACATCCACCGATACCGGATTGAGGTAGCGGAGTTCGCCCGTCTGATTGTTCTCTTGTGCCATAGTTTACTCCTCCTTGTTTTTGTTGGCAAGTTTTGCACGACGCTTCTCCGAATACTCGACGGCGTACTTGTCCTGCTTGAATGTTAAGAATCTGATGATGCGCTCATCGCGACGATATTGGGTCTCGAGTTTCTCAACTATCGAACCCTCGCCCGTGAACTCTGCCAGGAAGTAGAAACCGGTGGTCTTGTTCTGAATCGAGTAGGCGAGTTTTTTCAAACCCCAATTCTCGAAATTGACAATCTGACCCCCGTTCTCGGTAATAACACCCCGGAATTTGTCTGCCACCTCTGCAATCTGAGCCTCAGAAAGCACAGGGGTAACAATGAAAACGGTTTCGTAATTGTTCATAATTTTTTGTTTTTAATGGTTGCTGAATATTTAGCGACGCAAAGGTAAGCAAAAAAAACTGTTACGCAACAAAAACTTGCGGTTTTTATCCGAAAAGCGTTAATTTTACCGCCCGAAAAATGATGTTTTTATGGATTGGCTGTTCGGATTGGGTTATTTCGGCCTCTTTCTCGGCTCGTTTCTCGCCGCCACCGTCGTACCGTTCAGTGCCGACGTGCTGCTGGTCGGCATGCTTGCGGCAGGCAGCGATGCCGTTGCGGCCATAGCCGTTGCCACGCTCGGTAATTGGCTCGGCGGTCTGACCTCGTATGCCATAGGCCGTATCGGTAAATGGGAGTGGATAGAGCGGCTGCATGTCGGGCGCGAAAGTCTCGAACGCCAACAACGCTTCATCTGCCGTTTCGGTGCTGTCGCAGCCCTGCTTACATGGGTGCCGTTTATCGGCGATGTCTTTGCCGTCGCACTCGGTTTCTACCGCGTGTCGTTCGTGCCGATGGCTTTTTGGATGCTCGTCGGCAAATGCGCCCGTTTCGTTACTTGGGCGGTGCTGTGGTATTGGGTTGCCTAACGCTATTCGCTCTCTTTGAATCCTTGCGCTTTGAGTTTTATCTCGCCGCCGTCGGGCGTAACGAGATATGCGCCCGTATTCTCGGCCGTGATGTGGCCGATGATGTCGATACAGCCGACATTCATTATCCGCTCCCTCTCGGCAAGCGGCACGGTAAACAACAACTCGTAATCCTCGCCGCCGTTCAAAGCCGCAACGACAGGGTCGATGTGCATCTCCTCCGCCAATGCCGAAGTCTGCTTGGCAAACGGTATGCGCTCCAAATAGATGCGTGCTCCGCAATGCGATGCCTTGCAGATTTGCAGCACGTCCGATGCCAAACCGTCCGTAAGGTCTATCATCGATGTAGGCACGAGTTTCTCCTCGCCGAGCGACTCCACGATGTCGTATCGCGCACGAGGCTTCAAATAGCGTTCGAGCAGATATTCGTAACCCTCGAATCGCGGCTGTTGATTGTCGGTACCCGCCAATACCCGTTTTTCGCGTTCGAGCAGCCGCAATCCCATGAATGCCGAACCGAGATTGCCCGTCAGACATATAAGGTCGTTCGGCTTCGCTCCGCTGCGGCGCACAATCTTATCCTTTTTCGCGCGGCCTACCGCCGTGATGTTGATTACGAAGCCCGTCATCGATGCCGTCGTGTCGCCACCGACCAAATCCACCTCGGCCTCGCGACACGCAAACTCGACTCCCGCATAGAAATCGCGCAAAACCTCCACCGATATTTTGGACGAGATGCCGAGCGAAAGCGTAATCTGCTCTGCCTTTGCATTCATCGCCGCAATGTCGCTGATGCCTTTGGTTACCGCCTTGTAACCCAAATGTTTCGGCGGGAAATAGGTCAAATCGAAATCGATGCCTTCGAGCATCGTGTCGCTCGACAGCACTATCGCCGTGTCTTTCGATGCCTCGATTACGGCAGCATCGTCGCCTATGCCGACGATGGTCGATTTGCATGCGGATTTGAAATTCTTTGTCAATTCGTCGATTAGCCCGAATTCGCCCAACTCGGCAATCTCGGTGCACCCTTTCTGTTCAGCCATTGTTCGATAGTTTTGCGCTGCAAAGATAACGAAAAAGTCGGGAAACGGGCTATTCGCACAGCCGTTTCAGATGACAGAACAGCAAATCGCCGTTCTCGTCGCGCAGGTGCATGCCGTTGCCTCTGCAATAACGGAAGAATTTACACTCGGCACAATCGCCCTTGCGCATCCATTCGCGGTTGCGATAGGGTGCGAATCCGTTGTTCCACACCTCCCAAAAATCGTCGCTGTATATGTTGCCCTGCCGATAGTCGGCGCGAATGCTCGGGCATGCGGAAATCGAGCCGTCGATAAGCACCGACGCAACCGATACGCCGGCACTGCACTTGTAGAAATGGTCGCGTACATCGCCTTCGTAATTGCCGAGAAAACCCTCGCAACCGTAACCGACCGCGATGCGACCCTCTTTGCGGGTGCGCTTGATGAACTCCATCAAACTGCGGAACTCCTCGCCCGTAAGTTGCAAATCGTCGTGTTGCGCCGCACGTCCGACGGGAAATACGGTGAATATGCGCCACTCCCTGACTCCGATGCCGATAAGCATCTCCTTCAAAGTGTCGAGTTGCGAAAGATTGTTGCGGTTGGCGCAGGTTACGACATCGAATCGGAAATCGGGCTCGGCTGCCATGGTGCGTATCGCGTCGATGGCACGGGCGAAACTTTTGGTATTGCCGCGCATGATGTTGTGTTCGGTCTCCAATCCGTCCAGACTGACTGTCGCCGAATGCAGACCGGCTTCGCGAAGCGCACGAAACCGCTTCGGCGTCAAATAGAGACCGTTGGTTACCATACCCCAAGGGAATCCCTTGTCGTAGATTGCGCGACCGCACTCCTCCAAATCGTCGCGCATGAGAGGCTCGCCGCCCGTGAGAATTACGAATACGCGGTGAGGGTCGGTGTGTGCCGCAACATTGTCGAGTACGCGCATAAAGTCGGCTTTCGGCATATCGACGAAGCCCGACGACTTTTTGCAGTCGCTGCCGCAGTGCCGGCAATGCAGATTGCACCGCAGCGTACACTCCCAAAAGAGTTGGCGCAACCGATGGTCGCGAACTCTGTCGTTTTCGAGTTTGCGTGCTATTTCGAGGGCAATGCGGCGACGTAAAGAGAGTTTGTCGCAGGACATGTATTACTCCTCTTTTTCGAGTTTGACATCGGCGGTAAGTTCGTAATTGCCGACGCACCAATGATTATCCTCCGGTATCGGTAATTCGGTCTGTGCCATGTCGTTTGCGTCGAGTGTTGCCGTTTTGAACAAACCGCCGTTATCCTCGCCGTCCGTATCTTCGAATGTTATGGTCGGCTTGTCCCATTTAGAAGAATAGGCACACCAGTACCAAGTTGAGAATTGACCATTGGCGTCTGTATATACCGTTCTATCCTCTGCTGTTGTTTGCGGAATGTAATTGACGACTACTTTTATGTCTTTTATCGGCGTACCGCTTTTGTCCGTTACGGTTCCCTTTATCTGATAATTTACAGATGGTGTTCCGTATTCGACAGGTATGTCGCCGAGGTTGTCGTTGTCTTTTCCGCACGAAGAAAATCCTAGCAGTACCAATATCGCAGCCAAAATGCGATTGACAAGGTGTACAGATTCGATTTTCATGATATATCCTCCCTTTTGGTTTGATTTATTGGCAAATATAATATGTATGTATCAAAAAAACAAGCATCACGGGAGATAAATTTATATTAAACATTTTTAATAAATCGTTGCGATTGCCGAAATAATGGGTATCTTTGCACTGTTAATTAAATAACAGACGATAAAAGTATGTTGAACATTGTACTTTTTGGTGCCCCTGGTTGCGGCAAAGGTACGCAATCGGCACTGTTGGAGCAGAAATACGGCTTGGCCCACGTCTCCACGGGCGAGATAATCCGCAGGGAGATTGCCGAGCATACTCCGCTCGGGGAACGCATGGCAGAGCATATCGGTCGTGGCGAACTTGCTCCCGACGAGGTGGTTATCGAGATGATACGCCACTATCTGCTCAAACACAAGGAGGGACAAGGCATTATTTTCGATGGTTTTCCCCGTACCACGGCACAGGCCGAGGCGTTCGACACTCTGCTCGCATCCATGGGCGAGAGCGTTGCCGTTATGATATATATGGATGTACCCGAGGAGGAACTCGTAAAGCGCATTCTGTTGCGCGGCAAGGATTCGGGGCGTGCCGACGATGCTTCGGAGGAGGTTATCCGCAACCGCATAGAGGTATATAAGTCGCAAACGGCGATTGTCGCCGACCATTACCTTGCGCAGGGCAAGTACGAGAACGTGCAGAGTTACGGCACCATCGACGAGGTGTTCGACCGCATCAGTTCGGCAGTAGAAAAATATATGTAACCATACACGGGACAATCCCGTTGGCGGTGTGTCGGAATTGCCGACAGTGTCGAATCGATTGGTGCACGCGCTTTTTCCGAATGTACGGGATTGGCAGGCATCGATATTCCGGCCGACATCAAGACAGTCAATATATGCCTTTTTGGGCTGCTCCGGTCTGTCGAGCATCTATTGCAAGCCTGCCACTCCGCCAGATTTTGGTCTTTCGGTGTTTAACGGCATTGCGTCGGATGCGGTAATCTATGTGCCTCATGCCTCGCTCGAAGCGTATAAAACCGCGATTTATTACAGCGGCTGTTCGTCTGAGGTGGTCGGCTGCGATTTTTAATCGGACTTTTATCGAAAAACAGGGCGGCAACCGATGTTGCCGCTCTGTTTGTAATAGGTGCAAAGCCTTCGGTGCATATCTGTAACGGCACTGCATGGCGACCGCTTAAAAATTTTTGCGCTTATGCTTTTATATCCCGAAAAATATGCGTACCTTTGAGTGCTGTATTGTATCGACAAAACTGCTTTATGACCAACAAGGAGATTATAGATGCTCTCTCGGCGGATGTTCGCAAACTTATGCAACAACATGCCGCTGCCATCGAGCAACTGCATGCCGCTCGCAAGACAAACGAGGAGCAGGCACAGAAAATCCGTTCCTTGCAGGAGTTGGCAAAGTCCAATAAGGAGGAGATTGCCCGTTTGCGATTGGGCAATGCTCTCGAAAAAGGCAGTGGCGACAAATCGGCTGCAAGAGCGCAGGTAAACCGTTTATTGCGGGAGGTTGACAAGTGCATTGCATTGATTTCAAATGAGATATAATAGAGACACGGAGAGATGGGCGACGAACGAGTATTGGAAATAAAGTTGAGAATAGCAGGTAAGACCTATCCGATGAAGATAGATCCGAGCAAGGAGGAGGTATATCGCCTTGCCGAGCGCGAAATCAACCGCATGTCCGCCAAATACGAACAGGCGCATTTGGACGGATATGGCGCACAGGACTACCTTGCCATAGTCGCGTTGCAACTCGCCATTTCGAATATCCGTCTGGCTCAAAGTCGCGAAATAGGCGACGAGAATCTGAAACAGTTGGCGGAACTCGCTCGCGAGGTCGAGCAGCATCTCAACCGATAATCGGTCGAGCAACCGAATCGGAGGTGCGGTAGAGAGTGCCGGCAGGGGGCAGAAAAAGGAGCAGGAAGAGAGCAGAGAGACGGAGCAGGAGACGGAGAAGAAAAAACGAAGAAGGAACGAGGTAGAGAGAAGAGATTGAGAAAGCGAGAAAGGACGGAGAGATGAAAATTGTTTCGTGTGAAAGTTGCACGACAAACTGAAAAAATGAGAGTTTTCGCCGACAAAGGCGATACTCGGCGTTCTTTTAACATACAGAAGGAAAATACCCGCATAGATTCCTAAGCTTTGCGAAACTGAACAATTATTACATTGGGGTAGACTCGATGCGTCAAAACCGGGCCTTGTAGCCCGCAAGGGTGAGTACGCGAGTACCGATGGAGGGTTGCGATGATATGTAAGCCCCACACATGACTTATCGGCAGATTCGTCAAACAAGAGAAGGAATCGATGCGGTTTTTTTGTATGCGCGACAGAACGGCACAACAACGAAAATATAAATTAACGAATTACAAACATACCAACAACAGTTTTTAAGAAAAGATTATGAATATATTGATTATCGTAAGCATCGCCGTTGTGGTATCGGCCATATCGGGTTTCGTAACGTTCTATGCCGTAAAGGCACGTTCGGCTGCGATTCTGAAAGAGGCCGAGAACGAGGGCGAAATGATTAAGAAAGAGAAGATTCTTCAAGCCAAAGAGAAGTTCATACAACTCAAAAGCGAGTACGACAAGCAGGTCAATGAGCGCAATCAGCGTTTGAATCAAAGCGAACAGCGTGCCAAGCAGATTGAGTCGCAACTTCAAAACCAACAGCGGGAGATGGAGCGCAAAATTGCCGACAACGACCGACTGAAAGAGAAGATGGAGAGCCAGATGCAGGCTCTCGAACACAAAAAAGAGGAGCTGGCTCAACTGATGAGCGAGCAGAATGCACGGCTCGAACAAATCTCGGGCATGAGTTCGGAGGAGGCCAAAAACAGCCTTATCGAGAACATGAAGGCCGAGGCCAAGAGCGAGGCTGCCGCCTACATCAACGAGACTGTCGAGGAGGCGAAACTCACGGCGACGAAAGAGGCCAAACGTATCATAGTGGCATCGATTCAGCGCGTGGCAACCGAAACGGCGATAGAAAATTCGGTAACGGTGTTCAACATCGATTCCGACGAGGTCAAGGGTCGCATCATCGGTCGCGAGGGTCGCAATATCCGCGCACTCGAAGCAGCCACAGGCATAGAAATCATCGTGGACGATACGCCGGAGGCTATTATCCTCAGCGGATTCGACCCCGTGCGCCGCGAGATTGCCCGTTTGGCACTGCATCAACTCGTTACGGACGGCCGTATTCATCCCGCACGCATCGAGGAGGTGGTTGCCAAAGTCAAGAAACAGATTGAGGAGGAGATTGTCGAGGTCGGCAAACGCACGACCATCGACCTCGGTATTCACGGCCTGCATCCCGAACTGATACGTCTCATCGGTAAGATGAAATATCGTTCGTCGTATGGTCAGAATCTGTTGCAGCACGCTCGCGAAACGGCCAATCTGGCAGGTATCATGGCAGCCGAATTGGGTCTGAATCCGAAAGCGGCACGCCGTGCGGGTCTGTTGCACGATATAGGCAAGGTACCCGATGACGAGCCGGAACTGCCGCACGCAATTATCGGTATGAAACTTGCCGAGAAATACAAGGAAAAGGCAGAGATATGCAACGCCATAGGTGCGCACCACGACGAGGTGGAGATGACCTCGCTCATTGCGCCGATTATTCAGGTGTGCGATGCTATCTCGGGTGCCCGTCCGGGTGCCCGCCGCGAGGTTATCGAATCGTATATCAAGCGATTGAAGGAGATGGAGGATATCGCCCTGTCGTATGACGGCGTGGTTAAGACCTACGCTATTCAGGCAGGTCGCGAATTGCGCGTCATCGTCGGTGCGGACAAGTTGTCCGATGCCGAGAGCGAGAATCTGTCGCACGAAATCGCCAAGAAGATACAGGACGAAATGACCTACCCCGGTCAAGTCAAAATTACCGTTATCCGCGAGACCCGCAGCGTAAGTTACGCGAAGTAGGCATGGTATCGCATTGACCACTTGCAAATCCCGTCTTAAGGCGGGATTTTTTTGTGCCTACACATAGTTTTGCCACCGAAAAGTGGCATTATCTTATAGCTATGCCATATATCGAAAATATATGCTGGGGCATTTATCGAAAAATTAGTATATTTGTAACGACTTAACCCATAAACAAGGTTGCCTATGAGAATATAACAGAGCATTGGTTTGTAATTAAGATTCAGTTCATCGAGTCGGATTGCAATAAAAGCACCGACACAGACATATAAAAGCGTTAGCTTTGCATCTTTGCATATCGAAATCTGGAAAATTTCAAATTGTGGCAAAAGAAGTGAAGTTGATGCTCGCGTTTTCAGCGTGGGCTTCACTTGATATTATTGCCACAAGGTATTCCAGAACCTCGATATGTAATGATAAAAGTTTAGTCCCACGTTTTTGTATGTATAACCACAGACTATTAACCGTCGCAGGGACACGACAAGAACATATATAACTATTATGAAAAAGATTGTATTATCCACTATTTTCGCAGTATTTAGTGTTTGTGTCTTTGCACAGACTCCCATAAAGTTTTTGGGCATACCGGTAGATGGCAGCAAGGCTGATATGATTGAACAACTCAAAGCCAAAGGTTATGAATATGATTCGTCCCATGATTGTTTGCTCGGAGAATTCAATGGTCGCCAAGTTATTATGATAGTTGCAACCAACAACAATAAAGTTTATAGAATTGGGATTATGGATATGAATACAACTGACGTTGCTCAAATCAAAATAAGGTTTAATAATTTATATTATCAATTCCTTAATAATGGGAAATATGAACTTCGCGATGGCACAACATTATCGGATAGCGAAGATATATCATACGAAATGACTGTCCACAAAAAGCAATATGATGCATCATTTGTGCCAAAAGATAAATCGGTACAAGGTATGGTTTGGTATAAAATTTTTAACAATTTGGGTTCGTATAGTATAGGTATATTTTACGACAATACAATGAATCAGGCAAACGGAGATGATTTGTAGTCGAATAGTCTAAAATCAAAAAGCCGACACTTTCTTTGTCGGTTTTTTTTGTTTATGCGGGGTAAGCAGATTGTCGAGAAATCGTGCGGCAGGTTGTTGGATATTCTCGCAGTTCTTACTATCTTTGTCATGTATGGAAAGCGATAGATTGATATTTGTAACGAACGACGACGGTTTTGCGTCGAAAGGCTTTGCTGCGGCGATAGAGGTGGCTCGTCGTTTCGGCAGGGTGGTAGCCGTTGCCCCCGAGTGTATGCAGAGCGGCATGAGTCAGGCCATCACCATTTACAACCCGCTATATCTGCGCAAGGTACGCGACGAGGAGAACGTTACGGTCTATGCCCTCTCGGGTACGCCCGTGGATTGCGTAAAGATGGCGTTCGACTATATGTTCGGCGAGCGTAAACCCGATTTGGCTGTTTCGGGTATAAATCACGGCTCCAATTCGGCGGTAAACGTCCTCTATTCGGGTACCATGGGCGCGGCCATCGAGGCTTCGTTCTATGATATTCCCGCTGTCGGGTTGTCGGTGCTCGACCACTCCGAGGATGCCGATTTCGAAGCGGCGGTGGAGTATGGCGCGAAAATTGTCGGGAAGGTTTTGGAGCAGAGTGTGCCGATGCCGTTGTGCCTGAATGTGAATGTGCCTGCAATTCCGAAGGAGGAGATTAAGGGTGTAAGGGTGTGCCGGCAGACGCGGGGCTATTGGCGCGAGGATTTCTTTCGCCACGAAGACCCGCGCGGTCGGGAGTATTTTTGGCTGACGGGTGCGTTCGAGAACAAGGAGCCGCAAGCGCAGGATAGCGACGAGTGGGCTTTGAATAACGGCTATGTGTCGGTTGTTCCCGTACAGACGGACATGACTGCATACGCGCAGATGGATGCGCTGAAAAAGATATTGTAACCAATCATCCCGAATATGGAGAGCGTTGTCGGATTAAGGGTCGTTTTGATAGTCGAACTGCTTATTCAGTTGGTGGCAACCGTATTTGCCATCCGATTGATACGGCGTACCAAATACAACGTCATCTGGATTTTCTGTATCGTCGGCTTTGTGGCCTTGTCCATAGAGCGGGTGTGTCAATTAACGATGTTCGACCTGTTGACCACCATACCCAAGGGTTTTGTGGCTGTCGATGTATTGGTGTCGCTGTGTATCTCGGCAGCCGTGCTGTTTGCGAGCCGCCTAATCAACCATATCGACAGATTGGACAGACAGCGGCAACTCTTCAACAAACGCATTCTTACCGCCGTGTTGCGTGCCGAGGAGAAATCGCGCTCCACTTTCGCCAAGGAGTTGCATGACGGATTGGGTCCGTTGCTCTCGTCGGCAAAGATGTCGCTTTCGGCACTATCGCGCAAGAATCTGCCTGCCGAACAGCAGGGCATCATGGATAATACGGCGTATGTCATCGACGAGGCGATACGCTCGGTGCGCGAGATTTCCAACAATATGTCGCCGCAGGTGCTGATGGATTTCGGACTTGCACAGGGGGTCAAGGGCTTTATATCGCGCAGCGTGGCTCTGAACGGCACGAAGATACATTTTGCCACCAATCTGCATGCGGAGCGTTTCGACAAAGACGTGGAGGTGATTATGTACCGCATAATTTGCGAATTGATAAACAATTCGCTCAAACATTCCGGTTGCTCGGCCATAAATGTATCGCTTTCGCTGAACGGGACGGAACTGAAATTGTACTATACCGACAATGGTCGCGGATTCAATCCGAAGGCCGTACTCGATTGCGGCATGGGGTTGTCGAATATAGCCTCGCGCGTAAATTCGCTCAGCGGTACGTTCGATATTTCGAGCCGCAAGGGTGAGGGAATGAGTGCGACTGTCGCCATCAATGCATGCGGCAGTGAAACGGTGCGGAAACAGGAGAGTGGAGATGGACGAAACAAGAAAACGAATCGTGCTGGTCGATGACCATGCGTTGTTCCGCAACGGTCTGAAAGGTCTTATCGACGGTCGCAACGGTTGTTGCGTGGTCGGAGAGTTTTCGGACGGAGCCGACTTTGTCAAGGCTCTGCCGTCGATAGATGCCGATGCGGTCTTTATGGATATATCGATGCCCGTCATGAACGGCGATGCGGCGACTGTCGAGGCGTTGCGGCAGAAACCGGACTTGAAGGTGATATGCCTGTCGATGTTCGGCGACGAAAAATACTATTCGCGAATGATGGAGGCGGGTGCAAAGGGCTTTCTGCTCAAAGATTCCGATATCGACGAGGTCTTCGATGCTTTGGAAACCGTTATGGCAGGCGAGAATTATCTTTGCCATGCTTTGTTGGAATCGATATCGGGGTCGATGCACAGCGGCGCGGAGAATCCCGATGCACTGTCGGAGCGGGAGTCGGATGTACTGCTCGGAATCTGCCGCGGGTTGTCAAATCAGGAGATTGCCGACTCGCTTTTCATCTCGAAACGGACGGTCGATGCCCATCGTGCGAACATCTTAGAAAAGACGGGATGCAAAAATACGGCAAGCCTCGTGGTCTATGCGGTCAAAAACGGATTGGTCGAGGTGTGAGTTTATAGGCGTATTTTGTAAACGGGCAACGAATTGTTATAAAAAATCCCCGAATTGATTACGATTCATAATAATTATTCCTATATTTGCAATAGAAAAACAAATCAATAACCTTAAAACATTATAACTATGAATGTAAACAATTTGATGGCCGATTTGGAGCGCAAACACCCGGGCGAGAGCGAATATCTGCAAGCGGTGCGCGAAGTGTTGGAGTCGGTCGAGGAGGTGTACAACCAACATCCCGAATTCGAACAGGCCAAAATCGTGGAGCGCATGGTTGAGCCTGACCGTATCATCACTTTCCGCGTAACGTGGGTGGATGACCGCGGCACGATTCAGACCAATCTGGGCTATCGCGTACAGTTCAACAGCGCGATAGGTCCGTACAAAGGCGGTTTGCGATTCCATAAAGCGGTCAATCCGTCGATGCTTAAATTCCTCGGATTCGAGCAGACTTTCAAAAACGCTCTTACCACGTTGCCTATGGGCGGTGCGAAGGGCGGTTCCGATTTCGACCCTGTCGGCAAGTCGGATGCCGAGATTATGCGGTTCTGCCAGGCGTTTATGCTCGAATTGTGGAAGAATATAGGTCCGGATACCGACGTACCTGCGGGCGATGTCGGTGTGGGCGGCCGTGAGATTGGTTTCCTCTACGGAATGTACAAGAAACTTGCCCGCGAGTATAATACTGGTGTGCTTACGGGCAAGGGTATGACTTGGGGCGGTTCGCTGATTCGGCCCGAGGCTACCGGTTTCGGTGCGCTCTATTTCGTGCAGCACATGCTGCACAAGGCGGGTCGCGACATAAAGGGCGCAACGGTGGCAATCTCGGGCTTCGGCAACGTGGCTTGGGGTGCTGCAACGAAGGCTACCGAACTCGGTGCGAAGGTTATCGCCATTTCGGGCCCCGACGGCGTGATTTACAATCCTAACGGCATGACCAAAGAGAAAATCGACTATATGTTGGAGTTGCGTGCTTCGAATCGCAACATCGTATCTCCGTTTGCCGAGAGGTTCAAGGATGCCACATTCACTCCGGACAAGAAGGCTTGGAGCATCAAGTGCGACATCGCATTGCCTTGCGCATTCCAGAACGAATTGACGGGCGACGATGCCAAAGAGTTGCTTGCCAACGGAACATGGTGCGCTGCCGAAGTGTCGAACATGGGCTGTACTCCGGAGGCTATCGCCGCATTCCAAAATGCAGGTATCCTCTTTGCACCGGGTAAGGCTGTCAATGCTGGCGGCGTGGCGACTTCGGGCTTGGAGATGACGCAGAACGCGATGCATATCTCGTGGTCGGCGGAAGAGGTCGATGCCAAACTGCACTATATCATGCAGAGCATTCACGAGGCATGCGTCAAGTATGGCACGCAACCCGATGGCTATATCAACTATGTAAAGGGTGCCAACATCGCCGGATTTATGAAGGTGGCACATGCAATGTTGGAGCAGGGTATAATCTAATCGGCGCAATGCCGTAAACTGCGGTGTGTCATAATCGCCGACTGCCGCGTTATTATCGAAAAGAGGGCGCAGTCATTTACGTTGAGTAAACTCCTGCCGCCCTCTTTCTCAATGCCTTGCATTCGACTAATTCTTACACACTTTGTTCTTGGAAATAGTTAATGGATAGGCGGCGTCGCGGTGATGCGGCAATGAAAAACGGCAGACCGAAAAGTCTGCCGTTTTGTTTGTCGCAAGCGATGATTAGTAAATCACCACGATACGGTTGTGTGCAGGTTTTCCGAACGGACAATCTGTCGTGCCGCAGTTGCGAACATCGAGACGGCTGCGATCGACACCCTTGCTTACGAGGTAATCGGCAGCGATGCGTGCGCGTTTGCCTGCCAAACGGGCATTTGCCTTCGGCGTGCCGGTCTGCTTGTCGGCGAAACCATCTACGCGGAATACCTTCTTATCGGAAGCCTTGATATGCTCGGCGATAAGGTCGAGACGCTTTTTGTTGGTACTCGAAAGAACCGAGTGGCCGTAAGCATAGAATAACATCTCGTCGTAATTGTCGGTATCTACCGCCTCCTTGGCAGATTCTGCCTGAGGTCTCTCCTTCTTGGCATTCTTCAAAGCCTCAGCCTGCTCGGCTGCAAGTTGCTCGGCTGCTGCCAAAGCCTTTGCCTGTTCGTCGGCCAAAGCCTTCAATTTGTTGGCCTTCGATTTGGCAGCCTTAGCCTCGTCTTGCGACTTCTTCAAGTTGGCAAGCATCGCCTTTGCCTCCTCTTCGGTTGCTCCCGAACGCTCGAACGTGCGCTTGTTGAAACGGTAGGTTGCACCTACATATACGTTAAGACCGTGGAAGCGGTTGTCTTTAATGGAGGTCATAGGACGATACTCCGAATCGGCCAACAGATATTCCAATGTCAGGTCGATGCTGACGGCCTTGCATACGTTGAAACGGTTTTGCCAACCGAGGTCGCCGACAAATTGTACGGTACGATATTCTTTGTGGTCCAATGCGCTGCCACCGACACCTGCACCGAGGAAGAGAATCGAATTCCAGATGCGGTTGTCTTTGTAGCCGCCAATCCAATTGGTCAAATCCATCATAAAGTCGGGGTGGAAGAGGATGTAAGACCAATTGCACTCATAACCGGTGTGGGTGGTGTGGGTAAATTTGCCGCCTTCTCCTACAAGTCGTACACCGAATACGGGGTGGAACCATTTGCCTACACCTATGTATGCTCCGGCAAGTACCGAATTGGAGATACCGCTGCCGTTACCCATGTTGAAAGTAGGACCGACACCGGCCTGAATCTCCCAGTTGTCCCAGAAACTGTTGGAGATAAAGCCTTTGACGTGGGAAGTCTTTTGCTTCCCGTTGTTGTCTGCCGCCATTGCACTACCGACAATCAAGAGTGCTGCGGTAAGAACGAAAATAAAACTCTTTTTCATAATTGGGCTTGTTGGTTATTGTATTTTGTTGTATGTCTTATGTATTGAGCATAAATAACAAAGCAAAGATATACAATATTTTTCAAATACAATATTTATACCAAACATTTTTTGATTTTATACGAGACGAAAAACGCAACGGCGACAGGATGATATGGCTTAAAATCCTGTCGCTGTTTACGAAAAACGTTAAGAATCAGTATATGACCACAACTCTGTTGTGTTCGGGACAACCTATGGCACATGGCGCAGTGCCGCAACATCCCACTTCGAGCCGATTGGCATCGACGCCTTTTTCGATAAGATAGTCTGCAACTATGCGGGCGCGTTTTTCTGCCAAACGTTCGTTGACCGACGGTGTGCCGGTTTTGCTGTCGGCAAAGCCCTCTACCTTGAATATCCTGTCAGGAGAATCGTTTATTTCTGCCGCAATTTTATCCAACTGCATTTTGTGTTCGGCGGTCAGCGTCGAGTATCCGCATGCGTACAGCAGAATCTCCGCCTCTTTCGCATCGTTTTTGTCGGATTTTAATGCCGATTTGCTTCGCTGCAACTCCTCTTTCAGAGCGGCATTTTCGCTTTCGAGCCGTTTGACGTCTGCATCTGCACGGTTTGCTATCGCCATCTGCCGATTTGCCTCGTTGCGGGCATTGCGGGCTTCGGTCTCTGCCTCTGCCGCATTTTTTGACAGGCATTTGACCCTTTCCAACGCCGCTTTGGCATCCGCTTCGTTCATTCCCGTACGTTCGAACGAGCGATTGTTGAAACGGTATGTAACACCGATTGCGGCGTTGAGACCGTGGAACCGATTGTGTTTTGTGCAGGGTTCGGGACGGAATCCGGCATTGGCAAGCATATACTCGAGAGTTACATCGATACTTACCGTTTTACATGCACGAAATCGGTTTTGCCAACCGGCAGTAGCGATAAACTGTGTGGTGTGTTTTCCGGAATTGTGCGGTATTCCGATGCCGACACCTCCGCCCAAAAATACTATGGAGTTCCACAGACGGTCGGGTTTGTAGCCGTCAATCCACTGGGTCATGTCCACCATCATATCCGGATGAAAGAACAAGTAAGACCAATCGGCATTGCGTCCCTTGCGGTTGATTTGAGCGAATTTGCCGTATTCGCCCGCCAACCTTATGCCGACTATCGGGTGTATCCATTTGCCCGCGCCTATGTAACCGCCAGCCATTACTGCATGCGAACTGCCGCTGCCGGTACCTATATTAAAGGTGGTGCCGACTCCGGCCTGAATTTCCCAATTATCTCCAAAGCCATTGGAGACAAAACCTTTGTAGTGCGGTTGCCGGTTGATGAAATAATCGGCCGCACTTGCGTCGCCTGCCGTCATTGCGGCAGTTGCGACGGATGCCAAAAACAAAATAAATCTTTTCATAATATTGCCTTAACACGGTTAAGTTTTTAGTTCGTTGTTTCGGTGCGAAATCGCGTTCCGCACGGCCAAAGGTATAGTTTGTTTTTGGTTTGTACAACAATATAAGTCATTGATATAATGCTTGTTGTGTATTTACAGGCGCAATATACCCGCACTTGATGATATGCGCTGCATCTGACCGAGCGAGGCTTATGTGCAGACAATATCCGCACAGAAAAAAATCGTAAAATTTTTTGCGCTTTTTCGGCGATAAAAGATAAAACGGCGCAGAATTCTGCGCCGTTTGGTCGATTGCGAAAAAATGTAGAGGCTTTTACAAGCCGATTCCGTTATCCGCACTTGGAGTATCCGCAGGACATGCAGGTCAGGCAACCGTTTTGGTATGCCATGGTCTCCTGTCCGCATTGAGGACATTTGCCTTTCGATTTAGTGCCGTCTTTGATATACTGTTTGAGCGCACGTTGTACGCCGTTTTTCCAAGTGTTGATATTCTCGCTGTCCAAATGCAGACCGTCGATAAGCGATACGACCTTTTCGATAGGCATATCGTAGCGCAGTACGCCCGAGATTAGTTTGGCATAATTCCAGAAACTTTCGTCGAACAGACGCGATATGCCGCCGATTGTGTTGGTGTAGCCGTAGCGGTCGTTGTATTGGAAATCGTACCGCTTGGAGCCGTCCTCCTCGCGAACTTTGATGATGTTGCCGTGGACGATTTTCGACGGAATATACATGGCATCCTCCTCAATCTTTCCCGTGAAGATTTCATAAGGACGACCATCGCGCAAGCCGACGAATGCAATCCAATTTTCGGAGCCGTTTTTGAAACGGACGATATCTGCGGGAATCGATTTAGGTCGTTTGCCGTGGTCGGCAGCGCAATCCGATTTGGCTTTGGACTTGTTGTTCTTATCGACGAGAACGCCCGTACGGCAACCGTCGCGATATACCGTAACGCCTTTGCAGCCGCACTCCCAAGCCGTGCGATATACCTCTGCAACCAACTCTTCGGTTACGTCGTTAGGCAGATTGACGGTAACGGAGATGGAGTGATCCACCCACTTCTGTATCGCACCCTGCATCTTGACTTTGGCAACCCAATCGATGTCGTTGGCAGTAGCGTTGTGGTATGGCGAGGCCTCCACCCATTTTGCGAGTTCGGCATCGGAGATGGTTTGCAGCCGCGACGTGTCGTATCCGTTGATGCGCAGCCACTCGACGAACTTGTGGTGATATACGTTGAACTCCTCCCAAGCCTGTCCTTCGTCATCCACAAACGACACCTTCACATCTTTGTCCGAAGGGTTTATCTTGCGACGACGGCGATAGACGGGACGGAAAACAGGCTCGATGCCCGACGTGGTCTGCGACATGAGCGAGGTGGTACCCGTAGGCGCAATCGTCAGCATGGCGATATTGCGACGACCGTATTGCAGCATCTGTTCGTAGAGGGCAGGGTCGGCCTCCTTGATGCGTTGAATCATCGGATTGTTCTTCTCCTTGGCGGCATCGAATACTTTGAACGCGCCGCGTTCGCGAGCCATATTGACCGATTCGCGATACGCCTCCACAGCCAAAGTCTTATGTACCTTGACCGCAAATTCCAAAGCCTCGTCCGAGCCATAACGCAACCCGAGAGCCGCGAGCATGTCGCCTTCTGCCGTGATGCCGAGACCGGTACGACGACCTTTGAGGGCCATATCCTTGATTTTGCGCCACAGATTCAGTTCTACCTGTCGCACATCGGCATCTTCGGGGTCGGACTCTATCTTTTCGATTATCAAATCGACCTTTTCGAGTTCGAGGTCGATGATGTCGTCCATAAGGTGCATGGCCTTGTGAACATGGTCGGCAAACTTGTCGAAATTGAAATATGCCTGCTTGGTAAACGGGTTCTCGACATAACTGAACAGATTGATTGCCAGTAATCTGCAACTGTCATACGGACACAGCGGAATTTCGCCGCAAGGGTTGGTGGACACCGTTACGAAGCCTTCGTCGGCATAGCAGTCGGGTATGCTTTCGCGGATAATCGTATCCCAGAACAACACCCCGGGTTCCGCCGATTTCCATGCGTTGTGGATGATTTTGTCCCACAACTTTTTGGCATCTATATCCTGTACATATTTCGGATTGTCCGAATTTATCGGGAACTGCTGTCTGTAAGGCTTGCCTGCTTGTGCGGCACGCATGAATTCGTCATCGACTTTTATGGATACGTTGGCACCCGTTATTTTGTTGGTGTCCAATTTGGCATCGATGAATTTTTCGGCGTCTGGATGTTTGATGGAGAGCGAGAGCATCAACGCGCCGCGTCGTCCGTCCTGAGCCACCTCGCGCGTCGAATTGGAGTAACGCTCCATGAACGGCACGATGCCGGTCGATGTAAGTGCGGAGTTGAGAACGGGGCTGCCGCTCGGACGGATATGCGACAAATCGTGTCCCACGCCACCGCGCCGTTTCATCAGTTGTACCTGCTCCTCGTCGATGCGGAAAATGCCGCCGTAAGAGTCGGCAGGCCGCTTGTGGCCTATGACAAAACAGTTGGAAAGCGAGGCTACCTGAAAATTGTTGCCTATGCCGGTCATCGGTCCGCCTTGCGGAATGACATATCGGAAATGGTCGA
>JBJEGV010000001.1:0-29416 GCA_051875395.1 Alistipes sp. | reverse complement strand
GAAAGATTCTTATGCAGTCCCAAAGAAGAAAGACGCAATAGTTTGGTTTCTCCGAGTTCATCTTTATCGGTGAACCATATCGTATCACGGCGAATGAAATCTTCATTGAGAAGATTGATGTCGTGTGTGGTCAAGAGCATTTGGGATGTTCCGTCACTGTTCGCTAAAAAGACTTTCAGGAAATAAGCCAATAGCTCATAGTGAATACTGGTTTCCACTTCATCGATAGACACAAACCGATTGGTCTTCAACAGGTAATTCAGTATCACCGCCATTCCCAAGAACCTCATGGTACCATTGGACTCGTATTCCTCCGACAAATCATACACTTTATCACCTGCCTTATGCTTGAAGGTCAGTTCTGTATTTGTAATTTTACCCTTTCTAAGCATTTCTGCCTTTGCCTCTTTACCAATAGGGGCGTTCTGAATCAGTTGTTCCAATTCAGGGGTAATCAGCTCTTCCTCTTCGTGCAGGATGACATCTTCTATATTGAAGTCGGAGGCTTTCAGGAAGTTTAGAATGAATTTCTTCAAATCTCCCTTTTCGTCTTTATCCAAACGGGATTTTATATATCCCGAAAGCAACATACCGGGAGACAATACATCTTTTATCTGTTTGGCAAAGTAATCGTACACATCATTCAGCTTGGTGCGTTCCACGTTGCTTTTACCAAATGCGGCAAGTACACTGCAATTATTGATGGTGTTTCCGGAAATCACATCTTGGCTTTTCTTCGTCAGTTTCAGATTTACACCAAAGTCAATGGTCGTGGAATCTGTTGCCGCATCATAACTGCGGCTATATAGTTTGGTAGGACGTTTAGAGTCATAAACAATCAATGTTTCGGAATGAATATGCTTTGCATCCAATTCAAAACTAAGAATATATTTCGATTGATTGATATAGAACACCATTGACATCTTCGTCATTTCATTCCTTGAAGTGTCATCCAGCATGAAAGGAACCACCCCGGTTTTTTCGTTTCGGTCTTTAGGCATTCTTAGGACCAACATCTTGAAAAACTCGATGGCATTCAATATATTTGTCTTGCCGGAAGCATTGGCGCCATAGATGATGCCCACTTTCAGCAATCTTACCCCATCCTTAACTTCATACGAATACTCATCAGACATAAAAGTGTCTGATGAAGGTTCAAAGCTGATCTTTTGGACCGATTTAATGGAGAAAAAATTCTCAATACTGAACTCTGCTATCATAATCGTAATTTCTATAATTAATAGTGCAAAGTTACGAATAAAATATGAACATGCAAATTATAATCACATGTTTCGTAGTAAAATTACGATATTTGCAATCAAAATAAGTAAATTATATTTCTACATGCTTTAAAAACTCACGAAAACAGCTAACCGAAAATACTGATGCCATAAACACATTTTTAGAATAGTAGCAGTGCATTACTCAAAAAATAATATTACCTTTGCACTATACAAAGGCCAAAGAGTGGTGCGCAAAATGCGGAAAGTATCACGCTGCGAAATCGGTGGAGATAATTTGAAGGATTGAAAATTACAACTGAATATCAGAGATTTATAAGACACAGGTGAGCCCCGAGCGGATTCGCTCGCTCGGAATCCGCATACGGCGGTTGGAGAGTGCCGCCAAAAGCGTGGCCGCTACCCGTGTGGAGAGCGTTGCGGTGCTGCACGATACGGTGGTGATACACGATACGTTGCGTGTGGCGGATACGTTGCGCCGATTCGTATGGAGCGACAAATGGGTCTCGGTGAGCGGAGTGATTGCGGGCGACAGCGTGCATTGTACGGTCGATTGCGTGGATACGCTCGTGCAGGTGGTGCATCGTGTGCCTCGTCGTTTTCTGTTCATAAAATACGGCACCAAAGCGATACGGCAGGAGATATATTCGACCAATCCGCATACGGGTATCGTCTATACGGAATATGTGTTGTTGGAGCGCAAAAGAAAGAAATCATCCCTCTAAAAATTGCCTTTTCGATTTTTATGCGTATCTTTATCCGATAATTTGGTGCGAAATGAAAAGAGTGGCACTTTTCCCAGGGTCGTTCGACCCTTTTACGAGAGGACACGAGGCGTTGGTGGCTCAGGCTCTCGAACTCTTCGACGAGGTTGTGGTGGCTGTCGGCGCTAATGCCGCCAAGCACGCGCTGCTCGATGTCGAGAGCAGATGTCGCATGATTGCCGATTTGTATGCCGGCAATCCGCGCGTCAGGGTGGCTTGTTATAACAATCTGACAGGCGAATTCGCCCGCGAAGTGGGCGCGATAGCGATGGTGCGCGGCATACGCAACACTACCGATTTCAACTACGAACGAAGTATCGAGGCGACGAATCGTCGGCTGTTTCCCGAGATTACGACGGTTATGCTCGTTACTCCCGACGAATATGCCTATATATCGTCGAGCATCGTGCGGGAACTGATTGCGTTCGGACAATCGGTGGCCGAGTTCGTGCCGAGCGGCATAGATATTGCAAAATACATAAACAAAACAAAATAAGCAAAATATGGAATTTACTGCGGAAATGATTGCCGGATTGCTCGGTGGAGAGGTCGTCGGCGATAAGAACGCAACGGTGCATACCGTATCGTCGATAGAGGAGGGCAAAGCGGGTTCGCTGACCTATCTTGCAAACCCCAAATACGAACAATTCATCTATACGACAGGGTGTTCGATAGTGCTTGTAGGCAAGGAGTTCGTACCTGCGGGCCAGATAAAAGCGACCCTCGTAAAGGTCGATGATGTGGGGCGTTGCGTGTTGAAATTGTTGGAGATGTACAATGCCATGAAGCCTCAAAAGAGCGGCATCAGTCCGCGTGCATCCGTTTCGGAGAAGGCGCAGATAGGCAAGGATTGCTATATCGGCGATTTCGCGGTTATCGAGGCAGGCGCAAAAATCGGCGATGGTGCCAAGATATATCCGCAATGTTATGTCGGCGACGGTGTGAGTATCGGCGAAGGCACGAAACTTTATGCGGGAGTGAAGATATACGAAGGCTGCCATATCGGCAAGCGTTGCATCGTGCATGCGGGAGCGGTTATCGGAGCGGACGGCTTCGGATTTGCGCCGAATGCCGAGGGCGGTTTCGACAAAATCCCGCAGTTGGGCAATGTGATTATCGAGGACGACGTGGAGATAGGCGCAAATACCTGCATCGACCGCGCAAAGACTGATTCGACGATTATACGTCGCGGCGTGAAACTCGACAACCTTATCCAGATAGGCCACAATGTGCAGATTGGCGAAAATACGGTTTCGTCGGCACAGATGGGTATTGCGGGAACTTCGCGCGTCGGTCGCAACTGTTTCCTTGCGGGTCAAGTCGGCATCGCCGACCATATTACCGTGGGCGACTATGTCAAAATCGGTTCGCAGAGCGGTATCGACCGCGATATACCGTCGGGAGAGGTGCGCTTCGGCTCGCCTGCATTGACGGGAAAGAGTTACTATCGGTCGTTTGCGGTGTTCAAGGTATTACCGGAGTTGAGCCGACGGGTGGATGAATTGGAGAAAAAGTTGAACAACAAATAAAAGGAGAAAATTATGAAACGCATTATTCTGTTTGCAGCCGTATTGCTTGCAGCGGTAGGTTGCACGAACAAAAAACATTACATCATCGACGGTACGGTCGGCAACATCGAGGGTACGCTCTATCTGCTCGACCACGAGGCGAATGTTGTCGATTCGACGGTTGTGGAGAACGGCAAGTTCCGTTTGGAGGGCAATGTCGAGGCAGTCGATTTCCACTATCTCGCCACTGAAGCCGACGGCGAGAAGAATGTGTTAGCGACTCTGATTCTGGAACCGGGTGTGATAACCGTTGCCGATGTCGAGGGCGAAGAGCACAAGAGCGTCGCCGGTACGCCGGCCAACGATGCCAATGCGGCATGGCGGAAGACAGCCAAGGCTTTGATTGCCGAATACCGCGAGGCCGACGAGGTTCGTCGCGCACAGATTGGCGAGGAGTACGACAAGTTGATGAAGGAGACATACGAGGCCAATCACGACAATTTGTTGGGTGTATATCTGCTCGCTTCGGAGTTGGCTTACGACATGAGCGGAGAGGAGTTGCTTGCGGAATTGGACAAGTTGTCGCCGGCACTTCAATCGTCGCGCATCGCAACCAAACTGCGCACACAGGCCGAGCAGCGTATTAAAACCGACATCGGCAAGCCTTATATCGACATCGAACAACCGAATGCCGCAGGCGAAACGGTGTCGTTGAAATCGGTGGTCGAGAATCCGGCGAACAAATATGTGTTGGTCGATTTCTGGGCTTCGTGGTGCGGTCCGTGCATGGGCGAGGTGCCTGAACTCGTGGCTGCATACAAACAATACCACTCGCAGGGTTTGGAAATTTACGGCGTATCGTTCGACCGTAAGGCCGAAAATTGGACCGAGACAATCAAAAAGCACGAGATGGCTTGGATAAATGTCAGCCTGCTTTCGTCGTTCGACAATCAGGCGGCAACAGACTACTCGATACAGGCCATTCCGTCGAATGTCCTTATCGACTGCGCAACCGGTACCATCGTAGCCAAGAATCTGCGCGGCGAGGCTGTTGCGGAGAAATTCGCGGAGTTGTTCAAATAGCCGTGCGCAGCAGGGTATGGCGATATACCGCATTTTGGGCATCGACCCCGGTACGAATTATATGGGTTACGGGGTGTTGGAGATTGACGGGCGCGAGTTGAGTGCCGTCGTGTTGGGCGCACTCGACCTGCATAAAATAGTCGATCCCTATGCCAAATTGCGCTATATTTTCGACAGAGTCTGCCAACTCGTTGCAGATTACGAGCCGAGCGAAGTGGCGTTGGAATCGCCTTTTTTCGGCGAGAATGTGCAAAGTATGCTGAAATTGGGACGTGCTCAGGGCGTGGCCATGGCCGCAGCCCTGAGCCGTAACAAAAGCGTGTTCGAGTATGCTCCGACCCGCGTTAAACAGGCGATAACGGGCTCGGGTGCGGCATCGAAGGAGCAGGTGGCGGGAATCGTCATGCGGACGTTGAAAATCGATACTCCGCCGAAAAAGTTGGATGCGACCGACGGTATGGCCGTGGCGTTGTGCCACTATTTCATATCGACCAGCCCGATTGAAAAGGCTCTCGGAGCAGAGAGGGTCAAAGGATTGGGCGGCGATAAACGCGCCCGCAAACGCGGTACGCAGTCGTGGGAGGCGTTTTTGCGCGAGAATCCCGAGCGGGAAATCAAGTAGGGCGGCAAGACGGTAGCGGGACCAGCGAGGCCGCGACCGAGGACAAAGAAAAGTATTATTTTTTTACGGAATTATTTTGCCATATCGAAACTTTGCCCTATATTTGCATTCGCAATTCGGCTCCGTAGCTCAACTGAATAGAGTACTTGACTACGGATCAAGCGGTTACAGGTTTGAATCCTGTCGGAGTCACTGAAATCGGAAAGTTGGTAACGACTTTCCGATTTTTGTTTGTGTATCTTCCGCCACCCTTACACGCAGAGCCGCTATAATACCGCATCGTTTTCCGCTTTTTTCTGCCTTTTTCCTGCCGTTATCCGCTGTTGGCATCCGAGCATCTCCTGCCGTTGCGCTGCATCGTCTGCCTGCATCGTGCCTTATAAACAACAAAGGCGCAACCCGTCGGGATTGCGCCTTTGGCTGTTACAGTTTGGCAGGATTCTACCAACCGTAGTTCTGTCCGAGGTCTGGGTTCAGCGTATTTGCCGAATCCGGAATCGGGTGAACATACATGCGGTCGTTCCACTCCAACTTGTAGTTGTAGAGGATGAAGCCGTGCGTACCCTCCGAGAAAGCATAGTTGGTGTCGGCTGTCTTGTTGGATACAGGGAAGCCCATACCGGTCTTAGGCTTGGTGCCGTCGGTCGGGAAGGTGTATGTGCTTCCGTTGAACATCAAACCGTTTACGGCCTCTTCCGGTGTTACCCAGATACCGCGCCAAGATGTGTTGTCGGTGTCGCGATTAACTACCAAATCGCCGCAGTGCCAACGATAGATGTCATCCAAACGCAGATGCTCCAAAGCCATTTCGCAAACACGTTCGCGACGGATTTCGAGTTTGACAGCGTCGTTGAGTTTGTAGTAGTTGACAAGCCATGGATCGGCTGTCGCAGGCAGTGTCTTGGCAGCCGTCTCTTCGATACCTGCACGTGTACGCAGTTCGCCGATGGTTGCAGCCCAAATATCCGACGACATTTGACCGAGTTCGGCCTTTGCTTCGGCATAGTTCAACAGCACCTCTGCATAACGGAAGATAGGAATGTCGTTGTCGGCACGACCTTTGGAGAAGTTCTCCTCGCGCTCGATGCTCCACTTGATGAAGTTGTAGCCCGTGTAGGTGTAGGAACTCATATATGCACCCTTCGGAGCAACGGTGCCGTTGGTTGCGGTATAAGTCCAACCAGGAACGGTGTGGCCGTCGTCATTGACAACCTCTCCGTGATTGACCGTATTGACCAGACGATAGTCGCGGTTCTTGAACTCTTCGTTGAGCGACACTTTACCCTCGTGGGTGATAGGGGTGCCGTCGAGGTTGAGGAACATATTGACGTACGTCTTGGTCGGAGCAGGCTGCTGGTCGTAAGTACCCGAGTTTACACGCCATGTGAGTTCGTGCGTAACTGCAAGGTTGTAGTCGTATTCGCGTACCCAGATGGCCTCCTTGCTCGACAGCAGATCGGTGTTACGCCAAATCTTGGCGAAGCAACCGTTGGCTGTATCCCAAGGCGAACCTTTGGTCAGCGAGAACGTACCGTCCATCAACGCTTCGCAAGCCGAAGCACACTCGTTCAACAAATCCTCTGCCGACTCGTAGTTGCCCTTCCAAGGCTCGTTGGTCGAAGGATTTACGGCGTGATACTTGCGGTAAGTACCCTCGTAAAGACACATACGGGCTTTGAGAGCAAGAGCGACGTATTTGTTGATGACATGCTCGTAGCCTTTGTACAACATGTTGGAGCATGCGAAGTTCAAATCTTCGAGCAGATGGTGGAACAACTCCTCGCGATCGGTACGCGGAGCGTTGAGAATCTCTGTCTCGGCTATCGAGAGCGCATGGTCGGTCCAAGGCACATCGCCGAAGGTGCGCATTTTCGCATAATAGAGATATGCTCTCCAAAAACGACCTACACCCTCGTAGTGGTTGTAAACCTCGCCTTTGATGTTGTTGCGGCTGTTAGGCAGTTTGTCGAGCAGGATGTTTGCACGACGGATGCCACGCCAACTCGAAATATCCCAACCGCCTTGTTTGTTGGAACCCCAAACGCCCGGACGGTTGTAGTCCTCGGAGGTCTTGGTGCAGACGAAATCGCAATAGCGGTCGCCGTCGAGACCTACCTCAATGGCATCGGGAGTATAGTTGTGTATCATGCCGTTGGTGTAGAGGATAAGTTCGTTCTCCGATTTGAAGAATTTGCTCGCTTCGACTTTGTCGATAGGATCGGCGGAGAGGAACTTCTCGCACGATACGCCGGAGAAGGCTACCGTTGCGACCAATACGGCTTTTATATATTTCATTGTGTTTTTCATAATTGTTTCCTCCGTTTTAGAATGTTATATTCAGACCGAAAGTGAATGTTTTAAGCATCGGGTAACTGTAACCCTGACCATTTCCAGACAGACCGGTCGCGTAGTTGTCGCCACGGAAGTCGGTATCGCCGTAGTCGATGACCTCAGGGTCGAACAACTTGGTGTGCTTGAACATAGGCGAGTGAGTGAACAGGTTCTCCATCGAGAGGTAGATGCGCAGACGCTCGATGTGAGCCTTGCGGGTCAGTTTCTGAGGGAACGTGTAATCAATCGTGATGTTCTTGATGCGGACATACGAAGCATCCTGCAAATAGTAGTCGTTCTCATAGGTCAGAGGACCGACGTTACGGTTTGCCGAATAGCCGACTTGACGGGTGAAGTAAGCACCCGGGTTGGTAACTTTCCAATTCTCGGTGGAGTAATCCATGCGGACACCATCCGAAACATGGAGTTTAGGCAACTCGCCGTAAGGACGGTTGTACATACCCCAGAACAGACCCGAATCGGTGCTCGGATACCAGTCGCGTTTGCCGACACCCTGAATGAATACGCTCAAACCGATGCCGTTCCACGATGCTGCGAGGTTGATACCGTAGTTGTAGCGCGGAGTTGCGTTACCGATACGCTCCAAATCGCCATAGTCGTCCAAAGTGGCCTTGCCGTAACCGATTTTCTGGTCGTCGTTGAGGTCGAGGAAGCGAAGGTCGCCCGCGAATGCCTTGAAGTTGGAACCGTTCTTGTGGAACGTATCCTGCACCCAAGCGGCAGCCTCTTCATTGTCGAGGAAGTAACCTTTGGTGCGGAAACCCCAGATTTCGCCGAGTTCCTTGCCTTTGTAATAGTTGTAGATGTCGCCGTTGGCATTGTAGAAATCCTTAACCCATGTACGGCTGTCCCATACGCTTACACGGACGCTGTAATTGAAGTCTTTGCCACCGGCCTTGAACGAATCGCGCCATGCGAGGGTAGCCTCCCAACCGCGGGTCTTCAACGAACCGTAGTTGCCCTTAGGCGACTCGTCGCCGAGAATCTGCGGATAATCCGGACCTGTTACGAGCAAATCGTTCGTGAAACGCCAATAGTAGTCGAACGAACCCGACAGACGACTGCGGAAGAGGTCGAAATCGACACCGAGGTCGTAGGTGGTAACGGTCTCCCAAGTCAGATTGTTAGGAATCATGGATGCGGCGTTGGTGTAGTAGAACTTCTGTCCGTTGATGAGCATACCCGACTTGCTTGCGCTCATAAGTTCGAGGAACGAATAAGGGTCGATGGAAGCATTGCCGAGCGAGCCGACATTGGCGCGAATCTTGAAGTTGTCGAGCCAACTCTTGGACCATTGCATCCAAGGCTCCTCCGACAGACGCCAACCAATCGAACCCGAAGGGAAGAATCCCCACTGCTTGTTGGTCGGGAAGAGCGACGAACCGTCGTAGCGGCATGCGAACTCGAAGATATAACGGTTGAGCAACGTGTAGTTGATACGGCCGAATACGCCGACCATCTTCTTGTCGTAACCGTCGTCCTGAATGGTGTATTCATCGCTGCTCATCCACTCGAAGTTAGGCATGTTGTCGTAGAGCAGACCCAAACGCTTGATGTAGAGACGGCGATAGTTGGTCTTCTCGATGTTCCAACCCAAAACGACGTTCAGGTTGTGGTTTTCGCCGAGTTTCGGAGTCCATGTGCCGACGATGTTCGAAGCGACGTAGTCGGTGTTGTAGCGGTAATCCTCTTTGTAGGAGGTGGAGTTGTACGACTCGACACCCGTAGGGGATGTGTAACCGCTTGCGATAGGGCTCACGCGATTGCGCTGCGTGCGAATGCCTTTGTATGAGAAGTCGGCAGTGAATTTCAGAACATCCTTGATAGGCTCGATGGTAAGCGTGGTGGTGTTGACGATGTTCAGTTTGTTATCCTCCTGATAAGCCAAATCGTTTTTGAACAAATCGTAGCAGAGGGCAGCGCCATAGAATGTGCTTGTGCCGTCCTCGTTGTACGGAGTATATACCGGCTGACCGCGCATTTCAATCTGACGGCCGATAGGGTATGTGCCACCGACAACCATAGGCTGATGATATTTGTTCTTGAAGAGAGTGGTGTTGTTGGCAATCTTCAACCATTTGGTAATCGCTACATCTCCCTTTGCACGCAGGTTGTACGAGTCGAATTTCTCGTTGCCTACCTTATATATACCGTCTTGGTTGAAATATTTACCCGAGATTACGAACGATGCACGATCGTTGGCTCCGCTGATGCTCAAATTGTGGGTATGGCCGAAACTTGTGTTCTTGTAGAAGAGTTTGTACCAGTTGGTGCTACCGTAATAAGCATAGTTGTCTTTGCCCGGGAATGTACCGTAAGGATTCTTGTAATTTTCGTACTCCTTTTCTGTGGCACGTTTGCGGAACTCGTTGTGATAATCGGTCGAATAGGTGTTCGCACGGTTGTTGATGTTCGACGGTGCTTTACCCGACGAGGTAGGAGTTCTCGTATCGTTCGTGAAGAACTCCACGAAGTTGTCCAACCATGTCAAACCATCGGTAACGACCTCGTCTTCCGCCTTTACGGTACGGCTGTGGATGGAAACGGCACCGTTGTAGGTAACCGAAATCTTGTCCTTGCGGGCGTTCTTGGTCGTAACGAGGATAACGCCGAATGCACCGCGGGCACCGTAAACGGCAGCCGAAGCGGCATCTTTCAGCACGGATACGCTCTCGATGTCGTCAGGATTGACGGTCGTAAGGTCGCCCTCCACGCCGTCGATGAGTACGAGTGCGCTACCGCCTTGTCCGATGGAACGGTGAGCACCTGTTGCCGAACTTGCCTTGGAACGGGTGTCGTACGAAGTCTGACCGCCACGGATGTAGATTTGACCTTGGTGAGTCGGTTTACCATCGACCTGAATGATGTTCAAGCCCGGTATCATACCTTGCAACGAACGGGTTACGTTGGCATTGGAACGACTTTCGATTGCATCGCCGTCCAAAGTCTCGACTGCACCCACCAACTGGGTCTTTTTCAGCGTACCGTAACCTACAACCACGACGTCGTTGATGGCTTGTGCCTCTTCGACCATGGTTATATCGATTGCTGTGCGATTGTCGATTGATTGTTTTTGGTCTGTGTAGCCGATGTAGGAGAATACGATTGTGCCATCGGCAGGCGCAGTAATGGAATAGGAACCATCGGCTTCGGTAATTGTACCGTTCGATGTGCCGTCGATATAAACGGATACGCCTACGAGCGGTTGTCCTGCGGAGTCTTTTACGACACCCTTTACGACGACATTGTTACCAACTTGGGCTGCGGAAAATCCCCCCCCCATGTTGGGTTGTGCAACGCTCTCGTTTTCAGTTGCCAATGCAGGTGCGGCGATAAATGCCAACATTGCGGCAGCAACGGCAAGAGTTTTGCATTTGGTGTTTAGCAGTAAATTTGGTTTCATAAAGAATTTTTTAAGTTTTGTGTTTAGGTTTGTTTTGATGTGATGCCCGAAGTACGGGCAATAATTGATGGGTGTGTGTCTGTTTTTTAAGAAACGGGTTTTTAAGATTAGTAAATATTTTAATTATAAGGTTTCGTTTCCTGCATACAAAGATAAGAAAAAAGCGATATGGTTATATCGTTTCTTAAAAAATATTTATCATATTTTATCAAAAAATCGACGCAGGCCGTTCTGATGCCTGCGTCGTCGGTATTTGTTGCGGATGCCGATGCTACGAGGAGTGCTTGTCCACGAATCCGAGTATCGCTTCGGCGCACTTTGCCGGCTCCTCGCTAAAGCCCATGTGTCCCGAATCGGCAAGTCGGACAACCTCTGCCTGCGGATGGTCGGTTGCCATTTTGTCGGCCGTTTCGTTGGAGATGTAGCCGTCTTTGCAGCCGAGTATGAAGAGTTGCGGTTTGCCGCATGTGCGCAACATGTCGTTTTGGTCTTTGCGAGCCATCATGCCGCCGAGCAGAGCGATGATGCCGGCATCTTCGGTCATGTGGACTGTCTCGGCGAGGTCGTCGATATACGATTGAAGCCGTCGGCGGTTGTCGGCGGCAAAACCCGCTTCGGGCGCAGTGTGCGCCAACAACTCCTTTTTGCCGGAGCGGACGATTGCTATTTCCCGTACGCGGTTTGCACGCTTCTCGTCGCTGTCGGCATTGGGGGTCGAACTGAGCAACACGATGCCGTCCGTCATCTGCGGATGCCGTTCGCACAGTGCGAGGGCGACATATCCGCCCATGGAGTGGCCGACAACGAAGGCATGGGCGATGCCGAGAGCCTCCAATCCTGCCGCAACGGTATCGGCGAGATAATCCATTGTGTGTACTTCGCCCTTGACCTCCGAGATGCCGTGTCCCGGTAAATCGAGCGTTACGACACGAACTTTTTTGTAGAGGAGCGGTACGAAATCGTCCCATACGAGCATGTTTTCGAGATAACCGTGCAGTAAGACCACTGTTTGTTCGCCCTGTTCGGAATCGCAGATATGCAGGGCAGTATCGCCCGCCATTATGAATTTTTCGACCATATTTTCGCGTTTGTTCGATTTTCGCACGTAAAATTATGGAATATTATCCGATTATTTGTAATTTTGAACGATTATATGCTGTTTTGTATGGAGATTGATTTTATAAAATGCCACGGCTCGGGCAACGAATTTGTCATGGCGGATGCGGTACGACAGGATTTGTCGGAAATATCCCTTCCGCTGCTTGCGCGTGCCGCCTGCGACCATCAAAACGGCATAGGTGCAGACGGATTGCTTGTGTTGGTGCGCAACGCAGGACACGCTTACGGAATGAGGATGTTCAATCCCGACGGGTCGGAGGCCGAGATGTGCGGCAACGGTATCCGTTGTATAGCGCGTTCGGCCCGAAAGTATTGCGGCAGAAAGCGGTTTGTGCTTACCTCGGGCGGTCGGGAATATGCGATAGAGCGGCAGGAAGAGTTGGCAAAGGGTGTGCCTACATTCGGCGTGCGTATTCCCGTCGGATTGCAGAGCGATGATTTTGCCATGTTCTCTTCCGACGAGGAGTTCGTTGCACGACCTATCGCGGAGTTGGACGGAAATTTGCTCTTTACGGCGATAAATGTCGGCAATCCGCATATCGTGGCGCAGGTCGGACGCATCGATTACGATTTGCTCGGTCGATTGGGCGAGAAAGTCGTGCAGTTACCGCAAATTTTCCCGCACGGAGTGAATGTCAGTCTTGTCGAGGTGCGCCGACGCAACGAGATTTTCGTTGCCACCTACGAGCGCGGTGCAGGCATAACCGCATCGTGCGGTACGGCGATGACTTCGAGCGCAACGGCTATGGCGCTTGCGGGCGAGTGCGATTTCGACCGTCCGATTGAGGTGTTGAATCGGGGAGGCATGGTGCGTTGTCTCTGTTCGCACGAAGAGGGGCTTACGACAACGCTTGTCGGCAATGCGACATACGAATACAGAGGTCGGATGTCGTTGGATGCCGAGGGGTTGCGCTTTGTGGTCGATAGGGTGTATCGTGCGGAGCAGGCGGCGTATAACGAATTTTTGGAGGGATTGAAGGAAAGACTATGACGGTGCGACGATTGGCGATAATTGCTGTTACGCTTTTTGCGACGGGTTTGGCAGGCTCGTCGTGCAGCGTTACGCGCAAATTGCCGAAGGATGCGTACCTGTTGCAGAAGGTCAAAATCGAGGACGACAAAAGCGTGCATCGCAACGAGCGCATCGCCGCTTCGGAGGTGTCGAAATATGTTCGCCAAAAACCGAACAAGCACTTTCTCGGTACCAATTTTTATGTGTGGGTGTACAACCTTGCCAATCCTCAAAAAGATAATTGGTGGAATCGGTTCAAGCGAAAAATCGGCGAAGAACCCGTTTTGTTCGATATGTCGGCAACCGAAAAATCGGCCGATAATCTGAAAATATATCTCGACTCGCGGGGCTATTTCGCATCGCAGGTCTCCTTTGCGGTCGATACCACGAGCCGTCGTCGTCGCGCACGCGTTACCTATTCGCTGAAACAGAACAAGGCTTACCGCATCGATGCCGTTACATACCTCTATCGCGACCGTTTTCTCGAACCGATTCTTGCTCCCGATACGGTCAATTCGCTGTTGCACAAGAACGATGTTTTCGACATTACCGTTCTCGACAAAGAGCGGGAAAGGATTGCCCGATACTTGAAGGACAGAGGTTATTACGGCTTTTCGGTAAACAACATCGAGTATATCGCCGATACGCTGAAAAAGGCGAACAAAGTCGGTTTGAAGGTCGTTATCAAGCAGAATCTGACAGGCTACAACAATCGCGGCGATGCGGTATATGACAACAATGTGGTCTATCGGTTGCGGAATATCAACATCGTGCCGGATTACAACGCCACCGATGCCAAAATGCAGCAAGGCTACTACGACCGTTTCGACACGCTCGACTATCGGGGTCTGAATGTGATGTACGAAGGTCGGCGACCTAATTTGCGGGCGAGAGTTCTGCGCCCTGCAATTCCGATGTACCCCAACTTCATCTATGACTATTCGCAGGTGCTGCGGACATATACCAATCTTATGCAGATGGGGTATTTCAAGAGTGCGCGTATCACCTTTACCGAACTGCCCGATTCGGCTGTCGCACGGCACTACATAACATACGTCGGCGTAAAGGCACAGGCCGATACTACGCAGGTAAACTATACACGGGAGGGATATGTCGATTGCAACATCCTTTGCACGCCGGCACTCAAACAGAGTGTCAAAGCGGAGTTGGAGGGCTCGACCACATCGAGTTTCTACGGTGTCAAGGCCTCGGTCGGTTATCAGAATCGCAACATATTCCGCGGTGCGGAGATGTTGGAGTTGGTCGGCACGGTCGGGTACGAATATATGAAGGCTCCGAAATCGTCGCGTCGCAACGCCATGGAGTTCGGTTTGTCGGCAAGTTTGTCGTTCCCGCGCTTTTTGCTGTTCCGCACTTCGGCACTCAACCGCATTACGGCTCCCCGTACCCAATTCGAAATAGCCTACAACTACCAAAACCGTCCGTATTACAGGCGCGATTTGTCGAGCCTCGTGTGGTCGTATTCGTGGCGCAATATGCGGCATTCATCATTTGTCATCCGCCCTATAAGCATCAACTGGGTGAATGTCGGATATATCGATAACGACTATTTCAATTCGTTGCAGAACGAATATCTGAAACACAGTTACGAGTCGCAACTGATTTTTGCCATATCCGGCTCGTACATCTACAACAATCAGCGGGCGAACACCACCCGCAACCAGACGACGGTGCGGTTGAACATGGAGTTTGCCGGCAATCTGATTGACGGGTTGGAGCATCTGTTCTCGAAGCCTGCGTCGGGAGAGGACTACTATCGGATTCTCGGCATCCGCTATTCGCAATATTTTCGTGCCGATTTGAGTGTCAGCCACAAAATAACGCTGGGCGAAAAGACTGCTTTGGCGGGTCGTATATATGCGGGATTCGGTGCGGCATACGGCAATTCGCAGGCTATGCCTTTCGATAAATTGTTCTATTCGGGCGGCAGCAACAGTATGCGTGGTTGGGCACCGCGAACGCTCGGTCCGGGTTCGTCGCCTCTGCCGACGAATGTCGTATATCCGACACAGTTGGGCGATATGAAATTGGAGGCCAATCTGGAACTGCGCTTCCCTATCTGGGGTATTCTGCACGGAGCCACCTTCCTCGATGCGGGCAATGTGTGGTTTATGGGTCGCGATGGTGTGGAATACAGCGACGAATCGGTATTCCACTTCAAGAATTTCTACAAGCAACTCGGATTCAATACGGGAATCGGCTTGCGGGTGGATATAAAGTTTGCCATTTTGCGATTGGATTGGGGTATCCAACTCCACAATCCGAACAACCCCGAAGGTTCGCGATGGATTCACAACTTCAAGTGGCGCAATACGTCGCTAAACTTCGGGGTCGGTTATCCGTTCTAATGGCGTGGTTGCGGTTTCTTGTTCTCCACCAAAAAGATTTTCGACATCTGCTCCGGCGTAAGATAATCCTTGAATACGCGCATATACTCCTTTTTGCAGCGGATGACATCGGCATCGGCATTTAGTTGCGCCATGACAAGACGATAGGCTGTTTTGTGGTCAATCTCCTCGTCTTTGTACGAATCCATCAAGGCTTTCAAATCTTTGCGTATGCCGCGAATCTCCCGCTGATAAGCCTGATATACGGGCGCAAACTTCTCCAACTGCTTGTCGTCCATTTGAAGGGCCTCTTTCAGATGCTCGAAACGTTTGGCGATGCTGCGGTCGCTCGGATTGTCCTGCCCCTGTTGCTGCATCATTCCGTGAGGAGGCATTGCTCCGTGAGGCGGTTGTGCCTGCATCGAACCTGCGGCAACGACTGCCAAAAGAATAAAGATGAATTTTTTCATTTTATCGGTTGTTTTAATGGTCTATGCAAAGATAGCAATTTTTACGAATACGGCATCGCCTGTCCCGTCAATAACCGACGACGGTCTGCAAAAATGCCATTGTGTCCGCATTGTCGGCATAATCGGTCAGCGTCGGATATTGCGTGCGACCGAGCGCGACCGAGCGCGGGTGCAACCGTTCAATCGACGAGGCCACGCATTGCAGGCGGTCGTCGTTGTCCTCCAACCACGCCTTTACGGTGGCGATGTCGTCATACTCCGCGATGTTGATGCGGCTCAATCTGTTCGGAAAATCGGGTTTGGAAGAGCGAACGAACAAGGCTGTGCCGTTGTCGTCGAATGCCGCGCCTGCCATGGTCAGCAGTGCGCGTGTTTGCAGATAGTTGTTGCGATAACCGTTGCACATTTTACGGGGCGGCAGATGCAGACTATATCCGCGCGGAACGAATACGAGCGAGATGTTGCGACATCCGAGTCCCGCATACAGAAACATGTCGTCGGCAAGTCCGGCGAGTTCCATTTCGGTTTCGTTGCCCGAGAGTACCGCAACCGAATGTCGCGAGCCTCGAATGATATGCGGCGTGTCGGCATACTTCGATTCGAAATGCAGTTTGGCACTCTCTCCTCCCGTGGCGATTACGGCATCTATCGGCGTATCGTCCTCCAATCTGCCTATATGCAGCGTCGGGTCGGCATCGGTCAGATAACGCACAATCAACTCCATCAGCGGAGCATCTTTGGACGATGTCTTTATATATGCCTCGTTGCCGCTCGCTACGACGCACATCAAATCGAAAAAGCCCACCAACGGCAAATTGCCCGCCATGACGATACCTATCTTTTTCGGCGGATGCGATGCGACAAGAGCAGGGTAGGCATTCAACCACCTTTCGATTGCGTCCCGCTGCAACATACATCGGCGTATCGCATCTATTGCCGTCGCAATATCCTCGCGGGTAAACCAAGCATTATCCCGCATGGCCTCCTCTATGGCCATACGCGACGGTCGGTCTGTTCCGAAGGCGTCGAGCCGATTGTCGAGTTCCGCAAATAACTCCGTAGCAGATTTCATGGTCGGTCTGAAAAAAGGCGGTGTGTCATAACAGACAAACTGCCGCGTTATTATCGAAAGGAGGGCGCAGTCATTTACGTCGAGTAAACTCCTGTCGCCCTCTTTCTAAAAGTCTTGCATTTTACCGATTCTTGCACACCTTGAAATGGTCGGTCGAATTTTGCAATTCGACACGCCACGCGGCATGGTTTTGCTAATCTATCTTTACGCAACGAATCTGCATGGCATTGGCACGCTTTGCAGGATATTGGACGTTGAATTTGTTTATGGTACGCGTCGTCGTCAGGTCGAAATACATGCAGAGCGACTGCAAGCCGTCGGCACTCTGACCCGATGTCCAATAGTATCCCTCCCAAGGCTCCGGGGTCGATGGATATACACCATCCTTGTAATTCATGTTGTTGATGACTCCGTTGTAGTAAGTGCGCAATCCGGCTCCCGTATAGAAGTATTCCGCCACACCGTCGCTCAAACTCCAACCGAACTGTTTGCGTGCCGTGTCCAAATCCTTGCCGTCCTCGGCTGCCGACAGTGTCAATATGTCGAAATCGCTCTTGGCAGGTACGCGCCAACCGTACGGACACGGGTCGTAATCGCTCTTTACGGAGTCGCTCCACAATGAGCCGTCGGCCGTTTTGAGCCAATCGCCTATGCCGTCGCCCTCCTCTGCCACCGATGCGGCATTGATGATGAATACTGTCGGATGCGCCGTTACATACTCGATGGTGCCTGTCGTTTCGTCCGACTCCTCGAAAGTTATGTAGGTCGCACTCGACGATGCACCGTATATGATTTCTGCCGTTCCGCCCGCACAATTATAATATCGCGGTCTGGTGAACGGGTCTTTGCGTCCCCATTGGTAGTATAGACCGTACGAGGCGAGTATTTCGTCGGTGTCGTCGGTCGCGCCGTTGCTGTTGGCGAATGCACCGAGATTTTTATCCATGAAGGTTTTGCCGTTGGCATAGATGCGGGCGTTGGTTATCGGATTTTTGCTCTCGCGAACAACCCAGATATGCCAACTCCAAATAACATTCTCGTCTGCATCGAGTGCGGCAATTACCGCATTGCCCTCCGGTACGACCTCCTCGCCGTTCTCAACGATATATTTGCCGTCGCTGTCTTTGGCTCGGTCGATGAAGAACGAGACCGTTCCGTTGTCGTCGATGGCAAGGTGCTGAATCATCAGGCTTGTCGATTGCCATACGAGTTGTATGTCGGCAGGAGCGATTGTGCGAGTACCGTTGCCGACCTTCGTCGCATCGAACGAATAGAGCGCGTAAGGCTGTGTCGCCACATAACAGTTGGCATAACTCGTGCCGCCTTCGTTGAAATTTATGGCGTGGTCGCCGATGATGTAGAACGTCAATACGTATTTTGCCGTTTCGCCCTTTTTGGATACTACCGAGATACTTGCCGTACCTGTCCGCATCGACTCCTTTTCATCGGTATCGGCAGGCTCCTCCGGAGGCGTTATGGTGTATTGTCTCGTAGGCAAATCGATTGTGAAGGTCCAACCGTCGCTTACTGCGGCAACGCTGATTGCCGATACGTTTTTGGTAGAGAAAGTGTCGCTCTGCGCATCGCCTCCCCACTTGAAATAGTAGCCGGTCTGCCTGAATGTTATGCCGAAAGACTCTTTGTCTTTGCTGCATGAACTAATACCTATCGCAACCATGATTATACATGCCGCCAATTTCAGGTTTTTCATATATCGTCTGTCCAAATTTTATTCTATGATTTACAAAAGTATCAAAAAAGTGCGGAATAACCGCCAAATCGCCATAAATTTAACGTTAATAGGCGATATTTATTGCCAAAACGGTTGCAATAAACCTACTTGCGCGTCCGATTGCTTTGCCACGGGAGCGATAGCAGGGTCGTATTTGCGACGCCCGCCCGCTTTGCCCGATAGGTCGCATCGATTATCTTATATCCCTGCAATTCAGTTTTGCGGTTATTGTTCCGTCGGTCAGTTCCACAAGTCCCACATTCGCCCGCAGCATCGTTTTCATTGTCTTTGCATCTATGTTATAGCAGCGCACGGGTGCGGATTCGTCGAAAGAGTGCCATGTCTCGCCGTGCAGAATTTCGGGCGTGAGACACAAAACATCCGTCTGCTCCTCTTCGGCCCTGTCGATAAGGGTACGCAGATGTCGGCGGCACGAGGCATCGACTCCGTTCAAACGCGATACGCACAGCATATACAGTTTACCCTTTGTCGAAAGCAGAGAATCCGTAACGTCGTTGCCGTTTTCGTCGCTGATGTAAAATTCCAAAATCATCGGCTCGACCTTGTTGTCGCCCGCATCCGATACGCGGGTCTCGACCCATTCCCACTTTTTCTCGTTGTGCCAAGCCTTGTCGCCGAGCGAGAACTCCTTCAATTTGCCGTTGCGACGATTGCGATAGACCAATACCACTTCGGCATTTTCCTGCGCGTTGCGTGCCTGCTGCATCGCATCGGCTATGTTTACGCCGACTTTGTAAGGCAGGAAATCGAACATCGGCAGGTGGTAGTAGTTGTACATGCCCAAACCCATACTTGCCACACAGAACAGGATTGTGAGTGCGAGTTCCGTTTTCGAGAATAAGAATACGCGGTCGGGGCGATACCGCCACCATACGCACACGGCCAGCGGCAACAATACCAGATTTTTGGCAAAGGTCTGCCATGGCGAGAGTTTGACAAATTCGCCGAAACAGCCGCAATCCTCTATCGGAATCCAAGTGGCACTCAAAAATGTCAGCGTAGTAAAGAATATCATCGACAGTACGGCGAAAATAGAGATTAACCGTATGCGTACCTTGAAGAGCATCATGCAGCCCATCATGAGTTCGGCACCGCAGAGCCAAATCGAAAAAATCATCACATACGGTTTCAGCGATTCGAAACCGTATATGGTGAGATAGTTGGTTATGTTCAGAGCCGTGCCCCACGGATCGACCGCCTTGACAAATCCGGATACGATAAACGTGAGCGCGAATACCATGCGGCACACGTGCGTAACCAATCTGAACCAGCGTCTGTTTCTCAATGAAGCACCCATACTATTTATTTGAACAGCGGCATGATGCACTCCTCTATGCGTCTGAAAATCTGTTCGGGCGAAGCCATGCTTCCCTCGTCGTTGCTGCAATCGACGACCTTCAACTGCTCGTCCTCTTCGGCCGCTTCGAGATAGACGCGACGCACGCACTCCTGCAACGACAGCGAAGCCTCGTGAATGTCCGAACCTCCTTTCAGATAGTTGCGGTCGTCGCCTTCGCGCACGTCGGTAAGTTTCTTGACCGTGAATGCAAACGGCACGTCCAAGAAAAGCGAGACGTCCGGACGGGGTATGCGGTTGTAGCCGTATTCCAGATGCAGAATCCAATCCTTCAACCGTTTGCGTTCTCCGGCATCGGCCAATTTCGCACATTGATAGCCGATGTTGGAATAGACATATCTGTCGGCGATGACCACCTTGCCCGCTTCAAACCATTCGCGAATTTTTGCGGCCATATCCGCACGGTCGCCGGCATACAGCAGGGCTACGATGTAGGGATTGACTTGTTCGAGCGAGCCGAGTTCGCCGCGCAGAAAACGCGCTATCAAATCGCCGTAAATCGGTGCATCGAAACGCGGGAAATGCACATATTCGGTCTCTATGCCGCGTTGTGCGAGCATGTCGCGCAACATTTTGATTTGAGTCGATTTGCCGGCTCCGTCCAACCCTTCGAGTACTATAAACATAACGGTTTTGCTTTATCTCAACATTTTTACGGCGCGTGCCACGCCATCGGCCAAAGCATCCGCCTCGGCTATCGTATTGTACAGTCCGAACGATGCCCGACACATTCCGCCGATGCCGAATCGCGCCATGACAGGCTCGGCGCAATGGTGTCCCGTGCGAATGGCGATACCCAATTTGTCGAGTATCAGTCCGATGTCGTAATGCCCTGCACCGGCGACATCGAAACCGAGAATCGGTGCCTTGTCGTCGGTTGTACCGTATATGCGCAAGCCGTCAATCTCCGACAATCGGCGTGCGGCATGTTCGTACACTTTGCGTTCGTGGTCGGCAACGGCATCCGCCGGCAGGGATTGGATATATTTCACGGCCTCGCCGAGTCCTATCACCCCTATGAAATTCGGCGTACCCGCTTCGAATTTGAGCGGCAACGGAGCGTATGTCGTCTTTGCAAACGTTACCTTGTCCACCATCTCTCCTCCACCCATAAACGGCGGCATTGCCTCCAATATTTCGCGCTTGCCGTACAATACGCCTATGCCGGTCGGACCATACAGTTTGTGTCCCGAAAAGGCGTAAAAGTCGCAATCCGATGCTGCCACATCCGTACCTCCATGCACGATGCCCTGACAGCCATCGATGACCGCTATCGCCCCTGCGGCATGCGCCGCATCGATGATTGTTCGCAGGTCGGGACGGGTGCCGAGCGTATTCGATACTTGGGTTACGGCAACCACGCGCGTCCGATTGTCGATAAGGTCGGGCAGCAGTTCGGTCTGCAACCGACCGTTGTCGGCAACCGGCAATACTCTTATGTGTGCGCCTTTGCGTTCGGCGGCCAGTTGCCACGGCACTATGTTCGAGTGGTGTTCGATTTCGCTTATGAGGATATTGTCTCCTGCGTGCAAAAATCGTTCGCACCAAGCGTATGCCACCAAATTGAGCGATGCCGTTGCACCGGAGGTAAAGACAATCTCCTCGCGCGACGACGCACCGATGAATGCGGCTATCCGTTCGCGGGCCTCTTCGTACAGCGCAGTCGTTTCGTCCGACATGAAATGAACGCCACGATGCACATTGGCGTTGAGTTCGGTGTGCAGGCGCGTAACGGTGTCGATTACGCACTGCGGCTTTTGCGCCGTCGCTCCGCTGTCCAAATATACCAACGGCCTGCCATGCACCATGCGGCCGAGTATCGGAAAATCCTCTCTTATTTGTTCGACATCAAAGCCCATCTCTCTATAATTTTTGCAGTTGTTCGGCAATGGCGGTTGCCAAAAATTCGCGAATCTCCGCAACATCGCACCGGTTTACTATATCGTTCGCAAAACCCTCTATCTGCAATCGGCGTGCATCCGCTTCGCTCAAACCACGTTGCCGCATGTAGAATATCGCTTCGTCGGCGAGTTGTCCCACCGTTGCGCCGTGCGAACAACGTACATCGTCGGCATATATTTCGAGTTGCGGCATCGCGATAATATGTCCTCCGTCCAACTCTATGTTTCGGCTTTGCTGTTGTGCATCCGTCTGTTGTGCATCGGGTGCGACATACACCAATCCCCTAAACTCGCCTGTCGCACGACCTGCCGCGATGCCTTTGACCAATGCGCGGCTCGTACATTGCGAAACGAGGTGGTTTGTCGATATGTCTATTGTGCAGTGTTCCGAGCCTGTCGCCAAAAACAGCGCGGCAACATCGTTCTCGGCACTGCGTTCCGCCAAATCGATGCGGTATGCCGTATTCGCACCGTGCAACTGCACGGCGACAATCCGGCAACTGCTCTGCTCGGCCTGCCGTATCCGCATTTCGGCAAAAGTGCCGGCAAGACAGATTTCCGTAAGCGTAACCTGCGCACCTGTCGCAAGCGACAAATCTATCGCCGCTTCGTTCGGCTCGGTGTGTACGATAACCAATCGCACCTGTTCGGCTGTATCTGCCTCTATGCCGATTTTGTGCGGGTTGAGGATGACGAGCGGACGCGACAAATCCGTACGGGAGAGCGAACCTCCCGTAAACGGTCTCAATATGCCGTCGGCAATCAATTTGTCGATGCCCATCTTACGCTACTCTTTATATTCGTTAATCAGCCAGTCGTATCCCTCTTTTTCGAGTTTCAGCGCAAGGCTCTTGTCGCCCGAATAGATTATGCGGCCTTGGTATAAAACGTGTACCACATCCGGAACGATGTAGTCCAGAAGTCGTTGATAGTGCGTGATGACGACTGTGGCATTATCCGGCCTGTGCAGTTTCGTTACGCCCGTTGCGACTATGCGCAAAGCGTCGATGTCGAGACCCGAATCGGTTTCGTCCAATATGGCGAGCGACGGTTCGAGCATGGCCATCTGGAATATCTCGTTTTTCTTCTTTTCTCCGCCAGAGAAACCCTCATTGACGGCTCGTGATGTCAATTTCGCATCGAGTTCGACAATCGCGCTTTTTTCGCGCATCATGCGTAAAAATTCCGATGCGTTCAGCGGCTCTTTGCCCTCGAATGCGCGTTTCTCGTTTACCGCCAGTTTCATGAAGTTGGCCATCGATACACCCGGAATTTCCACGGGATATTGAAAGCCGAGGAACAGACCCCGTCTGGCACGCTCTTCGATAGGCATGGCAAGCAGATTTTCGCCTTTGTAAGCCACTTCGCCCGAAGTTACCGTAAATTTGTCGCTGCCTGCCAATACCGAGGCGAGCGTACTCTTTCCCGAACCGTTCGGTCCCATTATGGCATGTACCTCGCCGGCCTTTACTTCGAGATTTATACCGCGAAGTATCTCTTTGTCGCCGACGGAAGCGTGCAGATTCTTAACCGATAAAAGCATATTGTTGTTCATTTTTTTTCAAATTTAACCGATGCTGCCCTCCAAACTTATCGAAAGCAGTTTTTGCGCTTCAATGGCAAACTCCATAGGCAGTTTTGCCAATACCTCGCGGGCATAGCCGTTCACAATCAGTCCGACTGCCTCTTCCGTACCCAATCCGCGCTGATTGCAGTAGAAGAGTTGCTCCTCCGAGATTTTGGAGGTCGTCGCCTCGTGTTCCAATACGGCCGACTTGTTGCGGCAATCGATGCTCGGAAAGGTGTGCGCTCCGCACTTGTCGCCGATGAGCAGCGAATCGCATTGCGAATAGTTGCGGGCATTATCGGCTTTGGCTGCCACCTTGACCAATCCTCTGTACGAGTTTTGGCTGCGACCTGCCGAGATGCCTTTCGATACTATGCGGCTGCGTGTATTGCGCCCTATGTGTATCATCTTTGTACCCGTGTCCGCCTGTTGGAAATGGTTGGTCATCGCCACCGAATAAAACTCTCCGACCGAATTGTCGCCCATAAGCACGCAACTCGGATATTTCCATGTTATGGCAGAGCCTGTCTCCACCTGTGTCCACGACAGACGGGCGTTGTCGTGGCACAGACCCCGTTTGGTAACGAAATTGTAGATTCCGCCCTTGCCCTCTTTGTCGCCGGGGTACCAATTTTGGACGGTCGAGTATTTCACCTCGCCGTTTTTCTCCACCACGATTTCCACTACGGCGGCATGCAGTTGGTTCTCGTCGCGACGAGGTGCGGTGCAACCCTCCAAATAACTTACATAAGCCCCTTCGTCCGCAACGATGAGGGTGCGCTCGAATTGTCCCGTGCCTTGTGCGTTGATGCGGAAATAGGTCGATAGTTCCATCGGGCAGCGCACGCCTTTGGGAATGTAGCAGAACGAGCCGTCGGAGAAGACTGCCGAATTGAGTGCCGCATAGAAGTTGTCGGCATACGAAACCACCGAGCCGAGATACTTGCGTACCAATTCGGGATATTCGCGGATGGCTTCGGAAATTGGGCAGAATATGATGCCTTTTTCGGCCAACGTGTTGCGGAAAGTCGTCTTTACGGACGAAGAGTCGAGTACAGCATCCACCGCTACGCCCGACAATGCCATCTGCTCTTCGAGCGGAATGCCGAGTTTGTCGAAAGTGCGTTTGAGTTCGGGGTCTATCTCGTCGATTGACGACAGACTTTTGCGCTGTTTGGGTGCGGCATAGTAGATGATGTCCTGAAAGTCGATTGGCGGAATATCCAGATGCGCCCATTCGGGTTGCCGCATCGTAAGCCAATGCCGATATGCCTTCAACCGCCATTCGAGCATCCATTCCGGCTCCTGCTTCTTTTGCGAAATCAGACGGATTACCTCTTCGTCCAATCCGCGCCGAATCATGTCGGTCTCGATGTCCGACGTGAAGCCGTATTTGTAATCGCCTTTTTCGAGCGAATCTATGATATTTTCCCTCTCCTTTTTCATTGTCTCGCGGTGATTATGCACCGGTTCCCGCGCATACGCGCAAATGTCCGACAAAAATACTATTTTCTCGCGAAAATGTCAAATCCAAAGCGCCCGTTATAAACATATCGTCTCCAAATCGTCCGGAACGAATATCTTTCCGTCGAAAACGGTGGCTGCCTCGTCGGAATATGCCTTTTTGCGGGTTGCGAGCGTTCGGTCTTCGGTGTGGTAGAGAATCAGATTTTTCGCACCCAGCCTTTTTGCGACACTGCCGGCATCGAGGGCTGTGCTGTGGTGCTTTTCGTAGGGCTTGAACTTCTCTCTGTCGGCATACAGGCAAAACGCTTCGCTCATGAGCCAATCCGCATTTACGGCATATCGTTCGTTGGCTACGTTGTAAGGCTCGTCTCCAAGACATACAATCGACGTGCCATCGTCCAATTCGGCACGGAAACCGAACTGCTTTTCTTTGGTGGAGCGGATGTCGAAGCATTGCAGAACCATATCCTCGATATGTATGATGTCGTTGTCGCGGATTTCGTGCATCACCACGCGCTCGGCAAAAGCGGCATTGTGTCTGGCGGACAAAACCATTTTGCAGACGGAGTCGATGACATGCAACGCTTTGTCATGGCCGTAGATGTGGAATTGTCCGTCGTAGGGTTGGCTGACCACCATGCGGATAACCCATATTGTGCCGAGAATATGGTCGGAATGGGCATGCGTAACGAACATGTGGCGGAGTGTTGCAGGTGTCATGCCCGCTTTTTCGAGTTGGGCGAGTATGCCGTTGCCTCCGCCGGCATCGACCAAAAGGGTGGCGGAGTCGGTGTGCAGGGTGAAGCAGGTGTTGTAACAGCGTGTAACGGTTGCGTTGCCTGTGCCGAGTATCGTAAGTTTTTTCATGGCGAATGCGGATATATTTGTCAAACAAAGATAATACTTTTCGAATAAATGATTATATTTGTAGGATAAAACGTTTAATCAGACTAAAAATCAACTATATATTATTGAAAATGACAGCACAAAAACTGACAATCGAAAAAGAGGTGCCCGTGGTCGGCGAATATGACGTGGTGGTTTGCGGCGGAGGTCCTGCGGGATTCGTTGCGGCCATTGCCGCTGCCCGCGAGGGTGCAAAAACCGCGCTTATAGAGCAATACGGCTTTTTGGGCGGTATGGCTACAACGGGATTGGTCGCTCCGCTCAGCGTATTTACCTACAACAACGAAAAGGTTATCGGCGGTATTCCGTGGGAGTTTATCGAAAGGCTCGAAAGCATGGGAGGCGGATATATCGAAAAGCCTCTCGGCAATGTGGCATTCGACCCCGAACTGTACAAATTGTGCGTTCAGCGCATGGTTTTGGAGGCAGGCGTCGAACTCTATATGCACTCGTATCTTTCGGGTTGCATTTGCGAAAACGGCACAATCCGACAGGTAATAATCGAAAACAAAAACGGCTCGGAGGCTGTCTCCGGCAAAACATTTATCGACTGTACGGGCGATGGCGATTTGGCGCATTTGGCGAACGTGCCTATGCAGCCGCAGAATGGCGCACCGTTGCAACCCGCATCGACCTATTTCATTTTGGCGGGAGTGGATACCGAATCGCCGATTATCAAAGAGGCCATGCACCACAACAAGCAGGGCGTGAATTGCCACTGTCTGCCTATTCGCGAAAAGTTGCTCGCTATGGCGGATAAATTGGATATTCCAGATTTCGGCGGTCCGTGGTTTTGTACCACGTTGCACGACGGATGCGTGGCGGTCAATATGACCCGCACTGCCGCCAATGCCTGCGACAATCGCGATTTTACCGGTGCCGAGTGCCGTTTGCGCGAAGATGTATTCCGCATGGCAAAGATTCTGCGCGACAATTTCGAGGAGTTCCGCAACAGTTACGTTGCAGCGGTATCGACACAGGCGGGAGTGCGCGAAACTCGTCGCATAAAGGGCGTCCATACCATTACGGCAGACGAATATGTCAATGCCTACCATTACGACGACAGCATATCGCGTGGCGCACATCCGATAGATATCCACTCGTCGAAGGGTGCAACCCAAGAGGCAACGTTCCTCAAACAGGCGGCATACGTTCCGTATCGTGCGCTGATTGCAGCCGACTATCCGAATCTGCTCGTTGCGGGTCGTTGCCTTTCGGCCGATCGTCGGGCGTTCGCATCGTTGCGCGTGCAGGCAAGTTGCATGGGTACGGGACAGGCGGCAGGTGTGGCTGCGGCTCAATGCGCAAAGACGGATACGGCTGTTCAGAATGCGGATATAACCCGCCTCGTAGCCCGTTTGCGCGAGATGGGTGCTATGCTGTAAAAATGATTACTAATCAACCTAAAACAGATAAAACAATATGGTTTCACTCGATTATTGGGTAATTGCGCTCTATTTTCTGGGACTGATACTCGTCAGTTGGATTATATCGCGCAATATAAAGAGTTCCGAGGATATGTTTATCGCGGGACGCAACTCGTCATGGTGGCTGTCTGGTATGTCAACCTATATGACGCTCTTTTCCGCAAGTACATTCGTCATTTGGGGCGGTGTGGCTTATCGGTCGGGTGTCGTTGCCGCACTTGTGGGCAATATGCTCGGTTTCGCATGCTTTTTTGCGGGCAGATACATCGCAGGCCGTTGGCGCGAAATGAAAATCAAATCGCCGGGCGAGTTCCTCGGCATCCGTTTCGGCAAATCGACAATCAACTTCTATACGATTATCGGCATTATCGGTCGAGGCGGACATACGGCGGTTGCTCTGTATGCGATTGCCGTGGTTATGTCGGCTCTGATTCAGTTGCCGGAGGGTCATGTTTTGGCAGATCCTGCCACAGGCAATCTCGCCATCCATTGGGCGGTTATCATATTGGGCGTGATTACGCTTATCTATACCATTACGGGCGGATTTTTGGCGGTGTTGATGACCGATGTGATACAGTTCGGCGTGTTGATGACCATCGTGGTATTCATGCTGCCGCTGTCGATTAACGCGGTCGGCGGTATCGACGCATTTATCGCAAAGGCTCCCGAAGGCTATTTCATACCGACAAGTGCCGAATATCCTTGGGGCTGGATGATAATGTGGTTCTTCCTCAACCTCTTTACCGTGGGCGGCGATTGGCCGTTCATCCAGCGTTATATCAGCGTGCCTACCGTGCGCGATGCCAAGAAGAGCAACTATCTCGTCGGCGCACTGTATATGTTTACGCCTATCATCTGGTATCTGCCGGCAATGATTTACCGCACAATCGAGCCGGATGCCAATCCCGAACAGGCATATATTCTGATGAGCAAAATGGTGTTGATGAAGGGTATGCTCGGAGTGATGCTGGCAGCAATGATTTCGGCAACGCTCAGTTGCGTTTCGGGTACGCTCAATGTCTATGCCAATGTCTTTACCTACGACATCTACTGCAAGCGTCATCCTGAGGCTTCGCAACAGACGCAGATACGGGTCGGTCGTCTGTTTACGCTGATTTTCGGTGTCGCTATTCTGTTGCTCGCTCTGTTGATTCCGTATGCGGGAGGTGCCGAGAAGGTTGTCGTTACCATACTTACGCTCGTTATCGCACCGCTCTGCATCCCGACGGTTTGGGGCGTATTCTCCAAGCGTATTACAGGCCGACAGGTTATCGCCGTGATGCTCGTTACATATATAGTCGGCATCTCGCTCCGCTATACCATAGCCGACATCATTCGTCCGACGGTACTCGAATCGGCAATAGGTCTGTTCCTGCCGGTCGTATTGCTCGGCGCGTTGGAGTTGGCAGGGTATCTCAAAGGCACCTCTGCGAAGGGATACGACCAAATACAGGCCGTCCTTGACCCCGATGCCGATGTGGAACCGTCGGTTGCCACAAAGAAGGCTACCAAGGCATATTCGCTTATGGCCGTTACCTGCTTCCTGCTGACAATCGCATGTATCGCCGTGCTGCTTATAGGATTGCTTGTTACCGATACGTTCGAGGCGGATGTGCGCCGCATAATGATTTGGGCAGCAGCCATTATGCTCTCGCTTGCCGCAATCTATCTCGTCTATCGCATTATCGATGCCAAGCGGGAGTAATCCGCTATACTATTAAAACGGATGGCGCAACCTTTGGGTCGCGCCATCCGTTTCTTTTGCGGTATATGCCGGCATCAGCCTTTGCAGGCAATCTGCACGAGCAGACGGAACGAGGCGTTGTCGCCCTCGATGTCGGTTGCCAAACGCAGATAATTGCCGAATTCGCGTACCTTGACAAAGTACAATCCGCATTCGGTCATGGGTGCAAATCGCGTACCTTCGTCTGCCCAATGTATGCCGTCTGGCGAAATCTGTACACGGGCATTGAGTGCGGCGTTCTGCCCGTGCACCTCCTCTACCGATCTGTAAAATATGGCCTCATCTGCCCAACCGCATTCG